>NZ_KV800989.1:0-225 GCF_001810345.1 Haemophilus sp. HMSC061E01
AAGTGTCCACACAGATTGATTGATATATTGTAGAAAATAAATGAAGAGAGAAAAGTGCGTTAAGCAAGTGTAAGATAGAGTATCTTTATTTGTTGTCCCCATCGTCTAGAGGCCTAGGACATCGCCCTTTCACGGCGGTAACCGGGGTTCGAATCCCCGTGGGGACGCCAAATAAAGATAGCTTTATTATCTTCTGTTCTTTAACAACCAGGAAACAAGCTGAAA
>NZ_KV800990.1:0-20707 GCF_001810345.1 Haemophilus sp. HMSC061E01
TTGCTTTATCTTCAGCCGCATCTTTCACTTCAGCAACTTTGTCTTCAGCTGCATCTTTTAGCTCTGCTGCTTTATCTGCCGCTTCATCTGTAGCTTCTGAAACTGTTTTTTTCACTTCTGATGCTTTATCTTCGACGGCTCTTTTTACTTCAGAAAATTTGTCATCGATTGCTTTTTTCATTTCAGCAGCTTTATCATCGATTGCTTCTTTTGCTTCAGAAACTGCTTTTCTTACTTCAGATACTTTATCTTCAGTTACATCTTTCACTTCAGTAGCTTTGTCTTCAACCACTTCTTTTGCCTCAGACGCTTTATGTGTCACAGCATCTTTAATATAGTTAGCCGCTGCAAATAATGCATCTTTAACTTGTGTTGCAGCATTCACTGTCGTATCTTTTACTTCAGTTGCTTTATCTTCGATTTTATTGTTCATAGCTACTCTCCTTGTGTCATTATGATGGCTTAATTTAAGCTATTCATTTATAGCTCATTTTCAGTCTATCAAAAAAATTTTAAAAAAACACCTAAAAATACACATTTTTAGGTGTTGCTTATTTTTGACTGCTTTTAAAAAGTAAATCATATAAACTTTGTTTTTCGTATTTTAGCCATTCTATTTTGGATAATGGAAAGCTTCAATGGTGCCTTTTTCACCATTCCACTCAATTTGAACAATCGTTGAAGGGTAAAAACTAATTGGATTTCGCTTACCGTAAAGCTCTGAAACAATACTGCCTACTAAAGGTAAATGAGAAACGAGTAAAACACTTTCAGTACCTTCTTCTTGCAAAACAGATAGATAATCAGCTACCAATGTAGCATTACCATAAGGTGTAATCCCACTCCAAATTTCAATATCATTAAGCGTGTTACCTAAGGCTGAATTTACAAGCTCAAACGTTTCTTGTGCTCTTACATAAGGACTGACAATCACTTTCTGAACTGAAAGTGCGGTTGAATTTAGATGGTTTTTAAGCCATTGACCTTGTAGTATTGATTGTTTGCGTCCATAGTCGGTTAAATGCCGAGCCTCATCGGATGAAGCGATAACTTCGGCTTCTCCATGACGCATAATAAAAATTTTCATGTATTGGCTTTCCTAAAAATAATAAAGATAATTCTATGGATCAAAAATGGGGGCAAGCCCCCACTCAATTAATTTGCTTTCACTGCTTCTGCAATTTCTTCTGCACATTGTTTTGCAAGTGCACCGTCTTCACATTCGACCATAACACGAATCAGTGGCTCTGTACCAGACTTACGCAGTAAAATTCGGCCTTTGCCTTCTAAGCGTTTTTCCACATCAGCGGCTACGGCTTTTACTGCTTCACTTTCTAACGGATTTGTACCACCTGCAAAACGAACATTAATCAGGACTTGAGGGAATAATTTCACCGCACTTGCAAGCTCGTTTAAGGATAAACGATGTTGAACCATTGCACTTAATACGGCTAATGAGGCAATAATACCATCACCTGTCGTGTTTTTATCCGCGATAATGATATGGCCAGAGTTTTCTCCACCTAACGTCCAGTTATGTTCTACCATTTTTTCTAGCACATAACGGTCGCCAACGTTAGCACGCACAAAAGGTACACCTAACATTTTTAACGCAATTTCTAGGCTCATATTACTCATTAATGTGCCGACTACGCCACCTTTTAATTGACCTGAACGTAAAGCTTCACGAGCAATAATGAAAAGGATTTGGTCACCATCTACTTTATTACCTAAGTGATCCACCATCATAATACGGTCACCATCACCATCATAAGCGAGACCAACATCCGCTTTAGTTTCAAGCACTTTTTCCTGTAACGCTTTTACATCGGTTGCACCACATTTTTCATTGATATTGATTCCGTTTGGATCAGTACCAATTTCAATCACTTCCGCGCCTAATTCACGTAATACATTTGGCGCAATATGATAGGTCGCACCATTTGCGCAATCCACCACAATTTTATAACCATCTAAACCAAGATGTGCAGGGAAAGTGCTTTTACAAAATTCAATATAACGTCCTGCGGCATCACTGATACGGCTTGCTTTACCTAAATCAGCAGACTCCACACAATCCATTGGCTGATCAAGCATGGCTTCAATCGCTTCTTCAATATCATCTGGTAATTTTGTGCCTTGTGAAGAGAAGAATTTAATTCCATTATCATAATAAGGGTTATGTGATGCAGAAATGACAATACCCGCTTCTAAACGGAACGTGCGGGTTAAATACGCCACGGCAGGTGTTGGCATTGGGCCGGTAAATGCAGCAGTTAAGCCAGCGGCAGCCAAACCTGCTTCAAGAGCAGATTCCAACATATAACCTGAAATACGAGTATCTTTTCCGATTAATACTGTGCGAGAACCTTGTGAAGCTAAAACCTTACCCGCAGCCCAACCTAATTTCAATGCAAAATCAGGCGTGATTGGATAAGTACCCACTTTACCGCGTACGCCATCTGTACCAAAATATTTACGATTTGCCATATTTATTCCTTAATAAATTGAATAATTGATGTTGCAGAAATCATTTACTCTACAACATATAAAATCTGTTACTTTCTTACGCCTGTTGCGTTGCTTGCCATACTTTCAAAGCATCTGCCGTTGCAGCCACATCATGTACGCGTAAAATTGTCGCACCATTTTGTGCAGCAATTAATGCGCCAGCTACACTTCCCACAACACGTTCAGTTACGGGTTTATCTAATACGGCACCAATCATCGATTTACGTGAAAGCCCTGCTAAAACAGGATATCCACTTTCACAAAAGTGAGCTAACTGCTGTAAAAGCTTATAATTATGCTGTACAGTCTTACCAAAACCAAAGCCCATATCCCAAATGATATTTTCTTTAGCGATTCCCGCTGCTAAACAAGCTTGAGTTCTATCGTTTAAAAATTGATAAACATCTTGGACTACATCATCATAATGCGGATTAGTCTGCATTGTGCGCGGCTGTCCTTGCATGTGCATGATACAAGTTGGTAAATTCAACTGTCCTGCTATTTCCAGTGCACCTGGTTCACGTAGCGCACGAATATCATTAATTAAATCCATGCCGACCTTCGCCGCTTCTTGCATTACCACAGCTTTAGAAGTATCCACTGAAATCCAACAATCAAAACGTTTTTGCACGGCTTCAACCAAAGGTATCACCCGCTGCAATTCTTCAGCTTCAGGCACTTCTTCTGCCATTGGTCGAGTTGACTCGCCGCCAATATCAATAATTGTTGCACCTTCTTTGAGCATTTTTTCAACTTGAAATAATGCCTTGTCTAGACTGAAAAACTGCCCGCTATCAGAAAACGAATCAGGTGTGAAATTCAAAATCCCCATAATTTGAGGGAATGATAAATCTAGACATTTGTTATTAGCATAAAGTTTCATAAAGTGCGGTCAATTTTTAAATCAAATTTGAAAGGTTAGATTATAACGGAATATAGTAATGAAAAGAATGAAATAATAAATAAAAAGCCTTCCAAATTAGGAAGGCTTTAATTTTATGCTTCAGAATCTTCTGAATGATTAACCGCACTATCAGTTTTTTCTTCCTGCGGTTTTGCTGTTGGTTTCGTGTCTTTGTTATCTTCCCAACCTGATGGCGGGGTAACAGGTTCACGATTCATTAGCTGTTTGATTTGTTCTTCTTCAATAGTTTCATATTTCACTAACGCATCTTTCATGGCGTGAAGAATATCCATATTGTCGATCAAAATCTGTCTTGCTCTCGCATAGTTACGATTTACAATCGCACGCACTTCTTCATCAATTGCATGCGCTGTTTCGTCAGACATATGTTTTGCTTTCGCCATTGAGCGCCCTAAGAACACTTCGCCTTCATCTTCGGTATAAAGAATTGGACCGAGTTTATCTGAGAAGCCCCATTGGGTCACCATATTACGTGCAATATTGGTTGCCACTTTAATATCGTTAGATGCACCAGTAGAAATATTTTCTTCACCGTAAATCAAATCTTCTGCTAAGCGTCCCGCATAAAGTGTTGAAAGTTTACTTTCTAATTGTTTTTGGCTGATACTAATTTGATCGCCCTCAGGCAAGAAGAAAGTCACACCTAATGCGCGGCCACGAGGAATAATCGTGACTTTATGTACAGGATCATGTTCAGGCACTAAGTAACCCACAATCGCGTGACCAGCTTCATGGTACGCTGTCGATTCTTTTTGTTTATCCGTCATGATCATAGTACGACGCTCAGGTCCCATATTGATCTTATCTTTGGCTTTTTCAAACTCAAGCATCGATACAGTACGTTTATTACTACGTGCAGCAAATAATGCAGCTTCATTCACTAAGTTCGCTAAATCTGCACCTGAATAACCAGGTGTACCACGAGCCAGTGTCATTGCATCTACATCATCAGCGACAGGTACTTTACGCATGTGAACTTTTAAAATTTGCTCACGACCTTTCACATCCGGTAAACCCACAACGACTTGACGGTCAAAACGTCCTGGACGCGTTAATGCTGGGTCAAGTACATCTGGACGGTTCGTTGCTGCAATAACGATTACGCCTTCGTTACCACCAAAACCATCCATTTCAACTAACATTTGGTTAAGGGTTTGTTCACGCTCATCGTGTCCACCGCCTAAACCAGCACCACGTTGGCGACCTACTGCATCAATTTCATCAATAAAGATTAAGCATGGTGCATTTTTCTTCGCTTGCTCGAACATATCACGTACACGAGAAGCACCAACACCCACAAACATCTCTACAAAGTCAGAACCTGAAATGGTAAAGAAAGGCACTTTTGCTTCACCCGCAATAGCTTTTGCTAATAAGGTTTTACCTGTACCTGGAGGACCTACCATTAAAATCCCTTTTGGAATTTTACCGCCAAGGTTTTGGAATTTTTTCGGTTCACGCAAGAAATCAACTACTTCACCGACTTCTTCTTTTGCTTCATCGCAACCTGCAACATCCGCAAAAGTCACTTTGATTTGATCTTGGTTCAGCATTTTAGCGCGGCTTTTACCAAAACTCATGGCCTTGCCACCGCCACCTTGCATTTGACGCATGAAGAAAATCCATACCCCTACAAGGAATAACATTGGGAACCACGAAATTAAAATTTGTGATAATAAACCGCGTTTTTCAAAAGGCGTACCTTCGATTTTAACTTTTTTATTTAGTAAGTCATCTAAGAGCTTTTTATCTTCCAACGGTGGCATAACGGTCATATATTTAGACCCGTCATTTTTGGTCACGGTGATTTCATTCGCATCAAAACGCGCTTCTTTCACTTGACTGTTACTCACATCATACACAAAGGTTGTGTAATCTGTTGAGTCACTCACGCCATTGGAATTAAAACTTTGGTAAGCTGTCATCATGACAATTGCTACCACAACCCATAGAACTAGATTTTTGACCATATCGTTCAAGGTTTAACCTGCCTTTCTTAAGTTAATTAAAATTAAACGAGATACTATCTCATCCCCGACACAATGAAAAGCTATCAAAGCAATTATCTATTCGCCTTTATAACCGCTTGCTACAATATAAACTTCGCGAGAACGCCCACGAGAGGCTTCTGGCTTACGCACTTTTACGACACTAAAGAGTGAACGAATTTCGCGCAGATACTCGTCAAAACCTTCTCCTTGGAATACTTTGACCACAAAACTGCCTTTTTTCGCCAAAACTTGCTTACACATATCTAAAGCCAGTTCAACTAAATACATTGCACGAGGAATATCAACAGATGGCATACCACTAAAATTGGGCGCCATATCAGACATCACTACATCAACTTTTGCTTCGCCAACTCGTTCTAATAATGCATTCAGTACATTTTCGTCACGAAAATCGCCTTGCAAGAAATCCACGCCGACAATTGGGTTCATATCCAAAATATCACAAGCAATCACTCTGCCTTTGCCACCAATTTGGCTCACAACATACTGTGACCAACCACCTGGTGCGGCACCGAGATCCACCACTGTCATTCCCGGTTTAAACAATTTATCCGTTTGTTGAATTTCATCTAACTTAAAGTAAGCACGTGAGCGTAATTTTTGTTTATGTGCTTTCTGAACAAACGGATCTTTAAAATGTTCGTTTAGCCAACGAGAAGAACTCGCCGAACGTTTTTTCTTTCCCATAATCTCTTTCTTTTGTACTATTTTTTGTAGTAGTTTCGTCTATATTTGGGTACAATCTGCCAAATTCAAGGCTAGACTTACCAAAAAGTGCTGAAAAACCACGTTTTTTCTGACCGCTCTTTTCGGTCTTTTTTTGACTCATATTCATCTATTTAAAGGATTCCTTATGACAATATTATCAACAAAACAAAAACAATTTTTAAAAGGACTCGCTCATCACCTTAGCCCTGTCGTTATGCTTGGCGGTAACGGCTTAACCGAAGGTGTATTAGCCGAAATCGATAATGCATTAAATCATCACGAATTAATCAAAGTAAAAATTGCTGGCGCAGATCGCGAAACCAAACAATTAATCATTGATGCGATTGTTCGTGAAACCAAATCATCTAACGTTCAAACCATCGGACATATTTTGGTGCTTTATCGACCAAGCGAGGAAGGTAAAATCCAGCTGCCTCGTAAATAATTGTTATCCCCTCAATTTGAGGGGATGTTTTTTTAGATGTAATTTACTTCAATAATCTCGAACTCAACCGTTCCACCTGGTGTGGTAATATTCACGGTATCATCCAACTCTTTACCCACCAAGCCGCGAGCAATCGGTGAATTCACAGAAATCAAACCTGATTTAATATCTGCCTCATCATCGCCCACAATTTGGTAAGTGACTTCTTCATCGGTATCGGTATTCACTAATACAACGGTGGCACCAAAAATAACTTTTCCGTTATTCGGCAATTTAGTGACATCGATAACCTGACAATTTGCAAGTTTGCTTTCAATTTCTTGAATACGCCCTTCGCAAAAACCTTGTTGTTCACGCGCTGCGTGATATTCTGCATTTTCTTTTAAGTCACCATGCTCACGTGCTTCAGCAATCGCCTTGATAATTTCAGGGCGACGCTCATTCTTTAAGAAATCTAATTCTTGGCGTAATAGCTCCGCACCGCGCACGGTCATTGGAATTTGTTTCATTCTTTTTCCTTGAAATTTGGTAAAAACAAAACCACGACAACGTCTTGCAACCTTGCCGCAGTCAATGAAAAATAAAAAATGATTTACTCTATTGAGTTCGGAGCTTATTATTATTCGTCTTGAGAAAAATAGCAACCATAACAGAACTAAAAATGACTAAAAAATCTTCTATTTCGACCGCACTTAAAGCGGCATTTATCACACTCGGTTTTTCTTTTTCCTCTATGGCTGAAGTTGATGTGGCTTCTATCACTCAATACTTACCGGAAGGTGCTTCTGCCAGTATCATTGCCAAAAACCTCAATAAAGATCAAATTATCGCAGATTACAATGGCTCAACCTTTATGTTGCCAGCCAGTACGCAAAAAGTGTTCACAGCTGTTGCGGCTAAATTAGTATTAGGTGATGCCTTTCAATTTGAAACATCACTTTTAAGTAACGGGAAAATTCAAAATAATGTTTTAGAAGGCGATCTTGTGGTGCAATTTACTGGCGATCCTGATCTGACCAGTGGACAACTTTATAGTTTGTTAGCCAATTTAAAGAACCAAGGCATTCAGAAAATTAATGGTGATCTTATTTTAGATACCTCTGTATTTGCTAGCCATGACCGTGGATTAGGTTGGATTTGGAACGATCTCACCATGTGCTTTAACTCCCCTCCTGCTGCTGCAAATATCGATAATAACTGTTTTTATGCAGAACTGGATGCAAATCAACCTGTGGGTGAAACCGTCAAAATTAACGTTCCCGCTCAATTTCCTATTCAAGTTTTCGGACAAGTTTATATTGTGGATCAGCAAGAGGCCGGTTATTGCCAGTTAGACGTTGTTGTTCACGACAATAATCGCTATCAAGTAAAAGGTTGTATTGCGCGCCAAACTAAACCATTTGGGCTTAGCTTCGCCGTGCAAGATCCAGATGCCTACGCTGCTGCTATTATTCAACGTCAATTAAAACGTCTTGGTATTGAATTTACCGGTCAGGTAAAACAACCTCAAAAACCACAGCAAGGACAAAAACTCGCCCAGCATTTATCTAAACCGTTGCCTGAGCTATTGAAAAAAATGATGAAAAAATCGGATAACCAAATTGCCGATGCCTTATTTAGAGCAGTAGCCTACAACTACTATAAACGCCCCGCCTCATTCCAATTAGGCACATTAGCAGTGAAATCCGTATTGCAAAAACAAGGCATTAAATTTGGTAACAGCATCTTAGCCGATGGTTCGGGTCTTTCGCGTCATAATTTGGTTGCACCTAAAACCATGCTTTCTGTCTTGGAATACATTGCCAAAAACGAAGATAAATTACATTTAATGGAAACTTTCCCAATTGCAGGTGTGGATGGCACAATCAGTGGGCGTGGTAGCTTAATTAATCCACCACTGGTAAAAAACGTCATCGCTAAAACTGGCTCATTGAAAGGGGTATATAACCTTGCCGGTTTTATGACTAATGCTCGAGGTGAAAAAGTGGCTTTCGTTCAATTTATCAATGGCTATTCAACCGGTGATTTAGAAAGTAAGACAAAACGAGCACCACTTGTGCAATTTGAAAGTACGCTTTATAACGATCTTTATAAAGACTAAAACGCATAAAAAAATGACCGCACTTTGAATATATCAAGTGCGGTCATTTTTCTTTATATTTTATTTAATCAAAAAGAAAAAGCACTAAACGCTTCATTGAATTTAGTGCTTTTTTACGATCTTAAACGCGATTAACCTTCATTATGGATTTCAAGGTTGCTTGCATCTTTTTCCCGTTTTTTCTTTGCTGAATCACTACGTTGAGAAGCGATACTATCAAGGTATTCTGGTGTGATATCGCCCGTAATATATTCTCCAGTAAAGACTGAACAATCAAAGCCTTGAATAGCTGGATTTTCTTGGCGTACTGATTCAGTCAACGCCTCAAGATCTTGGAAAACTAATTTATCTACACCAATCAATTTCGCAATTTCGTCAACATTACGACCATAGGCAATAAGTTCTTGTTTTGTAGGCATATCAATACCGTACACATTCGGATAGCGAATTTCTGGTGCTGCGGATGCAAAGTAAATTTTCTTCGCACCTGCCGCTCGAGCCATACTCACGATTTGTTCAGATGTTGTACCACGAACAATGGAATCATCGACTAATAACACATTTTTATCTTTAAATTCTGCTTTAATCGTATTGAGCTTACGACGAACTGAACTAATACGTTGAGCTTGGCCTGGCATAATAAATGTACGGCCAACATAGCGGTTTTTCACAAAACCTTGACGATAAGGTTTGCCTAAAATTTTCGCAATCTGTAACGCAATGTCTGTTGAAGTTTCCGGTACTGGAATCACCACATCAATATTGTCTGCTTCATCAACCCATTCTTTTGCAATTTTTTTGCCTAAATGTTCACCCATGTGAACACGTGCGGCATAGACAGACACGCCGTCTATTGTTGAATCAGGACGAGCAAAATAGACATACTCAAAAATACACGGATTTAAGACCGCACTTTCTGCACACTGCTCTGCATAAAGCTGGCCATCAAAGGTTACATAAATCGCTTCGCCTGGCGCAACATCACGTACTAATTCAAAACCTGCGACGTCTAATGCCACACTTTCAGAGGCAAACATATATTCTACAGAGCCGTTTTCTTCTCGTTTACCTAACACGAGTGGACGAATACCAAACGGATCGCGAAATGCCACCATGCCATGTCCAATAATCATGGCTAAGCATGCATAAGCACCACGGATATCTTTGTGTGTTGCACGAATTGCATCAAAAATGTCTTGCGGATCGAGATGGTATTTATTCACTCTATCTAAATGATTTGCAAGAATATTGAGAAGAAGTTCTGAATCCGAATTAGTATTTATGTGACGACGTGCTTCTTTAAATAATTTATCTTTTAATTCGGCTGAATTGGTTAAGTTGCCATTGTGAACAAGGCTTAAACCATAAGGTGAGTTGACATAGAAAGGCTGCGCTTCAGATACACTTGAACTGCCGGCGGTTGGATAACGTACATGTCCGAGGCCTGCATGACCTTGTAAACGTAACATATGTTCTTGTCTGAATACATCGCTTACAAGACCATTAGCCTTACGCAAACGAAAGCGGTTTTCATCATCGATTGTGACAATCCCCGCCGCATCTTGACCTCGATGCTGTAATAACGTTAATGCTGCATAAATGGATTCATTAACCGGATTTTGGCTAACGATACCGACAATTCCACACATACTGATTGACTACCTTATTGTTTAAAAGTTGAGTTTAAAAAACTAGAACTTGCTTGTAGTTGTTGGAAGAACCATTCAATAATGAAGCCGAAATGAGGAATTAATTTTGATTCTTTCCACCAATCGGTTTGTTCAAAGTTAGTGAAGGTATCCAAGAAGAATAAGATCGCAGCAACGATTAACGCCCCACGAATTAAGCCAAATGCCGCCCCAAGAACACGATCTGTTCCGGTAAGTCCTGTTTTATCCACTAATTGGCTAATCACATAATTAACAATGCCGCCTACAATTAAGGTTAAAACAAATAAAATGCCGATTGCTGTGCCGTTACGCACGTAGTCAGATTCGATTTGAGTAAGATAAGTGGCGAGATAAGGATAAAATTGGCTAGCGACAATAAATGCAACGACCCAACTTGCAAGGGACATCACCTCTCGCACAAACCCACGTAATAAACTCACGATAATCGAAAATGCGATGATGCCAATGATAATGTAATCAATCATTAAATAGTCTCTCAATTAAAAAGGGCCGCCATTGCGACCGCAGTATTTTACATAAAAAACAACAAAAGGAAAACGTTTGCGTCAATTAAATTTAGAACCATTGACTAGATTTCCTGCCAAAATGCTTTGTCTAATTTTTGCTGTGCCTTTTGTAGTACTTCTGCCAAGTGCTGATATGTCGGTTTATCTTGCACGGTTGGCAAACTTTCATGTTGTTTTCTTAAACGTTCACTAATCTCATAAAACCACTGAGAACTTTGCGGTTCTAACGGTGATTTTGCACGTTTTCCCAACCAGTATAAGCCTTGCAATGGCATCACTAACGCACAAAGTGCGGTCAAAATAGCAAGCGAAAATGCAGTAAGATCTGCTTTGGAATAAAGTTGCTGCCAGACCACTGCAAATACTGCCATAAAAGGCATAAATTTTTGTGCAAATTTTGTGGCTTTAATAATGCGATTTTCGGGAAAAATCATACCGAGCTTCGCTTCTAATGGCCACGTTTGCAAATAAATTTGCCCTTGTTTTAAGGTTGAAAAAAATGATGACATGAAAACATCCTTGAAAATAACCGCACTTATAATACTCTAGTTTAGGTTTAATTGTCATCCCTGACTATAAATTGTTGAAATTTTCAACTTTTCTAATAAAAGATCGTATTTTTCCCCTCCAGTTAATTTATTTTATACGCCAAAAGGTGTATTCTATGCAAGATTTGTAGTCTATTCTTTTGAATGGATTTTTATTAACCTCAATCAAAAATAGGGTTCCTATGTCAAAACTTGTTCTCATCCTTAACTGTGGTAGTTCTTCATTAAAATTTGCAATCCTTGATCCTGCAACAGGTGAAGAAAAATTATCAGGCTTAGCAGAAGCATTTTATCTTCCTGAAGCTCGTATCAAATGGAAACTTAACGGTGAAAAAGGTAGCGCAGATTTAGGTGCTGGTGCAGCGCACACTGAAGCACTTAACTTCATCGCATCAAACATTATGACTGATGAGCTTAAAAACTCTATCACCTCGATTGGTCACCGTATTGTTCACGGTGGTGAGAAATACACTCAATCTGTTATCGTCACAGATGAAGTGGTTAAAGGTATTGAAGATGCAGCGCAATTTGCACCACTTCACAACCCTGCTCACTTAATCGGTATCCGTGAAGCATTTAAAACATTCCCACACTTAAAAGATAAGAACGTTGTCGTATTTGATACAGCATTCCACCAAACTATGCCGGAAGAAGCATACTTATATGCGCTTCCATACTCACTTTACAAAGAACACGGCGTACGTCGCTACGGTGCACACGGTACCAGTCACTACTTCGTTTCTCGCGAAGTCGCTGAATACGTAGGCAAACCAGCAGACCAAGTAAACGCAATTATCTGTCACTTAGGTAACGGAGGTTCTGTTTCTGTGGTTCGTCATGGTAAATGTATCGATACGTCTATGGGTTTAACCCCGTTAGAAGGTTTAGTCATGGGTACACGTTGTGGTGACATCGACCCTGCGATCGTTTTCTACCTATACAAAAACTTAGGCATGTCAATGGATCAAATCGAAGAGACTTTAGTGAAAAAATCAGGTCTTTTAGGTTTAACTGAAGTAACGAGTGACTGCCGTTATGCAGAAGATAACTACGACGATGCATCTAAACCAGAAGCAAAACGTGCATTAGATGTTTACAGCTACCGTTTAGCGAAATACATCGGTGCATACATGGCCGTTTTAGGTGATGATCACTTAGATGCCATCGCATTTACGGGTGGTATCGGTGAAAACTCTGCTCACGTTCGTGAATTAGCGTTAGGCCACTTAAAATTATTCGGCATCAAATTAGACAAAGAACGCAACCTTGCTGCTCGCTTTGGTAAATCAGGCGTGATCACTGCTGATGACTCTGCATTCAAAGCGATCGTTCTTCCAACCAATGAAGAATTAGTAATTGCACAAGATACAGCACGTTTAGCGGGCTAATCAACTTCCTTCAAACCTGCTGAGAAATCAGCAGGTTTTTTCATTCATTAAAAGGTATATCAAAATGACTAAAGCAGTTATTCTTATTCCAACTAGCGCAGAAGCAAATTTAGCAGCAGCATTAGACGCAGCTAAGACAACAGGCGCTGTCGTATTCAATGCAGTAGAAGATGTAAAAGCCGCTCAAGCATTAATCGCAAATAATCAAAAAGACGTGTTGTTAGAAAAAATCGTGGCTGATTTCCAAGCATTAAATGCAAATCTAGTGGTTGTTAAAGGTGTTCAACCTTCAGCTCAAGCGCCTTTTGCAAACAGCTTAAACTTTGCAATTGCACAAACCTTAGATGCACAAATCATCTTAGTGGCAAACAATGAAGAAGGCACATTAGTCGAAGCCGTTGCTTCAGAATTTGGCGGTGTGAACAACACTGATATCTTAGGTGTATTTGGTGCGCAAGCCGGCAAAATTAAAACCTTAGATGCACAAGCATTAGCTGCGGCAATCGCTGCACCACTTACTCGTGAAGCACGTATTTCTCCAGCAGCATTCCGTTTTAAATTAACTGATTTAGCACGCAAAGCAGGCAAAACCATCGTATTACCAGAAGGGGATGAACCTCGTACTGTTAAAGCAGCCGCAATCTGTGCTGAACGTGGTATCGCAAAATCGGTATTATTAGCGGAGCCTGAATCAGTAAAAAAAGTTGCGGCAGAACAAGGCGTGACTTTAGGTGCTGACGTAACAATCATCAATCCAGCTGACGTACGCGAAAACTACGTTGCTCGTTTAGTTGAATTACGTAAATCTAAAGGCTTAACCGAAGAACAAGCGCGTGCACAATTAGAAGACACCGTTGTATTAGGTACGATGATGTTAGAAGCTGGCGAAGTAGATGGTTTAGTCTCTGGTGCCGTTCACACCACTGCAAATACCATTCGTCCACCGATGCAAATCATCAAAACAGCACCAGGTAGCTCAATTATCTCATCTGTATTCTTCATGTTATTACCAGACCAAGTATTAGTGTATGGTGACTGTGCAGTAAACCCAGAACCAACTGCAGAGCAACTGGCTGAAATCGCAATTCAATCCGCTGAATCTGCAAAAGCATTTGGTTTAAATCCGAAAGTGGCAATGCTTTCTTACTCAACCGGTACTTCTGGTTCTGGTCAATCTGTAGAGAAAGTGAAAGAAGCTACCCGTATTGCACAAGAAAAACGTCCTGATTTATTAATTGACGGTCCATTACAATACGATGCAGCGGTGATGAAAGATGTGGCGGCGTCTAAAGCACCAAATTCTAAAGTAGCAGGCCAAGCAAACGTATTTGTATTTCCTGATATCAACGCAGGTAATATCGGCTATAAAGCAGTTCAACGTTCTGCTGATTTAGTGGCTGTAGGCCCAATGCTTCAAGGTATGCGTAAACCGGTTAATGACTTATCTCGTGGTGCATTAGTGGATGATATCATCTACACCATCGCATTAACCGCGATCCAAGCAACTCAAGCTTAATTAAAGCCATCGTTGTAAAACACTAAAGAAAATAACCGCACTTTTGATGATTCAAAGTGCGGTTATTTTTAAGCTTGTTTTTTATGGCTACTCTACGGATTTTAAGTGCTCAACTAGCTTTAAGCCGATTTCTCTTCTCCACCCTAAAAGTAAATCAGGCAGTTTTGTCATATCTTCATTTTTTAGCCAAACCCATTTGATGAGATCTTCTAAATTTCGTTTACTCGCCAGAATATCAAGGGTTAATCCTTTTGGGATCAGTTCATAAGCTTTTTCTTGTAATAATCGAATTGCCTTTTTATAACGAGGATCATCCACAATACGCACTAAACGTTTAGGATAATCATAAGGGGAAATTCGGCGGCTTTGTGCTAACAATTGAAGCATTTTTTTACCACGCACACGGACTTCATTTTCAGATAATCCAAGCGCTAACATTTCTGATGTATTACGAGGATTATTTTTTGCTACTTTCCAAAGGTTATCCGATTTCACCACATAAGAAAGGGCTAAGTTTCGTGCCATTGCTGTTTCTTGTCGCCATTTGGCCAATAGCTGTAAACGTGCTAATTCGAGCGGATTCAATTTCCAAACATTCGGAATATCCAAATAAGCTTTATTTGGATCGCGATCGTCTAATTTACTGGTTTTCGAAATTGCAAGCTGGCAATCATCAATTACCGCTTGAAGCCAAGGTGATTGCGCTAATTCTATTTGCATTTTTTGATAGACCGGCAAGAGATACCATACATCCCCTGCGGCATATTGTAGCTGTACGGGTGAAAGTGGACGTTTTAGCCAGTTTGTACGTGTTGCCCCTTTATCCATTTCAACGCCCAAATAATGCAACACCAATTTGGCTAGGCCCGCTGAATTAGCAAAACCTAGAAAACGTGCCATAATTTGCGTATCCATCATAGGTTGTGGAAGTGCATCAAACTCTTGTAAGAAAACCAATAAATCTTCATTACAAGCATGCAAAATTTTTGTCACCTGCTGATCGCGTAATAATTCCACAAAAGGTGAAAAATCAGTAATGGATAAAGGATCGATTAATGAAACACGTTCACCATCATAAAGTTGAATTAATCCTAATTTAGGATAATAGGTCGATACCCGCATAAATTCGGTATCTAAAGCGACCGCACTTTGCTGACGAGCTAACTGGCAAACCTGAGCCAGTTCTTCATTATTTTGAATTAACGTAAAGTGCGGTTGATTTTGGCATTCTTTTATCATTGTAATAGGATGTATTTTCAAATAGAGGTACAGACTAAACAGGGATATGAACACATATCCCTGATTTAATTAATGTTGCGCGCGTTTTGCTATTTCTTCATCACGCAGTATGCGTCTTAAAATTTTGCCTACATTACTTTTCGGCAATTCATCGCGAAACTCAATATCTTTCGGGACTTTATAACCTGTGAGATGTTGTCTGCAATGCTGGCGTAATTCATCACGCGTGAGGCTATCATCTTTCTTCACAACGAAGATTTTGATGGTTTCTCCCGACACCTCATGTGGCACACCAATAGCGACCACTTCAGCGACTTTATAATTTAGCATCACCAC
Source organism: Haemophilus sp. HMSC061E01 (assembly GCF_001810345.1). Lineage (NCBI taxonomy): Bacteria > Pseudomonadati > Pseudomonadota > Gammaproteobacteria > Pasteurellales > Pasteurellaceae > Haemophilus > Haemophilus sp. HMSC061E01. Next base: position 15,927 of record NZ_KV800990.1, read on the forward strand.
ATCTTCAATTTCATTCGGATAAACGTTAAAGCCCGATACTAAGATCATGTCTTTTTTGCGGTCAACAATACGGAGACTATAGCTCTCGTCCATAATGACGATATCACCCGTTGCCATCCAACCATCTTTAAGCACTTCAGCTGTCGCTTCAGGACGTTGCCAATACCCACGCATGACTTGTTCACCTTTAACCCAAAGCTCTCCGGCTTCACCAAGTTGTGCTTCCGAGCCATCATCTTTGATAATTTTAATGTCAGTATTTGGCACTGGTACGCCGATTGTACCATTGTGTTTCACCACATTAATCGGACAAGCGGCAATTAACGGTGAACATTCTGTCATGCCGTAACCTTCGATGATGTTACAGCCAGTTAAATCATGCCAACGCGTTGCGACTGATTGTTGGATCGCCATACCGCCGCCAACAGAAAGTTTTAATCGTGAAAAATCCACTTCTTTGAAATTTTCATTATTAAGCAGCGCATTAAACAAGGTATTTACCCCTGTAATCGCTTCAAAGCGGTATTTTTTGAGCTCTTTAACAAAGCCATCAATATCACGTGGATTAGTAATTAAAAGCGCAGTCACGCCAAGCTCTAAGAAAAGTAAACAGTTTACCGTTAAGGCAAAAACATGATAAAGCGGTAAAGCCAGTACGGCAACGCGTTGCTTAGCATGATCGCCAATAAATGGCTCTGCAATCCACTTCGCTTGGAAAATATTAGTAATAATATTGCCATGTGTCAGCATAGCCCCCTTAGCAACACCTGTCGTTCCGCCTGTATATTGTAAGAAAGCTAGATCTTCACGATCTACTTGAGGACGAACGTATTGGCGAAATTTACCAATACTCAATACTTCACGGAAAGTGACGGCATTCGGTAATTTATATTTTGGCACTAACTTTTTAACATATTTCACCACAAAATTGACCAAATTACGCTTACCAAAAGAAAGCTGATCGCCCATTCTTGTTAAAATAACGTGCTTCACTTTAGTATTAAATACAATTTTTTCTAAGGTTGAAGCAAAGTTTGAAACCACAACAATGGCTGTTGCGCCACTATCTTGTAACTGATGCTCTAATTCACGCGGGGTATAAAGTGGATTAACGTTTACCACAACCAAACCCGCACGTAAGATACCAAAAAGTGCAATAGGATATTGCAATAAATTCGGCATCATCAACGCAACACGCTCACCACGTTCTAACTTTAATTCATTTTGTAAATAAGCGGCAAATGCACGGCTACGCTCTTCTAATTTACGAAATGTTAAAACCTGCCCCATGTTGATATAGGCGGGACGGTCTGGGTGCTCACGAATTGCTTTATCTAAAATATCGAGAATCGAATCATACTTGGATGTATCCAGCGTGGTAGGTGAACCTTCTGGATAATTTTGAAACCAAACTTTTTCCATTTTTTATCCTTATTCTTTGGAAAATTTTCTTAATTTTATCATTTAGTTAATAGAGATAATAGCGAATTTCAGGCTCGCCATACCAATAATACGGTCGTCTACCGAAAAAGCCCCAATCATCCCACATATCATCTGGATAATAATAACTTTGTGAAAGCTTCCAGACACGATAATGATTGGTTTTAATAACCGGATAAATATAATTGGCTTGATCAACCTTGCCTTGTTCTGTTTTCAGCAAGGTACCACCAATTGTAATAAATTGATCTTTTAAGCTTTCAGGTTCTACAAAGCCATCAAGATAAGTGATAAAACGTCCATTAGGTTGTTCATCAATCATCGGTTTTGCTGAGGTTGAGTAAACTGGATAGCTTAATACTTCAATTTTAGTTTTATTCGGCAAGGCTTGTGCGGTTAATACTTTTCCACCCAAACGTATTGATTTGCACTGACAGCTATAATCACTCGGTTGAATTGAAGACAATGATTTTAAAGTAAACTGCTCTTTTTCCAGCCCTTTCGGCGCATTGACACATCCCACTAATGTGGCCGAAAGTGCGGTCAAAACTAAGATCGTTTTTTTATTCATCTTCAACTCCTTTTTGAAAATTATTCACGCCCTGGTAATTTTTTCCAAGTTACTTCATTACGCAAATAAACAGGTTCAATTTCTAAGGCGGATATGATTTTATTCTGCGCATAATCTGTTAAAGCAAGCTCAAGCATATATTGTGCAGAAGGTAAAATAATATCACTCCCTTCTAAACCACTGTCTTTAAATTGAGGATACGCTGCCCAACCAGTGCCGACTCTGTATGCAGATAAATCTGAAAGCTGCTCAAGTACTTTTTCTGGTTGGCAAACTTGTTCTTCAATGACAGGGTTCCATTGGAAAAACTCACCCAATTCTGACCGCACTTTTTCTCGTTTTACTTGAGAAAAATAAACTTCATTCATTCTCGCATCAATGGCAGCTGCCACATTTTCAGCTTGATGTAATTCAAATGCAGCCTGAACCATTGCTGTTAAATTTGATACCGCAATAACAGGTAAATCAGCCCCTAATGCAAGCCCCTGAGCAATCCCTGCACCGACACGAACACCAGTAAAACTACCAGGGCCGCGTCCAAATGCTAACGCATCTACTTGCTTCAAATTGATACCTGAATTGGCAAGTAACTCATCAATCATTGGAAGAATACGTTTTGTGTGTGTACGTTGCGCTAATTCATCTAGATGTGTTTTTTCGCCTTTATGCCAAAGAGCAACAGAACAGGCTTCTGTTGAAGTATCAAGTGCTAATAAAGTGATATTTTTCATTATTAATCCATTTTCTCATTTTGTAAGAATTGTACCACTTTGTTGAGATCTCGGGTACGGGTTGAATTAGGTAAACTTTTTAGAAAGGTTTCGCCGTAATTTCGCATAACAAGACGATTATCACAAATAATTACCGCACCACGATCTGTTACATCTCGAATTAGGCGTCCTACACCTTGTTTCAGCGTAATAACTGCTTCAGGGATCTGTATATCATTAAATGGATCGCCTCCTTGTAATCGGCAATCTTCAATGCGCGCTTTTAGTAAAGGTTCATCTGGTGCAGTAAAAGGCAATTTATCAATAATGACTAATGAAAGTGCATCACCACGGACATCCACGCCTTCCCAAAAGCTAGAAGTTGCAACCAGCACGCTGTGGGTTTCATGAATAAATTGTTCGAGTAATTTTACTTTAGGCATTTCACCTTGTAATAAGATAGAAAGCTCACTATTTTCTCTAAAATACTCTGCCAAGCCTCTCATCATTAAATAAGAAGTACAAAGCACAAAGCATCTCCCTTTATTCGCTTCAATGATAGGCAACAACATTTCACCAAGAGCTTGTAACGTATTATTTTGATTCGTTGCTGGTAAATAACGTGGTACGCAAAGTAGCGATTGATTAGGATAATCAAAAGGACTGTGAAGAATTTTTTGTTCTGCCTCCTCAATTCCAAGTCGCTGACAGAAATGATTAAAAGTGCCACCAACTTCAAGAGTGGCTGAGGTGAAAATCCAAGCTGCGTCTTTATTATTTAGCTGTTCGCCAAATTTATCTGCAACAGTAAGTGGCGTAATATGCAAACCAAATTGTCGCCCCATACTTTCGTACCAATAACAATAGCCAACAATGGCCGTATCACAAAGACGAATTAATTGATTCTTGATACTTTCAGTGCGTTCAAAAATACTATCCAAAGTCTGAGAGCGACCTAATGCAATCTTGATCACTTCAGAAAGAAACTCAATTTTTTCTTGTAATAATTCAACCGATTTTTTGACCGCACTTTGCTTAAATAGCTCACGCCAATTTCCTCGCTGATTTCCTTCCCCAAGAAGAAGACGAAAATCCTGAATGACTTTAAGCAAGGTATCTGCAGTAGTGCCAAGCTGTGGCATATCTTTCAATTCTGTTCGATAAACAATATTGATATCTTTACATAAATCAAATAGCTGGCGAGAAGTTAATGATTGGCCAAAGTACTGGCTTGCTATATCGGGGAGTTGATGTGCTTCATCAAAAATAATAACTTCTGCATTAGGGATAAGCTCACCAAAGCCACTTTCTTTTACCGCCATATCAGCAAAGAAAAGATGATGATTGACTACAACAAGATCCGCATTTAGCGCTTTTTTACGAGCTTGTGCGACATAGCATTCAGCGTAGTTAGGACAATCTGTTCCCAAACAACTTTCTGCTGTGCTCGTCAATTGAGGCAAAATTGGGCTATCTTCAGCCAATTCAATACATTCTGTTAAATCACCTGTTTTCGTCGCATTATTCCATTTTCTTACTTTACTTAAATCGGCTAAAACAGATTTATCCCCAAGCACACCTTGAGCAATAACTTGATCCAGACGCTCCAAACATAAGTAATTGGATCGCCCTTTCAATAATGCAATTTTTCCAGAATAATTTAAGGCTTTTTTAATAGCGGGAAGATCTCTTGAAAAAAGCTGATCTTGTAGATTTTTAGAGCCGGTTGAAATAATCGTTTTCTTTCCTGCAATAAGTGCCGGAGCTAAATAAGCAAAAGTCTTTCCAGTACCTGTTCCAGCTTCTACAACAAGCGATCGCTTATTTTGAATAGCATATCCTACAGATTGAGCCATTTCGAGCTGTTCTGCTCGCGGTTTAAATCCTTTGATATTCTTACTCAATTCGCCATCACTGGAAAAGATCTTACTTATCTGTTTTTTCATAATTATTGCTATCTAGAAATAGGCGAAGATTTTATCATTATTAGGCTCATTTATATATGAATTCTAATATTTTATAAAACAAAACCCCAAGCCATTCAGCTCGGGGTTCTACAT
>NZ_KV800991.1:0-388 GCF_001810345.1 Haemophilus sp. HMSC061E01
AAGTGTCCACACAGATTGATTGATATATTGTAGACAATATCGAGCAGAAAACCGTTATTCCCTTGGGTCTGTAGCTCAGGTGGTTAGAGCGCACCCCTGATAAGGGTGAGGTCGGTGGTTCAAGTCCACTCAGACCCACCACTCAAACTGAGTGAGTGATAAAGGTGAATAAGGTGATAAATAAACGATGACATGGGGATATAGCTCAGCTGGGAGAGCGCCTGCCTTGCACGCAGGAGGTCAGCGGTTCGATCCCGCTTATCTCCACCACTTATCATCGTTAAGTAAATTGACTGATTTAATGCTTAAAATGCTTTAATGAGTTTATTTAACGATGATAACTGAAAATGTTATTTCTGTTCTTTAACAACCAGGAAACAAGCTGAAA
>NZ_KV800992.1:0-260 GCF_001810345.1 Haemophilus sp. HMSC061E01
TTCATCCTAGTGATGAGCGTAAGCAAAACATTGAAATGTATGCCAAGGTTTTATTCAATGGAGATGAGGATAAAGCTAAAGAATATCAAGAAGGTCTAGAGCTTGCAGAAGCTCAGGGTCAAATTGATAGTGTTAAAGACACAGCGGATGCGGTTGTTAATTTAGATGATACCGTAGTGTCTTTATGGGAAGCAATCTCAAATCCAGAGAAAACCTATAATAATGTTGTGGTCTCGTTGAAAGATTGGGATGAGGCTTAT
>NZ_KV800993.1:0-618 GCF_001810345.1 Haemophilus sp. HMSC061E01
TGGAGTCGACCTTGAAATACCACCCTTTAACGTTTGATGTTCTAACGAAGATTACGAAACGTGGTCTCGGACAGTGTCTGGTGGGTAGTTTGACTGGGGCGGTCTCCTCCCAAAGAGTAACGGAGGAGCACGAAGGTTTGCTAATGACGGTCGGACATCGTCAGGTTAGTGCAATGGTATAAGCAAGCTTAACTGCGAGACAGACAAGTCGAGCAGGTACGAAAGTAGGTCATAGTGATCCGGTGGTTCTGAATGGAAGGGCCATCGCTCAACGGATAAAAGGTACTCCGGGGATAACAGGCTGATACCGCCCAAGAGTTCATATCGACGGCGGTGTTTGGCACCTCGATGTCGGCTCATCACATCCTGGGGCTGAAGTAGGTCCCAAGGGTATGGCTGTTCGCCATTTAAAGTGGTACGCGAGCTGGGTTTAGAACGTCGTGAGACAGTTCGGTCCCTATCTGCCGTGGGCGTTGGAGAATTGATTGGGGCTGCTCCTAGTACGAGAGGACCGGAGTGGACGCACCACTGGTGTTCCGGTTGTGTCGCCAGACGCATTGCCGGGTAGCTAAGTGCGGAAGAGATAAGTGCTGAAAGCATCTAAGCACGAAACTTGCC
>NZ_KV800994.1:0-697 GCF_001810345.1 Haemophilus sp. HMSC061E01
TTTTTTGCTCTTTAACAATATATCAGACAATCTGTGTGGGCACTTGTTGATTGACTTGTTTTAAAAATATTTTTTAATTTTGAAGTCTTAATAGGTGCTAACTAGAAATTCATAATACTTTTTTAAGTAGTGACATTTTATGTCAGCAGTATTGAGCGATTGAACTTGAATTGAAGAGTTTGATCATGGCTCAGATTGAACGCTGGCGGCAGGCTTAACACATGCAAGTCGAACGGTAACATAAAGAAGCTTGCTTCTTTGATGACGAGTGGCGGACGGGTGAGTAATGCTTGGGAATCTAGCTTATGGAGGGGGATAACTACGGGAAACTGTAGCTAATACCGCGTAGTATCGAGAGATGAAAGTGTGGGACCTTCGGGCCACATGCCATAGGATGAGCCCAAGTGGGATTAGGTAGTTGGTGAGGTAAAGGCTCACCAAGCCGACGATCTCTAGCTGGTCTGAGAGGATGACCAGCCACACTGGGACTGAGACACGGCCCAGACTCCTACGGGAGGCAGCAGTGGGGAATATTGCGCAATGGGGGCAACCCTGACGCAGCCATGCCGCGTGAATGAAGAAGGCCTTCGGGTTGTAAAGTTCTTTCGGTAGCGAGGAAGGCATTTAGTTTAATAGACTAGGTGATTGACGTTAACTACAGAAGAAGCACCGGCTAACTCCGTGCCAGCAGCCGCGG
>NZ_KV800995.1:0-4967 GCF_001810345.1 Haemophilus sp. HMSC061E01
TTCTTAAGAGTCACAACAGCGCGTCGTTGTGTGGTGTGCATTATAGGGATTTTTGAAATCCACGCAAGCACTTTTTTAAGAAATTTCTTCGATAGATGATTTTTTAAACGTTAACTCCTTTATATGAATGCTATTCAGCCTTTTTTAAGGTCCGCTTACAACGTCTAAACCCATTTGCAGAAAGTATTTCATTAAGTTTACTAAGACCTCTTTCCTTCTCTTTTTCAGTATAAAACTCACAATTACGATTCTCTAAAGCGCCTCGAAGCCGCCAATAGAAAGCTTCAGTTGCACCAATGTCCGCTTTCTTCAAACGAACAATCGCATTTTCAGCGCCTATTTGTCGTAAAATATCGACACTATCAATGCCGACTTTCTTTAATGCTCGTTCATATTTAACCGATAAATTCGGTAAATCACGAATCCGTCCAATCTTAGAGAGGGCAGAATCAAGTTTCTCCTTCCTTATTTGGCTAATAGAAAGAATAAGCAAGTTTCTCATTAAAGCATTATCTTTTAAAATACTTTCAGTTAAAGCATAATAATCAGATAGCACAAAGCGTTTATTAAGCTCATTTGTTGCAAAAGGTTTACATCCTAATCCTTTTAGTTTTATCGAAAGCTCATGTTTTGCACGCAAGTAAATCTTATTGTTTGTCCAAACAGCAAACATATCTTTCTCTTTATGAAACAGGCCATATCCCGTAAATAGATTTTTACTTGTCACATCTCCAATGAGTTGATTTAACAAATTACATACTTTACTGATATGATCATTTGGGATTATGAGAGTTTTCATTTTAAAACTCCTCCTTATCAAAGGGTTAATCACATACGACTAAACCAACAAGTACTTCTCAAAGTAGTTATATCATAACCAATTAAGTATGACGAATATAAAAAATCAAATTTGTGAGAGAGATCGCAAATGTAAAATTTATTTATTGATAAACAACAAGATAAATATAAATAAGTTTATAGTTTAATATTTATTCCACTAAAACTTTTTCAAATTCCAGGAGTAAAAATGACAGTAGGACTCGTTCTTGAAGGCGGCGGCATGAGAGGAATGTTTACAGCAGGCGTTCTTGATGCCCTCATGGAACAACATATTCAGATAGATAAGATTATTGGCGTTTCTGCGGGCGCATTATTTGGCATAAATTATGCATCCAATCAAAAAGAAAGAGCGTTGAGATATAACCTAAAATATCTTAAAGATAAACGTTACATGGGATTTCATAGTCTTTTTACAACGGGCAATATTATCAATAAAGATTTCGCTTTCTATGATCTCCCCTTTAATCTCGACCCTTTTGATCAAAATGAATTCGAGAAATCTCACATTGATTTCTATTTAGCCGCCACAAACATTGAGAATGGTAAAGCAGAGTATTTCAAAATCAAAGATGTTTTCAAAGAGATGGAATACTTCAGAGCAACTTCGGCCATGCCTTTTGTCTCAAAGTTTGTAGAAATTAATGGACAAAAGTACCTAGATGGCGGAATTGCCGATAGTATTCCATTTGAAAAAGCACAAGAGCTCGGTTGTGATAAAATCATCGTTGTTTTAACTCAACCGATCGACTACCGTAAAACAAAATCTTCTTCTTTTTTATTCAAGCTTTTTTATCGCAAATATCCACACTTAGTTAAAACCTTAGAAAATCGCTACCGCACTTATAATGAACAAGTAGAAGAAATCATTCGCTTAGAAAAACAAAATAAAATCTTTGTGATTCGCCCAAATGTATTACTCAATATAGGTCGATTAGAACGAGATGAAACCAAAATAAGAACTGTATATGAACTGGGTAAAAAAATTCTCTCAGCACAAATTCAAGATCTAAAAAAATACTTGAGAAGTTGATTTTAAATAAACTATTTCTCAAATTTGGAATCTATTTCACATTTTTTCATCAAGGAAAAAACTTTCTCTTGATACTGTACATCAATACAGATATAATCTAGCCAAATTTAGATAACTCTATTCAAGAAGGTTTTATATGGCAACTCAAGAAGAAAAGCAAAAAGCGCTCGCAGCAGCACTTGGTCAAATTGAAAAGCAATTCGGTAAAGGCTCAATTATGAAATTGGGTGATACTCAAGCCCTTGACGTTGAATCTGTTTCAACGGGTTCTTTAGGTCTTGATGTCGCGCTTGGTATTGGTGGTTTACCAATGGGGCGTATTGTTGAAATTTTTGGACCTGAATCTTCTGGTAAAACAACCTTAACTTTATCGGTTATTGCTCAAGCACAAAAAGTCGGTAAAACTTGCGCATTTATCGATGCGGAGCATGCTCTTGATCCTATTTATGCGGCAAAACTTGGCGTTGACGTAAAAGAACTTTTAGTTTCCCAACCTGACAATGGTGAACAAGCACTTGAAATTTGTGATGCATTAGTACGTTCTGGTGCTGTAGATGTAGTCATTGTAGACTCGGTTGCAGCACTCACTCCGAAAGCCGAAATTGAAGGTGAAATGGGTGATTCACACATGGGTTTACAAGCGCGTTTAATGTCTCAAGCGCTACGTAAATTAACGGGTCAAATCAAAAATGCAAACTGTCTTGTTATCTTCATTAACCAAATTCGTATGAAAATTGGTGTCATGTTTGGTAACCCAGAAACCACAACTGGTGGTAACGCACTAAAATTCTACTCTTCTGTGCGTTTAGATATCCGTCGTACTGGTTCAGTTAAAGATGGAGATGAAGTCATTGGTAATGAAACTCGTGTTAAAGTAGTTAAAAACAAATTAGCCGCACCTTTCCGCCAAGTGGATTTCCAAATTCTTTACGGAGAAGGGATTTCGAAAGCTGGCGAATTAATTGAGCTTGGTGTTAAACACAAACTTGTTGAGAAATCTGGTGCATGGTATGCATACAACGGTGAAAAGATTGGTCAAGGTAAAGCTAACGCGATGAAATGGTTAAACGAAAACCCTGCTAAATCTAATGAACTTGAAGCGAAGCTTCGTGCTGAATTAGTAGCCAATCCAGAACAGGCATTAATGGCCGACATTGAGCAATCTAACGATGACGCAGAAAGCGACTTCTAATCACTAAAAGTGCGGTCAAAATTGACCGCACTTTTCATTTCAACCATATTTGACCACAAGGAATTTATATGTCTTCTCTTGCTTTAAGCTATGTTGTTAATTTACTTGCCCGACGTGAATATAGCGAATTTGAACTGCGCAATAAAATGCAGGAAAAAGCATTTACAGAAGATGAGATCGATGAAACGATTGCTTACTGCCAGAGAAAAAACTGGCAAAATGATAAACGATTTGCTGAAAATTACTTACACGCACGTTCACAACGTGGGTATGGTGCTAATCGTATTAAACAAGAATTACGTCAACTAAAAGGTCTATCTTCAGACGTAATAAATGAAGTTCTTGGAGAAAGTGAAATTAATTGGGCTGAAATCGCAGAAAAGGTTCTACGTAAAAAGTTTCCTAATTATGCAGAACCTCAACCAATCAAAAGCAAACAAAAAATTTGGCAGTATATGCTCTCTCATGGATTTTATTCTGAAGAATTTAGCGATTTTATCGGAAATGGAATAGAAGGCTGATGAGTCTAAAGAAATAAATCCCTAATACTGTAAAAATTAAGCAACCAACTAAATGACTCACTAAAACAAACAATCCATTTCCCCACTCTTCTTTAAAAAAGAGTTCTATTACTTCACCTGAAAAAGAAGAAAAGGTGGTAAGAGCACCGAGAAATCCTGTTACTAAGAATAATCGCCATTCAGGGCTAAATTGCGGGAAGGTCCAAAAGGCTGCTAATAAAATCCCCATCAAAAAACAGCCAATAAAGTTCGCCACAAGTGTACCAAATGCAAGTGTGCTAAATAGTGAATTCAACCAAAGACCCAATCCCCATCGTAAGGATGCTCCGATGGCTGCGCCTGTGCTAACAAGAATAAGCGACTGAAACATTTATTTGATACCAAAAAGCTCCGCCAAATGCTTAGCTACAGCTTCATCTTTATTGAACCCAATCTCTTCCAATTCAGGGCAAGCTTCTTTTAGACGAGGATCAGCATTTGCCATTACATAACCTCTACCAGCCAAAGAAAGCATTTCAACATCATTCTGACCATCACCAAAAGCAATACAATCTTTTAATCCATAATTTCTATTTTCTAATAGATGAGCTAGTGCATCACCTTTAGATACATTTTTGTTCATGACCTCTAAGCAAGTCACAGCGGAATAAACAATTGTCGTTTTATCGCCAAAATGCGCTCTAAGATAATCTTCCAGCTCCACAAGATCTTTCGGATCACGAGCAATAAAAAATACTTTTTCAGTTCCTCTTCCATGGTGTTTTGTGAAATCAACCACCTCATACATGAAACCTGAATCCTTGTGATATTTTGCTAATTCAGGCACATCTATATTGATAAACCAACCATCATCTTGATAAGTATTGATACAAATCTTGGTACGATCAAAAGGGATTTTATACAACTCAAGCACGATTTCTTCTGGAAGACTATTGCTATAAATACGATTACCTTTTAGGTCGCGTACTCTCGCACCATTAGAGGTTATCATTACAGCATGCTCCGTACCAATCTTATCTAAAATAGAAGCAACATCTGTATGATTACGACCCGTTGCTAAAATAATATCTACACCTTTTTGTTCTAATTTATTTAATATCTCAATTGTAAAATCACCAATTACATGATTAGCATTGAGTAATGTACCGTCAAGATCAGAAACAACGGCTTTAAATGGAAGTTGTTGCATAAAACCACCTGTATAAAAAATGAGTCTGTATCATACCAAAACAACACGATTTTTGACCGCACTTTCTATCATAAAAACGACATTCATTGATAAAAAACAAAAAGGCGCATCTTTCGATACGCCTTCTTAATCTAACTTATTACAGTTAATACATCAATTACTTGATGATTTTCGCAACAACGCCAGCACCTACTG
>NZ_KV800996.1:0-7571 GCF_001810345.1 Haemophilus sp. HMSC061E01
GCAAGATCTTTTTGTAAAAAAATGTAAATTTTTTCTTAGTTGAAGATCTTTTAATCAAATCGTCTAAAAAACACAATTTTTATGGTGTTTTATTCTACGAATTCAGGCTTTCTGCAAATGTCTTTACTTTTCCCCAATCGGTATATTCAATTTCTTTGGTCGTATCTGTTTCACCACCTGTAATTTTCATAATCAATTGGATCATGACACGATCAATCCATTTATAGCGCGGATATAACAATGCCCCTGCAAACACGCCAACTTTTTCCGGCGTCCATTTTATACGTTGAAGGAACTTACGCACATAGACATTTCCCTCTGGCGTATCTTTTCCTTCTTTTCTCGCTGTCAAATTTACGCCAAAAAAGACCGCTCTTTTTGCATTCAGTAATTCATGATGGCGTTCCACAAAATGGTATAACTGTTTATTAAAATGACCATAGCGAATGGATGCCCCAATAATCACCCGATCAAAAAATAGAAGATCCGGTTCCTCCGTTAACGGTGAAACCACTACTTCTTCTTCAAGATACTGAGCCATAAATTCAGCAATCTTTTTTGTTTGCCCATCGTGGCTTGAATATAAAATTAATGTTTTCATTATTCCTTCCAAAATGCCGGTGTGAAAAGCGCCAATAGTGTGAATATTTCTAAACGGCCGCACACCATCGCAATAGTTAGTACCCATTTAGCACTATCTGGCATCGCTGTCATATTACTACTTACTGAACCTAAGCCTGGTCCAAGGTTATTAATACTTGCCAATACTGCATTAAATGCATCAAAAGGTTCGACACCACAGGCAATCACACTTAACAAACAAATCGTGAATACCAATAGATATGCAGAGAAAAAGGCCCAAATACTTCCAATCACACGTTCATCAAGAACATTTTTACCCCATTTAATTGGATACACTAAATTTGGGTGAACAAATCGTTTTAGCTCTCTTGCACCTTGAAGGTATAACACTAAAATCCGTGCAACACGCAAACCGCCACCAACTGAGCCCGCACAGCCCCCAATAAAAGAGGCAATAATTAATAACATTGGCACAAAAGAAGGCCACTCAGCGAAATTTGATGTGGTGTAACCTGTTGTGGTTGAAATCGATACGGCTTGGAATACGACTTGCTCAAAATCTTGCCATGAGGAATCAAAATATTGATGGCTTATCATTACCAATGTACAAGCCACGATAAGCAAAATTTGAATACTCATAAAGAAGCGAAATTCTGGATCTTTTGTATAAATCTTCAAAATATTTTCTCGTCCTAAGGTCGAAAATGCTCTGAAGTGCAATGCGAAGTTACAAGCCGAAATCCACAGGAAAATGACGGTGATAAAATTAATCGCCGAACTATTAAAATAGCCGATACTAGCATCATGAGTAGAAAAGCCGCCAATAGATACGGTTGAGAAACTATGTGTAATCGCATCAAATGGTGTCATACCCGCTAGCCAGTAAGCCAAAGCACAAGACATGGTTAAAAAGAAATAAACAAACCACAATGCCTTTGCCGTTTCCGCTATCCGAGGCTGAATTTTCTGATCTTTCATTGGGCCTGACATTTCTGCACGGTATAACTGCATTCCACCAATACCTAATAAAGGAATAATCGCAATCGCAAGCACGATGATCCCCATCCCGCCTAACCATTGTAGGAATTGACGATAAAACAGAATGGCTTTCGGTAAATTATCTAATCCTGTCATGACGGTAGCACCCGTGGTTGTTAGCCCAGAAAATGCTTCAAACACGGCGGAAGCCACTGTTAAATGAGGTGAGTCAAATAATAGCAATGGCAAGGTTGCTAGACCACCCAAAACGAACCAAAATGCCACCACAATTAAGAAACCATCACGAGATCGCAATTCTTGTTTGTGGTGATGACAAGGCCACCAAAGCAACATGCCCACGGTTAAGCTCAATGCAAAAGCTTGCATAAACGCTTTACCGCCTCCATCGCCATAAATAAGCGCCACAAAGGCTGGAATCAGCATCGTGCCGGAAAAACACATGATCAAAATGCCGATAATCCGAATAATGGATAAAATATGCACAATATCTCGCTTAATTCATTTCTTCTAATTTCAACGTTCCTGCCGAACGCTCAATTAATGCTTGTTCAAAAGGTTTAATTTGATCTTCACTAATGCCTAACTGCAATGTAATCTGTACTTGAAAATCTTGTTGATAAATTTCAATTTGATGCTGTTCACATAAAATTTGGATCCAATTTAATTGTGCATAATCACAATGAACTTGGAATAACTGACGTTCTACTTTTCGTTCAGTTTCTAATAATTTTAAAGCTTGCTGCACACCATTTCCATAAGCACGAACTAAACCGCCAGTGCCTAATAAAATGCCACCATAATAACGAACAACTACGGCACTAATCTCACCGATTTGGCTACCTTGCAAAGCGGATAGCATCGGTTTCCCTGCAGTGCCAGCTGGCTCACCATCATCGGAAAAACCTAATTGCTGCGAATCCGTTGGCTTGCCGGCCACTGCAGCCCAACAATGATGGCGGGCATTAGGGTGCTGCGCTTTAATTTCTGCCCAAAAAGCTTTGGCTTGTTCAAGTCCTTCCGTATGTTGCAAATACGTGATAAATCGACTTTTCTTAATTTCTTCTTCAAAAACGACCGCACTTTTGGGGATAAGGTATTCAGCCATGGAATATTATTCAAGTAAATTTGTTGCGTAGTTTATCATTGATAGCGGATTTATCGAAATTTCCCCATAATTATTGTATGATGTAGCTCAATTCCAATAAAACTAATGAATAACCATGACTGAAATTACTGTCGATAAAACCCTTGATACCGTTGGTTTACGTTGTCCAGAACCTGTAATGCTTGTGAGAAAAAACATTCGCCACATGAATGAAGGTGAAGTTCTGCTTATTTTGGCTGACGACCCAGCCACGACTCGCGATATTCCCAGCTTCTGCCAATTTATGGAACATACTCTTTTAGCGAGTGAAACCCAAGACACCCCTTTTAAATACTGGGTGAAAAAAGGCCAATAAAAATGCGGCCAATATTGGCCGCACTTTGTTATTCTGCCGTATTACTCGAAACGGGATAATACTGTTTCTGAAGAAATTCAGGCTTCAATAACGCAGAGGCATTCCACCACTCAATCACAAGCTCCTGTGGTCCTTCTGCATAAGACGCAATTTCATACACGTTATACACAAAGTGAATCCCATCATGATCTAAATAGAAATTATCGGTCACTTCAAAAGCGTCTTTTGATGTAAATGCTTCCTCATCTTTTACCTCGCCATATCGAGTGTAACGTTCCCAAAGTAGCTCTTTTAATTTAGCTTGTTGGTTTGGTTTAAACACATCATCAAATGAGAGCAGTTTTTCGTTTCTAAATCAATATTAAGATAATGATAACCACCAACGCCATGAGCGCCACCGCCATAGCTGTAATAATTTATTAAAAATACAGCAAGCTTACCTCTTTGGTGACTAAATGCTAACTCTAAAGTTTCATCAACACCAATTATCGGGAATTCCAACATCTCTTTTTTAGCTTCATCATATTTTTTCTGGTAATCCGTAATAAGCTGCTCGCGACTTCTTGGTTTGCCATCTGCATTTTTTGAAATTTGTTCTAAAAGTAGTGTATCTAACCATTCAATATTCGTTTTTAGTGTAGAAATGCTGTAATGAAGTTTACCTTCTACAGGCACATATTCATCTTCTTTGAGCGATTTAGGATATTTGATGGTTTCCTCTTTATCAAAAATCACATCATCTTGAGCAATAATTGCTGGAATAACCTTCTCCGCCTTTTCTTTTTCAGCTTTTAATTGCGTATTTTCTGCCGTTAGTTGTGCAATTGTCTGTGTTTGTTGCTCAATGGTTGCTTTCATTTCTTTATCTTCGCAGCCTGTTACCACAAAAAGTGCGGTTAAAATTAAGGCTGAAATCAGTGTCTTTTTCATGTATTACCTATAAATCAAATGTATCTTTATCACGTAAAATATGGTCATTGCCTTTGCGGCGTAAAAAGCCGGTACGGTCAAAATACTCCATTAACTGTACGGTCAGTTTTCGACCAAAATTAAGCTTGTCACGTAATTCATTTACCGCAATCTTACCTTCTTCACCTGCTATTTGCTTAATTAAGCGAGCATAAGCATAAATGCTCTCAGTCAGGAAAAATCGATCTTTTACGATTGGCGTAAGATAGCCCAATTTACCCGCTTTATACATAAAATTACGCATCACACTTTCATCTTGCGCCAAGGCTGTTGCCATATCACGCACCCAAATGGCTTGACCATGCGCTTTCTCAAATTCAGCAAACACCGCTTGCCATAAGCTTTGCTCTTCGGCTGAAAATTGGATTTTGTGTGAAGGCAAATGCAACCAGCCACGAGTCTGCTGCAATTGGCCTTCATCAAGCATTTCTTCAATAAAATGATAAATCAGATTTTCCGGTTGGTTTAGTGTCGCAATACGGTATAAGCGGGCCTTACTCAAACCTAGCTGATCATTATGTTGCTCATGATAGGTGGCAAGTGCGGTCAAAATTTGCTGCGTTTTTTCACGTTGATAATCGCGATTAAAACACCAATTTTGGAAACGGATATCGCCATTCTCGGCTAATACTTCAGCCAGTTGATTTTCGGTTAGTTGCTCACTCCACATTAAAGCTTGAGCTGAAATCGCCTCTTTTTGTAAGGTCAATCCGATGCGTTGTGTGGCGGTTTGAGCCTGATTAAGTTTAGCCAAGAACGCTAGACGAGCCTCTGTGCGCTTATAACGTTTTTGTGAGTGAATTTCGAGTACCTTGGCACCACCAATTAACGCTTTCGCATCACCACTACGTAAAATTAATTTATCCCCAAAAGCTAAAAATAATGGCTGTTCTAAAATGACCTCAGCCAAAGTGCGGTCATTTTTCATTGCATTTTTGCTTTCAAGTAAGGTGAGCTTACCCGTTGTACGGCTTGCCGCATGATAAATGTGTACAGGCTGACTGTCTTTCAAATTCACTTCAGGTGTAATTTCAATAGTAATACGATCGGTTGGTTCAAGCGGTTCTGAGGCTAACAACCAATCGCCACGCTGCATTGGAATACGATCTAAATCAACGTTTAAATTGAGCGCTAAACGCTGACCTGCGACACCTTTCTCACTTGGTGTGTTTTGAGCATGGATATTTTTTACGCGAACCTTTTGTCCCGTAGAAAGGAAGAGTTCATCATCAATGGCCACCGTTCCCGCAAATGCTGTCCCTGTTACCACTGTCCCCGCCCCTTTCACGCTAAAAACACGGTCGATGGCGTAACGGAACGGTTTATCTATTTCAGCTAATTCAGGTAAATTGGCTAAATAATCGCGTAACGCATCAATACCTAAGCCTGTTTGTGCCGATGTAATAAAATAATGAGATTCAGCTAAGAATGGATAATCTGTCTGAATTTGTGTTTTTAGTGCCACAATTTGCTCATTTTTTGCTCGGTCAGCCTTGGTAATCACTACCATGATTTCAGTAAATTGAAGCTGACGTAAAATCGCTAAGTGTTCTTTAGTTTGTGCGGCAATCCCTTCATCGGCTGCAACAATAAGCATGGCATAATGCACACCACCAAGCCCGGCCAACATGTTGGCGAGAAACTTTTCATGGCCAGGTACATCAATAAACCCAAGCACTTTCTCTTTTAAAGGTAAATAGGCATAGCCTAAATCAATGGTCATGCCACGTTTTTTTTCTTCCGGCAAATGGGCGGTATTCGTACCTGTCAGTGCTTTTAAAAGGGCTGTTTTACCATGATCGACGTGCCCTGATGTTACTATGATCATAATTTTTCCACCGTATCTAATAATGCCTTAAAATCAGCCACGCTACGTAAATCTAACCAAATTTTTCCTTTCTCAACGCGGCCGATTATTGGTTGTTCTAACGCTTTGAATACCGTTAAAAGTGCGGTCAATTTTGCCTCTGTTTTTTCAGCTATCGTTACCGCAATAGAAGGAATCGTCGCCATCGGTTGAGATCCACTCCCAATCTGAGCAAAACTTTCTTCGATTTCAACCTGGTAATCTTTTAAGCGGTTTGCTAAACAGACTTTAAGTTGTTCGGCTTTTTCTTTTAATACATCCATCGATTGGGTGAGTAAATGTAAAGTTGGCAACATTTCAGTGAGTTTTTCGGGTTGGAGATAAAGGCGTAATGTTGCCTCAAGCCCGGCTAAAATCACTTTATCACAACGCAACACGCGTTTTAATGGGTGAGCTTGTAACTGAGCAATCCACTCTTTTTTACCGACGATAATACCGGCTTGTGTTCCACCCAATAATTTATCGCCTGAAAATGACACCAAGTTTACGCCCTGTGTGACTTTTTCTTGTACCGTCGGCTCATTCGGTAAATGATATTGGCTTAGATCAATCAATGCACCGCTACCCAGATCCGTAATCACTGAAATATCAAATTCTCGTCCAAGATCAACTAGCTCTTGTTCTGAAACCGAAGCGGTAAACCCACTAATATGATAGTTACTGCAATGTACTTTCATTAAGAAAGCCGTGTTTTCATTGATTGCTTGACGATAATCTTTCAAATGTGTGCGATTTGTTGTTCCGACTTCAACAAGTTTACAGCCTGCTTGAGCCATAATGTCTGGAATGCGAAATGCTCCGCCAATTTCAATCAATTCCCCGCGGGAAATAATCACTTCTTTATCTTTTGCGAAGGTTGCCAGCATCAAGAGTACGGCTGCCGCATTATTATTCACAATACATGCAGCTTCTGCACCTGTGAGTTGCGCAAGTAGTTCACTAATATAATTATCTCGATGACTGCGTTTTCCTTCTTCCAAATCATATTCCAGCGCAACATTACCTTTCATCGCATGAAGTGCCGCTTGTTGTGCACTTTCAGCCCATAATGCTCGTCCTAAATTTGTATGTAATACCGTGCCTGTTAAATTATGAACTGATTTAATTTGTACATGATTTTGTTGAGTCAATCGTTCTTGTAAATAATGCAATGTACTTAGATGATCGGCAAAAAAGTGCGGTAAATTTTGATGCTGTTTAATAAACTCGCGCCCTTCAGACAATAATTGGCGCAATTCACGCACGACAGCTGAATGACCAAATTCAGTTAAAAGCATTTCACCTTCTGGTGTTTTTAAAAATTTATCTACCGAAGGAAGTTGTTGAAAAAGTGCGGTCATTTTTAATTCCTATTTCAAAATGGCGTTGAATTGCGAACTAATTTACGCTAAAGTAACCGCAATTTCAATAACGGAAGGTCGTCATCTCCGGTGAGGTGGCAGGACTTCAAATCCTGTTGGGGACGCCAGCGTTCCCGGGTGGGTTCAACTCCCATGACCTTCCGCCACTCTTTTCTTCCAAAGAATATTTCTCTCTCCCTAACATTCACATGTTTAATTTGAACTTTCATTATAATTTCACTGAATTTTAGGCAAACAAAAAGGCGTATCTTTCGATACGCCTTCTTAATCTAACTTGTTACAGTTAATACATCAATTATTTGATGATTTTCGCAACAACGCCAGCACCTACTG
>NZ_KV800997.1:0-53033 GCF_001810345.1 Haemophilus sp. HMSC061E01
TGTGGTCTCGTTGAAAGATTGGGATGAGGCTTATACGCTTGCCCTTCAAGAGAACCCAAAACTCGCGGGTGAAATGCAAGGTTACCGCCAAGGTAAAATGAAAGGTGTTTCAACTGGGGGAGTGGTTCTAAGTGGTACGGGATTGGCGATGACTAAATCCATTGCTAAATTAAAAAATGGCACGATTGATGTAGCTCATTCAGGTATTAATGTCGCGAAGATAAAACCTAAAACTTGTTCTTTCCGTGGTGACATGGAAGTGAAAACCGAGCAAGGTTACAAGCCGATAGCATCTATTAAGGTCGGAGATAAGGTTTATGCGAAAAATGAACTGACAGGACAAATGACCTATCAGCGCGTACAAGCGCACTACAACAACCCGTATGATTTTACGGTATATGTAGAAGTGATTGATGAACAAGGCAAACATCAAACCATTGTTTCAAACAAAATTCATCCATTCTTTACCCGGGTAAATCAAGGTGAGCTAGTACCGAGTTCTGAGGGACATCACTACAACGGAGAAATCCAAAACGCTCAATGGGTAGATGCACAAAATCTGAAAGCCGGCTATAAGTTATTGTCAGAAAATAATCACTGGCAAATGGTGAAAGGTGTCACTATCAAGGCTGAGAAGTTAAGTGCATATAACCTGACAGTTGAGACTGACCACACTTACTTTATCAAAGGAGCGAATTCTGACCTTGATGGGGTGTGGGTGCATAATGATTGTTTCCTGGATATGCCAAAACAAAAAGTTAATAGTGCTAGCGTAGGGGATATTGTAAGAACACCAACAACTCATCCGGATGATTTCATTAAATTAAAAGGAGGTAAAAATTTTAAAAATAAATATACTGGTGAAATTTGGTCAGAAAGTCATACTTCTCACTCAGATAAAAATGGTGAGTGGAAAGTTGGATTAAAAGGGAATGCTCCAGAAGTAAGAAGAAAGATTACAATAGGTAAAAGTGATGGAAAAATCATTAAATTCGACAACAAATAGCGTTATATCTTTTAATAAAATAAATTTTAATAATTTTAGTAGTAGCCCAGGTTGGGTTGGCTACTTTTATGCAAGAGATCTTACTATGCAATCAGTAATACAAATGTCATCTAAAATGATAGAGTCCTTTTTTAAAGACTCTATCAATGATTTTTTTCTACTAACTGCATTAGCATATGATGATAGTGCTTCTATCCCTGAGTTTTCTGATTTAGAGATTTCTTATTATGAAAATGTTTATAATAAGGCTAAAGAAATGGGAGTATTAATCCCATATAATGGACTTATTGAAGATTTCTATGAAGATAATAAATATCCATTTCCAGCTAATATAATGTCATTGAGTTTTGATAAACAAGATATATTGAGTTTTTGTGAATTATCTATGGCTTATAAATATAATAAGGTGGTAGGAGATCATTGTTTTCTAGTTAATCCAAAATTAAAAATAGCATTATATCCGCATGAAGATATTGGGTATGGTTGCATTTCTTTAAGTGATGACTGTAGTAAGGCTATAGAATTCTTAAATTTTTGCTCAAAGGATGATAAGTTTGAGGTGGTTTTTTCTGAGAATATTAATCAGTTGGCGACTTCGAAAAACATGCTCAAAGAATGTTAAGTTAGTTAGACTAAAGATACCAGTACTGTTTGATACTTAAGGTGCATACAGTTTGAATTGGGACATAAAGTGCGGTTAATTTTCAAAGAGTTTTTAAACCTCTCAAAAATTGACCGCACTTGGCATAGAGGGAAATATGATAAAGCCAGCTGGAAATCATAAGTTAAATATAAAATAATTGAGGTTTGATAATGTTTTATTTGCTAGAAGAATATGAAAGTGAATTATTATGGTCTGGAGATATATTTAGAGTTTTTATTCGAGATAAGGGTGAGAATTATTATATAGATCAGGTTATTGATTTTATTATATTTGAAACAATGGATGCGGAAAGGTCTCTTGGGTTATTGTCTATATCCGGTTATAAGGCGGGGAAGATAGAGTTTATTTTTCCTAAAGAGGCTTTTAAAAAAGATTCAATTTATTCTTTAGATAAAAAATGGGTAGAAAAAAATATATATGATTATTTATATATAAATAAAGAGTGTGACAAAGTTTTTGTATCAAAAAATGATTCAATACTTCCATTCTAATAGCTAGAGTAAGCTATATTTAAACTTATACAAAACAAATTGTTGGATTAAAGTGCGATCAATTTTAAAAGAGTTTTAAAAATTCTCAAAATTTGATCGCACTTTTTAACAGATACGTATGCCCCGAGATAGCGCGCGTTTCCTAACGCGTGCTTATATCTAACTAAAAATAAAAAAAACTGAAATTATTCATAAAAATAGTGAAAATCTGAATCAAACGAAATCGATATTTTAGGCACGCGTTAGGAAATGCGCGCATCTTGGGGGAACAAATACCCAAAAATCACAGGCGGTGGATTCATTGCCTGAAGAGAGTAAGAACTGGCTAGGTTGGCGTTCAGAAAAACATTCTCGTGATGAAGAGATGTATTATACTGTCAAGAACGAACTTGATGCTTCTGAGAATTATAAAAATTCAGCGAATGGGAAAATAGCTTATTCAGTTAAGGATGGGTTGGAGGCAGGCTCTATGTTTGCTTTAGGTAGTGGAACTGCTGTTGTAAGAAGTGTTGCCCTCATGGAGAAAGCCGCCGCAACAGTTGGAGGTGAGGCTATTACTCTAGCTAATAAAGGGGGGCAAGTGTTACGTCTTGGCAAAGATGCGGCAACAAAAGCTTACATTGATGGTCAGATAAGATATGTTAATTTAGTTGATAAGGGAATTAAAGCCTACAATACCACTTTAACAAAAGCAGCAAATGCCTATATCAACGGACAGCTTGCGTATGCGGATGCTATTGCGAAAGGAGTTAATACAGCTAAAATAGCGGCACGAGAAGGTATTGAAGGAACTCGGGAATTAGTGAGTCAAGGGATTTATTATTCTTATCGACCAGCTGAGTTGGTTGTTGATACTGGGAAAGCTATAGCTTCAATGCCTAAACCATATAAGACAGCACTTGGTGTCAGTACTGGTGCAGGGGTCGCAGGTGAATCGTTTTATTATATGGATGGCTCGAAAAGTTTATCTAATCCAGCAGATGTTTTGGGCTCTGTATATAATGTTGGTGTAAATGCAGCTTATGATTCCGCTTTTTATACGGCAAACCCATTGCAATCTTTAGGACTTGATACATTGAAAGGGATTGCTAAAGATGGTAAAGGTGCTAACGATGCTTTTTATGATTCTGGTAAATCTAATAGCATATCAATGAGCATTGAGGGGTTAGGTAAAAAATTTGGTTTGAGTGATACAATGACTAAATTTATATCTTCATCAGTTAATAATGCTGTTGATTATAATAAAGAAAGCATAAATAGAGATAAGCCTTCTAAAGGAGAATAATGAAATTTATTATTACACTAATAAAAGTAGCTATAGTTTCTTTTTTAGCTACATCAATTTTTTATTTATTTGAATATATAGAATATGGAGGAGTACAGGATTTCTTCTCTTTTATAAAAAAATTTTATTTATATATACTTTTTATTGTTATATTAGGAATCTTAGGTAGGGAAAAAATAGATCATTGAATTTTAATGGATAGGTATTTCAGTAATATATCCAAAAGATTAAGTTTTCTGACGTTAGGTTTTTATTGGCTTTTAAATTTTTAGCTACCTAAAAGGTATATAATTTAAAATATCTAGATATAAAGTGCGGTCAATTTCCAAAGGGTTTTAAAACCTCTTAAAAATTGACTGCACTTTTTATTTTCAACGATATTTAAGTTGAGCAAACTTTATAATTTCACATCCAACTTCGCGTAAGCGCGCTCTACTTTTTCTAATGCTTTTTCTACGGAAACATCACGAGCAAGTAAGACACCTAAACGGCGATGGCCATTGACTTCGACTTTGCCGAAAATGCGAATATTGGTGTGCGGTTCAGCCAATACTTCGGTGATATTGCCAAATTGCACGTTTTTCGATTGACCTTCTACCACAATGGCTTTGGAAGCGGATGGGCTAATTAAGGTGATTTCTGGGATAGGTAAGCCTAAAATTGCACGGGCGTGTAAGGCAAATTCAGATAATTCTTGAGAAATTAGCGTGACCATACCAGTATCATGTGGTCGAGGGGAAACTTCATTGAAGATAACCTCATCACCACACACAAACATTTCCACGCCGAAAATACCGCGACCACCTAATGAAGTGGTGATTTTTTCTGCGACCTCTTGTGCTTTTTTCAAGGCTGCATCAGACATGGCTTGTGGTTGCCACGATTCACGATAGTCGCCATCTTCTTGACGATGGCCGATTGGCGCTAAGAAGCTGGTGCCATTAATGTGGCGAACGGTGAGTAAGGTGATTTCATAATCGAATTTAACAAACCCTTCTACAATCACGCGTCCTGCGCCTGCGCGACCACCTTGTTGAGCGTAATCCCAGGCTTTTTGTAAGTCGTCTTTGGATTTTAAAATACTTTGACCGTGGCCAGAAGAAGACATAATTGGTTTTACCACGCAAGGAATACCGATTTTTTCAACCGCACTTTGGAAGTCCGCAAAGTTATCGACAAATTGATAAGGTGAGGTTGGTAAGCCAAGCTCTTCGGCAGCCAAACGGCGAATGCCTTCGCGATTCATCGTCAGCTTGGTGGCTTTGGCGGTAGGCACAACATTAAAACCTGCTTTTTCTAATTCAATCAGCGTATCTGTCGCGATGGCTTCCACTTCCGGCACGATGTAATCTGGGCGCTCTTTTTCCACTAAGGTTTTGAGGGCTGCCCCATCTAGCATGGAAATCGTATAAGCGCGATGTGCCACTTGTTGTGCTGGGGCGTTTTCATAACGATCAACGGCAATCACTTCCACGCCTAAACGTTGTAATTCAATCACCACCTCTTTGCCCAGTTCACCAGAGCCAAGCATCATCACTTTAATAGCATTCGGGGTTAATGCTGTACCTAGGGTTGTCATGTTGTGTCCTTATTTTAAGAAAGATTCATCAAGTGCTAAATCGTCATTTTTATTAATCCCCACACCGCGAGCAATCACATTTTTAGCAATATCATGTGCTTCTTCTAAAGAATGCTCGGTGTAAGTTCCACATTGGTATTCGTTTAATTCAGGAATTTGGTTTTGATCTTGCACGGTTAAAATATCTTTCATAGAAGCTAACCATGCATCAGCCACTTGTTGCTCGTTTGGTGTGCCAATTAATGACATGTAAAAACCTGTGCGACAGCCCATTGGGGAAATATCGATAATTTCTACATTGTCATTGTTTAAATGGTCACGCATAAAGCCCGCAAATAAATGCTCAAGGGTGTGAATCCCTTTTGGTGGGAGAATTTCTTTGTTTGGAATGCAAAAACGAAGATCAAAAACGGTGATGTCATCGCCCTTTGGGGTACGCATGGTTTTGGCTACACGCACGGCAGGTGCGTTCATACGGGTGTGATCTACTTTAAAACTATCGAGTAATGGCATATTTATTTCCTTGAAAATCAGTGATTTGTAAATTAATTGCAAGTTTTTGTAAATTTTTTTACATTTTTTTACAATTTCTTTGAACTTTTCTTTTTAGCGTCGGTCTTATAGAACAAGCAACTTGCAGTTGTTTTAATAAAATTGGTTCCTTAGGTTATTTGCCCCTTACTCGATAAGGGGCGTTTTTTTATCTGTTGAATATTAATTCGTCTTTATTCTAGCCCACAACCAGGTTATGCACAAAGGCTATTCATGGCTATGACACGAAAGGTAAACTGAAAAAGAGCAAGGCAATATAACGTAGTCCTTTTCCAATCGTCATAAAAATCAAACAACTTAGCCAATTCAATCGAAGCCAACCGGCTACCGCACAAAACACATCCCCGATAATAGGCAACCAGCTCAATAATAGAGTGATGGCGCCATAGCGTTGTATTTTGTTTATCGCCCATAAAGTGCGGTCATTTTTGCTGTCAATTTTCGGAAACCATCGCCCAATCCAGTAAGTGGTGAGGCTGCCCAGTGTATTGCCTGCGGTTGCCAGAAAAACAAGCCAAAAAATATCCGCACTTAATAATGACCCGACCAATACTTTTGGGGCGGCAAGGGAAACAAACACAATTTCTGAATTACCCGGCAAGATGGTGGCACTTAAGAAAGCGCTGAAAAATATCAACCATAAGCCATGGGTTTGCCAAAAATCAACCAAAAAGTTGAAAGAGAAAATGTCCCACATTAGGCTCTAATAATCTCGCGCGTTCTGACATCAAACACATCCATCCCTGCACTTAGTCCTGCTTGCACGCCGAGATCAGCATCTTCAAAGACGATACAACGTGATGGTTCAGCTTTTGCCAGTTCTGCGCAGCGTAAAAAGGTTTCTGGATGCGGTTTATGTTCTTTCACATCATCTGCACTGACAATGGCGTTAAAGTAATGTTTGATGTCTAATTTTTGCATCAACATATCAATCATTTGGCGGTTCGAACCTGAACCAAGCGCAATTGGCTTTTGTTGATAGTAATGACGCACCACGTCAAAGGTTGGGAGTAATTTTGATTCTGTTGGAATCAATTCATAAGAAAGTTTGCGTTTTGCTTGTATCACTTCATTTAAATGCTCTTGTGGCATACCCGCATCTTGCATAATAGCAGAGGCGATAGTGCTTACGGTTGCGCCACCCAAATCATACATAATTTGGCTGTTAAAACGATAACCGAATTGTTCCCCTACCATACTCCACGCGCGGGCGTGCACTGGCATGGTGTCGATTAAGGTGCCATCCATATCAAAAATAAGGCCATCATATTTTTCAAAAAGTCTGTTATCTATCATTTATTGCTTTCCTAGTTAGTAAATTTTTTCACTTTGTTTCAATTTTGTGATCTGTGCACTGGTAATTTTATGAAATAGCGGTAAAGTTATCCTATCTCAAAAAGGAATGTTATGTCGTTACTCAAACAATTAACCCGTTGGAAAATTCGCGGTCAGATTGATCAGGACGTTATTGATATTATTCTGACTTTGCAAAGTCGCCTAGAGCATCATTGGCGCATTGATGTGTCCATTCCGACCGTCATCACACTCTTATTGCATATTGCCAACAGCCTTGCCCGCTTAAAACGAGGCGGTTGCGTTTCCCCGCTTCATCAATCCTTTTATGATGAAATGCAAAGTGCGGTCATTTTCCCTGATGTTTTGGAAATTCACCACGATTTGCTTTCTTTTATTCCACAAGAAATTCCCGAAGCCGAGCAGAGCTATTATCTCGCCAATATTTATAGCTTGCTGTTGGAGCAAGATAAAAAATAAGGGCATGGAAGCCCCTATTCTATCAGTTAAAAATCAAACTGAGTTCTAAATCTTTGAGTAAATTGCTTTCTAAGCGTAACTCATTCCACACTAATGGATTGTTATCCAAATAATGTTTCTCAAAGGTCAGTTCCCAAGTCTGTAAAGAGCGGTCAATTCTGAGGTTAATTTTATCCGTGCTATCTGTTGCTTGGCGAGATTTATTTAAAATCACCGAAATGCGTAAAAGAAGCAGTAAAACAAGGACATCTTCATCTGCATAACGAGCAAAAATCGGTAAATCATTCTTTTTAAATGCACCCGTATGATAACGAACTAAATTCACCAATAAGCGTTGCTGCTCGCGATCAAAACCCGGTAATTCCATATTTTGCAGAATATAAGCGGAATGTTTTTGCACATTTCGATGATTGATTACGATGCCTACTTCTAATAAGCGCGCTGACCAAATCAGTAGGTTTTTCATTTCATCAGCAAGATGCGGTTTTTGCCAATGGGTGTATTGATCAATTAAGGTTTTCGCACTATTTGCCACGCGATCGGCTTGCGCTAAATCTAAATTAAATTGTTCGGCAAGTCCTAATGCGGTACGTGTACGGATATCTGAAACTTGGAAGTTTTTTTCTAAGCTATAAATTACCCCTTCACGCAAAGCGCCGTCAGAATAGCGCATATTTTCTAAGCCAAATACGTCAAAAACAGCACTTAAAATGGCTAAGCCTGGCACAAAAACATCCACGCGATCAGGGTTTAATCCTGCAATATTGAGCTCTTCAAAATGGGAAGCTTGTAAGGTTCGCTCGATTAAATTTTGTAAGCGTTCAGCGGTGATGATGCCGTTCGGGTCAAGGGTTGCGGTAATCACTTGATAGACGGTTTTGATGGTGCCCGATGAGCCTAACACTGATTGCCACCCGAGTTTGCGATATTCCCAGCTTAAATCTTCAATTTTATTGACCGCACTTTGGCGAGCTTGCTCGAAGTTTTCTTTGGAAATTTGTCCATTCGGGAAGAATTTTTTGGCAAAGCTGACGCAGCCCATGTGGCGACTTTCCGCCACTAAAGGGGTGAAATCATCACCGATGATCATTTCGGTCGAGCCACCACCAATATCGATGACCAGTTTACGTCCGCTTTCGGGTTGAGTGTGGCAAACACCCGCATAAATGGTTTTGGCTTCAGTTTGACCGCTAATGATATTAATGGGATAAGGAAAAACAGCGGCAGCCTGACGTAAAAATTCGTCATTATTGACCGCTCTTCGTAAGGTATAAGTGCCGACGACATTCACATCTTTCGGCGCAAAGCCTTGTAAACGTTCAGCAAAAAGCGCAAGGCAATTTACACCACGCTCAATGGCTTCTTGGCTTAATACATTGTGCTCGTCTAAGCCGTCGGCAAGTCTCACTTTTTGTTTTAAACGAGAAAGCACCTGAATCGAACCATTGATAATCCGCGCCACAATCATGTGGAAGCTGTTTGAGCCTAAATCAATGGCGGCAATCTCCCGGGCCTCACCTCGATGATGAGGTTCTGCGAGTTGAGCCAGTTGCTTGTCGTTATGCATGTCCTTTCCTAAAATTCAAATTGATACAATAAATCAAAAACTTGGTTTGTACTGGAAACCGATTGGAAATAAAGTTGCGGCATTAAGCGGTAACGTAAAGTCACTTCGGCTAAGCCATCAAACAATCCTACACCGTATTTCACTTGTAAGCGTTTACCAATATTACCACTAACTTGTACTTTGGAGCTATCCCCAACACCGGCAGTGCCTAAGTTTAAGTCTTGAATACCAAAGGCTTCGCCAATACCGCCGACGACTTTACCACTTTTCGCTAAACCTAAACCGAGTAATGCCGCACCGACAGAACCACTAGAGCCTGCTTCACCGCTGTTTTCTAATGAGCGACCGGTTAATAAATAAGAAAGTGCCTGGTCTTGAGATTTGGCTGGATCAGAGAAAATCGTGACTTGTGGGCTAGATGCCATACCAATCACTTTTACCCCTGCGGTCACTTTACTGTCTTCCATGGCTTCTGGGTTACGAATCGCCTCAATATTTAACATCGGTTGTGAAGGTAAACCGGCGAAGCTGATTTGTCCTTTACGAATTAATAAGTCCTGTCCAAAAGAGGCATAACGACCATTTTTCAGGTTAATTTGACCGAATAATCCTAATTTGCCTTTATCCTGTTTCACCGAAAGTAAACCATCCAAATTCGTTTTTAAACCATAGGCATTTAAATGCACATCGTCGCCGATTTTAATTTTTAAATCAGATTGAATTTGCATACCAGATTTGGTTTCTGAAGCAAATTGGCGATTAATGAGCTCTTCTTTACTTTTTCTTGGGCCATTTAAAATGACTTCATCTTCACTCACTGGTTCAGCATTGTCCGGTAAGCTTTCAATAGCAATTCTTGCCCAAGGAATATCCACATTACCACTTAAATCTAAGAGTTTTGGTGACGCTTTGACAACCACATTCGGGCTGACTTTTAATTTCGCCATAGACGGAATATCGACTTTGAAGTTATCTGCTTGCGCTCTGACTTCTGCCGTCCAATTATTCATGTGCGCCCAGTTAGCTTGTCCATTAATATTGAGTTTGCTATCTGGTGTTTGAACATGACCATTTAAGGTTGAAGAGGTGCCATTAAAGCGAATTGCCACTTGGCCATCAGTCACATCAAAAGGCAGGCTTTTCAGTTTTGTTTTCACATTTCGAATGTCGAAATTGCCATTTAATAATGGTTTTTCTAAATTACCACCGAAACTTAAGCGTGAGACCACTTCACCATCTATGCTTTCACCGCTGGAGAAAAGTTGATTGGCTAAGGATAAACGTAGACCTTCAATAGTAAAGGTACCGCCTAATTGACGGCCTTTACTTAAATCATTAATTTTTAAGTCTGTGCCGATTCGACCTTGATTCTGAACGTTAATGTCTGATTTCAAGGTTAAATTGTTATTTTGAATATCGGCATTCACACTTAATTTAGGAATATCTAGCTTAAAGGTGCGGTAGTCTAATTTTTGTGCTACACCAATGTTATTACCTTCTACTGCCAAATTTAGTTGTAATGGTTTATCCGTGAACCATGCCACTTTACCTCGGCTTTGTAACTGGCCTTTGAGCGTGTCTTGTCCCATCAATTTATTCACTAAATCTAAATTAATACGTTTAAGCTCAAAAGGGACTTCGCCATTTTTCCCTGCCGTAAATTGTTGTGGAAAACACAGATCTAAATCTTGGTTAATCCAGCAGTGTGAACCAATGGTGGCTTGGATTTTTTTATTATCATAAGTCACCGGAATAGTTTGATTCACTTTAAAATCACCAATAGGTGAGTTTAGGCTCACTTGGCTTAAATTGCCTTTCCATTGCTGAGATGTGCGGTCAAAATTCCCCGCGATTTGTAAATCAGCTGCAACGGGCTCACCTTTTGATTTTAAGGTGAGCGTATGATGTTTTTCATCACCTGATGCATTCAAATCAATATTATGTAATTTGATGCTGTCACCATAACGGAAGTTTTCCGCTTTGACGGTAAGTTCACCTTTCACTTGTGGTTCACTGACAACATTACCTTTAATTAAGGCTTTGGATAAGTCTAATCCTTGGAAGTGCAAGCCTTGTGCCGTTAAATCAGTATTAATGGTTGGCGCAGTAAGTTTCCCTAAAATCTGTGCTTTACCAACTACGGAACCCGCTAAATCTTGCCATAGTCCACGTAAGCTTGGTGCGTTGATATCTAAATCTAAGTTTGATTTATCACCTAATATACCTTTTGCCGCAATGCGGTTATCGCCATAGTTCAGCAATAAATCAGGAATGTTTAATAAAGTTTCATTACTTAAAAAGACACTACCTTTCAAGCTTAATGGACGAGAGGAGAGGCTACCCGTTAAATCCACGGTAGGCACATCCACTTTCCAATGATTGGAATCTGCGGAACCTTGTGAGCTCACTTTGCCCGATAATACGGCTGGCATGGCAGGCACATAAGGACGAATGTTTATTTTGTTTAAATCAGCCGTCACATCCCATTGTGCGCCATCTTTCCAGTTTGAGGAACCCGTTAAACGTGCGGTACCATCGAGGGCAGCAAGTTTTAATTCGTTGAGGGTGACTTCGTAGAGTTTACCGTCTGCATTCAAATCAACGTGAGTATGAGGGATATGATCCATCCCCTCCACGCCACCAACAACTTCTGCGTGATAATTCAATAAATCGCCTGTGAGTTTGATATCAACATCGTTAATTTTGAGCGGTGCTAGGCTGTCTGCAAAAGCATATTGACCTTTTTTTGCTTTTAACTGCAGATTTAATGGCATTTTATCTTCGGCCAGTTTCACATCACCCGTTAAGGTGGCATCAAGCACCCCCTGTGTGGTTAACGAAAGTTCGGTCGTTTTTTTCAAGGAGCCCGATAAATTGAGATCAACTTTGCTGGCAGGCAGAATGGTTTTGTCTTTTGATTTAAATGCTTGGAGATCAGATTTTAATGTGAGATCAACTGGAAAATCGTCATTGAGCTGGAGTTGCCCTTGGCTAGAAAGTGTACCAAGAGAGCTGTCAATGTCGAGTTTTTGTAATTTCACTAAATGATCGGTGGCATCTGCTTGCAATTCCACTTTAGGCACAGTGATTTTTTGGATTTCTTCGCCTTTTTCATTGAGCGATTGATATTGCCAGTTTGTACCCAAAAAACTTGGAATGTGCATATCAAAAGGCAAGTTCACCGCATTTAAATTACCTAAAAAAGCCGGTGTGAGTGTTTGCTCAATTTGCGCCCAATCAACGGGTTTAGCGGGTTCTTTTTTCTCAGGTTGAGGTGTATTCGGTTGAGTTTGGGAGACAGTTGAGAAAAGCACGTCTGAAAGCCTGGTGGGCTCAAGGGTAAGGCCAGATTCATTGTTTAAACTGATCGCACTTTGAAAAGACGAAAACGTAATATTGCTTTGATCGAGTTTCATATCAAAGTCAGTAATCGCCACATTTTTCACTTGCACAGAAACCGGTAAATGGATTTTTTCCATTGGACCACTTTCCGTTTGTTTCTCTTCAGAAGGTGGCATGACACTGGTATCAATGGCAATTTTCGGCTGCGTTAAGCTGAGATCATCAACAATAATATCACCCGAAAGTAAACGAGCTAAATTCAGTTGTAATCGCGTTTTAGGGAGTGCCACATCTACGCCGGTTGTTTGAAAACGTAAATTTTCTAAGACTAAACCATCTTGTAAGCCACCGCTGACTTGCTCAATAGATAAGCTATCGAGCATTTTATCGGCGAGTTGAATAAGTGCACGTTGTCCACTATCAAAAGACAGTGCTGTGACTAAGCCTAAAACAGGAATAAAAATGACCGCACTTCCGACACATAAAATTTTACGGCAGGTCTTTTTCTTTTTAACGGGTTGTGTGGTTTGGTTATCTGGTTGTGTTTCTTGTTCAGACATAGTCATACCCTAAATTTCAGCACCTAAGCCAATGTAAAATTGAATGTTTTTGCTGTTATCTTTATCTCGAATTGGCGTTGCAATATCAAATTTGATGGCGCCAACTGGCGATGCCCAGCGCACCCCTACACCTGCACCATAACGCAATTCGGTTGCTTTGTAAGAGTTAGCCGCCAAGCCTGTGTCTGCAAACACTGCTCCCCACCAATTAGGGTAAACTTGATATTGATATTCAAGGCTACCTGTTACTAAACGAGAGCCACCAACTAATTTCCCCTCTTTATTTTTCGGTGAAATTTTCTTATAGCCATAACCTCGCACGCTGCGATCGCCCCCTGCAAAGAAACGTAGTGCAGGTGGAATTTTTCGAATATCAGGCGTATTTAAATAACCAATTTCTGCACGGGTAATAAAACGGTGATTTTCTGCGTACGTACGAATCCAGGCGGTAGAGGCTTGAACTTTAAAGAAATTAGCATCGGACATCCAAAGCTTATTCCCTAAATCAACCGTGATTTTTTGGGTATCTCCCCATGTTGGGAATTGGCCACCTCTTAAACGGGTGCGGCTAAAGCCTCCAGTTGGATAAACCAGGAAGGTTTTATCGGTGAAATCAGCTTGTGTGTAGCTGTCATAACGGACACGAAGACCCGCAAAATATTGCCAACCCTCGCTATTATTCCAATAACGTAATGCAGCGAAAGTGAGGGCTTTGGTATCTGTATCGTTTTTATTTTCTTTTTCATAACCTGTTGAAAATTCATAATAATAATTTAATGGATTTTTCAACAATGGCATTTTATAGGTGGCTTCAAAGTTTTGTTTTGGCGCAGAGACGTAAAGATTTGTACGGAAACTATGGCCTCGGCTATTGATCCAAGGTTTTGTCCAACCAATTTGGACATGAGGGCCCGTATCGGTTGCAAAACCTACCCCAAGCTCCATTGAGTTTTTCTTACGTGGATAAAGTAAAAGTTCGATATCGACTAATTTATCTTCTTCGCGGACATGAGGCTGTAAAAGCACTGAGCTAAACCAGTTGGTAGAAGAAAAATCGTTAGTTAATTCAGATAAATCGCTGACTAAATAAGGATCGCCCGATTTAATGTTGAGCATATTTTGCAAATAGTCTTCGCGAATTTGGGAATGGTTGAATGTGATGTTGCCGTAATGATAACGCACGCCACTATCAAACAGCATACGCCACCATGCTTCATGGGTTTCAGGGCTGATTTCTAAGCGAGAAATTTGGAATTTTCCGTCAAGATAACCACGAGCAAGGGCAAGGTTTGAAATGCTGCTTTTATAGTCATCATATTTTTGATGCTCAACTAACTCACCTTGTTTTGGCAAGTTTTTACGGAGTGCCGTGAAGTTTTCATCTTCTGCGGCTTCGCCTGTAATTTCAACGTCTGTTCCTGCAATTTTACTTGGCTCACCTGGGGTGACATTCGCAATAAGTAAATCTCGTTGACCTTTACGTTTTTTCAATTCAAAGGTCACGGAAGAACCATAATAACCAAAGACTCGAAGGCCTTTATCGACAGCATCTGAAACTAATTGTTTATAACGATCTGAGCCGTCCATCTCACCTTTATCAATGAGATTGACATTCATGTCAGTATTGCGAATGGCGCGCTCGCCCTTAATACCGCGGATCTCAATATCTACGGTTTGTTCTGCAAGGGCTGAAAAACTCATCCATCCAAGCAAAAGTGCGGTTATTTTTAACGAAATTTTTTTCATTTTATTACAAGCTAAACTTTAAGAAGATCCACATCAAACCGCCTTAGTTTACCCATAAAATAAGGGGATTACCAACGCAATTATGGATGGGATTTGAAATTGTTATATGCGTGTGAGCGTTAATACGACAATGCGATCAAAGAAAGAGTTTCCTTTGCTTTGAAAAAAATAGTGATTGTTCTCTTTATTCAGACATTTAACCAAAATGTAACCGGGCCATCATTGGTCAGCGTTACTTGCATATCTGCTGCAAATTGTCCGTTGGCAACAGTGACTTTTTCTGCACATTTTTGTGAAAAATACTCATACAATTCGTTAGCCAATGCTGGTGCGGCACCTTTTGAGAAACTTGGTCGTAAACCTTTTTGCGTGTCTGCAGCTAGGGTGAATTGTGATACTACAAGCACTTCACCACCGATTTGTTGCACATTTAAATTCATTTTGTCATTTTCATCGCTGAAAATACGGTAATTTAATACTTTCTCGGCAAGTTTATCCGCCTTGGCTCGGTCATCTTCTTTTTCTACGCC
This sequence comes from Haemophilus sp. HMSC061E01, assembly GCF_001810345.1. Classification (NCBI taxonomy): domain Bacteria; kingdom Pseudomonadati; phylum Pseudomonadota; class Gammaproteobacteria; order Pasteurellales; family Pasteurellaceae; genus Haemophilus; species Haemophilus sp. HMSC061E01. Next base: position 15,096 of record NZ_KV800997.1, read on the forward strand.
TAATAAAACCAATAATCCCTTGCCGATTTGACCCACAATTTGGCCTTCAACTTCTACTTTTGCTTGTGTCACACACTGAATTAACGCAATCATTTTACTTCCTCTAAATTTGTTTGATTCGTTGACCGCACTTCTGCAAGCACTGCGGCTAATTGCGCACCCAATAACACTACTGTCCAGCTGATTTGAATCCACAATAACATGATTGGCAGCGTCGCCATGGCACCATAAATTAATTGATAAGACGGGAAGGTGGCGATGTACCAAGTAAAGGCTTGTTTTCCTAAAGTAAAGAAAATTGCCGCAATTAATGCACCTGCTGCAGAATGCTTGATGCTCACTTTCTTATTTGGCACGACCATATAAATGAGCGTGAAGATAAACCAAGTAGAAAGAAATGGCACAAAGCTGAGGAGTTTTAAGCCAAAAGAGAGCGTTTCCGATTGCTCGAACATCGCTTTGACGTATGAACTTGCGGCAATGCTGGTACCGATTAAAAGCGGGCCAAGCGTTAAAATGAGCCAATAAATAGCAAATGACGTAAAAATCGGGCGATTACTGGTGTCTTTCCAAATGCCATTGAGTGTACGGTCAATGGAGTTAATCAGCATTAATGCCACTAAAATCAAACTCACAATCCCCACGGCGCTCATTTTCTTTGAATTATGGACGAATTCATCAATATATTGTCCCACAACATCACTAGCGGAAGGAGCGAAATTGGTGAAGATGAATTCTTTCAATGCGCCAGTTACTTCGTTAAAAACGGGAAAGGCGGAGAAAATTGAAAACACCACCATAATTAATGGCACGATAGCGAGCATGGTGCTGTAAGTGAGTGAACCGGCGGCTTGCGTTAATTTATTTTCTTGAGAACGCTGCCAGAATAATGCGAGAAAAGACGTTAAGGTCATTAGAGCAAGCCTCCGCAACAATGTTTAAATTTCTTCCCTGAGCCACAAACACAAGGCTGTTTATTGCTTGGGAGCGGCACAGTGGGATCAACAAAATACCAACGACCATCGATTTTTACAAAAAGAGAATATTCGTGATGCACACAAGGCTGTTCATTGCCTTGAAAATGTGCTTTAAATTCAACCGCACTTTGTGTTTTGGTTAGGGTTTCTGCTTTGACAATATCTAAACCGAGCCATTGCGTTTCATCAGCCCAATCTTGCAGGGCTTTTTCATCTAATAACGGTTGTTGGCTTGGCACAGTGGTTTGCACGATATAAGGAATATTTTTGAGCACAAACGCGGAATAGCGGGAACGCATAAGTTGTTCCGCTGTTTCTGGAAACAGATTGCCTGAGTGAAAGCGTCCGCAACAATCTTCGTAAGAAAGCGAAGATTGGCACGGACAAAGTGCGGTCGTTTTACCCGACATTTTAGCCCGCCTGCTGTAAATTACGTAATTGTGAGTTAACAGAACGTTTAAACGCTGGTGCTAATTCCTCAATGGCTAAGGCTTCTTCTAATTCTGCGACACTTGAAGGAGCCGAAAGTAGCGTGTTTAAACGACGAATAGTCCATTCTGGATAAGGACGGTGTTGCAAGATGAGTTCATCGCCTTGATGAATTTCACCTTCTTCGATCACGCGAACATACCAACCTGTCCAGCCAGACTGACGAATTACCTCTCTTGTATTCTCATTCTTGGTATTATGAGATAAACGTTCGCAAGGTTTACGTGGTTGAGACACTTCTAAAAGCGTGGTGCCAATTTTGTAACGATCGCCTATGCAGACATTATCTTCATGTAAGCCGGATACCACAAAGTTTTCACCATAAATCGCGCTACCGTGAAAATCAAAGTTTTCACCAAGTAGCTCGTTTAAAGCGTCGAAAGACACATCAGACATAAAAAACAAGGCTTTATCAACACCACCGTGATGGGCTTTTAAGCCCACATCGTTACCTTCAGCACCCAGCGTGTGTACTTTTACCATCGGTACCGGTTTTTTACGGATAGCACTTTCATATGAGCTACCATCAGGGAACGTTAAGGTTTCGATCAATCCTGTTTTAATAATAAGAATTTTTGCGTTTGACATCTATTTTTCCTGCTTTGAGTTAGTTTTGAGAAATTATACCGTAAAATCACTTAAATTTTGACCGCACTTCGTTTTTTCCTTATTATTCGTTTAAATAAAACCAACAAAACAAAGGAATCTTTATGCAATATTCTCTCGCGCGTACCGAACAAGGTCAAACCCTTGGTATTACCGCAAAAATGGCAAACCGTCATGGTCTGATCGCTGGGGCGACAGGGACGGGGAAAACCGTAACATTACGTAAAATGGCGGAAGCGTTCAGTGATGATGGCGTGCCGGTCTTTTTAGTGGATGTAAAAGGCGATTTGTCCGGTTTAGTCAAAGCGGGGACATTCAGTGGCAAAGTGGCGGAACGCATTGAGCAATTTGATTTAGGTGGCGAGAGTTATTTAAATGGCTATCCTGTGTCATTTTGGGATGTATTCGGTGAAACCGGTATTCCACTTCGTACCACGATTTCTGAAATGGGACCATTATTACTTTCCCGTTTATTAAATTTAAATGCAACCCAAGAAGGCTTATTAAACCTCGTATTCCGTGTTGCAGATGACAAAGGCTTGTTACTCATAGACTTAAAAGATTTACGTGCAATGCTTAAATTTGTAGCAGAAAACGCCAAATCGTTCCAAGTAGAATACGGCAACGTATCAGCCGCGAGTGTGGGTGCGATTCAACGTGCCTTACTGACCCTTGAAAATGAAGGAGCGACCAATCTTTTTGGTGAACCTGCATTAAATCTTGAAGATTGGTTACAAACCCGTGATGGTCGTGGTGTGATCAATGTTTTAAATTCTGAAAAATTAATTAATTCCCCAAGAATGTATAGTGCGTTCTTGCTTTGGTTGATATCTGAATTATTTGAGCAATTACCGGAAGTTGGCGATCCAGATAAACCAAAATTTGTGATGTTCTTCGATGAAGCTCACTTACTCTTTGATGGCGCACCAAGCGTGTTGGTGGACAAAGTGGAACAAGTGGTTCGCTTGATCCGTTCTAAAGGTGTAGGGATTTATTTTGTAACCCAAAACCCATTAGATTTACCGGATACCGTGTTAGGGCAATTAGGTAACCGTGTCCAACATGCGTTACGTGCCTTTACGCCACGTGATCAAAAAGCAGTGAAATCTGCGGCAGAAACGTTCCGTTCTAATCCTGCTGTTAATGTGGTTGAAACCATTTCAACTTTAGGTGTGGGCCAAGCATTGATTTCATTCTTAGATGAAAAAGGCATGCCAACGCCAGTTGAAGTGGCGTATGTTTATCCGCCGAAAAGCCAACTAGCACCGATTACTGAAGAAGAGCGAGCTGCTTGGGTGAAAGACGATGATCTTTATGCTTTCTATAAAGATTACGTGGATAATGAGTCCGCTTTCGAAGTATTAAATGCTCAAGCGGATTTAGCGGCAGTACAACAAAAACAAGCCGAACAAGCGCAACAAGAGGAAGAAAGCGGTTTATTCGGTAGCTTAAGCCGTATGATTTTTGGAACACAAAAACGTGGGGATAAACTTTCTCCGACAGAACAAATTGTGAATAGCGTGGCAAAATCAGTGGGTCGCAATATTCGTAATGAAGTGACCAAACAAATCATGCGTGGTATCTTAGGCGCATTGAAAAAATAACGAAAATTTGACCGCACTTTGCGGCAAGAATGATAAAAAGGAGATTATTATGTCTGATGTATTTCACTTAAACCTGACTAAAGCACAATTAAAAGGTGCTACACTCGCTATCGTACCAGGGGATCCTGCGCGTAGCGAACGTATTGCTAAAAAACTTGATAACCCTGAGTTTCTTGCAAGTACACGTGAGTTCACTTCTTGGTTAGGTTATTTAAATGGTCAACCGGTGGTGGTGTGTTCAACCGGTATTGGTGGCCCTTCTACATCTATCTGTGTGGAAGAGCTGGCTCAGCTTGGTGTGCGTACATTTCTACGTATTGGCACAACAGGTGCGATTCAACCGCATATTAATGTGGGCGATATTCTTGTTACAACGGGTTCAGTTCGTCTTGATGGTGCAAGCCGTCACTTTGCGCCAATTGAATATCCCGCAGTGGCAAATTTTGAATGTACCACGGCACTTTTCAATGCGGCTAAAGAAAAAGGTATTGAGCCATTTGTAGGAATTACCGTCTCTTCAGATACCTTCTATCCAGGTCAAGAACGTTATGATACCTACAGCGGTAAAGTATATCGTGATTACCAAGGCTTGTTAAAACAATGGCAAGATCTCAATGTGATGAACTATGAGATGGAATCCGCAACATTATTCACGATGTGTAATGCCCTTGGCTTACGAGCTGGTATGGTGGCAGGTGTGATTGTGAACCGTACACAACAAGAAATTCCAAATGAAGCTACTATGAAAGATACGGAAGAAAAAGCAGTATCTGTGGTGGTGGAAGCAGCAAGAAAATTGTTAGCGTAATGTTTAAAAGGCGTTTTTAATTAAAACGCCTTTATTTTTTCATCATATTAAAACAAGTGAATTCCGCTCACCTCTGAAAATATTTTTATCTCAATATTCAAATTTTTCTCAAAATGCTACAAAAATGTGATGTACGTCACAAAATTTAGTCTCCTTTTTCATTAAAATTCTAAGCATTATCTTTACTAGAAAGGATTCATTATGAGCAGTACAACAAATCTTTCATCAAGAATGAATGGTATGAATAGTAGTTATTCAACTGAAATTAAAAGTAAATATTTAAAATATCAGCTTCATTCTCTTATCGGTGTTTTTATTGGTTACATGTGTTACTACATTGTCCGTAATAACTTCGTACTATCCACTCCCTATCTGGCAGAAAAATTAGAGCTTTCTAAGACGCAAATTGGTTTACTGACATCCTCTTTGCTGATTACATATGGGTGTAGTAAAGGCGCAATGAGTATCTTGGCAGATAAAGCTAATCCTCGCTACTTTATGGCTTTAGGGCTTCTTCTTTGTATTCTTATTAATATTATGATGGGGTTCTCAACAAGCTTCTATTTATTCGTAGGATTAGTCATTTTATTAGGGGTATTCCAGGGAATGGGGGTAGGTCCTTCAATTATTACAGTTGGATATTGGTATCCACGTAGCCAACGTGGGCGAGCAAGTACAACTTGGAATGTATCACATAATTTAGGTGGTGGTATTGTGGCTCCTATTGTAGGTGCTAGTCTTGCTTATCTCGGTTCTGAACAATGGGAAATTTCTACTTATGTTGTACCGAGTATCATTGCCTTAATTGGTGTTTTCCTTGTGTTATTTTTTGTGAAACGCCGTCCTGCTGAAGAAGGATTGCCAACTGTTGAGGAAATGTATAACGAAGAAACGGTTAATACAAAATTAAAAGGTCATTTATCTGAAAAGCCAGAAAACATGACTGCATTCCAAATTTTTTATAAATTTGTCGTTAAAAACCCTAATTCTTGGTATCTCGTTGGTGTTGATATTTTCACCTATATGGTTCGTTTTGGTATGTTAACCTGGATTCCGCTTTATCTTCTTAAAGAAAAAGGTCTTACTAAAACAGATATGGGCGCTGCATTTATGATTTTTGAATGGGCAGCTATTCCATCAACGCTCATTGCTGGATGGTTAATTGATAAATTTTTCCGTGGAAAAATTATGTATTTACCAATGATTTGTATGACGATTGTTTTCTTCTGTGTATTCGGCTACATGAACTCAGAATCTATTTTTGCCATTATTTTATTCTCTGCAATAGTTGGGTGTTTGGTCTATATTCCTCAGTCTATGGTTGCAGTACAAGCAATGGAAGTTATTCCTAGTTTTGCATTAGGATCAGCAGTAGGGTTACGTGGATTTATGAGTTATATTGTTGGTTCTACATTTGGTACAACATTGTTTGGTTTTGTTGTAGATAAATTTGGTTGGAGTAGTGGATTCTATACCATCATGTGTGGAGCGGTGATGTGTTTCATTTTCTGCTATTTATCTCACCGTGGCTTGCAAAAAATTCTTAATATGCAATAAACAAAAAAAGGCGTTTTGAATTAAGACGCCTTTTTTATTGAACATTAACTATTTGCCCTTGCAAAAGCAGCCGCTTCAGCGACTAATTGGTCATCAGGTCGAACCCCAGTGTAGAGCTCAAATTGTTCGACGGCTTGTAGCACAATTACTTCTGCACCAGAAATAGTTTGTTTACCTTGCTGTTGAGCAAATTGGATAAATGGTGTTTCAGCAGGAACCGCCACCACATCAAAAGCGGTTTGAGCTTGTTGAATAAGATTTTCAGGAAAGGCGAGATCGAATTCTTCTTTTCCACCTTTCATCCCAATTGGCGTAACGTTGACTAAAATGTCTGCCGATTGAGTATCTAAAGATGGGATATATTCATAGCTATAAAGTGCGGCTAAATTTTTACCTGTTTTTTCATTTCGGGCAAAAATCTTCAGATGCTCAAATCCACTGTTTTTAAAGGCCGCAACGACGGCTTTAGCCATACCACCACTGCCTTGTACAATCACGCGACTATTTTTATCTAATTGATATTCTTTGATAAGTTTAACAATGGCAATATAGTCGGTGTTGTAAGCTCGAAGAAAACCTTGCTCATTCACAATGGTATTCACAGACTGAATGGCTTGTGCAGAAGGGGAGATTTCATCTAAAAATGGCATGCAGCTTTCTTTAAAAGGCATCGAAACGGCACAACCTCGAATGCCAAGTGCACGAATGCCTTTGACTGCACTTTCAATATCTGTGGTGGTAAAGGCTTTATAGATAAAATTAAGCCCGAGTTTTTGATACAGATAGTTATGGAATGTCGTGCCAAAATTGCCTGGTCTGCCAGAAAGGGACATGCAAAGTTGAGTGTCTTTGTTAATCATATTTTGGTCTTAAATATTCAAATTTATATCATCATCAATAAAATATTGATTCATTTCAAAAGCTGGTTTTGCTTCTTTGTCTTTGCCAACAATGCGAGCAGGTACCCCTGCAGCAGTGGCATATTCAGGCACAGGTTGAAGTACAACAGAGTTGGCACCAATTTTGGCATATTTACCCACTTCGATATTGCCGAGAATTTTTGCACCTGCTCCAATCATCACACCTTCTCGTACTTTTGGATGGCGATCGCCGGATTCTTTACCTGTACCACCAAGGGTAACACCTTGCAAGATAGACACATCATTTTCAATCACTGAGGTTTCACCGACGACAATACCGGTAGCATGGTCAAACATAATGCCGTGCCCAATTTTGGCGGCAGGGTGAATATCCACATCGAAAGCCACTGAAATCTGATTTTGTAAATAAAGTGCGAGTGCTTTTCGATTTTGATTCCACAAATAATGGGTAATGCGATAGCTTTGAATAGCGTGAAAACCTTTTAGATAAAGCAGTGGGGTAGACCATAATTCCACCGCTGGATCGCGGTGGCGCACGGCTTTAATATCGCAAGCGGCACAATCAATGATATTGGGCTCGGCTTGATAGGCCTCTTCAATAATTTCACGCAGCGAAATTGCGGGCATGATAGGGTTAGCCAGTTTATTCGCTAGTAAATAACTCAAGGCACTGCCAAGATTTTGATGTTTTAAAATAGTGGAATGGAAAAAGCTTGCGAGCATTGGTTCGCATTCTGCTAATTCTTTTGCCTCTTGGCGAATGTGTTGCCATACTTCTAACGTCATTTTTTCTCCTTATTCGCCTTTTCGTTCACGACCTAATAAGCTCAGTGCCACTTCTTGTGCACTTTTACCACAAAAGAGCATTTGGTAAATCTGTTCTGTAATCGGCATTTCCACGCCTTGTCGTTGTGCTAATAAATAGGTTTCTTTGGTGTTATAAAACCCTTCCACTACCTGACCAATTTCATCCATGGCTTGTTGGCTATCGGTACCTTTACCAAGCATTAAACCAAATCGGCGGTTACGGGATTGGTTATCGGTACAAGTGAGCACTAAATCACCTAAACCAGACATACCCATAAAGGTTTGCGTATTGGCGCCCATGGATACGCCTAAGCGAGTAATTTCCGCAATCCCACGGGTAATCAATGCCGTTCTGGCATTGGCACCAAATCCCATGCCATCCGAAATACCCGCACCAATTGCTATCACGTTTTTAATGGCACCCCCTAATTGAACGCCAATCATATCTTGGTTTACGTATACCCGAAAATGCTGACTACAATGAATTCGCGCTTGAAATTCTAAGGCAAACTTTTCATTACGAGAGGCAAGGGTAATCGCTGTTGGCAAACCTTGAGCCAATTCTTTCGCAAAAGTAGGACCGGAAAGCACAGCGGTTGGGATTGCTTTACCTAAGGTTTCTTCCACTACTTCTTGTAGTAATCGGCCAGTGTTGCGTTCTAATCCTTTGGTTGCCCAAATTAAACGATGATCAGGTTTTAAGTGCGGTCGAATTTTTAACAGAATTTCACCGAAAGCATGGCTTGGCACCACAATTAAAATGTCTTTCGATTGCTCAAGGGCTGTTTTCAAATCCAATTCTAAATGCAAACTTTCTGGAAATTCAATATCAGGTAGAAAACGGCGATTTTGACGTTCCTGTTGCATTTGATTAATGTGCTCGGGATTGTGCCCCCAAAGATAGGTTGGAGAGCCATTGCGAGAAAATGAGATAGCGAGTGCTGTTCCATAAGAACCGCAACCAAGAATGGTAATTGGAGATTGGGATGGGTTCATTTCAATCACCTTTAAAATAAAAGGGCAGACGGTATCGCCTGCCCTTATCACAATTAATGTTGGGTTTCCTGATTTTCTTCCGCTTCGGCTGCTGCTTGCTGCTTGTTCATGTAATCAATGAACAACGCATCGAAGTTTACTGGAGAAAGGTTTAATGCCGGGAATGTACCGCGATTTACTAAGTTAGAAATCAATTCACGTGCATAAGGGAAAAGCATATTTGGGCATTGAGATGTTAAGCAGTGTGCCATTTGAACATCTTCTAAACCGCTGATTGTAAATACGCCAGCTTGTTTTACTTCACAAATAAACGCCACATCACCAGAGTCTTCCATGGTGGTTTCTACGTTGATGTTTAACGTGACTTCGTATAAATCTTCACCCACTTGAACGGCTTCAGTGCTTAAATCAAAGCCGAGTTTTGGTTTCCATTCTTGGTGGAAAATATGAGGAAGATTTGGTGCTTCAAAAGAAACATCTTTTACATAAATACGTTGAATTTGAAGTACTGCTTCTTGTTGCTCTTCAGCTGCTACTTCAGGTTGTTGATTTTGTTCAGACATAGAGGATCCTTACTTATGTTTTTTTACTAATGGTAAATTTGCACCCGCCCAAGCCGCTAAACCGTCTTTTAACACATAAACTTTTTCAAAGCCTTGTTTGGTTAAAAGTTCTGCGGATGTAGCAGAAGAAACACCGTTAACATCCACAATGATAAGCGGTTTTTCTTTGTGATGTTCAATTTTGCCTACATTTTGATTTTTAATTTCAGTTGGAAGCAAGTTGACGCTACCAATGATATGGCCGCGTTGGAATTCATCAATAGGGCGTAAATCAATCACCACGGCTTCTTCATCGTTCATTAAGCGAACCGCTTCAGGGTTGGTGATGACGCGATATTTTTGTGTCGCACTTTTAAAAAAGGTGAAAAGTGTCATAAAAAGGACAGCAAACCATGCGATCGTTAAAAAAGTGTGTTTTTGAGCAAATTCAATTGCTTGAGGAATAAATTCTTGCATGTTGTTCTCAACTTAATTTTGATAATGAATAAGAGTTTATCTTCAGATGAAATAAGGCTTTAAGTATAACCGCACTTTAGTTATCTTTCAAAAAAATTATCAAGGAAACGCAACGTTGGCGAAAGCTTATACAATCGGATCAATAAAAATGTGATCGGGATCATAAATATCTTATCTTTGTGTTTATTCTACGCCTAATTAAGTAGAGAATAGCCAAACTTAGATTATAAAACGTGAAAGGAGACGCGCATGAAATTAAAAAAATTAACGGCACTTATGATGCTCGGATTTGGTTTTTCGATCGCACAAGCTGCGGAATTACCTAATATTACAATTTTAGCAACAGGTGGCACGATTGCCGGAAGTGGCGAAACTGCCGTTTCTTCTGCTTATAAAGCAGGGCAACTCAATGTTGATGCACTAATTGATGCGGTGCCCGAAATTAAGCAGCTTGCAAATATAAAAGGTGAGCAAATTGTAAAAATTGGTTCACAAGATATGAGCGATGATGTGTGGTTAAAATTAGCAAAAGCGATTAATGCACAATGTAAAGACACCGATGGTTTTGTGATTACTCATGGTACCGATACCATGGAAGAAACCGCTTATTTCTTAGATCTTACTGCGAAATGTGAAAAACCAATTGTATTAGTCGGTGCAATGCGTCCTGCGACAGAAAAAAGTGCGGATGGTCCATTAAACCTTTATAACGCCGTCGTCGTGGCAACCGATAAAAAATCATCTGGTCGCGGTGTATTAGTGGCGATGAATGATGAAGTATTAGGTGCACGTGATGTGACCAAAATGAGTACTACTGCGGTGCAAACGTTCCATTCTCCAAACTATGGTACTTTGGGTTATATCCATAACAGTAAAGTAGATTACGAACGCTCACCTGAAAGCAAACATACGGTAAACACACCATTTAACGTAGATAAATTAGACAGCTTACCGAAAGTAGGCATTGTTTATGCTTATTCTAATGCACCAATTGAGCCATTAAATTCATTATTGGATGCGGGCTATCAAGGCATTGTTTCTGCTGGTGTGGGTAATGGTAACGTGAATGCGGCCCATTTAGAACGTTTAGAAAAAGCGGCGAAAGATGGTGTTATGGTGGTTCGTTCATCTCGTGTGCCAACGGGTTACACTACACGTGATGCTGAAGTAGATGATTCTAAATATGGTTTTGTGGCTTCAGGTACATTGAATCCGCAAAAAGCACGTGTGTTATTACAATTAGCCTTAACACAAACAAAAGATCCAAAAGTGATTCAACAATACTTTGAGGATTTCTAGGAAAGTCATTGAAAGTGCGGTCAGAATTTGAATCAAATTTTAACCGCACTTTCGGATAAAATAGACTAATCCAATTAATAAATATAGATAATGCACTAGTTTGTTGTTAATATATGTTCTGGAATTATTTTTAAAATTAATATGGAGAAAATATTATGATTTGGACTCAACTTTTAGTCGTCCTACTCTTTATTTACCTAGGGGCTAGATTAGGCGGTATTGGTATCGGTTTCATGGGGGGTATGGGTGTTGTTGCACTTTCACTACTTGGCTTAAAACCGGGCGCCATTCCGTTTGATGTAATTTCAGTTATCATGTCTGTAATCATGGCAATTGCGGCAATGCAAGTTGCGGGTGGTATGGATTTCTTAGTAAAAATGGCTGAAAAAATCCTACGTAAAAATCCAAAATACATCACTTTCCTTGCGCCAACTGTGACTTATTTTATGACTGTACTTGCGGGTACTGGCCACACAGCGTTCTCAACACTTCCAGTGATTGCTGAAGTGGCAAAAGAACAAGGTATTCGTCCTTCACGTCCACTTTCTATTGCGGTTATCGCTTCACAAATTGCGATTACAGCCTCTCCAATTTCTGCTGCGGTGGTATTCCTTTCTGCTGAATTAGAGAAAAACTTTGGTTTAAGTTACTTACAATTATTAGGTATTTGGATCCCAACTACTTACGCAGCATGTATGATTACTGCGGTGATTTGTAACTTCCTTGGTAAAGATTTGAAAGATGATGAAGTTTACCAAGATCGTCTAGCAAAAGGTTTAATTACTATGCGTGGTGAAATGCAAATTGAGATCAAACCTTATGCAAAACGTTCTGTCGCAATTTTCCTTATCGCGATTTTAGTGGTCATGCTTTATGCAACTGCAATCAGTAAAACAGTTGGTTTAATTCAAAACCCAATTCTTTCTCGTGATAACGCCATTATCTCTTTCATGCTTGCAACTGCAGCCATTATCACTATGGCATGTAAAGTGGATACCGCAAAAATTACTAATGCAGCAACCTTTAAATCTGGTATGTCAGCGGTAATTTGTGTGCTTGGTGTAGCATGGTTAGGTAATACTTTTGTTGAAGGTCATATCGATCAAATTAAAGCGGTATCAGCTGAGTTCTTACAACAATACCCTTGGAGTTTAGCGGTAATCTTGTTCTTCGCAAGTACCTTACTTTACTCACAAGCTGCAACTGCGAAAGCATTATATCCAACTGCAATTTTATTAGGTGTTTCTCCGGAAGCCGCGATTGCAGCATTTGCCGCAGTATCAGCATTATTCATTCTTCCTACTTACCCAACCTTAATTGCGGCAGTAGAAATGGATGATACCGGTTCAACTCGTATCGGTAAATATGTATTCAACCACCCATTCTTAGTGCCAGGTGTGATTGCAATCAGCTTATCTGTATTATTCGGTTTCTTAATGGCGGGTGCAGTTTTATAATCTCCCATTAAGCTAACATAAATGAAAACCATCTTGTCTGCAGATAAGATGGTTTTTTTAATGGGGAACTTCTTCTCACTGTGATACTCTAAAGGGCAACCTATTTTTATATATAAGGAAAACCAATGAAGTTATTTAAAATCCTTTTTGCTGCATTAATTGCTTATGTGCCAACAGCATGGTCTGCGGTGGATTATAATATTAAATATAGTTCCAATTATTTAATGCCGGCGTATGTGCATTTTAAGGCTGATGGTTCACAGTATTCAGTCAATGCGAAAATTAATATTCCGTTGTACAACATTGTGTTTACTTCTCGTGGTTCGCAAACTGCGAGCCAATTTAAAATGGTGAATTATCAAGATGTGCGTAATGGTAAGCCTTATGCTATTTCTAAAATTTCGCCAACAACAATTGAATACGGTAAAGTGAAAAATGGGTTAGAAACCGAACCGTTAACATTACCGACTTTTGACTTATTCACCATGGCATTTCAGTTGAGCTATTACGATAAATTGCCAACCAGTTTCCAAATTACAAACGGTAAAAAACTTTACCCAATGGAAAATGTGAATGTGAAGAAAGTGGAAAAACAGATCCAATATAACAAGCAAACTGTCACGGAAATCACTTATTCATTTAAAACAGGTAATAAGGATATTATGGTGAAGAAATTCTCAGGTGAACAATTTCCACGTTATATCAAATACACCAGAGATGGTGATGATTATGAGTTAGAGTTTGATGAGTTTGTCAAATAATATAAGATGATAAAAAGAAGCCACGCTAGATTGCGTGGCTTTTTATTTGATTGCTTAGTGTGCATACATAAATACTTGAACGAGAAGAAGTATCGATGAGATAACAAATTGACAGCCCACGATTGGCATGACAAATTTCAGCCATTTATTGAATGGAATACCAAGCATTTGTAGCGTGACAAGGACTAATCCTGTTGGCGCAAGGAATAACATAATATATTGTCCCCAGTTATAAGCCGATACGACGATATCTCTTGGAATGCCAACAGTATCAGCCAGCGGTGCCATAATTGGCATAGCGAGTACGGCAAGGCCTGAAGAGGAAGGTACAACCAATCCTAAGAAAATGAAGACAATGAGCTGACCAATAATAAAGACACCACCATTCATTCCACCAACAAGATGCGTCATATAATCGAGAATAGTGTCTGAAATCATTCCTTGCTCTAGAATGATATTAACTGCTCGAGCGAGTCCGATAATCAATGCGACGCCGACTAATTCAGAAGCACCATGAGTAAATCCATTTACGACATCTTTTTCAGGCAATCCACTGATAAACATAATAATGATGGTAATGGCTAGGAAGGAAGCCGCCATTTGAGGGAACCACCAGCCCCCAAACATCACACCCCATACCATGAGAGGAAAGGCGCCACTAAATAGAATCAGAATCAGTTTTCTTCTAAAGGTAAATTCAACGGTTGCATTCGGATCAATATCTTTCATATAGAGATCATAGAAGGCTTGGCGATCGTCATAGGTATAAGAAAATTCAGGATTGGCACGCAGTTTTTTACAGTACCAATACATATAGGCTATTACACAGGTTCCACCAAGAATAAGTCCCAGTGTGCGAAATCCCATCCCTTCAGTGAATGGAATCCCTGCAGCATTTGAGGCAATGACAACGGAGAATGGATTAATTGTAGAGAAGGCAGTGCCCATTGATGCAGCAAGGAATATGGCACCAACACAGACAATAGAATCATAACCTAAGGCTAAAAAGACAGGAACAAGAATTGGGTAGAAGGCTACTGCTTCTTCTTCAATACCACAAGCCGTACCGCCTAGCAGCATCAACACGCAGACAGCGAAGACAACAGAGAATTCATTTCCTTTCGTTTTCTTGGTGAGAGACATTAATCCGGCATTAAACGCTCCTGTTTTGTTGATAACACCAATCATCCCGCCAAGTATAAAAATAAAAATCATAATATCCGCGACTTCAATGGTGCCATCTACCATGGCGTGAATCATATCGGTAATGCCTTTTTCGTGTTGTTCAATGCGTTGATAGGTATCGGGGATAGCAATCGGCTTTTTGATAATGCCGTTGGTGAAATGAGAAAGTTGAATTTTGATATTGAGTTGATTCAGGGTTTGTTCTGTTGCTGGATAGCTTTGATCGGGAATTCCGTGGGTTTTGACAATAAAATGATTTTCGGTGCTGTCATAGGAAAGTTTAGAGTAGGCCCCTGAGGGAATAAGCCAAGTTAGGCCAATAGCAATAAGAAGAATAATAAAGAGGATGCTAAATGCGGAAGGGAATTTCATCTTTTTCTTTGATGCTTCCATTATGGAGAACTCCTTGTGTTCGGATTAGTCAATAAGCCGAGCGCGTATTCTACACAAAATGAGCAAAAAAGCAAAGTGTGATTTTTAAAAGAATGTAATAATAGCAAGGTTAGCAATCGTTTACCTAAACAGGGCTTGATTGCGATTAAACCCAGCTTAAGTCTATTTTATTTAGGAAAATTGAGTAATTTTTTCACTCAAATCATCCAACATTTCATAACGTTTTCGGTACATAGAACGTTTTTTACTGGCAATTTCTTCCAATGGTTTGCGGGCGCTTTCAAGCGGTAATTGCCAATATTGACCATTTAATTGCCCTTGGTTTTCTTGCCAGAATTCATCGTAATTGAATAGAATTTTACTGCGAGCAGATAGGCGATATTTACCTTGTGAAGTGTGAGGGATACCGATTAATTCACATTGCCATTTTTCAGCTAACAAGCGGAAAACATTCATCAACATAAACATCGGGCGAACACCGTGTAATTCTTTTGTGGCTTGTTTCACAGCTTCTTGAGCGTCTTCATAAGAGGGCCCTTGAATAGAAGCAATAAGTAATTTATTTGGCTTTAAGAAGGTGAAAGAGGCATCATAGATGCTACGTCCATTATTGTCTTTTAAGTTAATGGAAAAATAACCTTCAAAAGGGTCAATCTGGTTGATATTGAAATAAATACCAAGTTGATCCGTTAATTGTGCTAATAAAAGGGATTTTTCTTGGAGTAGTTTTTTACAAAATTCTACGCCCATTTTTTCTTCAAGCATGAGCAGATTATTAGTAATGGCATTGAGTCGATCGGTTGCAGAAAAACGTTTGTCACAATAGGTCGCGAGCAATGCATTAAAACGATATGGATTTTGTTGAAAAAGTGGAATCCAGGTTTGATGAGTATTTAAGAAATCAACCAATGCATCACATTGTTTTTTAAATAAAAATTTGCGTCCGTAATAACGGGCTTTATCCCTTAATTGTTTTTTTAATGGATGATTACAAGAATCGGGCAGTAATTCTTGAAAGGTCGCGAAAGTAATAGTTTGTTTTGCTGTCATAATGGATAAAGTGCGGTTATTTTTTCAAACGTTTTTATTAGGTAAAATCATGCTGATTTTTGACCGCACTTATTGTACCTGTATTCCATGGTTTTTCCAATTAACCATCAATAAAGGTGGTTCTTTACTTGCCTATTTTTCGATTTCTCCTTAATATGCCAAATCCTACCTTGAATTTATGCAACTCATCCCCATATTCAATGAAATTATAGAATTGATGTAAGAGAGATAACTATGAACGCCAAAAGAACTCAACAACGTACACTTCCTGTATTGCCATTACGGGATGTTGTCGTTTTCCCTTATATGGTGATGCCACTTTTTGTTGGGCGCGCAAAATCCATTAGTGCCCTTGATGAGGCCATGAATGAGGGCAAACAATTATTATTGGTGTCACAAAAGCAAGCTGATTTAGAAGAACCTACCGTTGATGATGTATTCGATGTCGGGACGATTGCCAATATTATTCAATTATTAAAATTGCCAGACGGCACAGTGAAAGTGTTGGTGGAAGGGCAACAGCGCGCGAAAATCAATCAATTAAATGATGGTGAAGACCATTTTTCTGCGGAAGTCACACCAATTGAAACCACGTTTGGCGATGAAAAAGAATTAGATGTGGTGAAGGCAGCCGTTTTAAATGAATTTGAAAGCTATCTGCAACTTAATAAAAAAATCCCTGCAGATGTTTTAGGTGCGCTTCAACGCATTGATGATGCTGATCGTTTAGCAGATACCATGGCTGCGCATATTCCAGTGACCGTTCGTCATAAACAAAGCGTGTTAGAACTGGCAGATGTGCAAGAGCGTTTGGAATACTTGCTCGGCATGATGGAATCAGAAGCGGATATTCTTCAAGTTGAAAAACGCATCCGTGGCCGTGTGAAAAAACAAATGGAGAAAAGTCAGCGTAACTATTATCTTAGCGAACAAATTAAAGCGATTCGCAAAGAAATGGACGAAGGCGAAAGCGAAGATACCATTGATGAAGTTGAACAACTTCGTCAAAAGGTTGAAGCGGCAGGTATGCCAGCAGATGTGCGCGAAAAAGTAGAAAGTGAGTTACAAAAACTCAAAATGATGTCGGCGATGTCTGCGGAAGCGACAGTGGTGCGTAGCTATGTTGAGTGGATGCTTCAAGTGCCATGGCATAAACGTACTAAAGTGAAGAAAGATATCGCAAAAGCACAACAGGTTTTAGATGCGGATCACTATGGTTTAGAACGTGTGAAAGAACGCATTTTAGAATACCTTGCTGTACAAGCACGTCTAAACAAAATCAAAGGTCCAATCCTTTGTTTAGTCGGGCCGCCAGGGGTAGGTAAAACCTCACTAGGTCAATCTATTGCGAATGCAACAGGTCGTAAATATGTGCGTATGGCATTAGGTGGAGTGCGTGATGAAGCAGAAATTCGTGGTCACCGTAAAACCTATATTGGTGCATTGCCGGGTAAATTGATTCAAAAAATGGCAAAAGTTGGCGTGAAAAATCCACTCTTCTTGCTTGATGAGATCGATAAAATGTCTTCGGATATGCGTGGTGATCCTGCATCAGCCTTGTTAGAAGTGCTTGATCCAGAACAAAATACCACCTTCAACGATCATTATCTTGAAGTGGATTACGATTTGTCTGATGTGATGTTCGTGGCAACCTCAAACTCCATGAATATTCCAGGTCCATTGCTAGATCGTATGGAAGTGATTCGTCTTTCTGGTTATACCGAAGATGAAAAACTCAATATTGCGATGCAACATTTGTTACAAAAACAAATTGAACGTAATGGATTGAAAAAAGGCGAATTAACCATCGAAGAAAGCGCCATTTTAGATATTATCCGTTATTACACCCGTGAAGCTGGTGTGCGCGGATTAGAGCGTGAGATTTCTAAAATCTGTCGTAAAGCAGTGAAGAATTTATTGGTCAATCCAAAAGTGAAATCCATTACCGTTAATTCAGACAACTTGCATGACTATCTTGGTGTGAAACGTTTTGAATTTGGTAAAGCGGATACCCAAAACCGTGTGGGCGAAGTAACTGGACTTGCGTGGACAGAAGTGGGCGGTGACTTACTGACTATTGAAACTGCATCAGTGGTGGGCAAAGGTAAATTAACCTTCACTGGTTCATTAGGCGATGTGATGAAAGAATCTATCCAAGCAGCGATGACCGTAGTCCGTGCGCGTGCGGAGAAATTGGGTATCAATTCTGAATTCCATGAAAAACGTGATATTCACATTCACGTGCCAGATGGTGCGACACCGAAAGATGGTCCAAGTGCAGGTATCGCAATGTGTACCGCATTAGTTTCTTGCTTAACGGGTAACCCAGTGCGTGCTGATGTTGCGATGACAGGTGAAATCAGCCTACGCGGTAAAGTATTACCAATTGGCGGATTGAAAGAAAAATTATTGGCGGCACATCGTGGTGGCATTAAAACCGTATTGATTCCAAAAGATAACGTGAAAGATTTGGAAGAAATTCCTGATAACGTAAAAGAAAATCTTGCGATTCATGCGGTAGAAACTATTGATGAAGTGTTAGGCTTAGCGTTAGAGAATCCACCAGAAGGCATTGAATTTGTGAAAGTGGAAACGAAAGCGAAAACACCACGCCGTAAAGCTGCGACTAAAACAGTAAGAGCGGTCAATTAATGACTCATTTTTAGGGCTTGTGAAAACAAGCCCTTTTGACTTTTAATTATGCAAAAATTTCCCCCTCTTTCCCTTTATGTACATATTCCTTGGTGTGTGCAGAAATGCCCTTATTGTGATTTCAATTCGCATGCACAAAAAGGCACAATTCCTGAACAAGAATATGTGCAACATCTGATAGCGGATCTTGAGGCAGACTTAGAGAAATATCAGGCTAGTATTCAAAATCGTCCACTTCATTCAATTTTTATTGGTGGTGGCACGCCGAGTTTATTTTCAGCGGAAAGTATCAAGTTGTTATTGGCAGAAATTCAACGTCACATTCCTTTTTCAGAGAATATAGAAATTACCATGGAAGCTAATCCTGGCACTGTCGAAGCGGAGCGTTTTAAAGGCTATGTGGATGCTGGTGTAACACGTATTTCCATGGGCATCCAAAGTTTTAATGACGATAAATTACAACGTTTAGGGCGTATTCATAATGCAGCGGAAGCTAAAAGTGCGGTTAGTTTGGCGAAAGTTTCAGGCTTGAAAAGTTTCAATTTGGATTTAATGCACGGCTTGCCAAATCAAACACTTGAGGAAGCTCTAGATGATTTGCGACAAGCCATTGAGCTTGCTCCGCCACACCTTTCTTGGTATCAGCTCACCATTGAACCCAATACCATGTTTGCTTATCGTCCGCCTACATTGCCGGATGATGATGAGCTTTGGGATATTTTTGAGCAAGGCCACCAGCTTTTAACCGAAGCGGGTTATCAACAATATGAAACATCTGCTTATGCAAAACCGGGTTTTCAATGTCAGCATAATTTGAATTATTGGCGATTCGGGGACTATTTGGCGATAGGTTGCGGTGCTCATGGAAAACTCACTTTTCCTGATGGCGATATTTTACGTTTTTCTAAAACGAAGCATCCAAAAGGCTACTTGCGTGGTGAATACCTTTATGAAGAAAAAAACGTGGAAAAAAATGACCGCGCTTTTGAGTTCTTTATGAATCGTTTTCGTTTATTGGAATCGGTGCCTAAACAAGAGTTTGAGTATTACACGGGACTTTCGCAAAGTGCGGTCAAAAATCAAATTGATTTTGCTATTCAACAAAATTATATCGTGGAAACACTGGATTTTTGGCAGATCACCGAACACGGCAAATTGTTTTTGAATGAGCTGTTAGCTCTTTTTTTAGATGAATAAAATTTTTTCATCATCATGAATAAATTTTTACACTTGTTTATTTAATAGTGTCGTATTAAAGTAAAGCAAACGTTTACGTTGTATCCACGATTTAAAAGGGAGAGAAAAATGGACCAATTAGAAATGAAAAAATTAGCGGCACGTGCGGCGTTAAAATATGTTAAGCCCGATACCATTGTTGGCGTGGGAAGTGGTTCAACAGTGAATTGTTTTATTGAAGCCTTAGGAGAATTAAAAGATCAAATTCAAGGCGCGGTAGCAGCATCTAAAGCCTCAGAAGAATTATTACGTAAACAGGGCATTGAAGTGTTTAATGCTAACGATGTATCCAGTTTAGATATTTATGTGGATGGCGCAGATGAAATCAATCCACAAAAAATGATGATCAAAGGCGGCGGTGCGGCACTGACTCGTGAAAAAATTGTGGCCGCTTTAGCAAAAAAATTTATTTGTATCGTGGATTCTAGTAAACAAGTGGATGTGTTAGGCAGCACATTCCCATTGCCAGTAGAAGTGATTCCAATGGCTCGTTCACAAGTTGGTCGTAAATTAGTTTCTCTTGGTGGCGCGCCAGAATATCGTGAAGGCGTGGTGACTGATAACGGTAACGTGATTTTAGATGTACATAACTTCGCCATTTTAAATCCAGTGGAAATGGAAAAAGAATTGAATAACATAGCCGGTGTGGTAACAAATGGTATTTTTGCCTTACGTGGGGCGGATATTGTGATTGTTGGTACACCAGACGGCGCAAAAATTATTGATTAATAAAAATAAGGAAGCAAACATGACAAACAAAGTCTCACTCGACAAATCAAAAATTAAATTTGTGCTATTAGAAGGCGTGCACCAAAGTGCATTAGATACCTTGCATGCGGCGGGCTACACTAATATCGACTTTTACAAAAAAGCTTTAGATGGTGATGAGCTAAAAGAAGCGATTAAAGATGCGCATTTTATTGGCTTACGTTCACGTACCCAATTAACTGCAGAAATGATTGAAGCTGCACCGAAGCTTATTGCTATTGGCTGTTTCTGTATCGGTACCAACCAAGTGGATCTTAATGCAGCAAAAATGCGTGGGATTCCAGTATTTAATGCACCGTTCTCCAATACACGTTCTGTAGCTGAATTAGTGTTGGGTGAGATTTTGCTCTTAATGCGCAATATTCCTCAAGCGAATGCAGATGTGCATCGTGGTTTATGGAATAAATCGGCAGTGGGGTCTCATGAAGTGCGTGGTAAAAAACTCGGTATTGTGGGTTACGGCCATATCGGTTCGCAATTAAGTATTATTGCGGAATCTCTAGGGATGGAAGTATATTTCTACGATATTGAAAATAAATTACCATTGGGTAATGCAAAACAATTACATACACTTGAAGAGTTATTGGGCTCTTGTGATGTGATTTCGCTTCATGTACCAGATTTACCTTCAACTCGTAATTTAATGAGTGCTGAACGTATTGCACAATTAAAACAAGATTCTATTTTAATCAATGCAGCACGTGGTACGGTAGTGGATATTGATGCTTTAGCAGCTGCGCTTGAGCAAGGTAAAGTTCGTGGTGCAGCGGTTGACGTATTCCCTGTTGAACCTGCTTCAATCAATGAAGAGTTTATTTCTCCATTACGTAAATTCGATAATGTGATTTTAACCCCGCATATCGGTGGTTCAACCGCGGAAGCACAAGAAAACATTGGTTTTGAAGTCGCGGGTAAATTTGTGAAATATTCAGATAACGGCTCAACTCTTTCTTCCGTGAATTTCCCAGAAGTTTCTTTACCAGAACACGTCAGTGCAAAACGTTTACTTCACATTCACGAAAACCGCCCAGGTGTATTAAACAAACTGAACCAAATTTTCGTCGAAGCCAATCTCAATATTGCAGCGCAATATCTGCAAACCGATCCGAAAATTGGTTATGTTGTGATAGATGTTGAAACAGATGATGCATCACCATTGTTAGCCAAACTCCGTGAGATTGAAGGCACAATTAAAGCACGTGTGCTGTATTAATGTGAAAAATTAAGCAAAAATTGACCGCACTTTGTGCGGGATGCAAAGCAAAATGGGCAAAGTAAGTTATTTTACTTTGCCCATTTTTATTAACTGTTTGCAGATAACATTTATTTGATCATGGCCTTAAATAGATTACGGCGATCAGAATTAAATGTCGGCTGTGCGGTTGGGATGGATAAAACCATACGCAAACAATCTTGTGTAAGTTGAACCGCTTGTTCGTTAGTCAGATTCGGGTCGAGTGGTGAATGTAAAGAGCAACTTAAATATTGCGGTACATTTTCAACACTACTAACGGTGAAAGTGAGTGCTTTGTACGGTAGTTGTACAGTGAGTTTATCACCTAATTCACGTGGTTCCCATTGTTGTTGAGGGCCAGGTAGAATCACCACACTCATCATCCACGGGGTTAATACTGTGCCAATCCATTGGTCTTCGAATAAAACAAATTTAGGGCAGAAACATTCGACGCCTTTGTGATAAAAAGGGAGATCTTGCATTTCAGGTACAATGTTTTGCATTTCGGCAAGGAAAATCTCCGTTGGGTTTTCTTCAAAGCCAGTAACAGAGGTTAAAAGTGCGGTAGAGTTTTCAGGTGTTTTTTCGTGTCTATACATGGTTTATTTTTCAATATTAATAAGATTAAAGAATTCTGGCGAAACCTTAAAGAAAATTCCCCTCTTTTGTAAAGAGGGGTTAGGGGAGATTTAACACTTGTCTCGATTAATTAAGTCAAATCTCCCCCAGTCCCTCTTTTCTAAAGAGGGGAATCTAGATTTAAGCCGTATTCCTTAATGACTTGATTTAACGTTTCAAAAACCTTTGGCAACACGTTTTTTATCGTTTCCGTTAAACCAATTCCAGACTCTAGCGACTCTGGTTGGATGCCGATGAGACAAAGGTGTTTGGGAAATTCGTCCGTTAATTTCATTGCAGAAAGTACATCACAAATGCCGAGTTGGTGTGGCGAAATTTTACGAGAGAAAAAGGTTGGTACTTGCTCGTCATGTAACACGACAATCTCACCTGGCTGTTTATTAGCAAGCACGGCATCGACAATAATCAAATGCTCGCGATTTGCCATCGCATCCAGTAATTCCATGCCACAAGTACCACCATCGATGACGTCAAAGTGCGGTTGAATTTCAGGGCGTTTTTCAAGCTCCTGCACAACACGCACACCGACACCTTCATCGCTTAACAAAATATTGCCAACGCCAAGAATTAATGGCTTCATTACAACACCTTCACTTCAGTCACTTCACCGCTTTCGGTATTAACGACATGCACGGCACAGGACATACAAGGGTCGAAAGAGTGAATGGTTCTGACCACTTCTAACGGTTTAGTTGGATCTGCCACCGGTGTACCAATAATGGAAAGCTCATAAGGGCCCATTTGGTCTTGTTCGTTACGTGGACCTGCATTCCATGTAGATGGTACAACTGCTTGGTAGTTTTCAATGCGACCGTCTTTGATCACAACCCAGTGAGAAAGCATACCACGTGGTACTTCACCGAAACCAACACCACGGAATTCACCGCTTGCTGGAATATCTGTTTTGATATACGCCGTCATATCACCTTTAGCGATATTATCAATGAGCATTTGCCATTGAGCACTTAAAATGTCGTTGATCGCACAGCAATGCACGGTACGACCGATAATACGTCCAAGGGTAGAATGTAATTGATCGGTGGTTAACGTGTTACCAGTCAATTTTTCATAAATGCCTTTTAATTCATTGAAGTGGTTGACAGTTGGCGTGTCATTCGCAGCCAAACCACACATTAAATAGGCGAGAGGACCCACTTCGACAACTTTACCGTAGAAGGTTGGTGCTTTTACCCAAGAGTATTTACCATCATCTTGCCAGCCGGTATATTTCGGACGAGTTAAGCCTGCCCAAGGTTCTAATGGCTCATCATCTTCGTACCAAGCGTGTTTACCACTCTCTTTAATGCCTTTTACAACGAACTCATCTTTTTGTTGGTCGATTGCACGGAAAGTTGATAAATCGCCGTTTTCGATATAACCACCTTTCAACATGAATTTAGAGTTATCTGCATCAATTGGGTATTCAGGTACAGATAAGTAGTTGCCTGATGTTTTACCTAAGCTTAACCATTCAGGATAGTAAGCCGCAAATACTGCCGCATCTACTTTATACACTTGGTTAATGAAGTCAGTTAAGCGATCGATACAAGCTTTCACGAACATGAGACGTTCTTGGTTTAGTACCGCTTGGGAATCTAAGTTAATTGGGTTTGCTACGCCACCAATCGCCAAGTTTTGAATATGTGGTGTTTTACTACCAAGTAATGCCACCACGCGGTTAGCATCACGTTGACATTCAAGGGCTTGCAAATAGTGTGCGACGGCAATGAGGTTTACTTCTGGTGGAAGTTTCATTGCTGCATGACCGAAGTAACCGTTAGCGAAAATACCAAGTTGTCCGCTATCCACTAATGCTTGGATTTTTTTCTGTACGTTGCGGAATTCGTTAGCACTGTTTAATGACCATGTAGAGACACCTTTTAGCATATCTGCCGCTTTTTCAGGATCAGCTTTTAGTGCAGCGGTGATATCCACCCAGTCCATCGCAGAGAGTTGATAGAAATGCACGATATGGTCGTGAATGCTGTGTGCAGCTAGAATCATGTTACGAATGTATTGTGCATTGACAGGTACTTTAGCACCGATAGCATCTTCTACAGCACGCACACTGATAATCGCGTGTACTGTGGTACATACACCACAAATACGTTGCATAATCATCCATGCATCACGTGGGTCTGCACCTTTTACGATATTTTCCATACCGCGCCACATGGTACCGGATGACCAAGCATTGGTGACAACACCGTTTTCAATTTCGCAATCAATACGTAAATGACCCTCAATACGGGTAATTGGGTCAATTGAGATACGTTTTTTTTCTGACATTATTCTGCTCCGCTAACTTTTTGGCTGAATGCCGCTTTTTCGGCAATAATTTTTTCTGAGTCTTCGGTATGTTTTTCTTTAAATACCGGTAATACA
This sequence comes from Haemophilus sp. HMSC061E01, assembly GCF_001810345.1. NCBI lineage: Bacteria > Pseudomonadati > Pseudomonadota > Gammaproteobacteria > Pasteurellales > Pasteurellaceae > Haemophilus > Haemophilus sp. HMSC061E01. The sequence goes on from NZ_KV800997.1 coordinate 39,899, forward strand.
GGGAATAAACGAATGATTAAAATATAGGCACATACTTCAATAGATACGAAACCGATTGAAATAAGCAATTCTTCCGCAGATGGAAAATATTGATAGCCGTTGCCCGGATTATACATGATAAGCGAATAGTTCATACGCCATAATGCTGCACCGAGTAACATGCTTAATGCCGAAATAAATAACCAACGGGAATCTGATTTTTTCTCCCCAAGGAAGAGGGTCAGCAATGGTAATACCATCAACCAAACTTCCATCCAGAACATCCATGCTTCAAATTTAGTTAATTTATCGAAACCCATAACCATTTGCAGTTTGTCGTGATAAATCAACTCACCAAAACGCACCGCTAAGAAACAGAAAATTAATCCTGCGGTAACGCGTGCTAATTGAGTAAATAAATGACGTTCATCTGGTGTTTTTCCTGCAAGACCCGCTTTAACTAAAGACCCCTCAAAAATCACAATAGAGAAGCCCATAATGAAAGCAGTCAGCAAGGAGAGAATTGGTAGTGCTTCATAGCTTTGCCATACCGGATGGACTTTGTGACCAGCTACAATCATCAAGGAACCCATTGAAGATTGGTGCATCATTGGTAACAAGGCACCCAAGGCAATAATGAAAAACATGATTTTATTCAGTTTATTAAACCATTTTTTCAAGCCGAAGAAACCAAGCCATACAGGGGCAAATTCTAGGGTCACTACGATGATATACACCGTCATACAAAATGCTGTTTCAAATAGAACAGAGTTCGTGTTGAACTGGCCTGGAATGTAGAAATAAGGTAAATGCCAATAACGACCCATATCAATGGTGATAGATAGGCCACCGAGTGAATAACCGAATAAACTTGCAAGCAATGCTGGGCGTACAAGGGCGTGATATTTCCCTTTATTGAAAATATACACGGTCCAAGCTAATGCCCAACCGCCACAGGCAAAGCCTGTACCAACAAGTAAGTCGAAGGCAATCCATAAACCCCAAGGATAACCGCCGTTAAGTGCGGTTACAGAACCGATACCAAACACTAAACGTTTTAAAATTAATAAAACGCAAAGCACGGCAAGTGGTGCAAAAAAGAGAATTGCGGCAGAAACAAGTCGACCGCCTACTGGACGTGGATTACTCATGATGCTCATCCTCCGCTTCTTCCATTTCCTTGCGTGCCTGACGCATGGCTTCTTTTTGTGCTGCAATACGCTCAGCGATTTTATCGCCATGCATATTTTTGTAAGTCATAAAGGTTAAACCAGCAAGTGCCACTAACGGTAAGGCTAAACCGCGATACAAGAAGTGTTGTAAATGCGCCGCACGAGAACCTGTCGCAACTTCATCTAAGTCTGGTAAACCAAGATTAGCAAAAGGTACACCACTTAAGGCGAGCACCTGTGTACCACCACCTTCTTTTTCACCGTAGATATGATATTGATATGCCGGTACGGTAGCACGGTATTTATCTGTACTATTTACGTGTTGACGTGGGTAATCATATTCAGTACCACGTAATAAGCTTAAACGACGTTTAGCTTCAGCCAATAATTCTTCACGTGTACCAAAAATAATGGCGCCAGTTGGACAAACATGACAGCAACCAGGTAATTCGCCTTTATCTAAACGTTCAACACCTTTTTGGTTACAGAGTTCACATTTGCTGATTTCACCGAATGGATTGTCATAGTCGTATTTTGGTACATCAAACGGACAACCTACCATGCAATAACGGCACCCAGTACAGATATCGGGATCATATTTTACGATACCGGTTTTTGGATCTTTGGTAAGTGCTTGAACCGGGCAAACCGCAACACAGTTAGGGTCAACACAATGCATACATTGTTTTTTCACGTAAGCATAGCCGTTTTCTGTTTTGTCTTTATTTGTGCCGTCACCATCACTCCATACTTGAATCACGTTACGAGTAAATGGGGTGAGTTTGTCGTTATTTGACCAAGTTTGATCACCTTTTGGGTTCACGGGTGTGTGGTTTACGTTTTGACATTCAGCCACGCATGCTTGACAACCTACGCAAAGGGTAGAGTCGTAAAGCATTCCTAGTGCGCCAGGAATGGGCTCAACCGTTTCCGTTGCCTGCGCACTCGACACAGGCAAGGAGGAAGCGATTCCGCCAAGCATACCTGCTTTTAGAAATTTTCGTCTATCCATTATTATTTACCTGTATGTTGTTCTTTCTCTGCTGCTTTAGCTTCAGAACGGGCTTTATGTTGAGCGCTTAATTCGCGTAAGGTCACAACACTCACACCGGCTAGGATTGCAGCGGCACCACCTAATAAACCAATAGCGGTCATAGTTGCACCTGAACCTTCGGTATTATTAACATCTGGTTTTTCAACACGTGGCGTTGGGTTTTCTACGCCCGCTAATTGGAAAATACCTTTGGTAAAGCCGACGCCTTTTTCGTTACAACCATAGCAAGGGTGCCCGATACCAACCGGCCAGTTATTACCGCCGACATCACAGAATTCCAAAGTAGAGCAGTTACCGTAAGTTTCTGGTCCTTTACAACCGAGATGATACAAACACCAACCGTTGCGGTGACCATAATCGCCGTATTCTTTAGCGAAGCGACCTGCATCAAAGTGCGGGCGACGATAGCAGTTTTCATGAATTAAGCGATCGTAAGCGAATAATGGACGATTTAATTTGTCCATTGCGGGTAGTTTCTTATAAGTAAGAATATAAGCGACAGTTGCAAGGAAGTTGTGTGGATTTGGTGGACAACCTGGAATATTAATCACCGGAGTGCCTTTTGGTAATACTTCAGACAAGCTGCTTGCACCAGTTGGGTTGCCACCGCTAGAAGGTACGCCGCCCCATGCTGCACAAGAACCGATCGCAATAATTGCGGCAGCCCCTTTAGCTGCTTCTTGGATGTGTTCTACAATCGGTTTGCCTGCTACCATACAATAGACGCCGCCGTCTTTTACCGGAATAGATCCATCTACGACTAAAACATATTTTCCATAATACTGTTTAATTGCATTGTGTTTGTTATCTTCAGCTTGTTCCCCAAAGGCTGCAGAAAGAGTTTCGTGGTATTCTAAGGAAATCATTTCCAATACCAAGTTTTCTACTGTTGGGTGGGTCGCGCGTAGCAAGGATTCAGTACAACCCGTACATTCTTGCGCACCAATCCATAATACTGGTGGACGTTTAGGTTCGGTTAAAGCAGCGGTCATTTCTGCACCTGCCTTTGAACTTAACCCCATAGTCGCCGCAAGTGCGGTACATAACTTCATAAAATCCCGACGGGAAACTTCTGCTAAAGCAGAAAATAATCCATCACTTCGTTGCATATAATCACTCCAATTGGCACGTTACTTGTATGGTTAATCTGACCATGATATGCCCTGATGCGGGAAATTTATTTGATCGTAATCAAAAATATCCTTATTTTTCTTACAAAATAAGTGGGTAAGTGATTGTTTTTGCTTAATTGTTGAGAATGATTGTTATTTATTAGCATTGCATCCACTTAGAGTATATTTTTTGTACACTAAATCACAATAAAAAAGCTAGGATTTAGGCTCACAAAAACTTTGTGAAAAATTAACCGCACTTTTGTGTGATCTGAGAGGGGGGGACAAAACTAAATTCTTGGTTTTATTGATTTTTATCAACAAAATATTGTCTAAGTGAATAGATTTTATTACATTTTTCCCTATACTGAGCAGGGATAATTTTCTATGGAGAAATAATGATGAATATAGTCGTGGGTATTTTACTTCTAGGTTTAGCTTTCACTATTTCAATGTATAACAAATTGATTAGAAAACGTAATCAGGTGAGCAGTGTTGAAGCCAGTGTGGATGTTCAGTTAAAGCGTCGTTATGATTTGTTGCCAAACCTTGTTGCCACAGCAAAGGAATATATGTCGCATGAGCGTAGCTTGCTTGAGCGAATCGTGACGTTACGCGAAAGCGCTAAATCAGCCCATTCTACAAGTGAAAAATTCCAACTCAATAATGAAATTTCAGGATTATTGCGTAATTTACAGGTTCGTCTAGAAAATTACCCTGATCTCAAGGCCAATCAAAACCTTATGCAGATTCAGACCGTACTTAGCGATGTCGAAGAGCAAATCTCTGCAGCTAGACGTACTTATAATTCAGCAGTTGAAGAGTATAACAATGCGGTGGAAATGTTCCCGTCAAATTTAATCGCAAACTTGTTTAATTTCCAGAAGGGAACATTTTTCGATATTCCTCAGAATGAAGCTGAAGTGCCTAATGTGAGTAATTTATTTAAACAATAAGTGGAAAAACCATGAATACACCAAAAGAGATTGAAGGGATTCGTTTTCTTGGATTGGAAAAATTAGATGAGGAACGTCTAGCCATAAAATCACTCATCAATAAATGGATAATTATGCTATGCGTTGGATTATTTTTCCTCATCGGAACGATAGGGAACGGGTATCTATTAAGTACTGCATTGATCCTTGGTGTGCTCATTTACTCTTTTCGTCATTTATTTTTTAAATATAAGCGTTTTATTGCAGAATTTAAAACTCGAGTGATTAATACAATTGTCCAGGAATTTGGTTTCCACTTTAACGCTGATAGAGGTCTGAGTATTGCTGATTTCCTCTCCGTTTATGATAGTGGTCCCGCGACATTCCGTAGTGAGGATTTAATTTTTGGTGAGTTTAACCAAACTGAAGTTGAAATCTGTGATTTTTCAGCATTTAACATGTCCTTGAAAGAGAAATCAGTTAAGGCATTAGGCGCTCAGAATTTTCAAGGCATTTTATTTAAAGCCACTTTTCCTAAAGAACTGGCTCATTGGGTTTATGTTTGTGATAAGAAGGAAGCGGGTTTAAGAAAAGAAGGTGAGATTGCTCTAATGGATAATCCATCTTTTAATCGTTACTTTGATGTGTTTACGGAAGATCAAATCTTAGCCAGATATGCCTTATCACCTAAGTTAATGGAACGTTTTTGCGGATTGAGAGAGAAATTTAATTGCCCTATTTCGATGGTGCTTCGTAACCGAGAAGTGATTATTGCAGTTAATTTAGGAAAGAATAGTTTTGAGCCGTCTTTTGAAAAGTCATTGCTGGAAGACGATACGATCCGTGATTATATTTCGAGTATCAAAGGTTTCACAGATATGGTGAAAGAACTCGGGTTAAATAACCATATTTGGAAATAAGTGTTAAATAATAAAAAAGACGAGTTTAGATAAAAACTCGTCTTTTTGTTTTATATGCTATGTACTTGTTTATTGGTTTTTAAACAGCGAAAATTTTGACCGCACTTTTATTTCGCAAAATAGTCAGTTTTTTGCTATAATTCCGCACAATTTTCATTACAAAATAGAGAAAAACTATGTCAGAAACACCGGTTACAGAAAATGCTTATGGCGCATCAAGTATTAAAGTCTTAAAAGGGCTTGATGCGGTTCGGAAACGTCCGGGCATGTATATTGGGGATACCGATGATGGAACAGGCCTACACCATATGGTGTTTGAGGTAGTGGATAACGCGATTGATGAAGCGCTTGCCGGTTATTGTTCCGATATTATTGTTACTATTCATGATGACAATTCTGTTTCCGTACAAGATGACGGCCGTGGTATTCCAGTAGATATTCACCCAGAAGAAGGTGTTTCTGCGGCAGAAGTTATTATGACAGTGCTTCATGCAGGTGGTAAATTCGATGATAACTCTTATAAAGTATCAGGCGGTTTACACGGCGTAGGTGTTTCGGTAGTAAATGCACTTTCTGATAAATTGCAATTAACTATTCGTCGCCAAGGTCATGTGCACGAGCAATTCTACCACTTAGGTGAGCCTCAAGGGCCTTTAACCGTTATCGGTGAAACTCAAGCGACGGGTACAACGGTGCGTTTCTGGCCAAGTCCAGAAATCTTTGCAATTACAACTTTTGATTACAAAATTTTAGCAAAACGCTTACGTGAGCTTTCATTCTTAAACTCTGGTGTATCCATTCGTTTAATCGATAAACGGGATGGCACGGAAGATCACTTCCATTATGAAGGTGGTATTCAAGCGTTCGTTGAATATTTAAATAAAAATAAAAATCCAATTCACCCAAAACCATTCTATTTTTCAGCTGAAAAAGACGGCATTGGTGTGGAAGTCGCATTGCAATGGAATGATGGCGTGAATGAAAACGTTTATTGCTTTACCAATAACATTCCACAACGTGATGGTGGTACACACTTAGCCGGTTTCCGTGGTGCATTAACGCGCAGCTTAAATAACTATATGGAAAGCGAAGGGTTACTGAAAAAAGAGAAAGTGAGCACATCAGGTGACGACGCGCGTGAAGGTTTGGTGGCGATTATTTCGGTGAAAGTGCCAGATCCTAAATTCTCTTCACAAACAAAAGACAAATTAGTGTCTTCTGAAGTGAAAAGTGCGGTTGAATCTGCCATGAATGAGCGTATGCAGGAATATTTATTAGAAAATCCAGCCGATGCGAAAATCATTGTAAATCAAATTATTACTGCCGCACGTGCACGTGAAGCAGCACGTAAAGCACGTGAAATGACCCGTCGTAAAGGCGCATTAGATATTGCAGGTCTTCCAGGTAAATTAGCGGACTGCCAAGAAAAAGACCCAGCACTTTCAGAACTTTACCTCGTGGAGGGGGATTCTGCGGGTGGTTCGGCAAAATCAGGTCGTGATCGTAAAACCCAAGCGATTCTGCCATTAAAAGGTAAAATTCTTAACGTTGAAAAAGCACGTTTTGACAAAATGCTTTCTTCTCAAGAAGTGGGCACATTAATTACAGCGCTTGGCTGTGGTATTGGCCGCGATGAATATAATCCAGATAAATTACGTTACCACCACATCATTATCATGACCGATGCGGACGTGGACGGTTCACACATTCGTACGTTATTGTTGACCTTCTTCTATCGTCAAATGCCAGAATTAATTGAGCGTGGTTACGTGTATATTGCTCAGCCGCCACTTTATAAAGTGAAAAAAGGTAAACAAGAGCGTTACATCAAAGATAACGACGAAATGGTGCAATATGAATTAATGCTTGCACTTGATGGCGCAGCGTTGCACATCAGTGCTAATGCACCAGCAATGAATGATTTAGTGTTCGAGAAATTAGTGAGTGAATATAACAATGTTCAGAAATTAATTACGCGCTTAAGTCGTTACTATCCAGAGCCATTATTACAAGGTTTGGTTTACCAACCACAATTAACCGTTGAGTTAATGCGTAATGAAAGTGCGGTCGAAAATTGGGCGAATGCTTTTGTGGCATACTTAACAGAAAAAGAAACAGAAGCTCATTTATATTCAGCGAGAACGCAATTTAACAGCGAACGCCAAGTATATGAAGCCGTCATTACCGTTCGTAAACACGGTATTGATACCGATTACTTCATCAACTTTGATTTTGTGACCGGCAATGAATTTGCGAAGATTTCTACATTCGGTCAGCAAGTTAATGGCTTACTAGAAGAGGGCGCTTACGTCACACGTGGTGAAAAAACACAACCTGTTCAATCATTTGAACAAGCTGTTGAATGGTTGATGAAAGAATCTCGTCGTGGCTTAGAAATCCAACGTTATAAAGGGTTAGGTGAAATGAACGCTGAGCAACTTTGGGAAACCACCATGGATCCAAATGCTCGTCGTATGTTAAAAGTATCGATTAAAGATGCTGTTGCAGCAGACCAACTCTTCACCACATTAATGGGTGATGAAGTTGAGCCTCGCCGTGAATTCATCGAAATGAATGCATTAAGAGCAAACTTAGACGTTTAGTCTAACATTCAAAAATATCACTAAAAATGACCGCACTTAGGGAAATCAAGTGCGGTATTTTTTTACCTTTTATAGAAATAGAAATGATTTTCAATTAGATCTATTATTTATTTCTATTCTTTACTATAATTTTCACGATTTTTATCGTTTAAGGACAATGATACGAAATAGACTCGTTTTTATTTGTTAGATTGGTAGCAAAGTACGCATAGTAATGTGCGTACTTCTTTTTTGTTTTTAGGAGTAATCATTATGATGATAGATAAACGCCTAATTAACACGGTGGCCGACAGTAAAAAATGGATTGGCATCACAGTGTTATGGAACTGGGTGGCGTTAATTGGTGGGATTATAAGTGCCGTCGTGTTCTCTTATATTTTACAGGCGGCTTATTTTAACGAATTGGACCCGATAAGTGCGGTCATTTTGGGCATCGTTTTGGTTGCTGCTTTGGCATTGCGTGCCTTTGCGGGTAAAAAATCGGTGCAGGCCTCTTATTTTGCCAGTACGAAAGTGAAACATGAGTTGCGTAGCCTCATCTATCGTAAATTGGCCTCCATGCCGCTTAACCAAGTGAATCAACAATCTACTTCAAGCATTATCCAAGTGGCTTCAGAAGGTGTGGAGCAGCTTGAAATCTATTTCGGACGTTATTTACCTCAGCTTTTTTATAGCTTGCTTGCCCCGCTCACACTCTTCGCTTTTCTGATCTTTTTCAGCTTTAAAACAGCCGTAATTTTGCTGATTTGCGTGCCGCTGATTCCAATGTCGATTATTGCAGTGAATAAAATTGCGAAAAAACTCCTGGCAAAATATTGGTCCATTTATGTGGGATTAGGCAGTAGTTTCTTAGATAACCTACAGGGTTTAATTACGCTAAAAATCTATCAAGATGATGCTTATAAAGCGAAAGCGATGGATGAAGAAGCGGAACATTTCCGCAAAATTACCATGAAAGTGCTCACCATGCAGCTTAACTCGGTATCACTAATGGATTTACTTGCTTATGGTGGTGCAGCAATTGGGATTTTAACGGCTTTGTTGCAATTCCAAGCCGATCAATTAACTGTATTAGGTGTCATTTTATTTATTCTGCTTTCTTCTGAATTCTTTATTCCACTTCGTTTATTGGGTTCTTTCTTCCATGTGGCGATGAATGGTAAAGCGGCATCAGATAAGATATTCACATTGTTAGATACGCCCGTGGAAACTCAAACACAAGCGGTCGATTTTGCAGCGAAAAATGCTATTCAAGTGGATATTCAAGATCTGCATTTTTCTTATAGTGAAGAGAAGCCTGCGATTGTTGGCTTAGATTTAAGCATCTTACCAAATCAGCTTACGGTCTTTGTGGGTAAAAGTGGTTGTGGTAAATCTACCTTGGTTTCATTGCTAATGGGCTTTAATAAGGCGCTACAAGGCAAAATTCTATTCAACGGCCAAGAAATTCAAGAGATTAATCGTCATTCGTTTTATGAAAAAGTCTCTTTGGTGAGCCATAGCAGTTATGTGTTTAAAGGTACGCTACGTGAAAATATGACCATGGCGAAAATCGATGCTACAGATGAACAAATTTATGCGTGTTTAGAACAAGTCAATCTGGCGCAATTCGTTCGAGATAATGGTGGATTAGATATGCCATTATTAAGTCGTGGCGCAAATTTATCTGGCGGTCAAATTCAACGTTTAGCTTTAGCACGCGCGTTATTACACAATGCGGCGCTTTATATTTTTGACGAAGCGACCAGTAACATTGATGTGGAAAGCGAAGAAATTATTTTGCAGTTCATTCAGCAATTTAAACAACAGAAAACCATTGTGATGATTTCTCACCGCTTGGCGAATGCCGTGAATGCCGACTGCATTAATGTGCTTGAACAAGGCAAATTAATTGAGCAAGGCACACATAAAGAGCTCATGGAAAAACAAGGTGCGTATGCTGAAATGTTCCAACAACAAAAAGATTTAGAACAAATTAGAGAGGTGGCAAATGCGTAAAAATGGTTTTGTTGTGATGGGGCATTTGTTGAAATTAGTGACTCCATTGGCGCATATCATGGCGTTTACTATCACGATGGGAACGCTCGGTTTTCTTGCTGCTATCTTTATTATGGTGCTTGGGGCGATGGGTTTAGTGAATTTATTAAACTTTGACACCCATTTAAGTTTTTCTGGAATTTTGATCGCACTTATCGTGTTAGCGGTGGCTCGTGGCGCATTGCGTTATTTAGAGCAAATGTCAGGGCACTATATTGCTTTTAAATTATTGGCATTATTGCGTGACAAAGTGTTTTCGTCTTTACGCCGCTTAGCTTTTGTGAAATTGCAAGATAAACAAGCGGGGCAATTAGTGTCCTTGGTGACTAATGATATCGAATTGCTCGAAGTGTTCTATGCGCACACCATCGCGCCAATTATGATCGCATTTTTTACTTCTGCGATTTTATTGTTGGTTTTTGGGCATCTTTCAGGCTGGTTTGTACTTGTAGCATTAGCCGCTTACTTAACAGTAGGTGTGATTTTACCCATTATCACCACTAAATTAGCGCGTGAAGATGGTAGACGCTATCGTGAATTAGTAGGCGAAATGAATGATTTCTTCCTCGACAGTGTGCGTGGTATGAAAGAGATCCAACTTTTCGGCTACGCAAAACAACGTTTAGATGAAATTCAACAACGCAGCCAAAAAATTGATACGGCTTTTGAGCGCATTAAAGACCAAGAAGCCAAAGTTCGCGTTTACACTGAAGTGGCAGTATCGGCGTTTAACATCATTATGTTATTCACCGGCTTAATTTTGTTTAGTCTAGATAAGATTGATTTTTCTGCCTTTTTAATTGGCGTGATTTTATTGATGTCGAGCTATGGCCCGGTTATTGCGTTAAGTAACCTTTCAAGCAACTTGTTACAAACCTTGGCTTCAGGTGAGCGTGTATTGAGCTTGCTAGCAGAAGAACCCGAATTAAAAGACGTAGAAAGTGCGGTCGATTTAAAAGATGTTTCTCGCATTGATGTAGAGAACGTAAGTTTTGCTTATGGTGAAGAACAAATTTTATCGGATGTCAGCTTATCTGTGAAAAAGGGTGAAATCCTAGGGATTCACGGCAGAAGTGGTAGCGGTAAAAGTACCCTGTTAAAACTGCTGATGCGTTTTTACGATCCTAAATCGGGTAGCATTAAAATTAACGGCGAAACTTTACCGAATATCAACACCCGTAGTTTGCGAGACAATATAGCGTACATTACTCAGCAAACCTATATTTTCAACGAAACCATCGAGGAAAATATTCGCCTTGCGCGCCGTGATGCCACGTTAGAAGAAATGATGGAAGCAGCGAAGAAAGCATCAATTCATGATTTCATTTTAAGCTTGCCAGAAGGCTATCAAACGAAAATGACGGAATTAGGCGGTAACCTCTCTGATGGTGAAAAACAACGTATCGGTATTGCTCGTGCATTCTTACACAACGCACCGATTATTTTACTTGATGAACCAACCAGTAATTTGGATAGCTTAAACGAGGCGATGATTTTGAAATCGTTATTGAATGTGAAAGCAGAAAAATTGATTATTCTTGTGAGTCATCGTCAATCGACTATGGCTATTTGTGATCAGGTGATTGGCATTGAGAATGGTAGAATGTCGTAAGGCAGTGAGAAAAAGAGCGGTCAAATTGACCGCTCTTTTTTATTTTCTTAATTTCACTAACTCAACTTCGTGATTTTCACCTTTTCTAAGAATCAGATTAGCGCGTTCACGAGTTGGCAGAATGTTTTGTTTTAAATTCAATCCATTAATGTTATCCCAAATGTTGCTGGCTGTTTCAATGGCTTCTTGCTCAGAGAGATTCGCATAATGTTTAAAATAGGAATCTGGATTAGTGAAAGCACTTTGGCGGAATTTTAAAAATCGCTTGATGTACCATTCTTTAAGTAAATTCTCGTCAGCATCAACATAAATGGAGAAGTCCACAAAATCAGATACGAAGGTTTGATTCGCTTTATTTGAACCTGTTTGGAGAACATTTAACCCTTCTAAAATTAAAATATCCGGTTGATCGACAATATCAAATTTATCAGGAACGATATCGTAAGTCAGATGAGAATAAATAGGCGACTTTACCGATGGCTTGCCTGATTTGATATCAGCTAAAAAACGAATTAATTTGGCCGTATCATAAGAAATAGGGAAGCCTTTTTTCTGTAGCAAATCATCTTTTTTCAGTTTTTCTAATGGATACAGGAAACCATCGGTAGTGATTAAATCGACTTTTCGTTCAGTAGGCCAATGAGTTAGTAGCGATTGCAAAATACGTGCCGATGTACTTTTCCCAACCGCAACACTACCCGCGATACTAATGATGTAAGGGACTTTAGGGCTTTGTCCGCCAAGAAAACGATTCAAAACGGTTTGGCGGCGAAGGTTTTCGTCAATGTAATAGTTAATAAGACGTGCGAGTGGCAAGTAAATGGTGCTCACTTCATCGAGAGAAAGCTCTTCATTAAAACCTAAAAGTGGTTTGAGATCTTGCTCCGTTAATTTTAGCGGAACAGATTTTCTTAATTCAGCCCATTGCTGACGGCTAAAGTTCAGAAAGGGCGTTAGTTGTTCAGTAATTTCCACGGTGCTTTATATCTAGAGTGAAAAAAATTGGACAAAATATACCCTATAAATGCGTTGTGATCATCGTTTTTTATTAAAAGTGGTGACTTTTAAAGCAAGAATGAGGCTTTTTGCTTGTAAATTAGACGAATAGTTAAAAAAAACGCATTTTTCATAAAAAAAACTTGTCAGGCATAAAATTTTCCATATAATACGCCTCACTTGCTTACAACACGCCGACTTAGCTCAGTAGGTAGAGCAACTGACTTGTAATCAGTAGGTCACCAGTTCGATTCCGGTAGTCGGCACCATCCTTTAGTAAACAAGTATTCATTTAGCGTGGAGGGGTTCCCGAGCGGCCAAAGGGGGCAGACTGTAAATCTGTTGGCTCAGCCTTCGAAGGTTCGAATCCTTCTCCCTCCACCATTTTCTAAATGAATTCTGATGGGACAGATGAATTTAGGACTGCGGGCATCGTATAATGGCTATTACCTTAGCCTTCCAAGCTAATGATGCGGGTTCGATTCCCGCTGCCCGCTCCAAACGCTGATATAGCTCAGTTGGTAGAGCGCACCCTTGGTAAGGGTGAGGTCGGCGGTTCAAATCCGCCTATCAGCACCAGCCTTCCAAATTCCTCTTTCCTTTATTAAATAGTAATGATTTTATTGGTTAATGTGGTTTAATTTACCCATCGATAACCGTGTCTATTTAGAGGGACTCTTTAAATGTCTAAAGAAAAATTTGAACGTACAAAACC
>NZ_KV800998.1:0-249010 GCF_001810345.1 Haemophilus sp. HMSC061E01
CTGCAGCAAGCTCATCAGCATCAGCAGCAGATAGTTCTGCAACAGCAGCAAGCTCTTCAGCTTCAGCAGCTGAAAGCACAGCAAAACGTATTGAAGATTCAGGCTTGATCAGTAAAGATGGTAAAACAGCATTTGCAGCGGATAACACCAGCAAACGTGATAGTGCGAAAGCGAAAGGTAAAGATGCAACTGCGGTTGGTTATGGTTCAAATGCAAGTGGCGAAAATGGCACTGCATTAGGCAATAACTCACAAGCTTCAGGTAAAAACTCAACCGCTGTTGGTCAAGGTGCGAAAGCAACTGCAGCTAACTCAGTAGCTCTAGGTCAAGGCTCTGTAGCAAATGAAGCAAATACTGTTTCAGTTGGCTCAGTCGGTAATGAACGTCGAATCACAAATGTCGCAGATCCTGTTCGTGGTACTGATGCGGCTAATAAACAATATGTTGATAGCAAAATTGGTTCCGTACGTAGTGACTTGAGAAAAACTGATAAGAAACTTCGTGGTGGTATTGCTGGTGCAACAGCAGCAGCTAACATCCCACAAGTAACGAAAGCAGGTGGTTCAATGGTTGGCCTTGGTGTAGGTAACTACAAAGGTGAAAGTGCCGTTGCAGTAGGTTACTCTCGTGCGAGCGATAACAATAAAGTTATCTTCAAAGTGAGTGGAGCTGCAACCACTCAAGGTGATTACAATGTTGGTGCCGGTGTAGGTTATCAATGGTAATCGCTCACTAAACTAGATAAATCACTCGGGTAGGAATATCCGAGTGATTTTTATTATTTAAGTTATTTAAAAAACAGTTTTATTTTTGACCGCACTTTTAGATAATTTAAGTAATAGAAGAAGGAAGAAAGCATGCGTAAATATAAAATTGGGATTACTTTTAATTTAGAAGCAAAAGTGACAGATATTTGGGCAAATGGTGCGAACCAAAATGTGATTCACCTTTATCATTTGTTTCAACACTCTGACATTGTAGAAGATGTAGTTTTGGTCTCTTGGGGGCCTGAGAAACGCACTACTCCTCCAGAAGGGTTTATGCTTGATGGATTAAATTTGAAATACGCTTATATTGAGGATGTAATTGATCAATTAGACGTATTGATTGAGGGAACATTGGTGATTGAACCTCATCAAGTTACTCGAATGCATCAACATGGTGGTAAAGTTGTTTGCTATAAAATGGGTAATGACTTTATTATGGATATGGAAAATTTCCTTTTTGATAAGAAAGCAGGAAGAGTGTTTAATGGTACGTTATTTGATTCTGTATGGATGATTCCACAGCATGAGAACACCTGCAAATCTTATTTTTCTATTATGTATCGATGCCCTGCTTATGTTGTACCAGCAATTTGGTCGCCAGTATTCTGTGATCAAGTAATTAAGCGAATCAAAGAGAAGCATAATCTTACTTTTGGGTATAAACCAGATACTGAGAAAAAAGCTAAGCGTATAGCTTCTTTTGAAGCCAATATTAACATTGTAAAAACGTGTTTTACGCCAGTGTTAATTGCTGAACAAGCCTATCGTGAAGCGCCTGAGAAAATTAAAAACGTCTATATGTGCAATACCTACGATAAAAAAGATAATCCAACCTTTTTCAATTTCATAGGTCGAACTAATCTTGTTAAAAATGGGGTGATGACGGTAGAAGGGCGTTATCAAATGCCTGATTTTCTTACTCGCTATGTAGATATTGTGCTAAGTCATCAGTGGGAAAATGGTTTGAATTATGCTTACAATGATGCTTTGTATGGTGGTTATCCATTTATTCATAATTCAAAACTAATTCCGAAAGGTGTAGGGTATTATTACGATCAGTTCGATGCATTTGAAGGTGCAAAAGTATTACTTGATGTGATTGATAACCATGATAAGCATCATGAAGAATATGTGAAAAGAGCAAATGAATATCTAGATTCGCAATTACCAACTAATCCTGTGAATATTTATTTGTATGAGAAAGAGATCAAGCGGTTGTTTTCTGAATAAGACTTGTGAAAATCCTTTAGTGAGCGCTAAGGGATTTTTTATTCAACTTATAAATCTTGATTAGTATATCTATAATATTTACCACAACGCATTAAATTCTTTTTCGTATTTTTCTTTCAAATTAAGAAAATCTACTTTTTCATTCTCTGGCAGCAGTTCATAGCATGTCATTACATACCCATAAATATCATCTACATATTTTTTAAATCCAGGCAATAACTCATTGTTGAGTTTCATATTTTCTATTTCAGTTATTACATTAGATAGATTTTGAAATAGACTTACTTGATTTTTAGAGGTCGCAACAGAACTAATTGAACCTTTTCTTTCTCTTCTATACATATAAAAGCAGTTTTTATAAATCGCATAACTACTAATATATTTAGTAAGAAAAAAACTCCATGCCACATCTTCAAAAGATCGTCCTTTTATAAAAAAGAGGTGGTTTTTTAAAATTAATTCTCTTTTTATTGTTTTTGTAAAGGGGAACCCAAGATAAATTCCATCTTGATAAAGACCTTGAAAGTCTTCCCTAAAAGAACCTATTAGCTTATCTCGGTTGATGTAATGGTTTACAATTTTGTCAGGATAGATACTGCTCATATAATTGAAGATAATATCGGGATTATTTTCAGTAATTATCTTTTGTAAATCAGAGAGAACAGTTGTTCCTTCCCAATAATCATCACTATCTAAAAACATTAAATACTCTCCTCGAGCAATTTGAATGCCTGCATTTCTTGCGTCGGATACTCCACCGTTAATTTTATGGATAAAAACAATATTAGAATATTGTTTAGCATATTTGGCGCAAATGTCGATAGAATTATCTGGTGAACCATCATCAACTAAAATAAGTTCATAATTTTGATAATCTTGCGCTAAGACAGATTCAATACATTGCTCGAGGTAACGTTCAACATTATAGATTGGTACAATGATACTAAATAGTGGATTTTCAACTTTATCTTGTTGTTTTTGTCTTGGATTTTTCCCCAATAGATAACGTGCTTGAGCAATATTTTGAGGTTCATGGAATGCAGTAAATTGATCTGCAAGCCAGTAGGGTTTTGTTTCACTTAAAAGTACGGTTAATTTTTTTGCGACATCTTTGCGGATGAGATAAAGCGAACAACCATAGTTGTACTGATTTGTATCACCATAGATTAATGCATTCGGCTCATCACTAGCTTGGTATAGGCGTTCACAAGCAGGAGTTTCACCATCGCGCTGTAATTTGATAATTCCGTAAGAGGAATATTTATTGGCATAATGGATAGTATGCTGAATGAAGTTTTCAACAGGTTGTATTTCACTTTCAGCAATTAAAGCAAAATCATTATCTTGTAGCTGTTTATTTTCAGCAATTGTCTTCCAGCACTGAATATGAGATAGCGTGTGGGCAATTTCTTTGTTATTGGGAGTCCGATCAAGTAGTTCTTCTGCTTTCTTTAAATTAAATAAGGCTGAAGAATTACCGAGTAAGCTAACCTGTTCTTTAGTTACTGCAGAAATAGGAACAACATGAGAGTCAGAGGCACATTGTAAAAAATGACTCAGCCTCTCTATTTTTTCAGAAGCATAAATCACATAACAGGTTAGTTTTTCCATCGTTTTGATTACCCTTTATTTTTCGCGGTAGTCGCTTTTAACGCCATATACCCCAAAATCGCAGAAACAGTGGAGCCTAATAAGATCCCTAATCGAGAAAGGGCGTTAATGCTTTCACCGGCATCAGCATTGAAGGCAAGGCTGGCTAAGAACATTGACATGGTGAAACCGATACCACATAAAATCGCTACGGCAAAAATTTGTTTGAAGTTAATGCCTTGCGGAAGTTTTGCAATGCCCAGTTTAACGGAAAGGTAGCTGAAACCAAATACACCAAGTGGTTTTCCGATAATTAAGCCAAGAGAAATCGCAAGCAATAATGGTGATGCCAGCATGCTGAGATCAATGCCATCAAAGCTTACCCCTGCATTGGCAAATGCAAATAATGGCAAGATAACAAAGGATGACCAAGGAGCAAGAATGTGCTCAAAGTCATGTAATGGAGTTTCGCCATTTTTGCCTTTCAATGGAATACAAAATCCGATGATAACCCCTGCAAGGGTAGCATGCACGCCTGATTTTAATACCGAAGCCCATAAGATTGTTCCCACCACTATATAGGCACAAAGTGCGGTCACTTTAAAGCGATTTAATGCGATAAGTACAACAATAGCAACTGCAGCAAAAATGAGTGCTTGTACACTTAATCCGTGTGAGAAAAACAGTGCAATAACGACAATGGCGCCTAAGTCATCAATGATGGCTAAAGCAAGTAAAAAGATTTTTAGTTGGAGGGGCACTTGTTTACTTAATAACGCCATGATGCCCAGTGCAAAGGCAATGTCTGTCGCCATTGGGATTGCCCAGCCATCGGCTAAAGTAGGATCTTGTTGGGCAATAAAAATATAAACCAAGGCAGGAATAACCATTCCGCCAACGCCAGCAATAGCAGGGAAAACCGCTTGTTGATAGCTTGAAAGGGAACCCTCAAATAATTCTCTTTTGACTTCCATTCCCACTAAAACAAAGAATACCGCCATAAAACCATCGTTGATCCAGTGAATTAAGGTTTTATCGATAGAAAAAGTCCCTACTTGAATGCTGACTGGTAAGTTTAAAAAGTCGTTATAGTTTTGATTGAGCGGTGAATTGGCTAATAGCATTGCGACTACCGCTGAAAAAAGTAATAAAATTCCGCCAGCTGATTCCAATTTGAAAAAACGCTGAATTTGTTGAATCAAACTTAGTTTATTCATTCATTCTCTCCTAAAAAAGTAATAATAAAGGCTAGATACTATCACAAATTTACTGATTTGGGGAAACTAGGCATTGGATAATGTGTGATTTAATCGGAATGTGATAGATTTCGTGATCTGTTTCACAGAATTTATTTTCATTTTTGGAATAAAAAATAATTTAATAGTAAAATTCTTAAAATTTATTTATTCGAGAATACTTATGTTTTCAAAAAAAGATATCATCGTATTAGGTATGATGATTTTTGCTTTATTTTTAGGCGCGGGAAATATTATTTTCCCACCGATGGAGGGGTACTCCGCAGGCAACCATTGGGCAACGGCTTCGCTAGGGTTTGTGATAACAGGCGTACTCATGCCATTTATTACATTGGTTGTGGTGTCAGTATTAGGACGTGGTGAAGAACTGACTAAGGACTTACCCAAGTGGGCAGGCGTATCCTTTTTAACCATTCTTTATTTAGTCATCGGTTCAACCTTTGCCATGCCTCGAATTACCAATGTCGCTTATGAAATGGCATGGTTACCATTGGGGCTTTTTGAAGATAGCGAGACGGCACGTCTTATTTTTTCTGTGCTTTTTAATATTATCGCGATGGGATTCATGATTCGTCCAAGCACAATTATTTCAACGGTGGGTGAAGTAATGACCCCAGCATTGTTGGTGTTATTGGTGGTTGTCGGTATTACCGTTTTTGTTTCACCACTTTCTGATATTGTTGCGCCTTCACAGGCTTATGCCGAGAATTCAGCATTAACCACAGGCTTAATTAGTGGTTATCAAACCATGGATTTACTGGCTGCGATTGCATTTGGTGGCATTGTTGCACGTGCATTGGCTGCAAAAAATGTAACGAATCTGCAAAAGATTGTTAAATATACGATTTCAGCTGGTTTGGTATCAGTTATTTTATTAGGTTGCTTATATTTTTCTTTATTCTACTTAGGCGCGACTTCTGATGCGGTGGCGCAAGATGCAACAAATGGTGGCCAAATCTTCTCTCGTTATGTGAATAGTTTATTTGGTTCTGCGGGAACGTGGATTATGGCAGGGATTATTACTTTAGCAAGCTTAACCACATTAGTGGGTGTAACCAGTGCTTGTGGTGATTATTTCTCTAAGTTTTCGACACGTTTTTCTTATCCATTTTGGATTGTCTTCTTCACTGCCATGACGACAATTATTTCACAATATGGCTTAACAAAATTACTCCGAGTGACGATTCCTGCCTTGTTGTTGATTTACCCAATGGCGATCATGTTAGTGGTTTTACAGCTAGTGCGTAATAAATTGCCTTCTATTCGATTGAGCTATTACACCACTATTTTTGTGACAGTTTGTTTTAGTTTGATTGATAGCCTGAAAAACTTGGATATGTTGCCAGAAGGGTTACATCAGATCATGACTCATTTCCCGCTCTATTCACAAGGGCTTGCGTGGCTTGTGCCCGCATTATGTACTTTAGTGCTTTCCATGATATTCGGGAAAACGATTTCAAAATAATAAAAATGCCGATAATGATTTATCGGCATTTTTTATATCAAGTGCGGTCGTTTTTTCACGCGTTTTTAGGCGGCAAGACGTTGTCTCACAATTTCAAATAAACATACGCCTGTCGCAACGGAAACATTCAGAGATGAAACAGAGCCTGCCATTGGAATACTAATGAGTTGATCGCAGTGCTCACGGGTAAGGCGACGCATGCCTTCACCTTCGGCTCCCATCACTAAAGCAAGAGAACCAGTCAGTTTACTTTGATAAATGGTTTCTGTTGCTTCGCCAGCTGTACCTACCACCCAAATATTATGATTTTGTTGTAGATCTCGTAAAGTACGCGCTAAGTTAGTTACACGAATTAATGGCACAGTCTCTGCAGCACCGCAAGCCACTTTACGTGCGATAGAAGTGAGTTGAGCGGATTTATCTTTTGGTACGATAACAGCACTCACACCAGCAGCATCTGCAGTACGTAAACAGGCACCCAGGTTATGGGGATCTGTCACGCCATCAAGCACCAATAAAAGTGGATTTTGTTTACGAGTAAGAAGTTCATCCAGATCATGTTCATTCAGCTCTTTCGCTTCTTGCACACGCGCAATCACACCTTGATGCACCTCTCCATTGGATTTTTTATCTAATGTTTGACGGTTTACAAATTGCACCGCAATGCCTAAAGCATAGAGCTCATTGAGTAAGGGTTGTAGGCGTTTATCTTCACGGCCTTTCAGCACAAATACTTCAATTAAACGTTCAGGGCTATTTGCTAAAATGCTGTTTACAGCATGGATACCATAGATATTTTCTGACATAGGGTTCTCTTATTTATTATTTCTTCCGTTTTCTCGTCGGTTTCTTAGAAACGTCTTTATTTTTGACCGCACTTTTACGTTTTTTTGACGCGTTAGGTGGCAGTTCCTTAAAGACTTTTTTCGCTTTTTGTTTCGCTGTTTTGCCCACACTACGTGGTTTTCTGGCACTTTCGACTAAACTGAAATCTACCATTTTTTGTTCTAAATGAACGGCAACTACACGAATTTTTACTTTATCGCCAAGACGGTAGATCATACCACTATTTTCACCGATTAAACGTTGTTTTGCCGCATCAAATTGATAGTAGTCGTTATCTAAAGTGGAAATATGGACTAAGCCGTCAATGAATAAATCATCTAAACGTACGAATAAGCCAAAGCCCGTTACAGATGAGATCACTCCGCTAAATTCAGCACCTACGTGATCTTGCATATATTCACATTTCAGCCAATCTGCTACTTCACGAGTGGCATCATCGGCACGGCGTTCTGTCATAGAGCAGTGATCGCCTAATAAATCCATTTCATCAAAAGAATAATGATAGCCGCCAGTATCTGTGGTTTTACGTTTAGCACCTTTTTCTTTTGCTAATAAATATTTAATTCCACGATGTAGGGTTAAATCTGGATAACGACGAATCGGGGAAGTGAAGTGTGCATATTCTTCTAACGCCAAACCAAAGTGGCCGATATTATCCGCATGATAAACTGCTTGGCTTAATGAGCGAAGTAACATGGTTTGAATGAGTTCGTGATCCGGACGATCTTTCACTTGCTCTAATAATTTCGCATAATCTTTTGTGGTCGGTTTCATGCCGCCTTCAAGGCTTAAGCCACATTCACCTAAAAATGCACGGAAAGACGTCAGTTTTTCTTCGCTCGGTGTGGCATGAATACGATAGAGTGCTGGCTCTTTATGTTTTTCCATAAAGTTTGCCGCTGCAATATTCGCAAGAATCATGCATTCTTCAATGATTTTGTGAGCATCATTTCGCACAACTGGTTCAATGCGATCAATTCGTCCCATGGCATTGAAAATAAATTTGGTTTCGATGGTTTCAAAATCGATGGCACCACGTTGTTTGCGTGCATTGAGTAACGCTTGATAGAGGTGATGCAATTCTTCTAAATGTGGCACAAGCCCTTGATAACGCGTGCGGAGCTCATCATCACCATCTAAAATTGCCGCGACTTTCGTGTAGGTTAAACGTGCATGGGAGTTCATTACTGCTTCATAAAAACGATAATCGGTGAGTTTACCTTTTGCGGAGATGTGCATTTCACACACCATACACAAGCGATCAACTTGTGGATTCAGTGAACATAATCCGTTTGATAAAATCTCTGGCAGCATTGGCACGACACGATTTGGGAAGTAAACGGAGTTACCTCGGTTATAGGCTTCAGTGTCTAGTGCAGAACGTAAACGCACATAATAGCTGACATCGGCAATTGCCACCCAAAGTTTCCAGCCTTTACCGCTTTTTTCGCAATATACGGCATCATCAAAATCGCGTGCGTCTTCGCCATCAATGGTAACCAGTGGCAGATTGCGTAAATCTACACGGCCTTTTTTTGCTTCTTCAGGCACTTCTTCCGTGAATTTTTTAACGTATTTTTCGACCGCACTTGGGAATTGGTGAGGAATGTCATGATTACGAAGAGCAATCTCCACTTCCATCCCTTTTGCCATATTGTCACCCAGAATTTCGGTGATGATGCCAACTGGTTGAGTAAAGGAGGCAGAGCGTTCCTGCAATTCAACCACGACAACTTGCCCCATTCGTGCTCCATTGCGGTGTTCATTAGGGACTAAAATATCTCGTCCGATACGACTGTCATCAGGCACCACATAGCTAAAACCATTTTCTAAGAAGAAACGGCCGACAATTTGTTTTTTGCGACTTTCAAGTACGCGAACAATGCGGACTTCGCGACGACCACGGCGATCTAAGCCTGCAGGTTGGGCTAATACAAAATCACCGTGCATTACACGTTGCATTTGGTGATTAGGAATAAAGAGATCCTCTTTTTTACCTTCGACTTGTAAAAAGCCATAGCCTTCGCGATGGCCAATGACCATGCCTTTGAATAAATCTAATTTTTCAGGCAAGGCATAGCATTTACGTTTAGTGAAAACTAATTGTCCATCATTCTCCATGGCGCGCAAGCGGCGGCGCATGGCTTCTTGTTGTTCATCACTTTTAATTGAAAGTGCGGTCAGAATTTCTTCCCGACTCATCGGGGCATTATTTTCACGGATGATTTGCAGAATGTAGTCTCTGCTTGGGATCGGATTACCATATTTGGCTAATTCTTTTTGATAATTTGGATCCGCTTTTTTAAAAGATTTTTTGGTCATTTATTGTTTATTTTATGATTAATTTTTAAGTTGTGGGGTAGTTTACAGGTTAAAGGAGGGAATGCAAGCTCGTTATGAGGTGTTTGTGGCAGGAGGTTTACGGCAAACAAAAACCGCACCAAAGTGCGGTTTTATTTTTAAGCTGTTTTAATGCTTTAATTACGCTAATTTTTTGATTTGAGCAGCTAATTTAGCTTTGTGGTTTGCTGCTTTGTTAGCGTGGATTAAGTCTTTAGAAGCCATACGGTCAACAACTTTTTGCATTTCAACGAATGCTGCTTCAGCTGCTGCTTTTTCACCTGCTGCTACTTGAGCATATACTTTTTTGATGTAAGTACGCATCATAGAGCGTTGGCTTGCGTTGTGTTGGCGGCGTTTTTCAGATTGAACCGCGCGTTTTTTTGCTGACTTGATATTAGCCAAGGTCAAACTCCTAAAATTTCTGTTAGATGATTATGACAAAATAAGGGCGTAGAATATGCCGATTTTTTATACTTTTGTCAATGAATAATTTGTGTTGATTTCGGTGAGACACAACCGAAAGTAAGCATCGTTATTTAAAAAAAGCGCTTTCTATTGGCTCACACAAACGATGTGGGCAGGATTTTATCAGTTTTTTTCGTTGGAATATAGCGTAAAAACAAAAATTCTATACAATTAAGGCAAATTTTTTTGAAGAGACCCCTATTTTGAGTAAACGACTTTTAAAATCCGGCATTATCGTGAGTGGGATGACATTAGTGTCCCGTGTGTTAGGTTTAGTCCGCGATGTGGTGATTGCCCATTTAATCGGTGCTGGTGCAGCGGCGGACGTGTTTCTATTCGCTAACCGTATCCCAAACTTTTTACGTCGTTTATTTGCGGAAGGGGCATTTTCTCAGGCTTTTGTCCCTGTGTTAGCCGAATATCAAAAATCGGGCGATCTTTCTAAAACGAGAGAATTTATCGGGAAAGTGTCGGGTACACTTGGCGGATTAGTCAGTATTGTCACCTTGCTTGCTATGGTGGGATCGCCTGTTGTGGCGGCGATCTTCGGGGTGGGCTGGTTTACCGATTGGCTAAATGACGGACCTGATGCACACAAATTTGAACAAGCGTCGTTACTCTTAAAAATTACGTTTCCTTATTTATGGTTTGTCACCTTTGTGGCACTTTCTGGCGCAATTTTAAATACGATAGGTAAATTTGGCGTGATGTCGTTTTCGCCTGTTTTACTCAATATCGCCATGATTGCAACCGCACTTTTCCTCGCGCCAAGATTGGACAATCCCGATCTTGCCCTTGCTATCGGGATCTTCTTAGGCGGTTTATTACAATTTTTATTCCAAATCCCTTTCTTGAAGAAAGCGGGCTTGCTCGTAAAACCTAAGTGGGCATGGCATGATGAAGGAGTAGCCAAAATCCGTCGATTGATGATTCCTGCCTTGTTCGGGGTTTCCGTAAGTCAAATTAACTTGCTGCTTGATACGGTCATTGCTAGTTTCTTAATGACGGGCTCTATTAGTTGGCTTTATTATTCTGATCGTCTATTAGAGTTTCCACTTGGTCTATTTGGTATCGCCATTTCCACCGTGATTTTACCGACGCTTGCTCGCCATCATGTAAATCGAGAAGATAATTCTTCCCAAAGTGCGGTTGATTTTCGCAACACCATGGACTGGGGTGTAAGAATGATTTTATTACTCGGCGTGCCTGCCGCTATTGGGATTGCCGTGTTAGCCCAGCCGATGTTACTGGTATTGTTTATGCGTGGCAGTTTTACCTTAACAGATGTGCACGCAGCCTCTTATTCTTTATGGGCATTCAATGCTGGTTTGCTTAGTTTTATGCTGATTAAGATCCTAGCTAATGGCTATTATGCACGCCAAGACACTAAAACGCCTGTAAAAATCGGGATCATCGCCATGGTGAGCAATATGGGCTTTAATGTCTTGGCGATTCCATTTAGTTATGTGGGTTTAGCGATTGCTTCTGCCATGTCAGCAACCTTAAATGCTTATTTGCTTTATCGTGGTTTAGCGAAAGAAGATGTATACCATTTTTCACGTAAAAGTGCGGTCTTTTTTCTGAAAGTTTTAGGCGCAGCCTTAGCCATGGGCGGTGTGGTTTGGTATAACTGCCCGTTGATTCAAGAATGGGCTGCCATGACATTTTTAATACGTATCTATTGGTTGGTTTGGTTAATTGGGCTGGCTGCGGTCGTTTATTTAGGCGTATTGGTGCTCTTGGGTGTTCGTAAACACCATTTACTGACAAAACATTAAGTTACCGCTATAATGCACCGATTATTTTTTGTTTTTTGGATAAGATGTAATGCAATTAATTCGTGGGCTTCATAATTCACAGCCATATTTGTCAGGGTGCGCATTAACCATTGGCAATTTTGATGGGGTGCATTTGGGGCATCAGGCGATTTTGCGTCATCTTCGTCAGAAAGCGAATGCGCTGAATTTACCTATGGCGGTGATGCTTTTCGAACCACAACCGCGTGAATATTTTATGGGCGACAAAGCCCCTGCGCGCTTAATGCGATTAAGAGATAAATTGCATTATTTGGCTCAGGCGGGTGTGGATGTGGTGATCGTCGCGAAATTTGACCGCACTTTTGCTGATCTTCCAGCAGAACAATTTATTGAAGATTGGCTTGTACGCAAATTAAATGTGAAGTTTCTCAGCATTGGCGATGATTTCAAATTTGGTGCGAAACGTTTAGGCAATTTTGCGATGTTGCAACAAGCAGGAAAGCAGTTTGGTTTTGAAGTCGAAGACAGTCGCACCTTCTGTTTAGATGAGTTACGTATCAGTAGCACCGCTATTCGAGAAGCGTTGGCTAAAGATGATTTACAGCATGCGGAAAATTTACTCGGTAAGCCTTATCGTATTTTTGGTCGTGTGATACACGGTAATAAATTAGGGCGAACCATTGGTTTTCCTACCGCGAATGTTCGCTTACATCGCCAAGTGAACCCAGTAAAAGGGGTTTATGCGGTGAAAGTGCGGTTAAAATCGGGCGAGATTTTTAACGGCGTTGCAAACATGGGAAAACGCCCAACTATTAACGGTACGATACAATTATTAGAAGTCCATTTATTTGATTTTTCTCAGAATATTTATGGGCAAATGGTTGAAGTGGAATTCTGCCATAAGATTCGCAATGAGATAAAGTTTCCTTCTTTTGAAGCGTTGAAAGCTCAAATTGAACAAGACGTAAAAACAGCGAAAGCCTTTTTTGCAAAATAGAATTATATTGAAATATAAAATTGGAAAATAACATGACAGTTGATTACAAAAACACGTTAAATTTACCTGAAACAGGTTTCCCAATGCGTGGCGATCTAGCCAAACGCGAACCTGTAATGTTAAAAAATTGGTATGACAAACAGTTGTATCAAAAAATCCGCCAAGCGACTAAAGGCAAAAAATCCTTTATTTTGCATGATGGCCCTCCATATGCGAACGGCAATATTCATATCGGTCACGCCGTTAATAAAATTCTGAAAGATATTATTGTTAAATCTAAAACTGCATTAGGTTTTGACTCGCCTTATATCCCAGGTTGGGACTGTCATGGCTTGCCAATTGAATTAAAAGTAGAAGGTTTAGTGGGCAAACCAAACGAGAAAGTGACTGCAGCTGAATTCCGCCAAAAATGCCGTGAATACGCCGCAGAGCAAGTAGAAGGTCAGAAAAAAGATTTTATCCGTTTAGGTGTGTTAGGCGATTGGGATAATCCTTATTTAACAATGAACTTCAACACAGAAGCAAACATCATCCGTACACTCGGTAAAGTGATTGCGAATGGCCATTTATACAAAGGTTCAAAACCAGTGCATTGGTGTTTGGATTGTGGCTCTTCTTTAGCAGAAGCAGAAGTGGAATATGAAGACAAAGTTTCTCCATCTATCTATGTTCGTTTCCCAGCAGTAAGTGCGGTTGAAATTGAAGAGAAATTTAACGCAGTAGGCAAAGGCCATGGCAAATTATCTGCGGTGATTTGGACAACCACACCTTGGACAATGCCATCTAACCGTGCGATTGCGGTAAATGCAGACTTAGAATACAACTTAGTACAACTTGGCGATGAGCGTGTGATTTTAGCTGCTGAATTAGTTGAGTCTGTGGCGAAAGCGGTGGGTGTAGAACACGTTGAAGTGTTAGGTTCAGTAAAAGGTCAAGCGCTTGAGTTAGTACGCTTTAATCATCCGTTCTATGATTTCACTGTACCAGTGATTTTAGGTGATCACGTGACTACTGATGGTGGTACGGGTTTAGTTCACACCGCACCAGACCACGGTTTGGACGACTTTATTGTAGGACAAAAATATAATTTACCGATGGCGGGTCTTGTATCTAATGACGGTAAATTTATTTCAACGACTGAATTCTTTGCAGGCAAAGGCGTATTTGAAGCGAATCCATTGGTTGTTGAAAAATTACAAGAAGTGGGCAACTTATTAAAAGTTGAGAAAATCAAACACAGCTACCCACACTGCTGGCGCCACAAAACTCCGATTATTTTCCGTGCGACACCGCAATGGTTTATCGGTATGGAAACACAGGGTTTACGTCAACAAGCATTAGGCGAAATCAAAGGTGTACGTTGGATTCCAGATTGGGGTCAAGCACGTATCGAGAAAATGGTTGAAAACCGCCCAGACTGGTGTATTTCCCGTCAACGTACTTGGGGCGTGCCGATGACCTTATTCGTGCACAAAGAAACCGAAGAGCTTCATCCGCGTACCTTAGAGTTGCTTGAAGAAGTAGCGAAACGTGTAGAGAAAGCGGGTATTCAAGCATGGTGGGATTTAGACGAAAAAGAATTATTAGGGGCTGATGCAGAAACTTATCGCAAAGTGCCTGATACCCTTGACGTATGGTTTGACTCAGGATCAACCTATTCTTCTGTTGTGGCGAATCGCCCAGAATTTAACGGTCAAGATATCGATATGTATTTAGAAGGTTCTGACCAACACCGTGGTTGGTTTATGTCTTCTTTAATGCTTTCTACCGCAACAGACAGTAAAGCACCATACAAACAAGTATTAACCCATGGTTTCACGGTGGATGGTCAAGGCCGTAAGATGTCAAAATCTATCGGTAACATCGTAACCCCACAAGAAGTCATGGATAAATTCGGTGGTGATATTTTACGTTTATGGGTCGCTTCTACCGACTATACCGGTGAAATGACCGTTTCTGATGAGATCTTAAAACGTGCCGCGGATAGCTATCGTCGTATTCGTAACACCGCACGTTTCTTACTAGCTAACTTGAATGGTTTCGATCCACAACGTGATGCCGTTAAACCGGAAGACATGATTAGCTTGGATCGTTGGGCGGTAGCTTGTGCATTAGATGCACAAAAAGAAATTAAAGACGCGTACGATAACTATCAATTCCACACTGTGGTACAACGTTTAATGCGTTTCTGTTCTGTGGAAATGGGCTCGTTCTACCTTGATATTATCAAAGACCGTCAATACACCACCAAAGCAGACAGCCTTGCGCGTCGTAGCTGCCAAACAGCGTTATGGCACATTGCAGAAGCATTGGTTCGTTGGATGGCACCAATCTTGTCATTCACTGCAGATGAAATTTGGGGCTACTTGCCACAAACGGCGACGCCACGTGCTGAATTTGTCTTTACTGAAGAATTCTACGAAGGCTTATTTGGTTTAGGCGAGAATGAAAAATTAGATGATGCTTACTGGCAACAACTGATTAAAGTTCGTTCTGAAGTGAACCGTGTATTAGAAATCGCCCGTAACGACAAAGTGATCGGTGGTGGTTTAGAAGCAGAAGTAACGGTTTATGCTAACGATGAATATCGTGCATTGTTAGAGCAATTAGGCAATGAATTACGTTTCGTGTTAATTACCTCAAAAGCGGAAGTGAAACCATTAGCTGACAAACCTGCAGATGTAGCTACGGGCGAGTTAGAGGGAATTGCGGTAAGCGTTGCACGTTCTAACGGTGAAAAATGTCCACGTTGTTGGCATTATTCTAACAAAATCGGCGTGAACCCTGAACATCCGACACTTTGTCCACGTTGTGTGGAAAACGTAGCGGGTAACGGCGAAGTACGTCAGTTTGCGTAATCTTAATATCATAAAGAAAAAGTGCGGTCGAAATTGACTGCACTTTTTTATGTTTAAATGAACAGAAATAAAAAAGGCTGATATTAACCAGCCTTAAAGATCTTATTGGTTAAAGGTATTACATACAGAAGGGTTGGCACTTTGTAAGCCTTTTCTGAACCATTCTAGACGCTGTGCCGATGTGCCGTGAGTGAAGCTATCAGGTACCACATAACCTTGGCTGCGTTTTTGTAAACGGTCATCGCCCACAGCTTCTGCTGCATTAAACGCTTTTTCTTCATCGCCGCGTTCAAATAAACCACTTTTCACCGCTTGGCTAGCCCAAACACCGGCAAAACAGTCAGCTTGAAGTTCTAATTGAACAGAAAGTTGATTTGCTGTTTTACGATCGCTGCTTTGTTGTGCGCGATTCACTTGCGGCAGAATTCCAAGCATATTTTGTACGTGGTGACCAACTTCGTGTGCAATCACATAAGCAAAGGCTGAATCACCTGCGGCACCCAGTTTATTTTTCATTTCATTATAGAATGATAAATCAAGGTAAACTTTGCGATCGCTCGGGCAGTAGAATGGGCCCATTGCAGATTGACCCGTACCACAAGCGGTTGGCGTTACACCATTGTAAAGTACCATGGTTGGCTCGCTATAGGTTTTCCCCATTTGTCTGAAATATTGTCCCCAAACGGTTTCAGTATCAGCTAATACAACTTTAGAAAGACTCGCAAGCTGCTGTTCTTCTTGGGTTTCTAATTGTTGAGAGCTTTGTCCTGAAAAATCAGGTGTACCCACTAAGCTTGAAAGATCCACGCCATAATAAGCGCCGACTAAAAGAATGATAATACCGAGCACACCGGTGCCTTTTCCGCCACCAAAGTTACCGCCGCCAGAGCCACGTCTATCTTCAATATTTGAGCTTTCTCTACGACCTTCCCAACGCATAAATTGTCCTTTTTGAGTGAGTAAATTAAAAATCGGCGTATTCTATCAAAGTGCGGTTAATTTTAGATCCGTTTTCTTGAAATATTTACATAGCTTTACACTCTGATTTATAGACTTCTTAAGGGAATTTCAGTATCGTAACAATCCCTTAAACAAACATACAAAAGGAACTTTAAAATGGGTTTATTTGATTTTGTCAGTGACATTGGTAAGAAAGTTTTCTCTAAAGAAGAAGAGGCGTCTAAAGCAGTGACTCAACACATCGCGGAAGACAATCCAGGTGTAGAAAACTTATCTGTTACCGTTGAAAATGGTGTAGCAAATATCCAAGGTGTGGCATCAACTGCAGCAGCATTAGAAAAAGCAGTATTAATGGCAGGTAACATTCAAGGTATCCACTCAGTAACAAGTGATGCAAGCATCAATAACGGTGAAACCTTAAGCAGTGATGATACATTCTATGTAATCCAAAAAGGTGACACCTTGTGGAAAATCGCTGAGAAAGCTTACGGAAATGGCGCAAAATACACCGCGATCGTTGAAGCAAATAAAGAAGTGATTAAAGACGCGGATAAGATTTTCCCAGGTCAAAAAATTCGTTTACCGAAAGGTTTATAATTCGATAAAAAGTGCGGTTATTTTTGACCGCACTTTTTTCTTTATCTAAAATTGTTGATAAATTGTGCAATTTTAGCCGGTTTTCCAGTGAATTTTCCGGTTTCTATCGACTGTTTGATTTTCTTTCGCTATAATTTGGCGGTTTTTTACTTTTACAAACAATAACGTGTTCGGTGTGGTTTTTACCGAGTGCAACATTAATTGAGGTTACAAATGTCATTAAATATTGAAACAACTCAAGGTTTAGAGCGTCGTGTGACGATCACCGTTCCAGCTGAAGCTGTAGAAAAAGCAACTCGTGAAGAATTCAAACGTGCAGCAAAAAATGTACGTGTTGATGGTTTCCGTAAAGGTCACGTGCCAGCTCACATCATTGAACAACGTTTTGGCGCATCAATCCGTCAAGATGTATTAAACGATTTATTACCACGTCATTTCTTTGACGCAGTAATCGCTGAGAAAATCAACATCGCAGGTCGTCCAACTTTCGCTATCGAAACGTTCGAACCAGGTAAAGATTTATCATTCACTGCAACTTTCGAAGTGTACCCAGAAGTTGAATTAAAAGGCTTAGAAAATATCAAAGTTGAGAAACCAACTGTTGAAATCACTGAAGCTGATATCGATAAAATGATTGAGGTATTACGTAAACAACAAGCCACTTGGGTTGAAAGCAAAGCCGCAGCGAAAGCAGATTCTCGCGTAACAATCGACTTCGTTGGTTCAGTAGATGGCGAAGAATTCGAAGGCGGTAAAGCAACTGATTTCGTTCTATTCATGGGCCAAGGTCGTATGATCCCAGGTTTTGAAGAGGGTATCGTAGGTCACAAAGCAGGCGAACAATTCGATATCAATGTGACTTTCCCAGCGGAATACCATTCTGAAAACTTAAAAGGTAAAGATGCAAAATTTGTGATTACCTTGAAAAAAGTAGAAGAAATGGAATTACCAGAATTAACAGATGAATTCGTTGCTAAATTTGGTCCAAACACCAAAACTGTGGCAGATTTACGTGCAGAAATCCGTAAAAACATGGAACGTGAATTGAAAAATGCATTAGTTTCTCGTGTTAAACAACAAGTAATCAACGGTTTAATCGAACAAAACCCAATTGATGTTCCAGCTTCTGCAGTAGAAGAAGAAATCAATGTATTACGTAACCAAGCTGCACAACGTTTCGGTGGCAATGCGCAACAAGCGGCACAATTACCACGTGAATTATTTGAAGCTGATGCAAAACGTCGTGTTCAAGTAGGTTTATTATTCTCTGAAGTAATCAAATCAAACGAATTGAAAGCGGATGAAGAACGTGCGAAAGCAATGATCGCGGATATCGCTTCTGCTTACGAACAACCAGCTGAAGTAGTTGAATATTACAGCAAAAATGAAGAGTTAATGAACAACATTCGCAACGTAGTATTAGAAGAACAAGCAGTTGATGCCGTTCTTGCTAAAGCTCAAGTGACTGAAAAAGCGTCTTCATTTGATGAGATCATGAATCCACAAGCATAATAATTGATAGAATGTGAATTAAATTCACAGGTATATCATCGAAAAGTGCGGTTGTTTTTTCAATGAAAAGCGACCGCATTTTTGTTTTTACTGATTTTCGGGTAGAATATTGCCCGATTTTTTAGCACATATTTAGGGGCAAAAATGAGTGTAATTCCTATGGTTGTCGAACAAACCTCTCGTGGTGAACGTTCGTACGACATTTATTCCCGCCTATTAAAAGAGCGCGTGATCTTCTTGAGTGGTGAGGTAGAAGATCGTATGGCAAATTTGATCGTGGCACAGCTACTTTTCTTAGAATCAGAAGATCCGAAAAAAGATATCAATATTTATATTAACTCACCAGGCGGTTCGGTGACTGCGGGTATGGCAATTTACGATACCATGCAATTTATTAAACCGGATGTGCGTACTCTTTGCATTGGTCAAGCTTGCTCAATGGGCGCATTTTTACTTGCAGGGGGAGCAGCAGGAAAACGAGCTGCATTACCGAATGCACGAGTGATGATTCACCAACCGTTAGGTGGTTTCCGTGGACAAGCATCAGATATTCAGATCCACGCACAAGAAATTTTAAAAATTAAACAAACCTTAAACGAGCGTCTTGCTTTCCATACAGGTCAAAGCATCGAGCGTATCGAAAAAGACACCGATCGTGACAACTTTATGTCGGCAGAAGAAGCAAAAGCTTACGGCTTAGTGGACGATGTGTTGATTAAACGTTAAGGATTTAACATGACAACAAATGATAATGATCTTCACTGTTCTTTCTGCGGAAGAGAAAAAAGTGAAGTAGGTAAATTAATTGCAGGTACAGATGGTTACATTTGTAACGAGTGTATCGAGCTTTGCCACAGTATGTTAGAAGACAGTGGAGAAATCGAAACACCTAGCGAACTGGCAGTTGAAGAAAAATTACCGACACCGCACGAAATTCGTGCTCACTTAGATGATTATGTAATTGGGCAAGATTATGCGAAAAAAGTCTTGTCAGTGGCGGTTTACAATCACTATAAACGCTTACGCACGAACCACCAAAGCAATGATGTGGAATTAGGTAAAAGTAACATCTTGTTAATCGGTCCAACAGGTAGCGGTAAAACCTTATTAGCACAAACCTTAGCGCGTCGTTTAAATGTACCTTTTGCTATGGCTGATGCGACGACGTTAACTGAAGCTGGTTATGTGGGCGAAGACGTGGAAAATGTTCTGCAAAAATTATTGCAAAACTGCGATTATGATACAGAAAAAGCAGAGCAGGGCATTATCTATATTGATGAAATTGATAAAATCAGCCGTAAATCAGAAGGGGCGTCTATTACTCGCGATGTGTCTGGTGAAGGTGTACAACAAGCCTTATTAAAATTAATTGAAGGCACTATCGCATCTGTACCACCACAAGGTGGACGTAAACACCCACAACAAGAAATGTTGAAAGTGGATACTTCGAAAATTCTCTTTATTTGTGGTGGGGCATTTGCTGGCTTAGATAAAATCATCGGTAAACGTACACAAACTGATACTGGAATTGGTTTTGATGCGAAAGTAGAGAAAGAAGAAGACAAAGAAAATCTTTCTGAATTATTCCGTCAAGTTGAGCCGGATGATTTAATGAAATTTGGCTTGATTCCAGAATTTATTGGTCGTCTTCCAATGATTGCGCCATTAAGCGAATTGGATGAAGAGGCGTTGATTCAGATCCTTACTCAACCGAAAAATGCACTGACCAAACAATATCAAGCATTATTTGGCTTAGAAGATGTGGAACTTGAATTCACCCCAGAAGCATTAAAAGCAATGGCGAAAAAAGCCCTTGAACGTAAAACCGGTGCGCGTGGTTTACGCTCAATCGTTGAGGCTGTGTTGTTAGATACGATGTATGATTTACCTTCAATCGAAAACTTGCAAAAAGTGATTGTGGATGAAGAAACCATCGTTGATAACAAACCACCAAAACTCGAATATAAAAATTAACAGAAAGTGCGGTTGTTTTTTCTAATATTTTTCATAGGCAATCCCGAAAGAAAATGCTACAATCGCACGTTCTAAAATTAATCTAAAAATTATTTATCCCTTATTTTATACGGATTCACTTATGGCAACTGAAATTGTTGAGAAAAAGAAACACGACCAAGAACAAGTCGTAGAAGGAAAATCAAAAGGCTTAAACACTCTTCTTTGGATTCTTTCTGTGGCATTTTTTACCGCTGCAGCAATTGGTAACGTTTATTTTAAAGACGCCTTCTCTTTACCTGTACGTGTAGTTGGCGTAGTTGTCGCCTTATTAATTGCCTTTGGTTTCGCTGTAATTACTAACCAAGGTACAAAAGCACGTACATTCTTTAGCGAAGCAAAAGTTGAAGGTCGTAAAGTGGTATGGCCAACTCGTGCAGAAACACGTCAAACCACTTTAATCGTGATTGCGGTAACCGTGCTTACCTCTTTATTCTTCTGGGCAATTGATTCAATTATCATTGCATTGATTAACTTCTTAACTGATTTGAGATTCTAAAATGAGCGAAACTGAAAACGTATCCAAAAAACGTTGGTATGTATTGCAAGCATTCTCAGGCTTTGAGAGTCGTGTAGCAATCACATTGCGTGAATATATCAAACAACAACAAATGGAAGATCAGTTTGGCGAAGTGTTAGTGCCGACTGAAGAAGTCGTTGAAAACGTAGCAGGTAAACGTCGTAAAAGTGAACGTAAATTCTTCCCTGGCTATGTATTAGTTGAAATGGCAATGAACGATGACACATGGCACTTAGTGAAAAGTGTACCACGTGTAATGGGCTTTATCGGTGGTACTCCAGATAAGCCAGCACCAATTTCTAAACGTGAAGCAGATTTAATTTTAAATCGTTTAGAGCAAAGTGCTGAAAAACCGCGTCATCGTAAAGAATATCAACCTGGTGAGGAAGTACGTGTAACAGAAGGTCCATTCGCAGACTTTAATGGTACGGTTGAAGAAGTGGATTACGAAAAAGGTCGCTTAAAAGTGTCTGTATCTATCTTCGGTCGTGCAACACCAGTTGAGCTTGAATTTGGTCAAGTGGAAAAAACACGTTAATTTCCCTTTTCCAAAACAAGAGATTTAATGACCGCACTTAAGCAATAAAGTGCGGTTGTTTTTCGAGTAGTTTTTCTACTTGATATTTCGAGGCTGATTAATTAAAATACAGCCTTTAATTAACAGGGGAGCCGATTTCGGCGTTATCA
The DNA here is from genome assembly GCF_001810345.1 of Haemophilus sp. HMSC061E01. Classification (NCBI taxonomy): domain Bacteria; kingdom Pseudomonadati; phylum Pseudomonadota; class Gammaproteobacteria; order Pasteurellales; family Pasteurellaceae; genus Haemophilus; species Haemophilus sp. HMSC061E01. Next base: position 21,864 of record NZ_KV800998.1, read on the forward strand.
CCCATTTAGAGGAAACTAAAAAATGGCAAAAAAAGTCCAAGCATACGTTAAGTTGCAAGTTGCAGCTGGTATGGCAAACCCATCACCACCAGTTGGTCCAGCATTAGGTCAACAAGGTGTGAACATCATGGAATTCTGTAAAGCATTCAACGCTCGTACTGAGAGCATTGAAAAAGGTTTACCAATTCCAGTTGTTATCACTGTATATGCAGACCGTTCATTCACTTTCATTACTAAAACTCCACCAGCAGCAGTATTATTGAAAAAAGCTGCAGGTATCAAATCTGGTTCTGGTAAACCGAACAAAGATAAAGTGGGTAAAGTAACTTTAGATCAAGTTCGTCAAATCGCTGAAACTAAAGCAGCAGATATGACTGGCGCGACTATCGAAACTAAAATGAAATCAATTGCTGGTACTGCTCGCTCAATGGGCTTAGTGGTGGAGGAATAATACGATGGCTAAATTGACTAAAAAAATGAAAGCAATCAAAGCTGGCGTAGATTCTACTAAAGCATACGAAATCAACGAAGCAATCGCGTTATTAAAACAATTCGCAACGGCTAAATTCGTTGAAAGTGTTGACGTTGCAGTAAACTTAGGTATCGATCCTCGTAAATCAGACCAAAACGTTCGTGGTGCAACTGTATTACCACACGGTACTGGTCGTGAAGTACGCGTAGCTGTGTTCACCCAAGGTGCTAACGCAGATGCAGCTAAAGAAGCTGGTGCTGATTTAGTCGGTATGGAAGATTTAGCAGAGCAAATCAAAAAAGGCGAAATGAACTTCGACGTTGTTATCGCTTCTCCTGATGCAATGCGTGTTGTTGGTCAATTAGGTCAAGTATTAGGCCCACGTGGTTTAATGCCAAACCCTAAAGTTGGTACCGTAACACCAAACGTTGCTGAAGCAGTTAAAAATGCTAAATCTGGTCAGATCCGTTATCGTAACGATAAAAACGGTATCATCCACACAACAATTGGTAAAGCAAACTTCTCTGAAGTTCAATTAAAAGAAAACCTTCAAGCATTATTGGCTGCTTTAAACAAAGCAAAACCAACTACTGCAAAAGGTATCTTTATCAAGAAAGTAAGCATCTCTACAACTATGGGTGCTGGTGTGGCTGTTGATCAAGCTTCACTATAATTAAGCGTTAAAACTTAATTCAAAATAACCGCACTTTGGGTAACTAAAGTGCGGTTATTTTTTACATGCTTTTCAATAAAGTGAAATATTGAGAATATAAAAAGAGCAGTCAAATTCAAAGCATAATGAATTTGACCGCTCTTTTTTATGAGAGATTACTTCGCTAAAGCGAAAATGGCTTCAATAGCTTCTTTAGTATACGTTTTTTCCACTTTCGCTCTGATTGCAGTTTGAGCCGCATTTTCAATAATTTCAGCTAAGGTTTCATCATCAATACCAAGTTGTTCAAGACGAGTTGGTGTGCCGATTTTATCAAACCAGGCTTTTAAGGCGAAGATACCGTCTTCAGCCTTATCTAAACCAAATATTTCTTTAGCAAAGCGTTTGAATTGAGCAGGTCTTTGAGATTGATACCATTGCATCCACGCAGGCATAATCACGGAAAGGCCCGCGCCATGTGGCACATCTGAAATCGCACTCATGGAATGCTCAATCATATGATTTGGGAAACCGTAAGGTGAGATACCTAAATGCGTTAAACCGTTCAACGCAAGTGTAGCTGCCCAGGCAAATTCACCACGTGCATTGAGATCTTGTGGATCATTGAGCAGGATTTCAGTCGTACGAATAACGGTTTTAATATTGCTTTCTACTAAGAAATCAATAATTTCAGGGCGATATTCCGCCGTGAAATAGGCTTCAATCGAATGAGCAATAATATCTGCAGCAGAATACACTAAATAATCACGGCTGACAGTCGCTTGTAATTTCGGATTAATGACTGATACTTTTGGGAATAAATGATTGCTATGAATCGAATATTTTTGCTGTGTTTCTTCATTGGTAATGACTGAACCCCAGTTCATTTCGCTGCCTGTTGCCGCAAGAGTGATGACATCGAAAATCATTAACGCTTTTTGCACAGGTGTACCTTTAAAGAAGTCCCAAGTATCACCCTCATAGCACGCACCTGCCGCGATTGCTTTCGCACTATCAAGGCAAGAGCCTCCACCGATACTCAGCACACTATCTGCATCAAAGGTTTTAGCCATTGCAACGGCTTCACGGACTTTGCTGATTGTTGGGTTGCTTTTTACGCCACCACATTCAATGTATTCAATGCCATGCTCACGCAAACTTTTCGCCACATCTTCAAATAAACCGGATTGTTTGACACGCTCACTACCATAGATAATCAAGGCTTTTTTTGCACCGTATTCGTGCATATATTGACCCATCTCTTTTTCTTTATCGAGACCAAATTCAATGCGAGTAGGGTTTTGAAAACTAAATGGATACATATTTATCTCCTTATTATCAGTTAAGTGCGGTCAGTTTTTGCGTTGTTTTTATTCCACAAAGTAATGCGGAATGAAGTGGCTATCATTGCCGGTAACTGGGGTGAAATCTTCTCTCAATCCGATGCCACAAGCCACATCACCAATAACCCAAGAACCAATCATTGGATACATACCATCAAAATTTGGCAGTTCAAATTTTTGTTGATAGATGTAGCCTGCTTGATCATAAAAGGCTGAATGTTCACTGCCTTTGGCAGCAAATTCTAGACCATTACGTTTTTCATAGTAAGAAACATTGGCGCCCTCACGACCTAAGGTCGGTTTTTTCACCCATATTGATTGGCGATCAGTAATATCATGTTTACTAAAGTAAGCGGGTAGTAATAAAGGATGGTTTGGATGTTTTTGCCATAATTTTGCCAATAGTACTTTATTGCTTAATAGTAATTTCCACGCCGGTTCAATAAAGGTGGTGGATGAATTAAGCATGTGTGGTGCATATTCTGTCGTGGTCATCCATTCAAGCGGATAGAGCTTAAATAAACAATCAATAGGTTGATTATTCAGATCGAGGAATTGCTGACTGTCTTTATCGTAGCCTACATCTTCAATGGCAAGCTGATGAATATGCCAACCCGCGTTGTAAGCCACATCCGCCAGGTAATCAATATTGCCCCAATCTTCACGCCCCGCTTCTTGCATGGCACTAAAATGGAAATCGTTTAGTCCAGTTTGCTGTTGAATAAACTGAAAGCGATTAAGCAATTCTTCGTGAATCCAATTAAATTGGTCACGATGTGCTAAGCCTTCAATTTGCTCTAACCATTGCCATTGCACCACGGCAGCTTCAAGCAGGGAAGTGGGCGTGTCGGCATTGTATTCAAACATTTTGAGGTTTTCGCCGTCATAACCAAAATCAAAACGACCATATAAGTGCGGTACGTTTTTAGCCCATGTTTGTTCAATCAAATTTTTCTGTAAATCGGTGAAGCGATAATGGGCATAATCACCTTGTTTCACTTCATCGGCAACAAAGTCCATACACATAGCGTGCAATTCGTTGGTGGCGTCTTCAATATGATCGATTTCCGCTAGGGTAAATTCATACGCCACATTGTCCGACCAATAATGGGAGCCATCAGAGGAAGGCAGATTATAGTAATCAAAGCCCACATCTAATAATTGTTGCACCATATTGGGACGAGTAGGAAAGCCCGTGATTCGTTTCATATTTAACCGCCTGAGCTACGGCTGCTGCTTGAGTTAGAACTTTTAAAGCCGCCGCGTGAAACTGGTCTGCTGTAAGTGCTGCCTGCATTGCCTTTAACTAATACGGGCTTACCGACAGAACGATTAGTTTGCGGTTGAATAACTTGCCCCGTTGGTGTTGAAACGGCCCGATTGCTCGGATTGTAGCTAGGGCCTAAAAATGAACCCATAGTACGCGCAATCATATAACCCATTGCGGCACCAGCAATCGCACTGCCCATACTGCCGTGTCCTTCTCCTGTTGCAGAGCTAGTGTGGCTTGTTCCCTCAGTGCTGTTTGAATTGCCAGAGTGAGTTGCTCCATCTGGATTTAAGGTTTGTTTAACGGTCTGATTATCTTCTGACCATTCGCTATTATTGCTTGGACGTGTATTTAAATTGCCCGAGAGAGAGGAGCCAGATCCAGCATGTGCAGTTGTGCCGCTATTATTTTCACTAGATTGGTCAGCTTCGCACAATTCAATTTTTTGCCAATCGGCTAAACAATCCTCAAGGCTGTTATAAACATCTCGTTGAACTTGCTCTTCTGAGCAGCCGCCCAATAAAGCCACAATGGAAAGGCTGACGAGAACTTGATTTTTCTTTTTCATCATAGGGTTAAAGTGTTAATAATTCAGTTAAATGATTGATTTCTAATGTAGGCAAAACACTTGCTTCAGTAAATGAATTGAGGTTTTTGCCTGATAAATTAATCCATACAGCTTGGCACCCGGCTTGAATGGCGCCTTGAACATCCGTGGTTAAGTTGTCACCGATATGTAAAATTTCACTTGGTTTTACGCCAAAATAATGGGCGGTTTGGTGGAACAAATCTTGATGAGGCTTCGCTCTGCCTTGCTCTCCACCACGTAAGTTCAGCTGAAAGTGTTCAAACCCAATGCGTTTTGCAATTACATTACCATTGGTAATCACGCTAAGCGGGTAGCGATCTTTCAGTTGATTCAGCACTTCAATACTTTCTGCGGGTACATCAATTTTATGTCGCCATTCAATAAACTCTTCCATGGCAATCGCTAAAGTGCGGTCAATTTCAACCGCACTTTTACCATGATGCGTCAGTAAGTGCCGTAACGTTTCGACACGCCAGGCAATCACATCTTCAGCAATCAAGGGATCTTTCTCCGCCAGTTGCCATTTCCATTCTCGCCAATATTCTAGAGTGAAGTCGCTCAGTTGAGCCTGTTCTTGCACACATTGAAGAAAGCGTTCTTCGGCTAAACGAATGACGTCACTGTTATCGTAAAGGGTGTCATCAAGATCAAAACTCATGACCTTGAAAGGCTGAAGACCGCGGTAAAATCGCATAGTTAATCCTATTTAATGGTATTCACACCAAGCCATGCTGTTGCACGTTCATTGGTGATTTCTTCGTGTGTCCACATGCTCATTAAGTCAGGCTGAGGATGCTTGTTGGTGTTATAGCCGATCAAATGAGCAAAATCAAATACAGCGTGTGGATAGCCGTTAATAAGCAATAAGGCTAAATAACCACTTTCATCCCAGCAGATTTCTAATTTACGTGCTTCGTGGTGATTGCGAGTGTTATCGACGTTATAAACATGTAAGCAATCGACAATAGGCTGCGCATTTTGACGCATATCTAACGCATAAAAATAGCCCGTTTCACCATCATCTTCAAACATCACTGCTAGGTGATCATGCACAGTTGAGTGTGTGCCGACTTGCTTTGGTTGACCGAGAAAAAGTTGGTCTTCGAGGGTTAAATGTAACATGGTATTTCCTAATCAAATTGTGTAGTCCAGTGACTACTATGGTGTGCTTGAAAGCAAAGTTCAACCTGTGCGGGCGTATTTTTTTCTTCATTCATTGGTGGCAGTTCATTTAATGCAAAATAGGCAGATTGAACGGTTTCACTATTTGGTTGAAATTCACCACTTAATGGTTCGCACATGACGAAGGTTTTGAGTACAGGATGCGCAAAAGGCGGAAAATTGCGTTTATGTTGTTCGTGAATAGCAATAATGAAAGTCGGTTTAACATTAAGCCCCGCTTCTTCGCGTACTTCTTTAATCGTATTACTATGAATGGTTTCTAGCACATCTATCCAGCCGCCAGGCAGTGACCAAAGTCCATCATTTTCTTGTACTAATAAAATTTTATCATCTTTGAAAATAGCTGCCCGCGAGTCGATTTTAGGAGTTTGATAACCAGCCTCATTGCAGAAAAGTGATTTAACGGTTTCTTTTGGGATTGCTGTTTTATAAGAGAGCATTTCAGCCGACAAATCACGCAAGCGTTCATAGCGTTCAATATCATAGATATTTTTGCAATAAGTTAGCCCGTTTTGTGCAATGCTTTGAATTTCGATTGCCCAAGATAACCAAGGTTCAGTAAGCAGTGAATCAGATTGTGTCTTCATAAAAACACCTTAAAAAAACACCGCACTTTTGTGCAAAGTGCGGTGCTATTTTACCTTAAATTAAGCAAAAATTATGCTTGACCTTTAACCGCTTTTAAACCTAAGAACGGAGCTGGTGTACCAGCGCGTTCTAATGCTTCTTCGATACGGATTAATTGGTTGTATTTCGCAATACGGTCAGAACGACTCATAGAACCAGTTTTGATTTGACCTGCTGCTGTACCAACCGCTAAATCAGCGATAGTCGCATCTTCGGTTTCACCTGAACGGTGAGAGATAACAGCAGTGTAACCTGCATCTTTAGCCATTTTGATTGCTGCTAAAGTTTCAGTTAAAGAACCGATTTGGTTGAATTTGATTAAGATAGAGTTTGCAATACCTTTTTCGATACCTTCTTTTAAGATTTTGGTGTTAGTGACGAATAAGTCGTCGCCCACTAATTGAACGCGGTCGCCTAACACTTTAGTTTGGTATGCAAAACCATCCCAGTCAGATTCATCTTGACCATCTTCGATAGACACGATTGGGTATTGTTTAGTTAACTCTTCAAGATAGTGTGTGAACTCTTGAGAAGTGAATGAACGGCCTTCGCCTTTCATTTCGTATTTGCCAGTTTCTTTGTTATAGAACTCAGAAGATGCACAGTCCATTGCTAAAGTGACGTCTTTGCCTAATACATAACCTGCTTTTTCTACAGCTTCTTTGATACATGCTAAAGCGTCAGCGTTAGAGGCTAAGTTAGGTGCGAAACCACCTTCATCACCTACAGCAGTGCTCATGCCTTTAGATTTTAATACTTTCGCAAGGTTGTGGAATACTTCAGCACCAATACGAAGTGCTTCGCGTAATGTTTTCGCACCAACTGGTTGAATCATGAATTCTTGGATATCAACGTTGTTATCTGCATGCTCACCACCGTTGATGATGTTCATCATTGGTAATGGCATAGAGTAAACGCCTGGCGTACCGTTAAGTTCTGCGATGTAAGCGTAAAGTGGTAAACCTTTAGACGCTGCAGCAGCTTTTGCGTTTGCTAAAGATACCGCTAAGATTGCGTTTGCACCGAAGTTAGATTTGTTTTCAGTACCGTCTAAATCGATCATGATTTGGTCGATTTCAGCTTGGTTAGACGCTTCTTTACCCACTAATGCATCTGCGATAGGACCGTTTACAGCCGCAACCGCTTTTAATACACCTTTACCTAAGAAACGAGATTTGTCGCCGTCACGTAATTCTAATGCTTCACGAGAACCAGTAGATGCACCTGATGGAGCAGCTGCTAAACCAACGAAACCACCTTCAAGATGAACTTCAGCTTCTACAGTTGGGTTACCACGAGAGTCGATGATTTCACGACCAATGACTTTAACGATTTTTGCCATTTTGTTTTCCTCTGTTTAAAGTTAATTAAAATTAGTTAGGCGAACCTAAAACGGGAATATAATAAAGCAAATTTAGAAATTTGTCTTGGAAAAATGACCGCACTTTGATCTGTATCTTATTTTTCAATCAAGTGCGGTTAGTTTTTATCTCTTTTTCGCCAATTATTTCTTTTATTTCAGTGGAATTGCCTTCAAAAGTTGGTTAAAGTTGCCCGAAATTTCGTATTATTTTACGACGAATTATTTATTCTTAATTGAGACTTTCTAGCATTGAAAAAGGAATCATTATGTCTCTTTCGACTTTTTTTCAGCAGATCAAAACACAAATAAAATCAGCGATATCAACTCATCCGATTGAAATCTTCATGATTGCTACGTTTGCTCTTGGAATTTGGTTTGTGGATATGAATTCAGAAAAAGATCATTTAGCTTATTGGCTATTTGAGCCGATGCTGTTTGCCTTTGTTTATTTGTCTCGTCCTTATGCCTGGTATCGTTTTTCGTGGATTGTGCCGCTTATTGCCGTTTTCACCATTTGGCAAGTGAATGATAATGCTGATTTTTATGCTTATAGTCCTAAGTTTTGGGGCGCTCAATTTATTGTATTATTGATATTATGTGGTTTTCCATTTGTCAGAAACAATCAAGCCTTTACTTATCGTAATTTTACGACGCTATATTACATCACGTCATCCATTGCTGGTTGGGGGCTCATTTCTGGTTTGGTCGCTGCAATTTTAGCTTCAATCAGTGCATTATTTAACATTGATTTTAGTGAATGGTTTCAAAAGCATCTTTATTCCTCAATTACCGCATTTTGTCTTCCTTTGTTCTTTTTGGTCTTTCAACAGCGCCAAGAAAATACAGAGATGACGCTAAATCGTAGCATTGAAATTTTAGTAAATTTGATCTTAGTGCCAGCCTTAATGATTTTTACTGTTCTACTTTATGCTTACGTTGGCAAAATTATCTTAGCAGGGGCGTTGCCAAAAGGGATGGTGTCGAATATTGCGTTGCCTTATTTAGTTGGTGGCTTAGGTGTTTACGCTTTACGTAGTATTAGTGTTAAACCAAATTGGGATGGTTTCTTTAAGTTTTTCCCATACCTTTCCATTGTGCCAATTGCATTGTTATGGTTGGCAATTGACCGTCGAATTAGTGCCTATGCTTGGACTGAACAACGGATTTATTTAGTGGCATTAGCCTCGGCGATTACGATTGCTTATGCTATTTTAATCATCCCTAAAATTCGTCAATATCGTTTGATTTCTGTCGTTGTAATGGCCGCAATTTTTGCCATGACTTGGGTGGTGAAACCCAAAGAAATTGCTTATCAAAGCCAAACGGAACGTTTTGAGCATTTACTCACAAAGCTTAATTTATCTGATGGACAAGGAAAAATTCGTGATGATGTGGATTTTTTAAGTCGTTTAGAAAATATGCCCGAAAACGAACGTCAAGATTGGAGTGAATTAGATGATGTATCTGATTATTTAGTCCATCGTTTGGACTTAGGGCCTTATGACAGCTCTAGTTATGAAGAGAAACGAAAAGCCTTTGTAAAAAAATATGGTGAAAAAGCGAATGAACTGATTTCATTGGATGTTTATGAGCATTCTTTCCGTATCAATGATAGCGACATTATGGCTCTGCAAAATAGTCCGATTAGAGAAGCGGAGTTTGAATGGTCATCAATTGATGTGAGTTCGTATAAAAAATGGATCCATGTGCCAGTCTATCAATTCTATCGTGTGGACGATAACAGCTCGAAAAAAGAAGAGAATGAGCCAAAAGAACGAGCCGAAGTTTGTTTTGTTGAAGAGCATGATAGATATTGTACCAATATGGATCAGCATATTAAACAGGTCTTTCAACAACATCATTTAGATTCAATGAAAAAACTGGCGGAATCAGATCTTAAACTCATCCGTAAAGACTTACTAAAAATTGATGCACCAAGTTTTGCTATCTATTTAGGTTCACTTGAAATGCAATTTAGTCAAGAAAAGGGCTATCACTACAAGGAATTAACCGTCGAAGCCATTTTTGAGAAATAGGTTAGATATGTAAAGTACGGTGATGTTATTGCAAAAAATTTGGCTAAAAATGACCGCACTTTGATATTAAAACGGATAAAAATTTCCCTAATCCTATTCAGATTGGGGAAGTAGTCTGATGAAGTAAAAGCTTTATTGCGTTCTTTGATACAAAAGCTTTTTCAAAAATTGTGTATGTGCATCTAAAATACTAAACATCGTTTCCCGATCTTCACCAAATAGTGAGATTTCATTATTTGAACGAACCTTGTCATAAGCAGAAAAAGCGATTTCAAACTCTTCAGTGCGTAATTTAATGGTTTTCCCGTGCAGTATAAGACTTAATAGGCTGACTTCTTTAGGTGTTAATTCTGGAAATAAATGACTGATCCAGAGTTCCATAGAGTATTGAACAGATTCGCTAATTTTGTCATGTTTTTTACTTTCTTGCCCTGGATGTAGTCGATAAAGCAACAAGGGCTCCGGTAAATTCGCAAATGTCTTTTTGTGCAATGCACATTGTACCCACATGTGAAAATCGGGCGCTGTGGCTGTTTGTGCATAATTGATGTTGAGTGCTTTGATACTAGAATGTCGCCACATTGAAGATGGGTTAATTATATGGTCACGAGCTAAAGAAAAATGTGCTTTTATATCTTTATCTAAAAGAGGAAGTGTACTTACTTTAGACATTTTATCAGTTTGCCCATCATTAAAGAGCAGTGCATTACTTCCTAAAATATCAATTTCGGGATGCTCATCTAAATATTGAACTTGTTTTTCAAAACGGTGTGGCACACAAATATCATCGGCATCCATACGTGCAACATATTCAACATTCATATAGTTAAGCATATCCATGGCAAATTGCATGACAGCTGGTTCACCTTGGTTTTGAGGTAAATGGTAAACACGTAAGCGAGCATCTTTTGTCGCATAGCTTTCGAGAATGTCACCTGTGTTATCGGTAGAAGCATCATTAACTGCCAGAATACAAAAATCACTAAAGGTTTGATTCAATAATGAATCTAAACATTCAGTGATAAAATTTTCTGCATTATATGCGGGTAAAATAACAGCAAGTTTCATTTTTAGTTATCCATTATTAAATGAGTGAATAAGGCACAGATGACATTATTCCTTATTAATACAAAGTGCGGTCAAAAACACAAGAATTTTTGACCGCACTTGTTTATTGAATTATCAGTAAATTACTTTTCAGTTTTTAACTGATTTTCTCTGGCTGCTTTGACAAAGCCTTCGAATAATGGGTGGCCATCACGTGGCGTTGACGTAAATTCTGGATGGAATTGACATGCTACAAACCATGGGTGGTTTGGTACTTCAATAATTTCCACTAATTTACGATCCGCAGATAAGCCAGTCACTTTAAGTCCCGCTTTTTCAATTTGTGGAAGCAGGTTATTGTTCACTTCATAACGGTGACGGTGACGCTCTTCGATAGTTTCTTTACCATATAATGCACGCGCTTTTGAGCCTTCAATTAAATGACATTGTTGCGCACCTAAACGCATCGTACCACCCAGATCTGAATTATCATCACGGGTTTCAATGTGGCCTTCCGCATCTTGCCATTCTGTAATTAAACCAACTACTGGTTGTTCGCAGTGGCGATCAAATTCAGATGAGTTCGCTTTTTCAAGACCAGCAACGTTGCGCGCATATTCGATTAATGCAATTTGCATCCCTAAACAAATGCCTAGGTAAGGAATATTGTTTTCACGCGCATATTTTGCAGTCAAGATTTTGCCTTCTACACCGCGATAGCCAAAGCCGCCCGGTACCAAAATACCATCGACGCCTTTCAATACTTCAGTGCCTTTGGTTTCGACATCTTGTGAATCAATATATTTGATATGCACGCTTAAACGGTTTTTCAAACCTGCGTGTTTTAAGGCTTCATTCACTGATTTATAGGCATCAGGTAATTCAATGTATTTACCGACCATACCAATGGTGACATCGCCCACAGGGTTGGCTTCTTGATAAAGCACTTGTTCCCATTCAGAAAGATCAGCTTCAGGACAGTCTAAGTGGAAACGTTGACAGATGAATTCATCTAAACCTTGTGATTTTAATAATGCCGGAATTTGGTAGATCGAATTCACATCTTTTAATGAGATGACCGCACGTTCTGGTACGTTACAGAATAAGGCGATTTTTGCACGCTCGTTTGGTGGAATCATACGATCTGAACGGCAGATAAGCACATCTGGCTGAATACCAATTGAAAGTAATTCTTTTACAGAATGTTGTGTCGGTTTGGTTTTTACTTCGCCTGCCGTTGGAATATATGGCACTAACGTTAAGTGCATAAAGAGAGTATTCTCACGGCCCACTTGTACGGCAAGTTGACGAAGTGCTTCTAAGAATGGAAGCGATTCAATATCACCCACTGTTCCGCCTACTTCCACGATAACCACATCATGGCCTTGTGCGCCGGCAATCACGCGATCTTTAATTTCATTGGTGATGTGTGGGATAACTTGAATTGTCGCACCTAAATAATCACCACGACGCTCTTTGCGTAATACTTCAGAATAAATTTTACCTGTGGTGAAGTTGTTGCGTTTTGTCATTTTGGTACGAATAAAACGCTCGTAGTGACCTAAGTCTAAATCGGTTTCCGCCCCGTCTTGTGTCACGAATACTTCGCCGTGTTGGGTTGGGCTCATTGTACCCGGATCCACGTTGATGTAAGGGTCTAATTTCATAATAGTCACGTTTAAGCCACGTGCTTCTAAAATTGCTGCCAATGATGCTGCAGCAATACCTTTACCTAACGATGAAACCACACCGCCTGTAACGAAAATATAATTTGTAGCCATAGTGAGAGACCTAAAATGTTGGGATAAAAATGATTATAGCCAATCATCTTTTATGCAAATTTGTGCAGAATGCTGAAAAGTGCGGCCAAAAATAAAAGAAAAAGATGATTAGCTATCAAGACGGGAGGATAGTTTACAGGATTTGAGATTTTTATACAATCTTGTCTTGTCAGGAATGTATGAAAATTAAATGGCTTATCATATTCTCCATTCTACGATAGAATACGCCCAAATTTTTTATAAAGAAGAGAAGAATTTATGACAAATAAAGCATTAAGCGTGGTGATTTTAGCGGCCGGTAAAGGCACTCGTATGTATTCTGATTTACCTAAAGTCTTGCATAAAGTGGCAGGTAAACCAATGGTAAAACATGTGATCGATACGGCGAATCAATTAGGTGCAGAAAACGTGCATTTAATTTATGGTCACGGTGGCGAATTAATGCGTGAACGTTTGGCAAATGAAAGTGTGAACTGGGTCGTTCAAGCAGAACAATTAGGTACAGCCCATGCGGTTCAACAAGCAGCACCATTCTTCAAAGATGATGAAAATATTGTGATTTTATATGGTGATGCGCCATTAGTGACCAAAGAAACATTGGAAAAACTCATTGCAGCGAAACCAGAAAATGGGATTGCATTACTTACTGTCAATTTAGATAACCCAACGGGTTACGGTCGTATTATTCGTGAAAATGGCAATGTGGTGGCGATCGTAGAACAAAAAGATGCCAACGCAGAGCAATTAAAAATCCAAGAAGTGAATACTGGCGTATTAGTAGCAGATGGCGCACATTTCAAAAACTGGCTTTCTCGTGTGAAAAATAACAATGCACAAGGCGAGTTTTATTTAACGGATGTGATTGGTTTAGCAAATCAAGATGGTTGTCAGGTTACTGCCGTTCAAGCCTCTGAATTTATGGAAGTAGAAGGTGCCAATAACCGTTTACAACTTGCTGCATTAGAGCGTTTTTATCAACGTAAACAAGCAGAAAAACTTTTACTTGCAGGCGTGATGTTAATTGACCCTGAGCGTTTTGATTTACGTGGTACATTAGAACACGGTAAAGATGTTGAAATTGATGTGAACGTAATTGTGGAAGGCAATGTGCGTTTAGGTGATCGTGTAAAAATCGGTGCGGGTTGTGTATTGAAAAATGTAACCATTGGTGATGATGTTGAGATCAAGCCTTACTCTGTTTTAGAAGATGCCACAATTGGTGAGAAAGCAGCGATTGGTCCATTCTCTCGTTTACGTCCAGGTGCTGAATTAGCCGCTGAAACCCATGTGGGTAACTTTGTGGAAATTAAAAAATCCACAGTAGGTAAAGGTTCTAAAGTAAACCACCTCACTTATGTCGGTGATACCGAAATAGGTGAAAACTGTAATATCGGTGCTGGTGTTATTACTTGTAACTATGACGGTGCGAATAAATTTAAAACAATCATTGGTAACAATGTATTTGTTGGATCGGATACGCAGTTAGTCGCGCCAGTTACCGTCGCAGATGGAGCAACCATTGGTGCTGGTTCAACGATTACTCAAAATATTGAGAAAGATGAGCTTGTGATTACTCGTGTGCCACAACGTCATATTCAAGGTTGGCAAAGACCGGTGAAGAAAAAGTAATTAACATTGAAAGGCGAACCAATGTGTTCGCCTTTTATGATTTGATGCCTTTTACTTTATAAAGGTTGTTCGAGTTGCTAAAATCATCGTCCATTTATAAAGACAGATAATTTCCTATGACAAAAAATAAAACAGGACTTTCATTCCTTTGGTTAAGTGCGGTCGCATTTATCCTTGATTTACTGACCAAATATATCGTAGTGCAACGCTTTGATCTCTATGAAAGCGTGAACCTATTACCCGTTTTTAATTTAACCTATGTGCGTAACTATGGCGCAGCGTTTAGCTTTTTAGCTGAGCATGATGGTTGGCAGAAATATTTCTTTATCGTGCTAGCAATCGGGATTTCTTTAATGCTGGCTTACTTTATGAAAAAGAATTCTGCAGAACAAAAATTACAAAACTCGGCTTATGCGTTGATTATTGGCGGTGCGTTAGCGAATATGGTAGATCGTGTGTACAACGGTTTTGTGGTGGATTTCTTAGATTTTTATTGGGATATTTATCATTATCCGGTATTCAATGTAGCAGATATTGCGATTTGTATTGGTGCGGGTTTATTAGCATTAGATGCCTTTAAAGGTGATAAAAAGAGCGGTCAAAAATGAAGATAATTTTAGCCAATCCTCGCGGATTTTGCGCAGGTGTCGATCGAGCCATTAGCATTGTTGAATTAGCGCTTGAAATTCATGGCGCACCGATTTATGTGCGTCATGAAGTGGTGCACAATCGTTTCGTGGTAAATGGTTTGCGTGAGCGTGGAGCGATTTTTGTGGAAGAACTGAGCGAAGTGCCTGATGGCGCTATTGTGATTTTCTCTGCTCATGGTGTGTCACAAGCCGTTCGTCAAGAAGCGAAAGATCGTCAGTTAAAAGTATTTGATGCAACTTGTCCGTTGGTAACCAAAGTACATATGCAAGTGGCGCGTGCGAGCCGCAAAGGGACGAAAGCGATTTTGATCGGACACAAAGGGCATCCCGAAGTGGAAGGCACAATGGGGCAGTATAATAACGCTGAAGGTGGTATTTTCTTAATTGAAAGCGTGGAAGATATTGCTCGTTTGCCGGTTCAAGAAAATGATGATTTAACCTTTATGACACAAACCACACTTTCTCTTGATGATACGGCGGAAACTATCAGTGCATTGAAAGACAAATATCCTGCTATTCAAGGCCCACATAAAAACGATATTTGCTATGCCACAACCAATCGTCAAGAAGCGGTGCGTGAATTAGCAAAACAATGTGATTTAGTGGTTGTTGTAGGCTCTAAAAACTCATCGAATTCTAACCGCTTAGCTGAGTTGGCATCGCGTATGGGCGTGAAATCAAAATTGATTGATGATCCAAATGATGTGGCAGCAGATTGGTTTGAAGGCGTTGAAACAATTGGTGTGACAGCAGGGGCTTCAGCACCGGAAGAGTTGGTGCAATCCGTAATTGCTCGATTAAAAGAATTTGGTGCGGATAGTATCGAAGAGCTTCAAGGCTTAGAAGAGAATATGTTCTTTGAAGTGCCAAAAGAGCTACGAATAAAAGAAGTAAACTAATTCTATTAAAAAAGTGCGGTTAATTTACCGCACTTTTTTTGTGTTATTTTATTTTTTATTGTGCACTTTAAGCCATTTTTGCATTTGTTCAATTTCTGCCTGTTGAGCGTTAATAATATTCTCAGCAAGCTTACGCATCTCAGGATCTTTTCCGTATTTTAATTCAACTTCCGCCATTTTTACTGCGCCAATATGGTGTGGCAACATACCTGCTGCAAAAGCAACATCAGGATCTTTATATTGCGCAGCTGCCATCATGTCTTGATGCATTTGACTCATACCTTGCATTAATTCTTGTTGCATTGCAGAATCTGTCGACATTGGCATATTCATGTGTGCTTGATGCGGTTGTTCATTCGCTTGGGCATAAATTGAAACTGCAGCAGCGCTAAGTGTGATAAAAGTCATAAGTTTTTTCATGTTTTTCTCCTATGTGATAACTGAATGCGCACCAATCATAAACTTTGACCTAAGGTTAAGGTCAATATTTATTCCGAAAATTTTTGGTGAGATGCTAAAATAAGACAATGTTTGATATGAGGGACAGAATCATGAAACAAAAAATTGTGCTTGCCACAGGTAATAAAGGCAAAGTAAAAGAAATGGCGGATGTATTAGCCAATTTCGGTTTTGAAGTCATTGCTCAAACGGATTTAGGCATCGAAAGTCCAGAAGAAACAGGATTAACGTTTGTTGAAAATGCGATTTTGAAAGCACGTTATGCATCTGAAAAATCAGGTTTACCGGCCATTGCAGATGATTCCGGTCTTGTAGTGGATGCGTTAAATGGTGCGCCTGGATTGTATTCTGCTCGTTATGCCGGTGTGGATGGTGACGAAGCTGATGCGAAAAACCGAGAAAAATTATTGGCAGAATTAGCCGATGTACCGACTGAACGTCGCCAAGCAAAATTTGTGAGTACGATTGTGTTATTACAACACCTAAGTGATCCTTCTCCGATCATTGCTCAAGGTGAATGTGACGGGCAGATTATTTATGAAGAAAAAGGTGAAAATGGTTTCGGTTACGACTCGCTCTTTTTTAGCCCTGAAAAAGGCTGTACTTTTGCCGAATTAGAAACCGTAGAGAAAAAGAAAATTTCTCATCGTGCGAAGGCATTAGCTGTTTTGAAATCAAAATTAACGGCCTAAAGCGCGGTTGATTTTTAACGAGAATTAAAGGATACAAAATGATTATTACCACTACGCCTAATATTGAAGGTAAACAAATCGTAGAATATAAACAAGTCGTCTTTGGGGAAGTGATTGCTGGGGCAAACTTCATCCGTGATTTTTTTGCGGCTATTACCGATGTGATTGGTGGGCGTTCGAGTGTTTATGAGCGTCGTATTAGTCGTGCACGCCAAGATGCCTTGAAAGAGTTGGAAGAAAAAGCAATTGCTTTAGGGGCAAATGCTGTGGTTGGCGTAGAGATTAATTACGCAACAGTAAGCAATAAAAGTATGTTTATGGTGATTGCGAGTGGCACAGCTGTAGTGGTGCGATAAGGTCGTTTTTTTATTTGCTTAAATGTAATTTTTGCGATCAAGATCGCAAAAGTGCGGTTGATTTCTTGCGTGTTTTCTGTGTTTCTTAAAAATGTCACTGTTGATATGAATCAACGGTACTTATTTGTTAATAAAGGACATTTTTATGAAATTGATGAAACATTTATTTAGTTCATTATTTATTGCAGGCGCGATGTTGAGCACAGAAGCGCTTGCAGAAGAAAAAACAGCTGAGCAGGCTCAACCGCAAACGCAAGTGCAGCAACAAACAGCTGTACAAGCACCATCACAAACAGTACAACAAACGGTGAGTGATAAATTAAATATCAATACCGCTAGCGTATCAGACATTCAAAAAGCGCTGATTGGTATTGGGGCGAAAAAAGCAGAAGCCATTGTGCAATACCGTGAAAAACACGGTAGTTTCACTGCGGCAGAACAACTACTTGAAGTACAAGGCATTGGTAAAGCTACGTTAGAAAAAAACCGAGATCGTATCGTGTTTTAATGTTGTTATTTTTATATGAAAAGCGGAATAGTGATATGATATTCCGCTTTTTTATTTTTTGAGCAGAAAATTTACCAAAACTTGCAAAATATCAAATTTTTTTGGAATAAGTTGGGGATTTCTTGCAATGGTTTTATAAGAGAGTAGAATACCAAATGGGTATAGGAATACCTATGTTGTAGTATAAGAAATAATAAACCAACTATTTGGAGTTAGATATGGCATCAGAAAATTTAAATCAATCTTCTGTTGCTCTCACACCAGTTGAAGCAACGGATTATGCTGAAAGCGTCGCTGCGTATAAAGCGCAAAAACGCCCATTTTTATCATTTCTGTCTGGTATTAGTGCTGGGGCTTGTATTGCTTTAGCCTTTGTATTCTATACGACGACACAAACAGCAAGCGCAGGAGCGCCTTGGGGATTAACCAAGTTAGTCGGTGGGTTAGTCTTCTCTTTAGGCGTAATTATGGTGGTAATTTTAGGATCTGAATTATTCACCTCTTCTACTTTAACCTTAGTTGCCCGCGTAGGCGGTAAGATAACCACAACTCAAATGATCCGAAATTGGATTGTGGTATATTTGGGCAACTTTGTGGGCGGTTTATTTATTGCTGCAGTGATTTGGTTTGGGGGACAAACCATGGCAGCAAATGGTCAATGGGGTTTAACCATTTTGGCAACCGCTCAACATAAGATTCATCATACTTGGTTTGAAGCATTTAACCTTGGTATTTTATGTAACATTATGGTGTGTGTAGCGGTATGGATGTCTTATTCCGGTAAAACTGTTACAGACAAAGCATTTATTATGATCATGCCGATTGGTTTATTTGTCGCATCTGGTTTTGAACACTGTGTGGCAAATATGTTTATGATTCCACTAGGCATTATCACAGCTCATTCTAGTACGCCAGAATTTTGGCAACAAATTGGTGTGGATCCAATGAAATATGCAGATTTAGATCTCTATCATTTCATTGTGAAGAATTTGATTCCAGTAACGTTAGGAAACATTGTGGGTGGTGCGGTTTGTATCGGCTTATTCCAACGTTATTTAACCAAAGCTCACTAATGTACTAACGAACTAAACAAGACTTATTTTTTATCAATTAAAAAAGGAAATGACTATGTCAGAACTTAATGAAGCACAAAAAGTTGCGTGGGCAGGATTCGTTGCCGGTGATTGGCAAGAAAACGTCAACGTGCGTGATTTTATTCAAAAGAACTACACCCCGTATGAAGGTGATGATTCTTTCTTAGCAGGTCCAACCGAAGCGACAACAAAACTTTGGGAAACCGTAATGGAAGGAATTAAAGTTGAAAACCGCACACATGCGCCATTAGACTTTGACGAACATACGCCTTCAACGATTACTTCTCACGCACCAGGTTATATCAATAAAGACTTAGAGAAAATCGTAGGTCTTCAAACCGATGCTCCATTAAAACGTGCTATTATGCCATTTGGTGGTATTAAAATGGTGGAAGGGTCATGCAAAATTTACGGTCGTGAATTAGATCCTGAAGTGAAAAAAATCTTCACTGAATATCGTAAAACCCACAACCAAGGTGTATTCGATGTTTATACGCCAGACATTTTACGTTGTCGTAAATCAGGTGTATTAACTGGTCTTCCAGATGCTTACGGTCGTGGTCGTATCATCGGTGACTATCGTCGTGTCGCACTTTATGGTGTTGACTTCTTAATGAAAGATAAATACGCACAATTCTCTTCTTTACAAAAAGACTTAGAAGATGGCGTAAATCTAGAAGCAACTATTCGTTTACGTGAAGAAATCGCAGAACAACACCGTGCATTAGGCCAAATGAAACAAATGGCAGCAAGCTACGGTTACGATATTTCTAACCCTGCAACTAACGCTAAAGAAGCAATTCAATGGATGTACTTTGCTTACTTAGCAGCAATCAAATCACAAAATGGTGCAGCGATGTCATTCGGTCGTACTGCAACCTTCATCGATATCTATATCGAGCGTGATTTAAAAGCAGGTAAACTTACTGAAACTGAAGCGCAAGAATTAGTTGACCACTTAGTCATGAAACTTCGTATGGTTCGTTTCTTACGTACACCTGAATACGATCAGTTATTCTCTGGTGACCCAATGTGGGCAACTGAAACCATCGCAGGTATGGGTTTAGACGGCCGTACATTAGTAACCAAAAATACATTCCGTATTTTACACACCCTTTACAACATGGGTACTTCTCCAGAACCAAACTTAACCATTCTTTGGTCTGAACAATTACCTGAAAACTTCAAACGTTTCTGTGCGAAAGTATCGATTGATACCTCATCAGTTCAATACGAAAACGATGATTTAATGCGTCCAGACTTCAACAATGATGACTACGCAATCGCATGTTGTGTATCACCAATGGTTGTTGGTAAACAAATGCAATTCTTCGGTGCGCGTGCAAACTTAGCGAAAACATTGTTATACGCAATCAACGGCGGTATCGATGAAAAATTAGGTATGCAAGTAGGTCCGAAAACTGCACCAATCACTGATGAAGTGTTAGATTTCGACACCGTAATGACTCGTATGGACAGCTTTATGGATTGGTTGGCAAAACAATATGTGACTGCCTTAAATATCATCCACTATATGCATGATAAATATTCATACGAAGCAGCATTAATGGCATTACATGATCGTGATGTATACCGTACCATGGCTTGTGGTATCGCAGGTCTTTCTGTTGCAGCTGACTCACTTTCAGCAATTAAATATGCGAAAGTTAAACCAGTTCGTGGCGACATCAAAGATAAAGATGGCAATGTTGTAGCAAGCAACGTCGCGATCGACTTCGAAATCGAAGGTGAATATCCACAATATGGTAACAACGACAACCGTGTTGATGACATCGCTTGTGATTTAGTTGAACGTTTCATGAAGAAAATTCAAAAACTTAAAACTTACCGCAATGCTGTGCCTACACAATCTGTATTAACCATTACTTCTAACGTAGTTTATGGTAAGAAAACAGGTAACACCCCAGATGGTCGTCGTGCAGGTGCGCCATTTGGACCAGGTGCTAACCCAATGCACGGTCGTGACCAAAAAGGTGCGGTAGCATCATTAACTTCTGTAGCTAAACTTCCATTTGCTTACGCGAAAGATGGTATTTCTTATACCTTCTCAATCGTACCAAATGCATTAGGTAAAGATCCAGAAGCACAACGTCGCAACCTTGCAGGCTTAATGGATGGTTACTTCCACCACGAAGCTGCAGTAGAAGGTGGTCAACACTTAAATGTGAACGTATTAAACCGTGAAATGTTATTAGATGCGATGGAAAATCCGGATAAATATCCGCAATTAACTATTCGTGTATCTGGTTACGCAGTGCGTTTTAACTCTTTAACTAAAGAGCAACAACAAGACGTTGTAACTCGTACATTCACAGAATCGTTCTAAAACACGATAAAATTTAACCGCACTTTAGCGGGAACATAAAAATTATGAGCCTGATTTAAGTCAGGCTCATTTTTTATAGATGATATTTTTGGTAAAATTTAGCTAGATTTATTTTTTGGAAATTTATGTATGTCTGTTCTAGGAAGAATTCACTCTTTTGAATCCTGTGGAACCGTGGATGGTCCCGGCATTCGTTTTATTTTATTTATGCAAGGCTGTTTAATGCGTTGCAAATATTGCCACAACCGTGATACTTGGGATCTTGATGGTGGTCGCGAAATTAGTGTGGAAGAACTCATGAAAGAAGTCGTGAGCTATCGCCATTTTATGAATGCAACCGGTGGTGGTGTAACAGCATCAGGTGGTGAGGCCATTCTTCAAGCTGAGTTTGTACGAGATTGGTTCCGAGCTTGTAAAGCAGAAGGCATTAATACTTGTTTAGATACTAATGGGTTTGTACGTCATTATGATCACATTATTGATGAACTGATCGATGTAACCGATCTTGTTTTGCTTGATTTAAAAGAACTGAACGATCAAGTGCACCAAAATCTTATTGGAGTGCCAAACAAACGTACGTTGGAATTTGCAAAATATCTGCAAAAACGTAATCAGCGAACCTGGATTCGTTATGTAGTGGTTCCTGGCTATACCGATAACGATCATGATGTTCATCTGCTCGGACAGTTTATTGAAGGTATGACCAATATTGAAAAAGTCGAACTTCTCCCTTATCATCGATTAGGCGCTCATAAATGGAAAACCCTTGGTTTTGAATATGAGCTCGCAGATGTTTTACCACCGACGAAAGAATCACTTGAGCATATTAAAACAATCCTTGAAGGATATGGACATACGGTAAAATATTAAGCTAAGGTGTAAAAAGATTAACAGCAGGCTTTAGAAAGCTTTAAGGAGGAAAAATGAAAAAATTAGCATTAACGTTTTTAGGTGTAGCCCTTTTAGCAGGCTGTTCAGCTGTTCAATCGCCAGTTACACAAGAAGAGGTGACATTAACGCCCCCTTCAAAAGATAGAGTAGGGTATGTTCGATTAGTAAAAGATAAAAATTACTACATTGATACCGATTCAATTTGGGTGGACAACCAAGATTTAAACCAAGTGCATTTTGATGCCGTGGTGAATTTGGATAAAGGTTTATATGTGTATCCAAATGAGAAAAGACGTTATGCACGTTCTGTTCGCCAATATAAAATCTTAAACTGTAAGAACTACCATTTAACCCAAGTTCGTACTGATTTTTATGATGATTTCTGGGGCGAAGGCTTACGTGCCGCACCGAAAAAACAAGAGAAATACACTATTAGCTTAAAACCTAATACAACGCTTTATGCGGCGGCACAAATCATTTGTGTTAACTCAGATAGAAAACCTTCTTTAGATTTAGAAGGCTCAAAAGCGAAATAATCAATCAAAGTGCGGTTAGAAATAACCGCATTTTTTATCTCTATGAAACTAATGAGCAGGCAATAAAAAACGGCCAATATTTATCAAATATTGACCGCTCTTTTTATCTCTCAATGAAAGATTATTTCACACGAGAAACGTATTCGCCTGAACGAGTATCGACTTTAATTACTTCACCGATTTGAACGAAAAGAGGTACTTTCACCACAGCACCAGTACTTAATGTTGCTGGTTTACCGCCTGTACCCGCAGTATCACCTTTAAGACCAGGGTCAGTATCGATGATTTCTAATTCTACGAAGTTTGGTGGAGTGACAGTAATTGGCGCACCGTTCCATAAAGTCACGATACAATCTGCTTGGTCTAATAACCATTTTTCAGCATCACCCACTGCTTTTGCATCAGCAGAGTATTGTTCAAATGTTTCTGGGTGCATGAAGTACCAGAATGCATCATCTTTGTATGAATAAGTCAGGTTAAGATCCATAACATCAGCAGCTTCAACCGAAGTACCAGATTTGAAGTTTACATCTAATACTTTGCCTGAAATTAATTTACGAATACGAGTACGAGTAAAAGCTTGGCCTTTACCTGGTTTAACGAATTCGTTTTCAACGATCACACAAGGCTCACCGTCTTGCATAAATTTTAGACCTGGTTTGAAATCACTGGTAGTATATGTAGCCATATTAAAAATATCCTAAAAAATAGAGATTGTTTGAAAGTGCGTATTTTAACCCGAAATATTGCGATTAGAGAAGAACAAAATTGGTTAGAAACCCTAAAAAATGCGATTTCTGATCCGAAAATCTTATTAAAAACCTTAAATCTGCCCGTTGACGATTTTGCCGAGGATATCGCCGCTCGTAAACTTTTTGCTATGCGAGTGCCTTTGCCTTTTGTTGAAAAAATGGAAAAAGGGAATCCGAAAGATCCACTTTTTTTACAAGTGATGACGGCTCAACAAGAATTTATTGAGGCCGAAGGGTTTAGCCAAGATCCTTTAGATGAACAGCAAAAAAATGCCGTGCCTAATATTCTGCATAAATACCAAAATCGCTTGCTGTTCATGGCAAAAGGGGGCTGTGCAGTTAACTGCCGCTATTGTTTCCGTCGCCATTTTCCTTATGATCAAAACCCAGGCAATAAAACGAGTTGGCAACAAGCAATAGACTATATTGCGACCCATTCAGAAATTGAAGAAGTGATTTTTTCGGGTGGCGATCCGATGATGGCAAAGGATAGTGAATGGGCATGGCTATTAGAACGCCTTGAAAAAATACCGCACTTACAGCGCTTACGTATTCACTCTCGTTTGCCAGTCGTGATTCCAGATCGCATTACGGATGAATTTTGTGATTTATTGCTAAAAAGCCGATTACAAGCGGTGTTTGTAACGCATATCAATCACCCAAATGAAATTGATGAGGCGCTCTCTTTGGCTATGCAAAAACTGGTAGGCGCTAAAGTTACCTTACTCAATCAATCAGTCCTTTTAAAAGATGTGAATGATAACCCATATATATTAAAAGTATTGAGCGATAAGTTGTTTCAATCGGGTATTCTGCCTTATTACTTGCATTTATTGGATAAAGTGCAGGGGGCGAGCCATTTCTATATCTCGGATGAGCGTGCCTTACAAATTTATAAAGAATTGCAGACGCTCACTTCTGGCTATTTAGTGCCCAAATTAGCACGAGAAATCGGTGGAGAGCCAAATAAGACTTTATACACCGCTTAAGATCCGATAAAATACGATTCAATTTTTCACCGCACTTTTGTGCGATCTTTAGTTTAGCAAATCGAGGTAATACCGTGGATAATAAAAATCAACCTAACGACAATTCATCTCAAAATGAATTAGATTTAGGATTTAATCACTCTGACTCTGTGACCCCAAGAAAACCGGTTCAACAAAGTGGCTCAATTTTTGATAAAGCCAAAGGTTTATTTGGTAAAAAAGAGCAACCAGATACGCAATTCCATGTTCGTCGCGAACCAACTTTTGGTGCGGCAGCAAGCCAACCTTTTTCACCTTCTCAAGCATTTCAAAGTGAAAATACTGAACAATCAGCGCCATCAAGTGCTTTCGGAACTCAAGAGCCCGTTGAGAATGTTCAGGTAGAAAACGTAGCGGAAGAAAAAGTGATTTTTGAAAATTCGCCTGCAGAAGAGATTGTGGAAGAAGTGACAACTCAAGCTGAAACAGTTGCACCGGCAGCCGCTGCGGCAGCAAGCTTGAAATCACCTGAAAAATGGAAGGTTCTACAAATGTTACCAGAAAAACATCGTCGTTTATTTATTGCAATTTTAGGTTTAGTGGTATTACTGATCATTTTCTTCACCCTAAAACCAAACTCAGATACGGTGGAGTCTTTTGAACAACAAACCAGTAATGAAATTCCAGTTCAATTCCAATCATTGGATCAGTCTCAACCAGTTGAAACTACAGTATTAGATAACAATAATACTACGGCTCCTGCAACCACAGAACAAACAGCAAATGATGCTAAATCAGATACACCTCCAGCAATGGAATATGTAGGTGATAGAGCAGATGCCGCTAAATCACAAACTGCAGAACCTGCACAACAAACTGTTACTCAACAACCAGCGACACAACCTGCGCCGGTTCAACCAGCTGTTGCACCAGCACCAGTTAAAGAACCAGTGAAAACAGTACAACCAACTGTAGAAAAACATACCGCAATGGTTGAGCATAAAGTAGAACCACGTCGTGAACAGACACCAGTGGTTCAAGAGAAAAAACAACCTAAACCAGTAACTGAAAAAGCGACAGCTCAACCGACTCAAACCGTGAAAAAAGAGTCAAGCAAAATTCAAGAAGCGAAACCTGTTGCGACTAAAGACAGTAAGGTTCAAATTGTGGAAGCGAAATCAGCAACCCACAATGCAGTGAAAGCAGCTGAACCGGCAGCACAAACCGCTTCAACTGGTGCAACAAAAACATTAACGGTGCCACAAGGTGTGTCACTTATGCAAGTATTCCGTGATAATAAACTGAATATTTCAGATGTGAATGCGATGACCAAAGCAAGCGGTGCTGGTAATGCATTAAGCAGTTTCAAACCTGGTGATAAAGTACAGGTTTCTGTGAATAGTCAAGGTCGAGTAAGTGAGCTTCGCTTATCAAATGGCGGCAAGTTCATTCGTCAAGCCGACGGTTCATATCAGTATAAAAAATAATTTTTAGTGGGCGAGTAATCGCCCATTTTTCTAGATAAGATTGTTTATCCTTGCTCATTTCGCAAAGTGAGCAATCATAAACAACCCTTGATGGAAATAGAATTCATGTTAAAAAAGTTAAGCGTAATTTTGACCGCACTTTGTCTTTCCGCTTGTTCACAAAATGTTGAATTAAGCAAACCCGCACCACAGAAAATGAAAGTGCAAACCGTTGATAAAAAATCCCAAAAGGGTTCAGCGACGGTTTATTTGTGTAAAGGCAATAAAGAAGTGAGTGTGGTTCATACCAAGCAAAAACAAAAAAGTAAAAAAACACTCAGCCAGGTGACCGTTACTTTTAATGATGTAACCGAAAAATTGACACGAGTGATTTCTGAGCGTGGGAGAAATTATGCGAATATTCGTTGGTATTGGCAGGAGCGTGATGACTTCAGTCAATTACAAACTAGCGTAGGTGAAGTGCTCGCGGAACGCTGTGTTAAACAACCAAGTGAATTAAAATCAGGCAAATAATTCTTTTATGGATCTCCAACGCGGCTTTGTGTTACATCGTCGTCCTTATAGTGAAACCAGCCTTTTGGTGGATTTATTCACTGAAGAAACGGGACGTTTGACGGTTATTGCAAAAGGTGCACGTGCGAAACGTTCGGCATGGAAATCTGTCTTACAGCCTTTTACGCCATTACTTCTTCGTTGGTCAGGAAAAGGCGCATTAAAAACACTCACGAAAGCAGAGCCCGCAGCAATTACGTTGCCTTTGCAGCAAACGGCTTTATATAGCGGGTTTTATGTAAATGAGCTGATTACTCGAGTGATCGAGCCCGAAACGGCCAATTCACAACTTTTTCAGCATTATCTTCAATGCTTAACAGGCTTAGCCACTCAACCACAGGTTGAGCCTACACTGCGTCTATTTGAATTTCATTTACTTAAAATCTTAGGTTATGGCATCGATTTTTTGCATTGTGCAGGCTCAGGTTTACCAGTAGATGAATCGATGACTTACCAATACCGTGCGGAAAAGGGGTTTATCGCCTCGTTAGTGAAAGATAACTTAACCTTTTATGGGCGAGATTTGCTTGCTTTTGACCGTTTGGAATTCACCGATGAGTCCGTCTTGCAAGCAGCAAAGCGCTTTACTCGAATCGCGCTCAAACCTTATTTAGGCGATAAGCCGCTGAAAAGTCGAGAGTTATTTACGCAAAACGTGCTTTATTTAAAATAATCCTTTCTTTGATATAAACAGATTAATACACCATCATGGCTTTACTTTACGCTCCACAAAAAAAACAGAAAACCACCCAAAAAGTTGTCGCTGAGATTCAGGATTTAGATTATCAAGGGTTAGGTGTCGCCAAAGTTCAAGGTAAAACCTGGTTCATTGAAAATGCTTTGCCAATGGAAAAAGTGGAAGCGGTAGTGACTGATGAAAAGCGTCAATATGGTTTAGCCACGGCGCAAAAGTGGTTACAAAAGAGTAGTCAGCGTGTTGAGCCACAATGTCGTTATTATGGACGTTGTGGTGGTTGTCAAGGCCAACATATTCCTGTGGAAATGCAACGTAAAGCGAAAGAGAAAGCCCTTTTTTCTCGATTAAGTAAACTGCAGGCAGAGCCTATTCAATTAATGCCAATGATTTGTGGCGAACAATGGGGCTATCGCCGTCGTGTACGATTAAGTTTGCTATGGAATGCTAAAAACAAAACCGTTGAAATGGGATTTCGTCAGAAAAACTCCAATCAGCTAGTGAGTATTCAGCAATGCTTAGTCGCAGAGCCTGCGATTAATCATCTTATCCCCAAATTGAGCGCACTTTGGGCTAAATATTCAACCCCGAAACAATTAGGGCATATTGAATTAGTTTCAGCGGATAATGGCGTAGCCATGTTGTTACGTTACAAAGGAAATTTAGCCGAAACTGACCGCACTTTGTTGCTCGAGTTTGCACGCGTAAATGCTGTGAATTTGTTTCTGCAAGATGATCAAAACATCCAACTTGTGCATGGTGAAATGCCTTATTATGCGTTAGACGGTATTCGTTTATCTTTTGATATCCGCGATTTTATTCAAGTGAATACTCATCTAAATCAGCAAATGGTTGAGACGGCTTTAGATTGGCTTGATTTGAATCAGGATGATCATGTCTTAGATTTATTCTGCGGCATGGGCAATTTCACGTTGCCTTTAGCCAAACGCGTGAAAAGTGCGGTTGGAATTGAAGGTGTTTTTGATATGGTTCAAAAAGCCCAATCGAATGCACAATTTAATCACATTGAGAATGTTGAATTTTATCAAGCCGATTTAGACCAAGCTTTTTCAGAACAACCTTGGGCAAAACAACATTTCAATAAAATTCTTCTCGATCCGCCTCGCAGTGGTGCCGCTTTTGCGCTGAATGCGTTATGTGAGCTTGGTGCAGAAAAAATTCTTTATGTATCTTGCAATCCTGCAACTTTAGTACGAGATGCAGAAATTCTCCGTTCTTTCGGGTATCGCATCATCAAAACGGCCATGATTGATATGTTCCCGCATACCAGTCATTTGGAGTCAGTGACATTATTTATCAAATAAGGTGTAAATTCTGATAGAATAGTCAGACTTTTTTGTTGTCTTAAAAAGACAACTCGGTTGACAGGATGTCACCGAGCCATATTCATCAACAAGGGGGTATTATGGTTGCAGTTCGTGGTTCTCACTTATTAAATCCGCAAGATTTTGTGATCGAGCAATGGTGTTCGAGCCTTAAACTTCCTGCCGCCACTGAAAAATCCCTGATTGATGCCTGGTATTACGCTCAAGCTAAAATAGCTGAACACGCCGATAAAATGGAAAATGCAGTGCTCACATTGCAATCTGGTGTGGAAATGGTGGAAATTCTGCATGAAATGAATATGGACAGTGAGAGTTTGCTCACTGCGATGCTATTCCCATTAGTAGCCAACCAGCTCGTAGATTGGGAACAAATTCAAGAAGATTTTGGTCCTAAAATCACCAAATTACTCAAAGGTGTGGAAGAGATGGATAACATCCGTCAGCTCAACGCCAGTCATTCTGCCAATGCTTCCCAAGTGGATAATGTGCGCCGTATGCTCCTCGCGATGGTGGACGATTTCCGCTGTGTGATCATCAAACTTGCTGAACGTATTACGTTTCTTCGCGATGCGGAAAATCATTTTTGCGAAGAAGAAAAAGTGTTGGCAGCCAAAGAATGTTCCAATATTTATGCCCCGTTGGCGAACCGTTTAGGTATCGGTCAATTGAAATGGGAGCTTGAAGATTACTGCTTCCGTTATTTGCATCCAGAACAATATCGAAATATTGCCAAATTATTACATGAGCGCCGTTTAGATCGTGAGCAGTATATTGCAGATTTCGTCACAGAGTTAACCGGTTATTTAAAAGAAAATATCGACCAGGTTGAGGTTTACGGCCGTCCGAAACATATTTATAGCATTTGGCGAAAAATGCAAAAGAAACATTTGGAATTCAGTGGCTTATATGATGTCAGAGCGGTTAGGGTGATCGTACATAAATTGCAAGATTGTTATACGGCGCTCGGTATCGTCCACACACATTTCAAACACTTGCCAAAAGAATTTGATGATTATGTCGCCAACCCGAAACCAAATGGCTATCAATCCATTCATACTGTGGTGTTAGGCAAAGGTGGTAAGCCAATCGAAGTGCAAATTCGAACCCAGCAAATGCATGATGATGCGGAGCTTGGTGTAGCGGCTCACTGGAAATACAAAGAGGGTACGACAGGTAGCCTTTCCGCTTACGAAGAAAAAATCACTTGGTTGCGTAAATTACTTGCATGGCAAGATGATATTACGGATTCTGGCGAAGTGATGGCTGAATTACGTAGCCAAGTTTTTGATGATCGCGTATATGTGTTTACACCGAAAGGTGAAGTGGTTGATTTACCTGCGGGATCCACGCCTCTCGATTTTGCTTATGCGATCCACAGTGAGATTGGCCACCGTTGTATCGGGGCGAAAGTTGGGGGACGTATTGTGCCATTCACTTATCACCTGCAAATGGGTGAGCAAGTGGATATCATCACGCAGAAAAATCCTAACCCAAGCCGAGATTGGGTCAATCCGAACTTAGGCTTTACCCATACCTCAAAAGCGCGCGCCAAAATCCAAGCGTGGTTTAAGAAACAAGATCGTGATAAAAACGTTCCAGCGGGTAAAGAGCAGTTAGATAATGAACTTGCTCGTTTGAATATAAGTTTGAAACAGGTTGAGCAGCTTGCTTTGCCGCGTTATAACTTAAAAAACCTTGAAGATTTATACGCGGGTATTGGTAGTGGGGATATCCGTTTAAATCAGTTAATGAATTTCTTGCAAAGCCGATTGATCAAAGTGACGGCTGAAGAAGCAGATCAAGAAATTCTCCGTCATGTGGCGAGTAAAAGTGCAAATACTGCACAGCAAAAGGCGCAGCAGAAAGCCGAGCAACAACAGAATAAAGGCTATGTCATTGTTGAAGGGGTCGGTAATTTAATGCACCACATGGCACGTTGTTGTCAGCCAATTCCAGGTGATGCGATTGCAGGTTACATTACGATGGGACGAGGTATCTCAATTCATCGTTGCGATTGTGAACAGTTTATTGAATTACAAGCTGCCCATCCGGAACGTGTAGTAGAAGCCCTTTGGGGGGATAATTATGCGGCTGGTTTTCATATTAATATTCGCATTGTGGCCAGTGATCGTAACGGTTTATTGCGCGATATTACGACCGTGCTTGCAAATGAAAAAGTCAGCGTGTTAGGGGTTTCAAGCCGTGCAGACACCAAAAAACAAGTGGCAACGATGGACATGGAAATTGAACTGAAAAATGTCGAAAGTTTAAGTAAAATACTGGCCAGATTAGCGAAGTTAGACGACGTTATCGAAGCAAAACGTTTATAGATTACAACATAGGAACTTTTATGTATAAAACCACGGGATTAACCCATTTAATTAACTCTACAAAATATTCTTTACAAGGCTTAAAAAGTGCATTCAAAAATGAAACCGCATTTCGCCACGAATGTTTTCTTGCGTGCATTCTGATTCCGCTCGCATTTTGGCTGGGTGACACTAAAATTGAAATCGCACTTATGATTTCATCGGTTTTACTTGTGATGGCAGTAGAACTCTTAAATAGCGCCGTTGAAGCCGTGGTGGATCGCATTGGCACAGAACGACATGAGCTTTCAGGGAGAGCCAAAGACCAAGGCTCAGCAGCGGTATTCATTGCACTTTGCATTGTTGTCGTGGTTTGGGGAAGTATTTTATTTTTCTAAAGTGCGGTCAATTTTCAGTAATAATTTCGGCTTATGTGTTTTACATAAGCCGTTTTTGTTGGTGGAAGTCGGACAAGATTTTATTCCTCTACTTTTGCTGATATAAATAAGAAAGATTTTTGCATATTTATATCAACAGGAGGACGCTATGCCTACAGTCTCAGCCTTAGGTGCACTCATTGCACTCATTGTCGCTATTTTCCTTATTTTGAAAAAAGTCTCACCAGCCTATGGTATGTTAGTCGGGGCTTTAGTAGGGGGATTAGTTGGCGGCGCTGATTTATCTCAAACCGTGAGTCTCATGATCGGAGGCGCTCAAGGTATAACTACCGCAGTCATGCGAATTCTTGCAGCAGGGGTATTGGCGGGAGTACTGATTGAATCAGGTGCGGCTAATACCATTGCTGAAACCATTACCAACAAGTTAGGTGAAACCAGAGCATTATTAGCGTTAGCGTTGGCTACATTAATTTTAACCGCTGTTGGTGTATTTATTGATGTTGCCGTGATTACGGTCTCTCCAATTGCCTTAGCACTTGCTCGTCGTACTGACTTATCAAAACCCGCTATTCTCTTAGCGATGATTGGTGGGGGAAAAGCAGGAAACTTAATGTCACCGAATCCTAATGCGATTGCTGCAGCAGATACATTCCATCTTCCTTTAACGTCAGTGATGATGGCAGGGATTATCCCCGCTATTTTTGGCTTAATATTGACGTATTTCTTAGCAAAACGGTTAAGAAACAAAGGTTCGCGCGTTTCTGCCCAAGAAGTTGTAACAGTCGAAACGCAGAATTTACCCTCATTTTTAACCGCACTTGTGGCACCTTTGGTTGCCATCTTCTTACTGGCACTTCGTCCGTTAGCCGATATTAAAGTCGATCCTTTAATCGCTTTACCACTTGGTGGTCTGATTGGCGCATTATGTATGGGCAAGCTTCGCCAAGCCAATAACTATGCGATTAGCGGTTTAGGGAAAATGGCTCCGGTGGCGATTATGCTACTTGGTACGGGAGCTTTAGCCGGTATTATTGCCAATTCCGGCATGAAAGATGTGCTCATTGAAGGCTTAAAACATTCGGGTTTACCTTCTTATATCCTTGCGCCAATTTCAGGTGCACTCATGTCGCTTGCGACGGCATCAACAACTGCAGGTACTGCTGTTGCTTCGAATGTGTTTAGTTCAACGCTATTAGAGTTGGGGGTGAGTAGTCTAGCTGGTGCGGCGATGATTCATGCGGGGGCAACAGTTTTCGATCATATGCCACATGGTTCTTTTTTCCATGCAACTGGTGGTAGCGTAAATATGGACATGAAAGAGCGCTTAAAATTGATTCCTTATGAAAGTGCAGTGGGGTTAATGATGACCATTGTGTCCACCTTAATTTTTGGTGTATTTAGTTAGTTTAAGGAGAGAATATGAAAATTGTCATTGCGCCTGATTCATTTAAAGAAAGTTTAACCGCACTTGAAGTGGCTAATGCGATTGAAACTGGTTTTAAACGTATTTTCCCAAACGCTGAATATGTGAAACTACCAATGGCAGATGGGGGAGAGGGAACCGTACAATCTTTGGTAGATGCTACTCAGGGGCGCTTAATTGAGGCAGAAGTCACTGCACCGTTAGACAACCAAGTAAAAAGCTTTTTCGGTTTATCGGGTGATGGTAAAACAGCAATCATCGAAATGGCGGCCGCATCGGGATTACATCTTGTTCCAATGGATAGACGCAATCCTTGTCAAACCACCAGTTTTGGTACGGGTGAACTGATTAAGCAAGCCCTTGACCTGGGTGTTCAACACATCATTTTAGGGATTGGTGGGAGTGCCACAAATGACGGTGGGGCAGGTATGCTACAAGCATTAGGCTTACGTTTATTGGATAAAAATGGTCAATCCATTGGCTTTGGCGGTGCGGAATTATCCAATCTTACTGAAATTCAACTGGTTGATTTAGATCCTCGATTACAACACGTACAAATCGAAGTAGCTTGTGATGTGAATAATCCACTTTGTGGCGAACGAGGCGCTTCTGCGATTTTTGGTCCTCAAAAAGGTGCGACGCCTGAGATGGTGAAGGAACTCGATACTGCGTTAGCCCATTTCGCCGAAATTGCCGAGCGGGATTGTGGTAAACAAATTCAAGAGCAACCAGGTGCGGGGGCGGCTGGTGGTATGGGCGGTGGTTTATTGCTCTTACCTAATGTGCAACTCAAAGCCGGTGTGCAGATCGTGTTAGATAATTTGAAACTCGCTGAGCAAGTTAAAGAGGCTGATTTAGTGATTACTGGTGAAGGCCGTATGGATGCGCAAAGTATCTTAGGTAAGACCCCAATCGGTGTGGCACGCACAGCAAAACAATTTAATAAGCCTGTTATCGCGATTGTAGGTTGTTTGCGTGAGGATTATGAAGTGGTGTATGAACATGGAATTGATGCGGTGTTCCCGATAATTCGAAGTCTGAGTGATTTACCGACAATTCTCAAGCAAGGCGAGCAGAATTTAATCTCAACAGCTCAAAATGTGGCGAGATTGTTGTCATTGAAATAAGCTTTTCATACTAAAGTGCGCTCAAAAATAATGATAAATTTGACCGCACTTTTTTATTTTATCCCCTCGGATGAAATCTTTCGTGAAGGTGTTTCAAGCGTTCTTTAGCCACGTGAGTATAAATTTGCGTGGTAGAGAGATCGCTGTGTCCGAGGAGCATTTGCACAACACGGAGATCCGCACCGTGGTTAACTAAATGCGTCGCAAAGGCATGACGGAGAACGTGTGGAGATAGCGCATCCGTATCGATTCCCGCTAATACGGCATAATGCTTTATACGATGCCAAAAGGTTTGTCGAGTCATTTGCTGAGCCCGTTGACTGGGAAAGACTACATCAGAGCTTTGCCCATTAAGCAAAATGGGGCGACCATAAAGTACAAATTGTCGCACCCAAAACGCGGCTTCTTCCCCCATTGGTACAATGCGTTCCTTGTTGCCTTTGCCAATCACACGCACGACACCTTGTTGCAGATTCATATTCTCAATAGTGAGCGTGACCAATTCCGTGACACGTAATCCAGTGGCGTATAGCAATTCCAACATGGCTTTATCGCGTAACTCGAGCGGAATTTCGACATCAGGTGTATTTAATAAATCCGTGACTTGTTGCTCGGTTAAATACTTAGGTAAGCGGCTTGGCAATTTAGGCGAGCTCAGTACGGCACTCGGATCATCCGTACGATACTTTTCACGATACAAATATTGGAATAATTTCCGCATCGCACTCAACATTCGCGCGGTGCTAGTGGCTTTGTAGCCTTGTTCTAAACGGCTGCCCAAAAATTGTTGCAGATCTAAGGGTTCTAGGGTTTCGAGGGATAAATTTTGTTTATCCAACCAATCACAAAGTGCAGTCAAATCGAGACGATAAGACTGCACGGTGTTTTCAGACAATCCTTTTTCAATCCAATATTCATTCAAGAATAAATCGACTAGCGTAAGGTTATTCATGTTTACACTCTATGTACCAAAAAGGCTTTCACGCCACGTGGAGTGATAAATAATCCGATGAAAGCAAAGGCGGCCATTAAACTAAAGGCATAAACTGGCAAAATTGGATAAAGTACGCCAGAAAGCGCAGTGAAAATCGCAATGGCTGCACATCCCGCCAAGGCATTGTATAAGCCTTGTAATTTCGCAATATGGGTTTGAGGTTGAGTGGTGATGTAACGCACGGTTGCGTAATGGCCAACGACATAAGTAAGACTGTGAAAACATTGCAATAGGACGATTTCAACAAAGGTATCGGCATAACCGAACGCGAGCCAACGCACGATAGCCGCAATACCGGTGAGATAGAAAAGGGCTGTAATGGTCCAGTTTTTGAATAATCGAGTAGAGAAGAAAAAGACCACGATTTCAGCTAATACACTGATTCCCCAAAATAAGCCTGCATCGGAAACGGAGTGGCCATGATTTGTCCAAAAAATAGTGCTGTATGAGTAATAAGCTGCGTGCGATCCTTGAATCAGTGCAATCGCAATAAACAAGCGAAGGGTAGTTTTATTTTTCAGCAAGTCTAAAAATCCAACGGAATTTTCGACTGCACTTTGAGGTTCATCCTGCGGCATTGGGTTCGGATGAAGTAATTGCACAATACAGTAAAAAACGAGTATGCCTGTGATCATCCAAGTAATATATTGTTCACCCACGAGTCCAACAAAATACCCGAATACCATCACACCAACAACAAATGCAAAGGAACCAATTAAGCGCGCTTTGCCATAATCTAAATGAATTTGTTGTTGCCATGTGCTGGCGAGGCTATCACCAATCGGCATTCCGGCCGCATTCACCATGGAATACAACGCAAGTCCAATAAATAATAGCCAGAAATTGTGCGACATCAGTCCAATTAAGGCCATCGTAATGGCACTGGCCACACCTAAATAACGTAAGCCATTTACTAAGAGGGAAACACGTTTGATTAAGCCAGAAAATAAAATACCGCCGCTGAAACGGAAAATGTAGGCACAGGCGAGCAATAAGCCGATGCTTTCTTCGCTATAAGATTGCGTTTTCAACCATGCAGGGAAAAGCGGAAGAAACACACCATAGGCACAATAGTAGCCAAAAAAGCTCAAAGCGAGCCAAGTAAAAGGACGAACTTGCATTAGAATAATTTTTCCATTTCTT
Source organism: Haemophilus sp. HMSC061E01 (assembly GCF_001810345.1). Classification (NCBI taxonomy): domain Bacteria; kingdom Pseudomonadati; phylum Pseudomonadota; class Gammaproteobacteria; order Pasteurellales; family Pasteurellaceae; genus Haemophilus; species Haemophilus sp. HMSC061E01. The sequence continues at coordinate 57,480 of NZ_KV800998.1, forward strand.
GTGAGCGTGCCACGCAGGCCTGCATCGCTTGTTTAATGATGTCGTTAAATTGGTGTTGATTGAATACATTTAATGCGGCTGCAGTAGTGCCGCCTTTTGAGGTCACATTTTCTCGTAATGTGGAAAGCGAAGTCTGTGGGTTTTCAATCACCAACTTCGCTGAGCCTAACATAGCTTGTTGTACTAGCTCACGCGATTGCTTTTCATCTAATCCCATTTCCATTAGGCCTTGTTGCATGGCTTCTAAAAATTGGAAGAAGTAGGCTGGGCTACTGCCAGATGCAGCGGTGACAGCATGCATTTGAGCTTCATTTGTCACCCAAGTGGTTTTCCCTACAGCTGAAAGTAAATCTTCCGCAAAAGTGCGGTCAATTTCAGGTGTGTTTTTATCAGCAAATAAGCCAGCCATACCTTCACCCACTAATGCAGGGGTATTTGGCATCACGCGTACAATGGATTTTGCTGTTGGAATGAGTTCAGCTAATCGGGCAGTCGAAATTCCTGCTGCAATAGAAATAATTAATTTATCAGAGAAATCAACCGCACTTAATGGCTTACAAACATCAGCAAGAACTTGTGGCTTAACGGCAAATAACACAACTTGAGATTGTATGATGGATTGCTCGTTGTCTGTCGAAACGGCGATGCCATATTGAGCAAAAAAGGCACGTTTCTCTTCATTAGGATCATTAACAATAATTTGGTCGGCTGGATAACCTTGTTTTAATAGGCCTAACACAATCGCTTGTGCCATATTGCCACCGCCGATGAAGGCAATTAATTTCTGTTGCATCATTTTTTCCCGTGAGTTTATGGGCTACAATGTTGCATATTTTACCCTATTATGAAGGAAGTGTTACGATGTGGTTTAAAAATTTAATGTCATATAGGCTGACGAAGCCCTTAGATTGGGATCTTAATGAATTACAACGCCAGTTGTCAGATTGTGAATTTCATCCTTGTGGCTCACAAGATCAAAGTAAATTCGGTTGGACGAATCCCTTGAAAGACAGCGAATTATTGCATTTTTCTGTCGGTAAACACATTTTGTTAGTTGCGAAAAAAGAAGAAAAAATGTTGCCGGCGAATGTGGTAAAACGTGAATTAGATGAACGCATTGAAAGCCTAGAGCAAAAAGAAAACCGTAAATTGAAGAAAACGGAAAAACAAACGTTAAAAGATGATGTGGTGATGAATTTATTGCCACGTGCATTCACTAAAAATCAGCAAACTTCTGTATGGATTGATACAGAGAACAACCTTGTGCATGTCGATGCGGCATCGAGTAAACGAGCAGAAGATGCCTTGGCGTTATTACGTAAATCACTTGGTTCGTTACCCGTTGTACCGTTGGCATTTGCAAATGAACCTTCGACCATTTTAACGGATTGGATTGTGCAGGAAAAAATCCCGCATTGGTTGGTGGCATTAGAAGAGGCTGAACTGCGAGGAAGCCAAGAAGACAGCGTGATCCGTTGTAAGAAACAGCCTTTAGAAAATGAAGAGATTCTCGCACTTTTACAAGATGGCAAAAAAGTGGTGAGCAAACTCGCATTGGAGTGGGAAGATACGCTGACGTTTGTATTTAATGAAGATTGCACGCTCAAACGTTTAAAATTTGCTGATGCAGTGCGTGAGAAAAATGCGGATATTTTAAAAGAAGATTATGCGCAACGTTTTGATGCTGATTTTGTATTAATGACGGGCATTTTATCTAAACTGACCGAAAACTTACTCGATGAATTCGGTGGCGAGAAAGTAAGGTTAGGCTAGTTTTAATCATGAAATAAAAAAGGCGAACATGAGATGTTCGCCTTTTGTTTGTTTAAAAGTGCGGTCAAATTTCCGCACGTTTTTAATTAGTGAGTACTCGTACTGGTTGTGGTACGGTTTGCACGTTTACGATCATTTTCCGTTAAGAGTTTTTTACGGATACGGATCGATTCTGGTGTCACTTCCACTAACTCGTCGTCATCGATAAACTCGATGGCTTGTTCAAGGGAGAATTTCACCGGTGTGGTTAAGACGATGGCATCATCTTTACCTGACGCACGCATGTTGGTGAGTTTTTTACCTTGTAAACAGTTAACAGTTAAGTCGTTTGTACGGCTGTGAATACCGATGATTTGACCTTCGTAAACTTCTACGTTGGCTTCGATCATTAATTTACCACGTTCTTGTAAACCAAATAGTGCATAAGCAAGTGCTTTACCCGTTGCGTTAGAAATTAATACACCGTTTTTACGTTGGCCGATTTCACCTGGTTTGATGTCATCGTAGTGGTCGAAACTAGAGTAAAGTAAACCAGTACCAGATGTCATAGTCATGAATTCACCACGGAAACCGATCAAGCCACGGCTAGGGATGATGTATTCTAAACGTACACGACCTTTGCCATCCGGCATCATATCGCGAACTTCACCTTTACGGATACCTAATGCTTCCATAACTGAACCTTGGTGTTGTTCTTCTACGTCGATAGTCACTTGCTCGTAAGGCTCTTGTTTTTTGCCGTTGATTTCACGGTAGATTACTTTAGGACGAGAAACCGCAAGTTCATAACCTTCGCGACGCATATTTTCAATTAATACAGAAAGGTGTAATTCACCACGACCAGAAACACGAAATTCATCTGGGTTTGGCGTTTCTTCTACGCGTAATGCGACGTTGTGAACTAACTCTTTGTTTAAACGTTCAAGAATTTGACGAGAAGTCACATATTTACCTTCTTGACCTGCAAACGGTGAAGTATTTACACAGAAGAACATGGTTACGGTTGGTTCATCAACGGTTAATGAAGGTAAGGCTTCAACCGCGTTTATATCACAAATGGTATCCGAGATATTTAATTCACCTAAACCAGTAATCGCGATGATATCACCTGCGTAAGCAACATCTTCTTCATAACGTTGTAAACCAAGGTGGCCTAATACTTGACCCACACGGCCTTGACGAGTTTTACCTTCGCCATCAATGATAGTCACAGGTTGATTTGGTTTGATAGCACCACGTTTGATACGGCCGATACCGATAACACCCACATAGCTGTTATAGTCTAATTGGGAGATTTGCATTTGGAATGGGGCATCAAGTTCCACTTTTGGCGGTTCAACGTGTTGAACAATCGCTTCAAATAATGGGGTCATATCTTCCGCTAAATCTTCGTGTTCAAGCCCTGCCACACCATTTAATGCAGAAGCATAGATAATAGGGAAGTCTAATTGCTCATCGGTTGCACCAAGGTTAACGAATAAATCAAAGACTTGATCCACCACCCAATCAGGACGTGCGCCTGGACGGTCAACTTTGTTGATAACTACAATTGGTTTTAAACCATGAGCAAAGGCTTTTTGTGTCACGAAACGTGTTTGTGGCATCGGACCATCAAAGGCATCTACCACTAAAAGTACAGAATCCACCATAGAAAGCACACGTTCTACTTCACCACCGAAGTCGGCGTGTCCTGGGGTATCTACGATGTTAATGCGATAACCATTCCAGTTAATTGCGGTATTTTTTGCAAGAATGGTAATACCACGTTCTTTTTCAAGATCGTTTGAGTCCATTACGCGCTCATCAACATCACCACGAGTTGATTCAAATGTACCGGATTGTTGAAGAAGTTTGTCAACGAGGGTGGTTTTACCATGGTCAACGTGAGCGATAATTGCGATATTGCGCAATTTATTAATATCAATGTCGTTTTTCATTTATTACGTTCTTAAAGTTTAAGTTTTGTAGGGTGGATTTTTATGCCACCGAATAGTCCAAGTAGTTTAAATTGGTGAGTCAAACTCACCCTACGAGAATCTCGAAAGGGCAAAAATTATACACGATATTTCGTTACTCTGCTATGCCAGTGTTTAAAATAAATCCCATGAAAAAAGTAAGCGGTTGCGTTATAATGCTCTTTTAATTTTTATAAAGATTATATACATAGCAAAATAGAGGACTCCCTATGCCAAATGCAAATGCAATTGCCAACGTATTCAAACTGATCGAAGAGAACGATATTAAGTTCGCGCTACTTCGTTTCACCGACATCAAAGGTAAAGAACACGGCGTTTCTATCCCGGTTAGCCTTGTCGATGAAGATATGTTTGAAGATGGCAAAATGTTCGATGGCTCTTCTGTTGAAGGTTGGAAAACCATTAACAAAGCCGATATGCTTTTAATGCCAATCGCTGAAACTGCAGTAGTCGATCCATTTGCGCAGATCCCAACACTTTCAATTCGTTGTAGCGTTTATGAGCCAACAACCATGCAAAGCTATGATCGTGATCCGCGTTCAATTGCTATTCGTGCAGAAAACTATATGCGTTCAACCGGTATTGCTGATCAAGCATTCTTTGGTCCTGAGCCAGAGTTCTTCTTATTTGATGATGTACGTTTTGATGTGTCAATGAACCGCGCTTCTTTCGCCATTGATGATATTGAAGCCGCTTGGAACACCAACAAAAAATATGAAGGTGGTAACAATGCTTATCGTCCATTGAAAAAAGGTGGTTATTGTGCGGTGGCACCAATTGATACGGCACACGATATTCGTTCTGAAATGTGTTTGATTTTAGAAGAAATGGGCTTAGTCATCGAAGCTCACCACCATGAAGTGGCAACCGCGGGCCAAAACGAAATTGCAACGAAATTCAATAGCTTAACTTTAAAAGCAGATGAAACTCAAATCTATAAATATGTGGTACAAAATGTTGCATTAGAACACGGTAAAACCGCTTGCTTTATGCCAAAACCAATTACGGGTGATAATGGTTCAGGCATGCACTGTAATATGTCATTAAGCAAAGATGGTAAAAACATTTTCCAAGGCGATAAATATGCCGGCCTTTCTGAAACCGCACTTTATTACATCGGCGGCATCATTAAGCATGCTAAAGCCTTAAATGCTTTCACTAACCCAAGCACTAACTCATACAAACGTTTAGTGCCTGGTTTTGAAGCGCCAGTATTGTTGGCTTATTCTGCAAGTAATCGTTCTGCGTCAATCCGTATCCCAGCAGTAACCAGCCCGAAAGCAATCCGTATTGAAGCGCGTTTCCCAGATCCATTGGCAAACCCATATCTTGCGTTCGCTGCATTATTGATGGCAGGTCTTGATGGAGTGGTGAACAAAATTCATCCAGGCGATGCAATGGATAAAAATCTTTATGATCTTCCACCAGAAGAATTAAAAGATATTCCAGCAGTTGCAAGCTCGCTAGAAGAAGCCTTGAATTCATTAGAAAAAGACTATGAATTCTTAACTCAAGGTGGCGTATTTGCTAAAGACTTTATCGAAGCATTTATTAGCGTTAAACGTAAAGATGTGGAACGTTTAAATATGACACCACACCCAGTTGAGTTTGAGATGTATTATGCATAAGAAACAGTAGATACCTAGTTTAGAGCAAGAAAAGTGCGGTCATTTTGACCGCACTTTTTATATGTGTATATTGTATTTAATTCGTGTATAATCAAGTTCTGGTTATAGATAGGACTAGGTTATGCTAAATAAATTTATAGGAAAGTTTCGTCGATTTTATGCATTCGATGAGCTTTTAAAACAACTTATCATAAGAGATGTAAAACTTAAGTATCGCCGCAGTTATTTGGGGTATCTATGGAGTATTTTGAACCCGTTAATGCTAATGATGGTTCTTGTTGTTATTTTTTCTAATTTATTTCGCTTTGACATCCCTAACTTCCCACTTTATATGATTTCAGGACAGTTTCTTTTTAGTTTTATGACTGAAGCAACAAATATGTCCGTTGGCTCTATTATCGGAAACGCATCATTACTCAAAAAAACCTATGTACCTAAATATATTTTTACAGTTTCTAGAGTAGGAAGTTCATTAGTGAATTTGCTTTTCTCTCTTGGTGCATTATTCCTGGTTATGGTTTTTACTAATGCTGAATTCTCTTGGAATCTCTTATTTTTCCCTGTAATTATTCTTGAAGTATTAATCTTTAGTCTTGGATTAGGTTTATGGCTTGCTGCAATAACCGTCTTTTTCCGCGATGTTCAATATCTGTGGGGGGTATTTATTTCAATGTGGATGTACCTTACTCCATTGTTCTATCCTGTATCAATTATTCCTGAGGAATACCAAGAGTTATACAAAAATGCTAATCCAATGTATGGATATATTGAGCAATTCAGAGATATTGTCTTACATGCAAAATTTCCACAGACTGATTCGATTCTAATCGGTTTTGGTACAGCTATTTTGGTTCTTGTCCTTGGGGCTTGGTATTTTAATAAAAAACAAGACGAGTTTATTTTATATATCTAATGAATAAAGAAACAGTAATTAAAGTCACTAATGCTACGGTGCGTTTTAATAAAGCAACCGAACAATATAATGGCTTAAAAGAATATGTGATTAAGATGCTAAAGGGCGAACTGATGTTCCAAGAGTTTTTAGCATTAAAAGACGTTAATCTTGAAGTGAAGAAAGGTGAGTCTTGGGGGTTAATTGGTACCAATGGTTCTGGTAAGTCGACTCTTTTAAAGTTAATTTGTGGTATTTTAAAACCCTATAAAGGTACTGTAGAGGTGCACGGTAATATTGCGCCATTAATTGAGTTAGGGGCTGGTTTTGATGGTGAGCTGACTGCAAGAGAGAATATCTATCTCAATGGTGCTTTACTTGGGCACAAGAAAGCCTTTATGGAGCAGCATTTTGATGAAATTATTGAGTTTGCAGAACTGCAAGATTTTGTGGATGTGCCGCTTAAAAACTTTTCATCTGGTATGGCTGCACGGTTGGGCTTTGCAGTGGCAACGATAGTGAAGCCAGAAATCTTAATCGTTGATGAAGTTTTAGCTGTAGGCGATGCGGCATTTCAAGAAAAATGTAAGCAACGTATGGAAAAAATGTTAGCTGGCGGTACAACGCTTTTATTTGTTTCTCATTCTATCGACCAAGTCAAAGAGCTTTGCCACAATGTTATTTGGCTTGATAAAGGTGTGGTGAAGGCAATAGGTAAAGCGGAAGATGTAATTCCATTGTATATAGATTAGCTATAAATGTTTGAGTATGTTTTTTCATTATTTAAATAATTAATTTTAAGTTTTATGTACTGGTTATTTAATTTTACAGTAATCTGAAAAGATTAGGAGGTTTTTGTGTCAAATAAAACTGCTATTGTTATTAGAACTTTTTCTGGGCGAGATCGTTTTTTTAAAAGAATATGTGATTCTATTTTTAATCAAACGTTTTCTAATAAGATTGTCTGTGTGTTAAATGTTGGTGATGATTCTTTTTCTTACGATGAGGTTTTTGATGCTGATAGAGCTATATATTATACATCAGATGCTTCTGAATTATTTAATTATCTGGATAAAGAAGAAGTTAAATATATATCTATTTTAGATGATGATGATTCATTATCTCCAGAGTTTTATAGTAGATTAATATCTGTTCTAGTTAATAAAAAAATTTGCCGTTCTGCAAAAGCTATAACAACCCATGTGAATAAAGTTTTTGAATATGTGGAAAATAACCGAATTAGAATCTCTAGGACAGAGCCTTTAAATCATCATTTAAAAAATGGTTTATTACCTTTAGATACTTTAAGATATAGGGATGTATTAGAGATTTCTTCTTTTATTTTTGATTATAATTCTTTTAAAGATCTAGTTTTTATGCATGATTTAAAAAATCCAGCATTTTTTTGGCCTTTCATTATTCATTTTGGGTTAAATTTTGATATTTTTATTTTAGAAGAGGCGATGGTATTCAAACATATAAGAGAAGTATCATCTTATAGTGAAGATAATTTTACTCATAGAGAGCAAAGTAAATACAATAATTATCTTAGAATAAAGTTTCACGAATTATATCGAATTCAAAATGTTGGATTAAATAATTTTATGTGTAATTTATTGTTTAGTTAGGTGGTTTATGAAAAATTATGATGTTATTAGTTTTGATATATTTGATACACTTCTTAGCCGTAGATTAGCTAAGCCACAAGATGTTTTTTCTTTGATGGAGTCATTTTTGTCAACACAGAAAAAATGGGTAAATTGGCCAGATTTAGTTGATAATTTCACTGTATTAAGGGTTAAAGCTGAGGAGACTGCTAGATATAATAAAGTTATTAGATTTGGTGGAGAGCCTGAGATTTTAATTCACGATGTATATGCGGAATTAAGAAATATGCTACATTTTTCTGAGAATGAAGAAGATGAGCTTATAGATATTGAGTTGATGATAGAAAAGTTAGTTCTATTTAAAACAAAAAGAGCAGATCTGATTTTTAAAGAGGCCATAGCATCAGGAGCTAAGATTATTATTATAAGCGATATGTATTGGCCTTCTAATATTCTAAAAGAAATGTTGCTTAACTGTGGTTATAGCATATCTGATGATATCGCTGTATTTTCTTCAGGAGAAGAAGGAGTATCTAAGCACACTGGTGAACTTTATAAGTTAGTTAGAGATAAATTAAAAATACCTAATAATAAGAGCTGGCTTCATTTTGGTGATAATCAACATTCAGATATTAATAAAGCGAAAGAAAATAACATTAACACTAGTTTAGCTGATTGGTCTTGTAATGATTATAGTAATATTGACCATTGGCTAACTAAAGATGTGGTGGGTGTATCAATTTGCAAGTTTTTAGAGCTACCGCAGGCTAAGGATTTCTATAATTCTGATTCGCCTTTAGAGTCTATAGGATTTAAGTATTTTGGACCGCTATTATTGGGGTATATATCCTGGTTTGTTAAATTAGCAAAAGATAAGAGTATAGAAAAACTAATTTTTCTAGCTAGAGATGCCCATCTTATTCAAAAATTATATAAGAAATATTTTCAGAACTCTTATCCATTTAAACAAGAATATATGTATGTTTCTAGAGCTACCGCTTATAAAATAGGCATCACTGATTGGCCTATGCACCGTATTTGGAGTTTCTTTGGAGGGAAAAATAAGAAAAGTATAGCCAAGATATTATCCTTATTTAATTTAAAAGAGGAGTCTTATTTATCTGAATTAAAAGAAGTTGGTTTTCCCTCATCATCATATATTCCAAATGATGATGAATTTCAAAAGATCCATTGGTTAATAAATAAGTTATATGAAAAGATCTTAAAATCTAGTTCTACATATAGGAATGAATATATTGATTATTTTTCTTCTATGATATCTGATTCAGATAAAATAGCTTTTATTGATGTTGGATGGGCAGGTAATATTCAAACAGTCTTAGCTAGGGCACTATCTTCGGAGTGGGTGAATAAGGAAATATGTGGTTTTTATTTGTCTACATTTGATAATGCTTTATTAAACAAGTCAGAGTTTAATAATATGATGGGGTGGCTTGTAAATGATGGGAAGCCAGAAAATGCAATGCAAACACTGTTGTCTGGTGGGGTTGAATTATTAGAACTAGCTATGGCGGATAATACTGGTTCAACAAAAGGATATATGAAGGACTCTTCTGGTTGTATTGTACCTATAAGAGAGGATGTTACAGATGCAGAAAGAGCTTATTTGTCAAGTGCGATACAAATTCAAGATGGAATTACTCAATTTTTTGAATATATTAGTCCTTTAATTAAAAGTCTTCCTGTCAGCTGTTTTAATAGTATATTTTTAGCTGATAATTTTATGCGTTTAATTCTTGCTCCTTCAAAAGTAGAAATTGAGACTTTAGCTGATATCACTCATTCAGAGGCTGCGGGAGATAATGATGGTCGTTTATCATTAGCTAAAAAACTTAAATTAAAAGATCGTTTATTTAAAACTAATACATATTATGATGAACTTAATAAATCTTATTGGAAACAGTCATTTTTAATTAGAAATAGAAGAGCATTTTGGAAGTGATTATGATGAAAATTATTCAAGGCTGTGTATATCCTGACTTAACATTATGTACAGAGATAGAGTTATATTTTAGATTAGATAGAGCATTGATTGATTTTAATAAATCAAGAATCTTCATAAATAAAATGGGGCGAGTTGATACTAATACATATTTTAATAGTATTAGTGTAGGAAAATGGAAACGCCATACTGAAGTAAATGATTTGAGTTTAAACCTCACTTTTAAAGGTAAAATTAAGTTGCTTTGGCAATTAGATAGATTGCACTATAGTTCTAAGGTGCTAGGTGAAAATTATCTTACCAGTGATGATTTCAAAACTGTAAATATTCCATTAGAGTTTTGGAATTCTTTAGAAGATGGAATCTTATCTTTTAGTATCGTTGCTCTAGATGACTCTGAATTAGCTGCATTTTCATATTCAACCACTTCTCCTATTTTTCAAGTAGTGAAGTTAGGCATTGTTATTACTCATTTTAATAGACAACAATTTGTATTGCCAGCAGTAGAGCGTTTAAAATCCAATCTTCTTCAAAACGAAGAGTATAAAAATAAAATCGCTTTGTTTATTGTTGATAATAGCCAAAACTTACCAAAGATAGATGGTGTAACCATTATTCCTAATGAAAATTTAGGGGGGGCAGGTGGATTTACTCGTGGTCTTATAAATTTACAAGAAACTGAAGGTTATACACATTGTTTATTTATGGATGATGATGCATCATGTGAAGTTGAAAGCATCAAGAGAACGTTATCGTTTTTAGAGTATTCCACTCAAAGTACGCAATGTGTAGCTGGAGCAATGTTACGTGAGGCAGAATCGTTTAGACAGCATGAGAATGGAGCTAGATTTGATGGTTTGTGTCGTCCTAATAAGTGTGGCCTGGATTTAAGATATATTCATGATTTATTAGTTAATGAAGAAGAAGAGCACATTGATTACGGTGGATGGTGGTTTTTTGCTTTTCCTATAAAGGATATTAAGAATTATGCATTCCCATATTTCGTTCGTGGCGATGATATTGGGTTTGGCTTAAAACATAAATTTAACACAGTTACCTTAAATGGTATTTCTACATGGCAGGAGGATTTTTCTTTGAAAAATGGTCCATTGCCATATTATCTAGATGCTCGTAATCATATTATGCAGCATTTACAAGGTCTAATTCCTCAGGGGGCCAAAGGTATTGCAAGAACGACCGCCAGAATGTGTTTGAAAAATCTTTTAACATATAATTATGAAACAGCATTAGCAGTTATTTATGCTATGGAAGATGTATTAAAAGGTAGTGATTTTTGGCGGAATAATGTTGATATGTCTACAAAACGTAAAGAAATTTTGAGTTTGGTCGTTAATGAAAAACCGAGAGATATAACGGTTGATGAGATATCTTTTGCTAAAACAGGTAATCCTAATGAAAATAGAATCCTCCGCTTGATAAGATGGTCTACATTGAATGGGCATTTATTACCTAAAGTTTTATTTAAAAAAGGATATGTATGGCAAAATAAGGGTTTTGGAGGAAACTTAAGAGAGATTTATCGTTATCCTAAGGTTTTGTATATTCATTGGCCTAGCAGAAAAGGTTTTATGTTAGAACATAGTAAGGTTAAATTTTTCTCGTATTTATTCAGATATACTAAAGCGTTATTTAAACTCTATGCTAGATATGGTGCTTTATCAAAAGATTCTCAGAGTTCTTATGACGAATTAACTAGTAAAGAGTTTTGGAAAAAACAATTCAAGCAAGATAAATAAAAGGTAAGTATTTATGAAAAAATTCTTATTAGTCGGCGCAGGTTTCTCCAATGCCGTTATCGCTCGCGAATTAGCAGAGAAAGGTTATAAAACGGTTGTTATCGATTCTCGTAGCCATGTAGCAGGTAACTGTCACTCTGAACGTGATGCTGAAACAAATGTAATGGTGCATGTTTATGGTCCACATATTTTCCATACTGATAATGAGCGAGTATGGAATTATGTGAACAACTTTGGTGAGTTTATGCCATTTGTTAATCGTGTAAAAACGATTAGCCAAGGTGCGGTTTATTCTTTACCAATTAATTTACACACGATCAACCAATTCTTTGGTAAAACTTGCTCACCAAAAGAGGCAAAAGCGTTAATTGAAGCACAAGCAGACTTGTCTATTACTGATCCGCAAACCTTTGAAGAGCAAGCGATGCGCTTTGTCGGTAAGGATTTGTATAAAGCGTTTTTCTATGGTTACACTAAAAAACAATGGGGTGTTGAGCCAAAAGAGTTACCTGCAAGCATTTTAAAACGCTTACCTGTGCGTTTTAACTATGACGATAACTACTTCGCACATAAATTCCAAGGTATGCCGAAAGAGGGGTATACACAAATTGTGGAAGCGATTTTAGATCATGAAAATATTGAAGTGCGTTTAAATACACCATTTGCTGAATCGATGAAAGCAGAATTTGATCATATTTTCTGGTCAGGTCCGTTAGATGCGTATTTTGGATTTGAATTGGGTCGCTTAGGTTATCGTACCTTAGATTTCGAGGCTTTCCGTGATGAAGGTGATTTCCAAGGTAATGCGGTAATTAACTATGGTGATGAAGAAGTACCCTATACTCGTATTTCAGAACATAAACACTTTGCACCATGGGAACAACATGAGAAAACAATTTGTTATCGTGAATTTAGCCGTCTATGTGGTGAAAATGATATTCCGTATTACCCGATTCGTTTAGTGAAAGATAAAGCACTCTTGCAACAATATGTTGAAAAGGCAAACAAAGAAACGCAAGTGACTTTCGTAGGGCGTTTAGGTACTTATCGTTATTTAGATATGGATGTGACGATTAAAGAAGCCTTAGAAACAGCTGATGTTGTAAAAGAATCATTAGAAAAACAGACCGCACTTAAACCTTTTTATGTAAATATGGACTAAAGTATAGCGAGTCTATCATCAAGCCATATACGATTTCGTGTATGGCTTTTGTTTAAATAAAATTGAGTTGATTATGCATACTGAAAAATCAATTTGTGCGGTGGTTGTAACGTTTAACCGCAAAGCATTATTATTAAATTGTTTAAATGCACTGAAAGCCCAAACACATCCTTTAACTCATATTGTGGTGATTGATAATGCCAGTACTGATGGCACAGCTGATTTTTTAGGTGAGCATAATTGGACAAATAGTGATTTTTTTACTTTAATTACTTTGCCTGAAAATATGGGAGGGGCAGGTGGATTTCATGAAGGAATCAAGTATGCGTTTGAACAAGGTTTTGATTATATTTGGTTGATGGATGATGATGGATTTCCAGCTGAAACATGTTTGGAAAAACTTTTACCTTACACTACTGAGAATTGTTATATAGGTCCGGTAGTGATTGATTGTGAAGGCAAAGAGAAACTAAGTTTTAGCTTACGTTTACCAAATAGTTTGCAAGTACTCGATCATTACTCTGATATTCCTCAGTCTTTAAAAATAGATAATCAAATTAAGGATACAGTATTGCCTTTTAATGGTACATTAATCGGAAGAGATCTCGTCCAACAAATGGGATTTCCTATAAAAGAGTACTTTATTTGGGGAGATGAGAGAGAATATACTATGCGTGCAGAGGCATACAGTGCCAATATTTTGACAGTGCTCGATGCATTATTTTATCATCCTATAGCAAGCTCTATATCAGAACTAATGCTTTTTGGTAAATTACGGTTTAATAATGCACATTCAGATTTAAAACAATATTGTTTTTGTCGTAATACAATTGCTACTTTTGCCAAGCATAAAGGGTTTATTTATGCACTAGCTTTTTTTGTTAAAACGACCTGGTTTTATGCATTTACTCAACCAAGCCTTTCTCGTTTGCTATTTGCTTGGCGTGCAATGTGGCACGGGCTTACTGGTGATTTTTCTCATCATAAGGATTACTTAAAATAACATGCAAAAGCTTACTGTATTAGTGATTACGCATAAAGACTATGAGTTTCCAGATTCTGCATGCTATTGCCCACTTTTTGTGGGAGGGAAGACTACAAGTGATCTAAAAAATGAAAGGTTTTACCAAGATAGTGTTGGTGTGAATATAGCTGAAAAAAATAGTAGTTTTTGTGAATTAACAGGACTTTATTGGGCTTGGCAAAATGGTATCTTTAAAAATAACCAATATGTTGGGTTAGTACACTATCGCCGTTATTTTGCAGGTAAAAAGTTATGTTTGAAGAAACAGCATATTGCATCAGAAAGAGAGTTGCTATCTCTTCTAGAAAAATATGATGCGATTTTACCGAAAAAACGAAATTATTTTATTGAATCAATTTATTCTCACTACCAACATGCCCATCATGTTAAGGATCTGAATTGTACAAGAGAAATTATTTCTGAATTGCATCCTGAGTACATAACGAGCTTTGATGCAATTATGCAAGGCCGAAAGATTCATATTTATAATATGTTTGTCATGTCATCAGAGAAAGCATCAGAATACTGTAAGTGGCTTTTCCCTATTTTGTTTGAATTAGAAAAGCGAATAGATATAACCCAGTATGATAGCTACCAAAAAAGAGTATTTGGTTTTATTGCTGAGCGTCTATTCAATGTTTGGTTGGTTTATCATCAGTTAAAGTTTTGTGAAATTCCGGTGGTTAATTTGGAAGGCGAGAATTTGTTAAAAAAAGCGATTAATTTATTAAAACGGAAATTTTTAAGATAAGGATTTCACTATGCATAAAATTACGTGGTGTAAATTTATTTTGTTAGCTACTGATTTTTTAACACTTTTTAGTTCATTATTTATTGCTTATGAAGTGTTAGATATCGCCCGTGGCGGCCGTTTTTATTTTCCTTTGGAAGAATTTAATACCTATGTATTGATTCACGCCTGTGTATCTTTCGTTGGTGTGTTGTGGTTTTGGATACGATTACGGCACTATACTTACCGCAAACCGTTTTGGTTTGAATTAAAAGAAATTATCCGTACCTTATTGATTCTTTTCATTATTGAATTGGCGATTGTTGCCTTTTCTCGTCTATATGTTTCCCGTTATTTCTGGTCTGTAACTTGGATTTGTATCTTTGTTGGACTTCCTTTCTCCCGAATTTTTGTAAAAAATCTTTTAATAAAAAGCGGAATGTATCTAAAAGAAACCATCATTATTGGCAATGGGAAAAATGCTAAAGAGGTATTTAACGCTTTAAATAACGAATCGTATTTAGGATTTGACATAAAATTATTTGTGACAACAGAAGATTACCATTCAGAGTTTATTGAGGGTATTCCCGTTATGCGTCATAACCCTGAGTTACTCATGAAATTAGTCTCCCCAGAATTTACCCAGTTTATTTTAGCAATTGATGAAGAAAATAAGATTAAGCAAGATTTCTGGTTGCGTTATTTAATTCGTAAAGGATGCCGTTCTATTTCAGTAATTCCTGATTTCCGAGGTATTCCACTTTATGGCACGGATAT
The DNA here is from genome assembly GCF_001810345.1 of Haemophilus sp. HMSC061E01. Taxonomy (NCBI): domain Bacteria; kingdom Pseudomonadati; phylum Pseudomonadota; class Gammaproteobacteria; order Pasteurellales; family Pasteurellaceae; genus Haemophilus; species Haemophilus sp. HMSC061E01. The sequence continues at coordinate 72,769 of NZ_KV800998.1, forward strand.
GTCTTTTTTATTTAGCCAGGAAATGGTGCTTTTTAGAGTAAATAATAATTTAGCAAAACGTTCATCTAAGATTGTTAAAAGAACCTTTGATATCTTAGGCTCATCTTTTCTCTTGCTTTTATTGTTACCATTTTGTATTCCTTTATATTTTATAATTACAAGGGATGGCGGTAATTTCATATACGAGCATCCAAGAATTGGTCAGTACAAAAAGAAATTCAAATGTTTGAAGTTTCGAACAATGGTGAATAATTCAGATGAAGTGTTAGAAAAGATTTTAGCAACGGATGAAAATGCTAGATTAGAATGGGAAAAAGACTTCAAACTTAAAGATGATCCACGCATTACACCAATTGGAAAATGGTTAAGAGCGAGAAGTTTAGATGAACTACCACAGCTTTGGAATGTACTTAAAGGTGAGATGAGTTTAGTTGGACCTCGTCCTATAGTGAAAGAAGAATTGTCTTATTATCAAGAGGACGTTGATTATTACCTTATGGCTAAACCTGGAATGACGGGTTTATGGCAGGTAAGTGGGCGGAATAACGTGAGCTATGATACGCGAGTTTATTTCGATACCTGGTATGCTAAAAACTGGTCTTTATGGAATGATATTGTGATCTTACTTAAAACGGCTAAAGTAGTTTGTAAGAAAACAGGGGCCTATTGATGAAGCAAATTCTCGTCACCGGTGGTTCTGGCTTCATCGGTTCCGCCCTCATTCGATACATCATTAATCATACTCAAGATTCTGTTATCAATGTTGATAAGCTGACTTATGCTGCAAATCAATCATCCTTAAAAGACATAGAAAATAGTACTCGGTATGCTTTTGAAAAAGTTGATATCTGTGATCTTAAGGTGATAGAAAGCATTTTTGAAAAATATCAGCCAGATGCGGTGATGCATTTGGCGGCAGAAAGTCATGTTGACCGTTCTATTACGGGATCGGCTGATTTTATTCAAACCAATATTGTGGGTACTTATACATTGTTAGAGGTTGCTAAGAATTATTGGTATACCTTAGACGAAGCTAAAAAAACGACCTTTCGATTTCACCACATTTCTACAGATGAAGTGTATGGGGATTTATCCCTTTCTGATCCTGCCTTTACTGAACAGTCTCCTTATCATCCGAGTAGCCCTTATTCAGCCTCAAAAGCGGCGAGTGACCATTTGGTGCACGCTTGGCATCGCACTTATGGTTTGCCGGTGATTATCACAAACAGTTCCAATAACTATGGAGCTTATCAACACGCTGAAAAGCTTATCCCTTTAATGATTTCAAGTGCTGTGATGGGCAAGCCTTTGCCAATTTATGGTGATGGGCAGCAGATTCGTGATTGGTTATTTGTGGAAGATCATGTTCAAGCCTTATATTTAGTTTTAACAAAAGGTCGAGTCGGGGAAAGCTATAATATTGGCGGAAATTGTGAAAGAACAAACCTTGAAGTAGTTAAAATGATTTGTGAGTTACTCGAAGAACTGTTGCCAAATAAGCCTAATCACATTAAGTATTACGAAGGTTTAATTACTTTTGTAAAAGACCGACCAGGTCACGATGTACGATATTCATTGGATTGTTCTAAAATTCATGCAGAATTAGGTTGGCAACCGCAAATAACCTTTGAACAAGGACTTCGTCAAACGGTAAAATGGTACCTAGAGAATAATAGATAAATAAAGGAGAAGAACCACATGCAAATTACATTATCGATAGCTCCCGCTTCGGAGAGTTGGGGCAAAAATGCCATTTTAAGTTTTAATCAAGATCAAGCCGTTATTCATCTTAAAGATGATGAAAAATCGAACCTTGTTTTAGTGCAAAAAGCCGCACGTAAATTACGTGGACAAGGCATTAAAGACGTTGAACTTGTGGGTGATGCATGGGAATTAGAAAATTGCTGGGCATTTTATCAAGGTTTTTACACAGCGAAGCAAGATTATTCGATTGAGTTTCCTCACTTAGATGATGAGCCGCAAGATGAGTTATTAGCGCGTATTGAATGTGGTGATTTTGTACGTGGCATTATTAATGAACCGGCACAAACTCTTACTCCAATTAAATTAGCAGAACGCGCGGCTGAGTTTATTTCTAAACAAGCCGAAAATTATGCCGATAAAAGTGCGGTCAGTTTTCAAATCATTTCTGGTGAAGCATTAAAAGAGCAAGGTTACCATGGGATCTTTACTGTGGGTCGTGGTTCTATTAATCCGCCCGCTATGTTGCAATTAGATTTTAATCCGACTAATGACCCAAATGCGCCTGTATTAGCGTGCTTGGTTGGTAAAGGTATTACTTTTGATAGTGGTGGTTACAGCATCAAACCAAGTGATGGTATGAGTACCATGCGTACCGATATGGGTGGCGCAGCATTATTAACAGGTGCATTAGGATTTGCCATTGCGCACGGTTTAAATCAACGAGTTAAACTTTATCTATGCTGCGCAGAAAACTTGGTGAGCGGTAATGCGTTTAAATTAGGTGATATCATCACATATAAAAATGGTGTTACAGCTGAAATTCTAAATACTGATGCGGAAGGCCGTTTAGTATTGGCGGATGGCTTAATTGAAGGCGATAGTCAAAATCCACAATTTATTGTTGATTGTGCAACCTTAACCGGTGCAGCGAAAGTGGCAGTCGGTAATGATTACCACAGCGTGCTTTCTATGGATGATGCGTTGGTAAATAGCCTATTTCAAGCTGCCAAAGAAGAAAATGAACCGTTCTGGCGTTTACCTTTCGAAGAATTTCATCGTAGCCAAATTACCTCTTCTTTTGCGGATATTGCAAATACAGGTACAGCGCCGGTTGTCGCGGGCGCAAGTACTGCAACGGCATTTTTATCGTATTTTGTGAAAAACTATCAACAACGTTGGTTACATATTGATTGTTCGGCCACTTATCGTAAATCAGGTAGTGATTTATGGGCGGTTGGTGCAACCGGAATTGGTGTGAAAACTTTAGCAAATTTATTAGTAACGAAAGCAAGTTAAGTAGGATTTTATGACAGAACGTACTTTTTCAATTATCAAACCCGATGCAGTAAAGCGTAATTTAATTGGTGCTATTTTAGGGCGTTTTGAATCACAGGGATTCCGTGTTGTTGCGCTTAAAATGGTGCAATTAACCAAAGAGCAAGCGGAAGGTTTCTATGCGGAACATCAAGGTAAACCATTTTTTGACCCGTTGGTGGAGTATATGCTCTCTGGCCCGATAGTGGTTTCTGTATTGGAAAAAGAAAATGCCGTAAAAGATTACCGCACTTTGATTGGTTCAACGAATCCCGCTGAGGCGGCAGAAGGTACTATCCGTAAAGACTTCGCGTTAAGCCAGCGTGAAAATTCTGTTCATGGTTCTGACAGTGTTGAAAGCGCCAAACGAGAAATCGCTTATTTCTTTGTTGATTCAGAAATTCAACCGTAATTCATTTCTATAAAAAAAGCACTTAGTGAATCGCTAAGTGCTTTTATTTTATTGCTTTTCAATTTTTGAGATAGTCTTTTTCAGAGGATCAATTTCAGCCCGAATATGAAAGGCTTTCGCCAAATTTTCCGCATTTAATACGGCTTGCGTTTCACCAACTGCTAACAATTTGCCTTGTTCTAATAGAATAATTTCATCACAAAATTGATAAGCCAATGAAAGGTGATGAATTGCGACGATGCATGTGTGTTGTGGTGTGAGTGATTTAAGCTGTTCCATCATATCAATTTGATAATAAGGGTCGAGTGGCGCAATCGGCTCGTCCACCAATAAAACAGGGGATTCTTTAATACTGCAACGAGCAAGTTGTACTCGTGCTTTTTCGCCTCCAGAAAGTTGTTGAAATGGCTTATCGAGTAAATGAGTTACTGCAAATTTTTTTGAAAACGCTTGAATTTTTGACCGCTCTTTTTCTTTTGGTAACGGAGCTGCCAAGCCTAACGCAATCACATCATAAACGGATAAATCCCAATGAATTTGCGTATTTTGTGCAAGATAAGCAATGTGTTGGCTTTTTTCAGTCGTATTCATGTTGCTTAATGGCTGATTATCGAACCAAACTTCTCCTTGTTTTAAGGGCAAGATGCCTGCAATGGTTTTTAATAATGTAGATTTCCCCGCACCATTGGCGCCCATAATGCCAATCAATTTACCTGATGGAAGCGTACAGTTGATGTCATTTAAGCAATAGGATTGGGTGAGTTTTTCAATTCTAATCATAGATTTTTCTCTGTTGCGTTAATAACATCCAAATCAAGCAAGGCGCGCCGATAAGCGCAGTTAATGTTCCGATGTAAATATGTGAGAACAGTGGGATATATAAAATCGCTAAATCGGCCAATAACAGCAATAATGCCCCAATTAATGCACTGGTGAGATAAAGCTGTGATGGGCGAGCTTTCAGTAAAATACGGGCGAAGTGTGGCGCGATTAAGCCGATAAAGCCAATGGTACCGGTTTGTGGAATGGTCGCCCCCACTAATAAAGCCACACCAAAGGTGCTGATGAAAAAGCTACGTTTCGGATCTACTCCCATAGTGCTCGCTGTTTCCTCACCAAAGGTGAGTAAATCTAAGTATCGGCGAGTGTGGTATAAACAGAAAATCCCCGCCAGAACAATGGGGAGTGAAATAAGCAGGGTATCTAATTTAGCCCACATCAACGAGCCTTGTAGCCAACGATAAAGTTCAGCTAATGCCCATGGGCTTTCCGCATTGGAAAGCAGTAATGCAATTGCTGAACCAAGCAACATATTAACCGCTAAACCGCTTAGAATCATCATCGTGGTGCCGTAGTTTTTAGCGATCAAATACACGATGAAAAAGCTTAAAAGCGCACCAATCACACCACCCGCTAAGAGCAGTGAAAATGGCACGGCAAAATAATAGAGGATAAATACACTAGCAGCTGTTGCTCCAGAGCTACTGCCGAGTAAGCCCGGACTTGCTAATGGATTTTGGAAAATACCTTGCATCGCATTGCCCGCTATCGCTAGGCTAGCGCCCGTCAATAAAGCTAAACCAATGCGTGGAAAACGAATATCCCACAGCACCATCGAACGCATATCGGTGAGCACACCATCCGCATTTTTGAGATGGGCAAAGTCGCCGAGCTGATGATAAATTGCAAAGCCGCTAATCAACAGCAACGCGAAGAAAAGTGCGGTATTTAATTTTAGTGTTTTGGTCAATGAACAATTTCCTATGTAATCCAAATATCATTTGTTAATTTGATTTTGTCAAATCTCCCCTAGCCCCTCTTTGCTAAAGAGGGGGATTATAGTGTCGGGATTTATAATTCTGATGTTTTATTTTAATCATTTATACATAAAAGCTGTAAATACATTATCTTGGGCTAATCTAATCATGCAATTTCTCTCTTTAGTAGAGAGGGTGGGATTATAGTGTCAAGATTTATAATTCTGATGTTTTATTCTAATCATTTATACATAAAGACATATAAATATGCCATCTAGGGTTAATTTAATAATGAAATCCCCCTCTTTAGCAAAGAGGGGTTAGGGGAGATTTGTCAGCTACATTATTTTAACTGTTGATAAATCTTCTCCGCCCCTTGCCACACACCGTGATCAAAGCAATAAGTATATTTCATTGGGATGCTGACAAGCGGTTGGTTTTTGAAAAAATCTTGCAACATAGGGTGTTGCAGCAATTCGGCTTGTGCATTGTAACCTTGTTTGTCGGTCAGAGAAATCAGTACATTTGGCTGACTTAAAATCACTTTTTCTAACGAGAAATTTTGTGCGGTCAGTGGTGTTTTTAGTGGCGTTAATCCGAGTAAATTTAACAGCACAGGATATTGCGGATAGTAACTCTCTACCACACCTGTTTCCGATAAAATCAGCGTATTGGTAAGCGGTCGATTTAAGTGAACGTTTTGCGATTTGAGTTTTGTTACTAAATCTGCCGCCTTTTGCTCATTACCCAGTTGTTTGCCTAATTCTAGAATCAGCGCAAATAATTCATCTGGCGTTTGTGGGCTGTCGTTTATCGGGATAATCTTCACACCGAGTTTTTTCAGCTCTGCGACTAATTGGGGATAAAAAGTTTCATTAATCAGAATAGTTTTATCTAAATAGGGCAATAATTCCGTTAATTGCGGTTCCAGCACAGGTTTGTTGGTATTGATTTTGTCTAACATCATCAACGGATTTTTCGAATAAGGTGACTGTGCAGCAATTTGCGAAGGCTCAGCCAGTTCGATAAGCAGTCTGTCACTGCAAAGCGTAAGTGAGACAAATTGTTCCGAAGCCTGAGCGGTAAACGGAAGAAAAAGTGCGATTAAAATTAAGCGAGTTTTTTGCATATAGATAATGATACGCTACGCCATCAAGAATGTAAAAAGGCGTGCTAAGCACGCCCTTATAGGTAAGGAAGAATTAGAACGATCCTTTTAACCCAACGTAAACATTACGTCCTTCTTGGCCGTAGCCCAGTACGTTTTCGTATTTTTTATTGAATACGTTGTTAAGGTTTGCATAAATCGTCAAGCTATCCGTCACTTTATAATTTACGCCTAAGTTTGCCAAGGTGTAAGATGGCAATTTTACTTTATGCGTGCTGTAGGTTGGTGAATAGTAGGTATCCATGCGTTTGCCGGTATAAGACACATTCACATCAGCACCTAACTTTTCAGTGATTTGGTATGCTAAGCCCGCATTCGCTAAATGTTTTGGACGACGTGCTAATTCAGCACCTTTGCTATCTCGGGTTTGTGTGTAGGTATAGTTCGCATAAGCTGTTAATGCATCGGTGATTTTACCGTTATAAGCCACTTCAACACCTTTCACTTTGCTCTTACCTTCAAGGTTTACGGCACGGCTTGCATAAGTGGTGAAGTTGATTACTTCGCTGCTAATGGCATTTTTCACATTACGAGCGAAATAGGTCACATCAAGGCTATGACGGTTATCATCCGTTTCAAATAAGAAGCCTACATCGCCCCCTAAACTTTTCTCAGGTTGTAAATTCGGGTTGCCGATGTAGCGCGCATTGTAACCGTAATATTCAGTGATCGTCGGGTTTTGAATCGCTGAACCGAAACTTGCGTGTGCTTTCACGTTATTGTGTAAACGGTAAGCGCCTGCGATACGGCCAGTCCATGAGTTTTCATATTCAGAGCTATCAGTGTAACGACCACTAATATTCAAACTATGATCTGCATCGTGCAATAAGCGATATTCAGCCGCTAAGCTTTTCTCAACAAGTTTCTTATTACCTGCATTATTGAAATAAGACGAGTTGAAATCTGTTTTTTGATAGTCAGTTAAGAAGCTTAAACCTTGTGTGAGTGTGCCTTCACGATCGAAATTGACATCTAATTGATAGTTCGCATTGAGTTTTTTCGCATCGTAAGCCGATGTGTAGCCAATGGTATCGCTGTCAGTTTTGAGATGGCTTACACCAACCTTATGTTTAAGCAATTGATCATCATTACCTAAGAAACCGCTTAATTTGAATAAGGTATCACGTGTGCGAGTGTAGTGGCCTTTTTCATCCGTTGCACTGTTATCAAAGTTAGCAGTTTGGCTACTGTGAGAGGTTAAGAAATCAAAACCTTTTTGGTTATCGTCATAGCCGAAACGAAGAGAAGCATTATCACGGTGGAATTTATCGCGTTCGCTTGAACCACCGGTACTTACCGCTGTGCCATCTTGCGCGGTATAGTTAAATCGGTTTTTGCTGAGTGCTGAAATACCTTTGGTATGGTGGCTGTCGCCGTGTAAAGCATAATAGAAACCGTTATTTGAGCCTGAAAGGGTTAATGAACCATCTACCGTACGATTAGAGCCTGTGCCAAAATCGTAATCGACGTTGAAGGTTTTACCTTTTTCTAAGCCTTTCTTCGTGGTGATATAAATCACACCACCCATCGCATCACTTCCCCAAAGAGCTGATTGCTCCCCGCGCAATACTTCGATGCGGTCAATATTGCTTAATGCTAAGCCACCGAAATCAAAGCCATAACCAGAAACTGGGTTCACTTTCACGCCATCAATAATCACTGCAGTGTGGTTTGCATCCGCACCGCGTAAAAACACATTGGTTAATGTGCCACGACCACCCGACTTGCTCACGGCTAAACTTGGCACAGTTTTCAACACATCACTGACATAAGTTGCACCACGCTGTGCAAAATCTTTTTCAGTTAAAACGGTAACAGATGAGGCTGTTTGATGAAGGCTAGTTGGGGTGGCTGATGCAGAATAGACGTTAATCACATCTAATTTTGCCACGTCTTCAGCCGCAGCTAATGCTGGAATCGCTAATAAAATCGCTGAAGTAATCACATTTTTTTTCATTTTAAAATCCCTAGGATAAAGGTCTGTATAAAAGCGCCAGCAGTTTACACATTTGAGGCTTGGCAAGCAAACCTATTATGATGAAAATAACTCATCATGAAAATGAATGAAATTTAAGAGAAATAAAAAATTTAAGGATTTTTCTGACTGCACTTTTTCGCCTTTATCCGCCCTATAGTTTCAAGTATAATGCCTGTATTTTTCATCACATTGTTATTAAATAAATTATGAGTACAAAATTCAACGTAAAAACATTCCAAGGTATGATTTTAGCCTTGCAAGAATATTGGGCAAATCAAGGCTGTACCGTTGTGCAACCTTTTGATATGGAAGTGGGCGCAGGTACTTCTCACCCCATGACTGCATTACGCGCATTAGGTCCAGAGCCGATGGCATTTGCTTATGTGCAACCTTCACGTCGTCCGACCGATGGTCGTTATGGCGAAAACCCAAACCGTTTACAACATTACTACCAATTCCAAGTGGTGATTAAACCGTCTCCAGATAACATTCAAGAACTCTATTTAGGTTCCCTTGAAATGCTCGGTTTTGATCCAACACAAAACGATATCCGTTTCGTGGAAGATAACTGGGAAAACCCAACTTTAGGTGCATGGGGTTTAGGTTGGGAAGTATGGTTAAACGGTATGGAAGTCACCCAATTTACCTATTTCCAACAAGTAGGTGGCTTAGAATGTAAACCGGTAACAGGTGAAGTAACTTACGGTTTAGAGCGTTTAGCTATGTACATTCAAGGCGTGGATTCGGTGTATGACTTAGTTTGGTCTGATGGCCCGCTTGGTAAAACCACTTACGGTGATGTATTCCATCAAAATGAAGTCGAGCAATCAACTTACAACTTTGAATACGCGGATACCGATTTCTTATTCTACTGCTTTGATCAATACGAAAAAGAAGCGAAAAGCTTATTAGAATTAGAACGTCCGTTACCATTACCGGCTTACGAACGCATTTTAAAAGCAGCACACAGCTTCAACTTGTTAGATGCACGTAAAGCGATTTCGGTTACAGAGCGTCAACGCTATATTTTACGTATTCGTGCATTAACTAAAGGTGTGGCGGAAGCATACTATGCTAGCCGTGAAGCCTTAGGTTTCCCTGGTTGTAAAAAATAAGGAGAAAAAACAACCGCACTTTAAGCATCAACCCAACAATATAAGGAGAAAATGATGAAAGATTTTCAATACCCAGATGATATTTATACTGAAGCAGAAACTGATCCTAATACGCTCGCGAATTTAGGCCCATTGGCTAGATTAGCGGGTGTTTGGGAAGGTAAGCGTGGTGTGGATATCAACCCGAAAGCAGAAGGGCCAGAAAAAGATCCTTATATCGAACATTATGAAGCTCATCCAACAGATGCGCAAACCAATGGTCCGCAACTGTACTATGGATTGCGCTACCACGCCCATATTATACAACCAGGTGAAGTAGAAACCTTCCACGACCAAGTGGGTTATTGGTTATGGGAGCCTGAAACAGGCAATATTTTATTAACGGGCAGCATTCCACGTGGCCAAACGTTTATTGCGGTCGGTAATGCACCGGCTGATGCGAAAGAGTTTACGGTAAAAGCGGTACGTGGTTCACTCACAAACGGCATCATTTCGAATCCGTTCTTGGAGCGTTCATTTACCACGGAAAGTTTTGAAATGACGGTGAAATTCCATAATGATGGCACTTGGTCATATGATCAAACCACAACCATGATTATTCCAAATTATGATGCACCATTTGAACATCGCGATCGTAACCGTTTAACGAAAATTGCTGACCCGAAATTAAATCCAACTGCGGCAGCAGAACAAGGAGGTGAATAATGAAACCTATCCTTTATTATGCAGCAGATTGCCCTGATACTGCGCCATTTGTGGCAGAGTTAAAACGCTTGGGCGTGGATTATGAGGCAGTGGAAGTATTATCTTCCATTCCAAACTTGAAACAATGGTTGCGTTTGCGTGATCGTCATGCCGCATTTGATGATGCAAAAGCACAAGGCTATGCGGGCTTTCCGGCATTATTGTTAGATGATGACCGTGTTATTTTAGATGAATCCAAATTAAAAGAGATTTTTTAAAGTAATGAAGAAAGTCAGTTTTTTGCAATTTTTATTTAGAATTGGTGATGACTATTTAATGTTTTTGCGAAATTTAACACCCGCTGTGTTGTTTTTATCACTCGCATTATTTATGTATTCTGAGCTGAATTGGACACATTGGGCGTGGAGTAATGTGCTCGTGCTGTTTTTAAGTTTGGCTTCAGGATTTATTGCACTCAGCGTCATGGCAATAAATACCGTCGCTTTTGTACGCAAGATGCTGAAAACCTTAAGAACACTAGGCGGAGAGAGCGAACTTGATGAAAATATTGGTACGCTCGCATTATTTAAAATGCTCTGGGTGGAGAGCAACAGTAAACAACTAATCTTTTTTGCGGTAGTCAATATTGTTGCAGTATTTATGGTGTTAGTTTACGGCACCAAATATGCCTTGAATTTTTATAGCTCAATTTCAACATTAAATGATTAAATCTCGAATATGAAAAAAATAACCCTAAAATTCACCGCACTTTTGCTTGGTTCTGCTTTAGCAACTAGCGTGTTGGCAACAGAAAATCACCAAAATACACAGAATTCAGATTATGAGCTTGAGAAAGTCTTAATTTTCAGCCGTCATGGATTACGCTCGCCAGTGGAAAAAGATCCACAAGAAATGGCAAAATATTCCCCGTATGAGTGGGCGAAATGGGATGTGCCATCAGGTTATCTCACGGCAAAAGGGACTGTATTAGAAACCTATTTCGGCCAATATTTAGGGCAATGGCTCACGGATAAAGGGTTATTAACAACTGAACGTTGTGAATCAGGTGAAGGTATTTTCGCTTATGCGAATGCAGTACAACGCACAGTTGCAACAGGTCAGGCGATTGTTTCTGGTGCATTTGCAGGTTGTAATGTTCAACTGCAACATCACGGTAAAATTGGTTCAGAAAAAGATCCAATTTTTAACACACAGGCGCATAATCCAAGTCAAGCCTTGATTGAATCTGCAAAAAATAACGTTGATTTAACCGCTTTACAGCAAAAATTAGCGCCAAATTATGCGCTATTGAGTGAAATCATCGATTATAAAAACTCACCAAACTGCTTGCAAAAAGGCGAATGTGATTTAGGTGGAAAAGTCGGTGAATACAGTATTAAAGACGGCAAGTCGGTCAAAATTACTGGTTCTATCAGCACAGGAAAGAAAATTGTCAGTGCATTATTGCTCGCGCATTATGTGGGTAAGCCTGATTCAGAAATCGCCAACGGCCGCGTGGATAGCCAAGAAAAATGGCGTGCAATTAACGAAATTAAAAACGAATATTACCGCACGTTATTTAAAAACAACGAAGCGCTGGCACAAAATGCCTCATATCAGTTGTTAGCATTTATTCAGCAACAGCTAAATAGTGAAAACAAAATTAACTTATTGGTTGGACACGATTCTAATATCGTCGCTCTGCTTGCGGCATTGGGTGTTGAGCCTTATGAATTGAATGATTCATTGGAAAATATCCCAATCGGTGGCAAGTTGCTATTTGAAGTGTGGAAGCATAAACCAAGTGGCAAGCTCAAATTTAAGTTGGATTATGTGTATCAAACCACTGAACAACTGATTAACATCACGCCACTAAGTTTAGCGACACCTCCAAACCAAACAGCATTAACCCTCAAAGGCTGTAAGAAAGATGAAAATGGCTTTTGTGATTACGAGCGTTTTCAACAGGTGTTGAGTGAGAGTATTAAGAACGGTAAGAAATAGCGTTCATGCAACCCTATGAAAAATACTTAAAAGAGAATTCTCAGAAATTGCGAGGGGGTCAAACGGATGCGGAAAGAAAATTATGGCAACGCATCAATCGAGATCAATTATTAGGATTTCGATTTAATCGACAAAAGCCACTTTTAAGTTATATCGTTGATTTTTATTGTGCGAAAGCAAAGCTGATTATCGAATTGGACGGTAGTCAGCACTATGAACCTGATTATCAGGAAAAAGACGCATTGCGAGATGCAGAATTAAATTCACTTGGTTTTACGGTGATGCGATTTAGCAATGATGAAGTAATGCGTGAAATTGAAGCGGTAGTTGAGCAGATTTATTTGTTTTTAGAGAATGTAAGGGCTGATTGAGTATGAGGTTGGATTAACCTCTGTCAAATCTCCCCTACCCCTCTTTGCTAAAGAGGGGGATTTCTTGAGTAAATTGATAGTAACTGACTCATTTACATTTTAATTTCAATAGAGATTAAATTATCTGCTTTCAAAAACATTAAAGTAGAACATAGATATTTAACTCTGCAAAGATCCAATCCCCTCTTTAGCAAAGAGGGGTAGGGGAGATTTGGCAGAAGTGAAAACAGAGAAATATAAAAGATGATTAAGAAACCATATTCAATAATTTTTATTTGCGTATTGTTAATAATAGGTTGTACGAATAGTAATTCCGTTGTTCAAAAACAAATAACACATATACGTTTTTTTGATAATTCTATTCATGTTCAGATAAATGAAAAACTGTATCATTTAAAGAGCAAAGATAAGAAAACAATACAACAATTTAAAGAATTTTATGATAGTTACCATTATAAAGTATCTAAACAAGCTTTAAACCTGCAAATACTAACGCAAAGTTCTAATGAGCTTATATACTCACTTTTTATTGATAAAAATCTATTAAGTGATGATGACTTAATCAAATTAAAAAAAGTATATCAAGCTGAAGCTTATGAAAAACAATATATAAAAGTAACATTCTTGGCTGATGCTGAGACTTTTTATGGTTTAAATAATTTAACTGATGAATATAAATTAGATACCCCACTACCAATAGTAGTAACTGACAAAAGACCTTTTTTTGAAACTGGTAACGGTCAATTGTTATTTATTTTAACAATGCCAGTTTGGGTACCATTTGCATTAGTATTTGGTTTAAAGCCTTAATATTTATAATGATATAAATTATGTTTACATAGAGACTCCAAAATGACAACCCAAAACTTCCTAGTAGAAATCGGCACTGAAGAGCTGCCACCAAAAGCTCTCAAAACATTAGCGACCTCTTTTGCTGATAACGTTGAGGCGGAATTGAACCAAGCAGGTTTAACCTTCGACAAAATCGAATGGTTTGCAGCGCCGCGTCGTTTGGCGGTGAAAGTGTTGAACTTAGCCACACAACAACCGAGCAAAGAAATTGAAAAACGCGGACCTGCAGTATCAGCTGCGTTTGATGCGGAAGGTAAACCAACCAAAGCGGCAGAAGGCTGGGCGCGTGGTTGTGGTATTACCGTTGAACAAGCAGAGCGCATTGCGACTGATAAAGGCGAATGGTTAGTTCACCGTGCAAAAATTGAAGGTCAACCGACCAAAAACTTGCTTAACAGCATCGTTGCAAATGCGTTGGCAAAATTGCCAATTCCAAAACCAATGCGTTGGGCAGACAAAACCGTGCAATTTATTCGTCCGGTACACACTGTGACTATGTTGTTAGGTGATGAGTTAATCGAAGGCGAAATTTTAGGTGTGGCAAGTGCTCGCACCATCCGTGGTCACCGTTTCTTAGGCGAGAAAGAATTTGAAATTCAACATGCAGACCAATATCCACAATTATTGCGTGAAAAAGGTTCTGTAGTCGCAGATTTCAACGAACGTAAAGCAGAAATTTTGGCAAAATCTCAAGCAAAAGCGACCGCACTTGGTGGTGTGGCTGACATTGAAGAAAGCCTACTTGAAGAAGTGACTTCGTTGGTGGAATATCCAAATGTATTAGCGGCAAAATTTGAAGAACGTTTCCTAGCCGTGCCTGCGGAAGCTTTGGTTTACACCATGAAAGGCGACCAAAAATATTTCCCGATTTATGACAAAGACGGCAAATTATTACCGCACTTTATTTTTGTGTCGAACATCAACCCTGAAGATCCAACAGCGATTATCGAAGGAAACGAAAAAGTGGTTCGCCCGCGTTTAACCGATGCGGAATTTTTCTTTAAAACCGACTTAAAACAAAAACTGGTCGATCGTTTACCGCGTTTAGAAACCGTGTTGTTCCAACAGCAACTCGGTACATTGAAAGACAAAACTGACCGCATTGAGCAACTAGCAGGTGAAATTGCAAAACAAATCGGTGCAGATGAAGCGAAAGCAAAACGTGCAGGTTTGCTATCAAAATGTGACTTAATGACTAACATGGTATTTGAATTCACCGATACGCAAGGTGTAATGGGGATGCATTATGCTCGTCATGACGGTGAAGATGAAGAAGTCGCAGTGGCATTAAACGAACAATATATGCCACGTTTTGCAGGGGATGAATTACCAAAATCACTCGTTGCAAGTGCGGTTGCTTTAGCGGATAAATTTGACACCCTAACGGGTATCTTCGGTATCGGCCAAGCACCAAAAGGCAGCGCAGACCCATTTGCATTACGTCGTGCAGCATTAGGTGCATTACGTATTATCGTAGAGAAAAATTTACCACTAGATTTAGAAGATTTAGTGAAAAAATCCACCGCACTTTTCGGTGATAAACTCACGAATCAAAACGTGGTTACTGATGTGGTGGACTTCATGCTCGGTCGTTTCCGTGCATGGTATCAAGATGAAGGTATTGCGGTGGATGTGATTCAAGCAGTATTGGCACGTCGTCCAACTCGTCCTGCTGATTTTGATGCGCGCGTGCGTGCGGTTTCACACTTCCGTACTTTAGATTCAGCGGAAGCGTTAGCAGCAGCAAACAAACGTGTAAGCAATATCTTAGCGAAAGCGGATGCTGCAATTGGCGAGATCAATTTGACCGCTTGTGTAGAGCCAGCAGAAAAAGCCCTTGCTGAAGCCGTACTTGCATTACGCACTGAAGTACAACCGCTTATAGCACAAGGCGATTACACCACAGTATTAGATAAATTAGCGAACTTACGTGCACCGGTAGACAGTTTCTTTGATAACGTAATGGTAAATGCTGAAGATCCAGCATTACGCCAAAACCGCTTAGCGATTTTAAACACGTTACAAGGCCTGTTCTTACAAGTGGCGGATATTTCGGTATTGCAATAATAGATCTAAAAAGGATGGTCAATTTTCAAACGACCATCCTTTTGTATATAGACTTCAACGGATTATTTCTCTATAATCACCCGCACTTTCCCCCTTTAGCTCAGTCGGTTAGAGCAGGCGACTCATAATCGCTTGGTCGCTGGTTCAAGTCCGGCAAGGGGGACCATCTATTGAGATCGCATTAGGCGGTCTTTTTTATTGTCCTTTCTTAGGCGTTTGGGGTGTTATAACCTTTCAATAACTCAGCCCAGTTTTCTTCATTGAATTGAATATTCATTCTGCCGACTTCTTTGACAAAAGAGCGGTGTAATCTTTCTAGGTTGCTTTGTTTCCAAAAATCGCCTGATTTTTGACTGCACTTATCGAAATCAATGAGCCAACATTTTTGTTCATTTCCGAGTTGTTGAACGAGAATATTATGGGCATTGAGATCCGTATGGCAAATTTGTAAATCATGCAGCTGACGAATTAATTTACCAATGGCTTGCCAGATGTCATTCGGCAGTTGCTGTGTTTGTAAAAGTGCGGTCAGATCCTGGGCATTTTCGATCTTTTCACTCAAGATATCCGCTTGGTAGCAAATTCCTAGTTTGCCTTTTTTAACACGTGCAGCAATCGGTTTGGGTACGGCTACACCTGCTTGATGGAGTTGATTTAACAGCTGAAATTCCGCCACGCTGCGAGTTTCACTAAATGATTGAAAACGATAGCGATCTTTGTTGAATTTTCCCCATAAACCACCGCGATAATAATGACGAAGGGCAGTGTTTACACCAAACAGATCTTTTGTATTGAGGAAGTAGGTTGTGCCGCGTCCTTTGGCAGAACCGGTAATACATTGTTGTTTTTCCCAAAAAGCCGATTCAAAAAATGAAGCGGGTTCAGTTGGTTTTTCCGTGAGATTAAAAAGAAAGAATTGATTATCTTGTTGGAATTCAAGCATTTTAGTTGAACCGAATAATAGAAAATGCCCTCATTCTACTTTAAAATAGACGGAAATTAAATGCGCGAGGAACTCAAATGTCCCATTCTCCACTTTTTACCTCTCCCCCTAAATCACTTTGTATTTTGCGTTTGTCTGCGGTGGGCGATGTTTGTCATGCACTTGCTGTAGTGCAGCATATTCAACGTCATTGGCCGCAAACGAAATTAACGTGGATTGTGGGTAAAACAGAAATGGGCTTGCTTTCTGGTATTGAAGGCGTGGAGCTTGTCCCTTACGATAAAAAGAGCGGTTGGAAAGGCGTGTGGAATTTATGGATGTTTTTGAAAAACAATCAATTTGATGCGCTTTTGAATATGCAGACAGCATTTCGTGCTTCGATTATTTCTCTTGGTATTCAAGCGAAATATAAAATTGGGTTTGGCAAAAAACGTTCTCGAGAAGGACAGTGGTTGTTTGTGAATCGTCGAGTTCAAGATCCGAAAACGCCTCATGTGCTAGACGGCTTCATGGCTTTTGCAGATTATCTTGGTGTACCACCAGCAGAAATGCTTTCTTGGCAATTGGCAATTTCTGATTCAGATCGAGAATATGCCAAACAGTTCATTGATCCTACACGTAAAAATCTGATTATTTCCCCTTGTTCTAGTAAAGCCGAGAAAGATTGGTTGGTAGAGCGTTATGCGGAAGTGGCAAATATTGCTCATCAACATCATGTGAATGTGATTTTTTGTAGCTCGCCAGCAAAACGCGAATTAGAAATGGTGAAAAAAATTATCGCACTTTGTGATTTTGAACCGGTTGATGCATCTGGAAAAACCAGTTTGAAACAACTTGCTGCATTAATTCATCAAGCAAATTTAGTCATCTCGCCTGATTCTGGTCCAGCTCATATCGCTACCACGCAAGGAACACCTGTCATTGGATTGTATGCCTATCACAATCCATTGCGCACCGCGCCTTATCATAATTTGGATAATGTGGTGTCAGTATATGAAGAAAATGTGCAAAAAGAACAAGGAAAACCTTCAAGTGAATTGCCTTGGGCGACAAAATTAAAAGGCAAAAATTTAATGGCTGAAATTCAGGTAGATCAAGTAGTGGCTCAGATGAGAGCATTGAATTTATTTTAAAGTGCGGTCAATTTTAGAGATAAAAAAAGCCCTCAAATGAGGGCTAAAAGAATCATAAAGTTCCTTGCGAATTATTCGCCTTTTTGTGCGTTGTAAGCTTCTAATGCACGAAGAGAATAGGTATAAGCTGCGCCGGCATTTAATGCGATAGACATTGCTAATGCTGCTGCTACTTCTTCTTCAGTTGCACCTGCTTTCACCGCTTCATCAGCATGTACGCCAATGCAGCTTTCACAACGGGTTGTTACGGCAACCGCTAATGCAATTAATTCACGGGTTTTGGCATCTAATACGTTACCTTCTGCCGCTGCCGCACCTAATGCGCCGTAAGCTTGTAACATTTTAGGGTATTTTTTACCTAATGCACCGAATGATTTTTTAACGTGTGCTACATCATTTTTCCAATCTGCAAACATTGTTTTTCTCCTTAAATTTAGTACAAATTTCGAGAGGAATTATAAGCAGATTAGCGTATGATACTTGTCAAATTGTCTTAACTTTTAGACGGAAAATCTCACAATGGATTATTTAGATAAATTAACACAGCTGGCACAGGTGCGAGGGGAAATTAATATTCGCTGCTTGTTTCAAGGAGATTGGCAAGTTGAACATCAGCCAGATGCGGCGGAATATCAAGGTTTATTTCATTTAATCGAGCAAGGTGACTGTTGGGTAACCTTGGCGGGAAAACAATTTCATTTAAAAAAAGGCGATCTCTTTTTTCTCCCTCAAAATCGACCGCACTTTTTGGGCAGTTCTCAACAAAAAAGAGAGAATAGCCTACAGAGAGCGCAATCAAATGCACTTTTTAATGTCCATCAAATAGGTGCCGGTACGCCCGATCTGAAGATGTTTTGTGGGACGTTTTATTATCAAAAACCGTCATTATTAATTGATTCATTACCAGATTATTTGCATCTTTCGCTACAAAATACGCCTGTGCAGCCCTTGGTTTCACTTTTTTTGCAAGAAGCCGAGAAACCGGAGCAAGGCACAAAATCTGTGATTGATGCATTATCAAATGTGTTGTTTATTTATATTTTGCGTCATGCACAGCAAATAGGTTTGCTCAATCAAGGCTTATTAGCCGCGTTGCAGGATAAAAGACTGAATCAAGTCCTTGAAAAGCTCCTGTTCTCACCTCAATTAGATTGGAATATTGAGCAATTAGCAGAGTTGGCTTCCATGTCTCGTGCGACCTTTATGCGGATCTTTCAACAGCAATTAGGGATGCCCCCAGGAAAATTTCTCACACAAGTGCGGTTAGAAATGGCGGCTGTTTTATTGAAAAATACGCAAAAGACCATTTTAGCGATCGCTCTTGAAGTGGGGTATCAATCAGAAGCACATTTTAGTAAGGCGTTTAAAGCAATTTATGGGCTTTCACCAAGCCAATTTCGCAAAACTTAGCCCATCGTTTAAAACTTGCGTTATAATGACCGCACTTTAGGCGGCTCTGTCGCCTTGTATTTTTAAGGTATTGTTATGTTTAATAAAATATTTTCATGGTTTGAAAACCGTTTAAATCCTTATCCGGAAAGCAATCCAACGACGCCTGAAAAAGGCTTGTTCCGTTTTATTTGGTCAAGCATTGATGGTATGAAAGGCTGGATCTTTTTACTCGCGGTATTGACGGTCGGTACTGGGGTGATGGAAGCCTTACTTTTCCAATTTATGGGATTGTTGGTGGACTGGCTAGGCGCTTATACACCAAGCACGCTTTGGCAAGAAAAAGGGCATCTGCTTGCGGGTATGGCTGCCTTGCTCATTTTCAGTATTATTTGGTCATTCGTGGGCGTGAATGTGCGCTTACAAACGCTACAAGGGGTGTTTCCAATGCGCTTGCGTTGGAATTTCCACCGTTTGATGCTGGGACAAAGCTTAAGCTTCTACCAGGATGAATTTGCAGGTCGGGTATCGGCGAAAGTGATGCAAACCGCCCTTGCGGTGCGTGATACCGTGATGACCATTGCGGATATGTTGGTGTATGTTGCCGTATATTTTATTACGTCAGGTTTGGTGCTTGCGGCTTTAGATACCTGGTTTTTAGTGCCGTTTTTCTTATGGATTGTGGCCTTTGTGACTATTTTACGTTTGCTTATTCCACGCTTAGCGAAAACAGCACAACGACAAGCCGATGCGCGCTCTCTAATGACGGGTCGTATTACGGATGCTTACTCAAATATTGCAACGGTAAAACTATTTTCACATGATGCGAGAGAAGCCAATTATGCAAAACGTTCCATGGAAGAATTTATGGTCACCGTGCATGCACAAATGCGTTTGGCAAGTTCATTGGATACCTTAACTTACGCAACCAATATCTTCTTAACGTTAAGCACTGCAATTTTAGGTGTGGTGTTATGGCAAAACGGTCAAGTAGGAGTGGGAGCAGTGGCGACTGCAACCGCGATGGCATTACGTGTGAACGGACTTTCTCGTTGGATTATGTGGGAATCTGCTCGCTTATTTGAAAACATCGGGACGGTGAATGATGGTATGGCAACGCTAACCAAACCACACACCATTGTTGATAAGCCAAATTGTGTTGCGTTAGAAGTAAAACAAGGCGAAATCAAATTTAACGATATCTCGTTTGCCTATGATCCAAATAAACCGTTACTTAACCATTTTAATCTCACTATCAAACCGGGTGAAAAAGTGGGTCTAATTGGTCGTTCTGGTGCGGGCAAATCAACCATTGTGAATTTACTTTTACGTTTCTACGAAGCGCAAGAAGGTTCAATTACCATTGATGATCAAAATGTTTTAGATGTAAGCCAAGAAAGCCTTCGTAGCCAAATTGGTTTAGTGACGCAAGATACCTCGCTTTTACACCGTTCTGTTCGCGATAACATTATTTATGGTCGCCCAACTGCGACGGATGAAGAAATGATCAATGCGGCTAAACGTGCCGAAGCGGCAGATTTCATCCCTTATCTCAGCGATGCGCAAGGTAGAAAAGGCTATGATGCTCATGTTGGTGAACGTGGGGTGAAACTGTCGGGTGGACAACGCCAACGTATTGCTATTGCGCGTGTCATGTTAAAAGATGCGCCAATTTTACTGTTGGATGAAGCGACCAGTGCGTTAGATTCAGAAGTGGAAGTGGCGATCCAAGAAAGCCTCGACAAAATGATGGAAAATAAAACGGTTATTGCCATTGCTCACCGTTTATCCACTATTGCGGCAATGGATCGTTTAATCGTGTTAGATAAAGGACAAATTGTCGAGCAAGGGACTCATGCAGAATTACTCGAACAAAATGGACTTTATGCTCGTCTTTGGAAGCATCAAAGTGGTGGCTTCTTGAGTGAGCATGCCGAGTAAAACGCAGGAAAAAATGACCGCACTTTGCAAAGGTGTAAATCTTGAGAGAGTTTAGATAGAGATTGAACTTTTCTCATAATTAGTGCGAATTTCCTTTGACTATTTTATTGACAACAGGTAATATTCGCACCCTATGCAAAAGGTAAAACTACCCCTAACCGTTGATCCGGTTAAAGACGCTCAACAAAGAATTGATTATGATGGTTATTATACCGCTAGTCAGTTAGTGCGTTTAGCTGAATCTACGGGGAAAGTGCTCAGCGATGCACAGGTAACATTATCGTTTTATATTGATCCACAAAAATTAGTGGTGATGAAAGGGCAAGTACAAGTTGATGTCGAATTAGACTGTCAACGTTGTGGCGAACCATTCAAACAAACATTGGAATGTCATTTTATGTATAGTCCGGTGGCTAATTGGGATCAGGCTGATGACTTGCCGGAAATTTATGAGCCAATCGAATTTAATGAGTTTGGTGAAATAGATTTACTTGGTGCAGTGGAAGACGAACTTATTTTAGCTCTACCGCTTGTTCCAATGCATTCATCTGAACACTGTGAAGTGTCCGCGCACGAACAGGTTTTTGGCGAATTGCCTGAAGAATTGGCAAAAAAACCGAACCCGTTCGCTGTATTAGCTAATTTAAAGCAAAAGTAAATTAAATTTAGGAGTATAGCCAATGGCTGTTCAACAAAACAAAAAATCTCGTTCACGTCGTGATATGCGTCGTTCACACGATGCATTAACTACTGCTGCAGTATCAGTGGATAAAGCAAGCGGTGAAACTCACTTACGCCACCACGTAACTGCTGACGGTTACTACCGTGGTCGCAAAGTGATCAATAAGTAATTTTACTTATAAGGTATTCACTTGAACCGTCTAACCTTAGCGTTAGATGTGATGGGCGGGGACATTGGTCCCCGTATTACTATCCCCGCATCTCTTTCAGCGTTGGAAGCAGATCCAATGCTCTCTTTAGTGCTGTTTGGCAATAGCCAACAAATTTCCCCTTTACTGGAAAATGCACCTTCTTCTCTTTTAGAACGTATTCAAATTCATCATTGCACTAAGACTATTGATAACAATCAAGGTATTTCTCATGCATTGCGTCATAGCAAAGGCACGTCGATGCGTTTAGCGATTGAAATGGTTCAGAAAGGAGAGGCACAAGGTTGTGTGAGCGCAGGAAATACGGGCGCATTGATGGGATTGTCAAAGGTACTCTTACAGCCTTTAGAAGGAATTCAACGCCCAGCGTTGGTATCCTTATTACCGTCGATGACGGGTGATAAAACCGTGATGTTAGATTTAGGCGCAAACGTAGAATGCTCTGCTCAAAATCTTTATGAATTTGCCGTCATGGGCTCGATCTTTGCCGAAAACCGATTGAACTTAGTTTATCCACGTATTGCCTTACTCAATATTGGAGTGGAAGAAATTAAAGGACATCAATCCATTCGTGAAGCCGCGAATTTATTAGAAAAATCGACCGCTCTTAATTATACCGGCTTTATTGAAGGTAACTTTTTATTAAATGGTGTGGCTGATGTGATCGTGAGTGATGGGTTTTCGGGAAATATTGCATTAAAAACCCTTGAAGGGGCAGCTAAGAATCTGTTATCCCTTCTGAAAGGAAAAGAAAAACAGCCTATTTTTAAATCATTTGCCAAATTTATTCTGCGTTTTTTCTTTAAGGATGCTTATCATCGCTTGAAACGCATTAACCCAGATGAATATAATGGGGCATCTTTACTCGGATTAACGGCTGTTGTGGTGAAAAGTCATGGCGGCGCAAATGTGGATGCATTTGCTCGTGCAATTGCAGATGCAGCTTTACAAGCTCGTTTGCAAATTCCACAAAAAATCTTGGCGGGTTTACA
This sequence comes from Haemophilus sp. HMSC061E01, assembly GCF_001810345.1. Lineage (NCBI taxonomy): Bacteria > Pseudomonadati > Pseudomonadota > Gammaproteobacteria > Pasteurellales > Pasteurellaceae > Haemophilus > Haemophilus sp. HMSC061E01. The sequence continues at coordinate 95,483 of NZ_KV800998.1, forward strand.
ACGTTATTAATTAATAAGTTTTGATATGATGAATAGTAGAATTTTATCCACCGGTAGCTATTTGCCGAGCCATATTCGTACCAATGCGGATTTGGAAAAAATGGTTGATACTTCAGATGAATGGATCGTGACGCGTTCTGGCATTCGTGAACGTCGTATTGCTGCAACAGATGAAACTGTCGCAACAATGGGATGTGAAGCAGCTAAAAAAGCACTTGAAATGGCCAATCTTGATCCTCAAGAAATTGAGTTGATTATCGTTGCGACAACCAGTGGTTCTCACGCTTATCCAAGTTCAGCTTGTCAAGTTCAAGGTTTATTAGGCATTGAAGATGCGATTTCTTTTGATTTAGCAGCGGCTTGTACCGGTTTTGTTTATGCTTTAGGCGTAGCGGATAAATTTATTCGTTCAGGCAGCGTGAAAAAAGCTCTTGTTATTGGTGCGGATCTTAACTCGCGTAAATTAGACGAAACTGATCGTAGTACTGTTGTGTTGTTTGGTGATGGTGCGGGTGCTGTGATCTTAGAAGCATCAGAGCAAGAAGGCATTATTTCAACGCATTTACATGCATCGCCAGATAACAATGCGGCATTGCAACTTCCACAAGCAGAACGTGGCGTGGAGAAGTCGGGCTATATTGAAATGCAAGGTAATGAAACCTTTAAATTAGCGGTGCGCGAGCTTTCTAATGTGGTGGAAGAAACCCTTTCTGCTAATAATCTCCAAAAAACAGATATCGACTGGCTTGTGCCGCATCAAGCAAATTTACGTATTATCACGGCGACAGCAAAAAAATTAGAGATGGATATGTCGCAAGTGGTGGTAACGCTTGATCGTACAGCCAATACCAGTGCGGCGACTGTACCAACAGCTTTAGATGAGGCGGTGCGTGATGGCCGAATTCAACGCGGTCAATTGCTTTTACTCGAAGCTTTTGGCGGTGGTTGGACTTGGGGTTCAGCATTGGTGCGATTCTAATTATTTTGTTAGAATCCCGACAGAATTTTAAAAGTGCGGTTAAATTTGACCGCACTTTCAACATTTAAACGATGAAGAAATAGGAAGAAAACATGAAAAAATTCGCAATGGTTTTTCCAGGACAAGGTTCTCAAGCTGTTGGTATGTTAGCTGATCTTGCTAACGAATATCCGGTAGTCACTGAGACGTTTAAACAAGCATCAGAAGCGCTTGGCTATGATTTATGGAACTTGGTTCAACAAGGTCCGGCAGAAGAATTGAATAAAACTTGGCAAACTCAGCCGGCATTATTAGCGGCATCCGTTGCGATCTTCCGTGTATGGCAAGAAAAATACCCACAATTACAACCAAGCGTGATGGCTGGCCACAGTTTAGGTGAATATTCAGCATTAGTTTGTGCAGGTGTCATTGATTTTAAAGATGCGATTAAATTAGTCGAATTGCGCGGTAAATTAATGCAACAAGCAGTACCAGAAGGTACTGGTGCAATGTATGCGATTATTGGTTTAGACAATGAAGCGATTATCAATGCATGTAAACAAGCAGAGCAAGGTGAAGTGGTTTCTGCAGTAAACTTTAACTCACCAGGTCAAGTAGTCATTGCTGGAGCGAAAGAGGCAGTTGAACGTGCTGCTGCATTATGTAAAGAAGAGGGCGCAAAACGTGCTTTACCATTAGCGGTAAGTGTTCCTTCACATTGTGCATTAATGAAACCAGCTGCTGATCAATTAGCTGTAACACTTGAAGGGATTACGCTTAATGCGCCAGCAACACCAGTATTAAACAACGTAGATGTTAAAGCGGAAACAGAAAGTGCAGAAATTCGTACCGCACTTATTCGCCAATTATATAGCCCAGTTCGTTGGACTGAAACCGTTGAGAAAATGGCACAAGATGGTGTAGAGGTTTTAGTTGAAATCGGCCCAGGTAAAGTATTAAACGGTTTAACAAAACGTATCGTGGCAGAATTACAAGCAACATCAGTAAACGATGTGGCATCATTAGATGCTGTTGAAGCATTATTAGCATAAAAGGGGATTAAAAATGCAAAATAAAATCGCATTAGTGACAGGTGCAACACGTGGTATTGGCCGCGCAATTGCAGAAGAATTAGCATCAAAAGGTGCATTTGTAATTGGTACCGCAACCTCTGAAAAAGGTGCTGATACCATTTCTGCTTACCTTGGTGATAAAGGTAAAGGTTTAGTATTAAATGTGGCAGACAAAGAAAGTATTGATGCCGTATTAGAACAAATTAAAGAGCAATTTGGTGATATTGATATTCTTGTGAATAACGCAGGTATCACACGCGATAACTTATTAATGCGTATGAAAGATGAAGAATGGTTCGATATTATGCAAACTAACTTAACTTCTGTATTCCATCTTTCTAAAGCAATGTTACGCTCCATGATGAAAAAACGTTTTGGTCGTATCATTACTATCGGTTCAGTGGTGGGTTCAATGGGTAACCCAGGTCAATCTAACTATTGTGCAGCAAAAGCAGGCTTGATTGGTTTCTCTAAAGGTTTAGCGAAAGAAGTGGCATCACGTGGCATTACCGTAAACGTTGTAGCACCCGGCTTTATCGCAACAGATATGACTGAAGTGCTTACTGAAGAACAAAAAGCAGGTATTCTTGGTAATGTACCGGCAGGCCGTTTAGGTGAACCAAAAGATATCGCAAAAGCGGTAGCGTTTTTAGCTTCTGACGATGCGGCTTATATTACTGGTACCACATTACATGTGAATGGTGGCTTATATATGAGCTAACCCTTTGGGGGAGATATATATGGGATTTTGTCTATAAAATATAGCAAAGCAGTTTAGTTAATGATAAAATCCCAATCGCAATGTAACTTTTTCTCTGTATGTGTTTTTACATTGCCTGTTTTTTTTGTGGTGCGACCACCGAAGAAATAGTTGCAACTTTATCAAAAATGCATACACTAACCGCTCTTAAATGAGTTAAAACAACAATAGGAAAAACAAATGAGTATTGAAGAACGCGTGAAAAAAATCATCGTTGAACAATTAGGTGTTAAAGAAGAAGACGTAAAACCAGAAGCTTCTTTCGTTGAAGATTTAGGTGCGGACTCTTTGGATACAGTTGAATTAGTAATGGCTTTAGAAGAAGAATTCGATATCGAAATTCCTGATGAAGAAGCTGAAAAAATCACAACTGTTCAATCTGCGATTGACTACGTTCAAAACAATCAGTAATTTTTAAGTTGGGCGATCTTTTAGGTCGCCTAATTTTTTTCTTTAAATTTCTTTTCTAAATTCTTTATCTTTAAATAAAATATATCTAAATCTTTTAAATTTCTGACCGCACTTTCCTTTTTTAATCTTTCTCAGATTTGCTTTTATTATTTAGTCCCTTTATTTTTTGATTTAAAACAAGATTTACCTTAAAAGTACTTATTATGAGTTAATTTTGATGCTAGTATTCGATCAAAATTTTTTTCTAATTAACCATAAAATGATTCGGAGTATCTTATGGATTTTCTAATGAACCTAGGTGAAGGTAGCCAGTTTGCTATTCAGCTTGTTATTGTTCTTATCTGTTTGTTTTACGGGGCAAAAAAAGGTGGTATCGCACTGGGTATGCTCGGTGGGGTAGGCTTAATTGTTCTTGTTTTCGGCTTTGGTATTGAACCAGGTAAGCCAGCTATCGATGTGATGTTAACCATCCTTGCGGTGGTGGTCACATCGGCAACATTACAAGCCAGTGGTGGTTTAGATGTCATGTTACAAATTGCGGAGAAAATGCTTCGTCGTAACCCGAAATATGTCAGTATTTTGGCACCATTCGTCACTTGTTTCTTAACTATTTTATGTGGTACAGGACACGTGGTTTATACCATGTTACCAATCATCTATGATATCGCGATCAAAAATGATATTCGTCCTGAACGTCCAATGGCGGCAAGTTCAATTGCTTCTCAAATGGGTATCATCGCATCACCTGTTTCTGTGGCAGTAGTAACTTTAACCACATTCTTAGTGAATGCTAAGACCCCATTAGCAGGTTTTGATGGTTATTTAGATTTATTAAAAATTACCGTGCCTTCAACCCTTTGCGGTGTATTGGCTATTGGTATTTTCAGCTGGTTCCGTGGTAAAGATTTAGATAAAGACCCAGAATTCCAAGAGAAATTAAAAGATCCAGAATTCAAAAAATATGTTTATGGTGATAGCACATCATTATTAGACAAAAAATTGCCACAATCTAGCTGGAATGCGATGTGGATCTTCTTTGGTGCAATTTTAGTGGTAGCGGTATTAGGTTACTTTAAAGATTTACGTCCAGCTTTCGAAAAATCAGCACCAGCTCAAGTGGTTGAAATTGTTTCTGCCGATAAAGCCGTGAAATCTTTCAATGTTAAAGACGGTAAAATTGTTGCATTAGCAAAAGATGGTACATTAGTACTTGATGTTAAAGACAGCAAAGCGAAAGCACAAACAGCCTACAATAACGTTGCAATTTATAACGATAAAGGTGAAGTCGCTCAAACAATTACTGCTCAAGATAACAATGTTGTGATCACTGCGGGTGATAAAACTGAAACTATCGATAACGCTGCAATCGTATTAAAAGACACCGCGAAGAAAAAAGTGAATTTAAGTATGGTTCACGTTATTCAAATCTTCATGCTATTAGCGGGTGCATTAATTGTTATCTTTACGAAAACTGATGCAGGTAAAATCAGTAAAAATGAAATTTTCCGTTCAGGTATGATTGCGTTAGTGGCGGTATTCGGTATTTCTTGGATGGCGGAAACCATGTTTACCGTTCACACACCAATGATGAAAGCTGCACTAGGTGATGTGGTAAAAGCGCATCCTTGGACTTACGCCGTGATGTTATTATTAATTTCTAAATTCGTAAACTCACAAGCGGCAGCATTGGTTGCATTCGTTCCACTTGCTTTAGGTATCGGTGTTGATCCAGCTGTTATCTTAGCCTTTGCTTCAGCTTGTTATGGTTACTACATTTTACCTACTTACCCAAGTGACCTTGCGGCAATCCAATTCGACCGTTCAGGTACAACCCATATTGGTAAGTTTGTAATTAACCACAGCTTTATCTTACCGGGCTTAATCGGTGTAATCACTTCATGTATCTTTGGTTACATTTTCACAAGTTTGTTTGGTTATCTATAAACTAACAGATAAAAGAAAAGGCTATTCGTTTGAATAGCCTTTTTCGTTTGTAAAGTGCGGTTAAATTTTAGGATGTTTTATCTCAATGCTCTATTTGACTTTATCATTCATAAAAATCCCTAAAAAACTGACCTCTCTTTAAAATAAATTCCTGCTAAAGGTTGAAACATAGGGGGATTTATTGCGATAATCCTCATTATTTTTTGGGTGATCTTTCGGGCTACCATTTTTTCAGGTGGCCAGTTTTTATTAGGAAAGATTAATTTGAACATTATTTAAGTAAGTTAGAAGAATAACAATGGCTGAAAAACGTAATATTTTTTTAGTAGGACCGATGGGCGCAGGTAAAAGCACTATTGGCCGTCAGCTTGCGCAGCAACTGAATATGGATTTTGTCGATTCAGATGCAGTAATTGAGGAACGTGCGGGCGCGGACATTAGCTGGATTTTTGATTTAGAAGGCGAAGAAGGTTTTCGTAAGCGTGAAGAGCGCATTATCAATGAATTAACCCAATTACAAGGCGTTGTGCTCTCCACTGGTGGGGGAGCAGTGATGTCAAAAGAGAATCGTAATTATCTTTCTGCTCGTGGTATTGTGATTTATTTAGAAACCTCAGTAGATAAACAATATCAACGTACGCAACGTGATAAAAAACGTCCTTTATTACAAGGGACAGATGATCCACGCCAAGTGTTGGAAGATTTAGCCAAAGTACGCAATCCGTTATACGAAGAAATTGCTGATATCACCTTACCAACAGATGAGCAAAATGCCAAAGTAATGGTTAATCAAATTGTTGATTTAATTGATAATCTAAACGGCTTAAACGGTTCACTCTAAGGATTTAAAATGTTGTGCGTAAATGTTGAATTAAAAGAACGTCGTTATCCTATTTATATTGGCGAAGGGTTGCTTAAAGATGAAAGCTGCTATCCGCTGAAGAAAGGGAATAAAGTGATGATTGTGACTAATCCAACCGTCGCACAATATTATCTTGAGCCCGTTACAGAAACGTTAGAAAAAATAGGTTGTCAGGTTGAATCGGTATTATTGCCTGATGGCGAAAAATATAAAACGTTAGAGTCTTTAAACCTCATTTTTACCGCACTTTTAAAGCATAATCATGGGCGAGATACCACCATTATTGCATTAGGTGGTGGTGTGATTGGTGATGTGGCAGGTTTTGCAGCAGCAAGCTATCAGCGTGGTGTGCGTTTTATTCAAATTCCTACCACATTATTAGCCCAAGTGGATTCTTCTGTTGGTGGCAAAACTGCCGTTAATCATGAGTTAGGCAAAAATATGATTGGGGCGTTTTATCAACCTTCTACGGTGATCATTGATACCCTTACACTCAATACTTTGCCAAAACGTGAAGTGAATGCGGGACTGGCGGAAGTCATTAAATATGGGGCTATTTTAGATTATGCCTTTTTTGAATGGCTTGAAGCACATATTGATGAATTAGTCGCGTTAAATCAACATTCACTGCAGCATTGTATTGCGCGTTGCTGCCAAATCAAAGCCGATGTTGTCGCGCGCGATGAAACTGAAAAAGGTGATCGTGCATTATTAAATCTCGGTCATACTTTTGGTCATGCAATTGAAACACATTTAGGCTACGGAAACTGGTTACACGGTGAAGCCGTTGCGGCTGGAAGTATGATGGCAGCGGTATTATCTGAACAATTAGGCGATCTTTCTTTTGAAGATGTTGCACGTTTAGAAAAACTCTTAGCGCGCGCTAATTTACCGACCGTCTCGCCTGATACCATGCAGCCAGAAGATTATTTACCGCATATGATGCGAGATAAAAAAGTACTGGCGGGCAAGTTGCGTCTTGTGTTGTTAAAAGCGCTTGGACAAGCTTACGTGGCAACTGATACTGACAAATCTCTTGTGCTAAACGCGATTGAGCGTTGCACACAACATGACTAACTGTCATTGCTCTCATGTTGCGTCCAAAAAATAACAAAACGAAACCTCGAATTAAACACCGCCCGTTTTTAAAATGGGCGGGCGGTAAATTTCGTTTAACGGACGATCTCAACCGAGTCTTCCCAAAAAGAAAACAGTGTTTGATTGAACCCTTTGTTGGCGCGGGCGCTGTTTTTTTAAATTCCCATTTTGAACGTTATATTTTGGCGGATATTAATCCTGATTTAATTAACTTGTTTAATATCGTCAAAGAAAATGTGGATGCCTATATTGAGGCTTGTAAGCCAATTTTCTTCGCTGAAAATGCGAATACAGCCGAGTATTATTACGCACAACGAGATGCTTTTAATCAATCAACTGATCCTTTCGATCGCTCCGTGTTGTTCCTTTATTTGAACCGTTTTGGATTTAATGGATTGTGCCGTTATAACAGTAAAAATGAGTTTAATGTGCCCTTTGGCGCTTATAAAACCCATTATTTCCCTGAAGATGAATTGCGCTATTTCGCCCATAAAGCACAAAGTGCGGTCTTTTTATGCGCTGATTTTCAACAGACCTTTGAATTAGCGGATAAACACAGCGTGATCTATTGTGATCCGCCTTATGCACCGCTTCCGCAAGATACTAATTTTACTGGATATGCAGGGAATGCTTTTGGCCTTGAACATCAAAAGAATTTAGCAGAATGCGCCAAAAAAGCGCAAAAAGAAAAGCAAATTTCTGTTGTGATTTCTAACCACGATACGAAATTTACGCGTGAGATTTATAAAGGGGCAAAATTTAAACGCGTTAAAGTACAGCGCTCGATCAGTCAATCCTCAGAAAAACGAGTTAAAGTAAAAGAATTAATCGCTATCTTTAAAGGTTAGTTTAGTAGGTTAGTTCGGGATTGATTTTAATCTCAAAGCCTTTTACTTCGGGATAAGTCGGTTGAATTGCGGCGAGTAATTCGCTTTGGCGAAATAAAATCCCTTGGCGAACGACTGCACTTTTGACTTCAACAAAGAGTTTCCCATCTGTGATGGAACCTAACCGAAAGAGCCCTTTGAATTCTTGTGGGAAAAGGCGGCTGATGTTTTGGTTCAGTTCATTCAACATTAACCCTTTCTGCATGATTTTGGCAAATTGAGATCCTTCCAGCACATCAATAATATTCATGGCTTTTTGATAACGCTCATGCTTGTTTTCCACAAAAATACCCCAATAATGACTTTACGTTGAATTTCCGATACAATACACACAAATTTTGTCAGAGACAATAAGATGATGAAATCAAACAAAGGTAAAACAAATTTCTGGTCGCAGTTGCTGTTAAGCATGATTGCGATTTTTGCTTTACCTGTTGCTCAGGGATTGGAGGCGCCGCCTTCATCAAATATGAGTGGCGAAAATTACCAAACATCATCTGAACAACATATGTTGATTGCAGTGCGTGAAATTCGTCAAGCATTGCAGGTTCAACCTCAGCCAACAAATCACAAAACCCATTCCAATCAAAAACACGAAAAAATTCAACCGCACTTTATCGCGGCAGAGTTTCCTGTTTTTGCTCCTATTCGCGCCGGTCCAGCTATCATTTAATTTTCCTTTATATTTGAACGAGCCGATTTTTTAATCGGATGATCCTTTTTATTTTTATTTGAAAGAGAAATTATGAGTTTTTTAACAAAAATTTTTGGCAGCCGTAACGAACGTATTTTACGCAGATTAAGAAAACAAGTTGCGAAAATCAACAAAATGGAGCCCGCTTTTGAAGCATTAAGTGATGATGAATTAAGAGCAAAAACAGAAGAATTCCGTAGTCGTTTAGCTAATGGTGAAACTTTACAACAACTTTTACCTGAAGCGTTTGCTACCGTGCGTGAAGCGGGTAAACGTGTACTCGGTATGCGCCATTTCGATGTGCAATTAATCGGTGGTATGGTGCTAACAAACCGTTGTATCGCAGAGATGCGTACGGGTGAAGGTAAAACCTTAACCGCAACCTTGCCTTGTTATTTGATGGCGTTGGAAGGTAAAGGTGTACACGTTGTAACCGTGAATGATTACTTAGCACGTCGTGACGCGGAAACTAACCGCCCATTATTTGAATTCTTAGGTATGACTGTTGGAGTGAATATCCCTGGTTTACCGCCTGAAGCAAAACGTGAAGCTTATGCGGCAGATATTACGTACGCGACAAACAGCGAATTAGGTTTTGATTACCTTCGTGATAACTTAGCGCATTCTAAAGAAGAGCGTTTCCAACGTCATTTAGGCTATGCCTTAGTGGATGAAGTGGACTCAATTTTAATCGATGAAGCGCGTACACCATTGATTATTTCAGGTCAAGCAGAAGACAGTTCTGAGCTTTATATTGCGGTAAATAAATTAATTCCGAATTTAATTAAGCAAGAAAAAGAAGATACGGAAGAATATACCGGTGAAGGCGATTACACTTTAGATCTTAAAACCAAACAAGCGTATTTGACTGAACGTGGTCAAGAAAAAGTTGAAAATTGGTTAATTGAACAAGGTTTAATGCCAGAAGGTGATTCACTTTATTCGCCTGCACGTATTGTATTGTTACACCATGTCATGGCGGCATTACGTGCGAACACCTTATTTGAGCGCGATGTAGACTATATCGTGAAAGATGGCGAGATCGTGATCGTCGATGAACATACTGGCCGTACTATGGCGGGGCGTCGTTGGTCTGATGGTTTACACCAAGCAATCGAAGCAAAAGAAGGGGTGGAGATTAAGAGCGAAAACCAAACTGTTGCGTCGATTTCTTACCAAAACTACTTCCGTCTTTATGACAAATTAGCGGGTATGACAGGTACAGCAGATACCGAAGCCTTTGAATTCCAACAAATTTATGGTTTGGAAACTGTCGTTATCCCAACCAATCGTCCAATGATTCGTGATGATCGTACGGACGTCATGTTTGAAAATGAAGAATACAAATTCAATGCAATTATTGAAGATATTAAAGACTGTGTCGCTCGCAATCAACCGGTTCTTGTCGGTACCGTATCCGTTGAAAAATCTGAAATGCTTTCTCAAGCGTTAGATAAAGCAGGCATCAAACACAACGTATTGAATGCGAAATTCCACGCACAAGAAGCGGAAATTGTTGCGGAAGCAGGGGCGCCAGGTGCAGTAACCATTGCAACCAACATGGCGGGTCGTGGTACCGATATTATCCTCGGTGGTAACTGGAAAGCAAAAGCTGCAAAATTAGAGAACCCAACTCCAGAGCAAATTGAGGCACTTAAAGCTGAGTGGGAGAAAAATCACGAGATCGTGATGCAAGCCGGTGGTTTACACATTATCGGGACAGAACGTCACGAATCACGCCGTATTGATAACCAGTTGCGTGGTCGTTCAGGTCGTCAAGGTGACCCAGGTTCTTCACGTTTCTACCTTTCTTTGGAAGATGGCTTAATGCGTATTTATCTGAATGAAGGTAAATTAAATATGATGCGTAAAGCCTTCACCCAACCAGGTGAAGCGATGGAGTCTAAGCTTCTTGCTAAAGTGATCGCGTCGGCACAAGCGAAAGTGGAAGCTTTCCATTTTGATGGTCGTAAAAACTTGCTTGAATATGATGATGTGGCTAATGATCAACGTCATGCGATTTACGAACAACGTAATTACTTGCTCGATAACGATGATATTTCAGAGACTATCAAAGCTATCCGCAGCGATGTATTTAACGATGTGATTGACCAATATATTCCACCACAATCGTTGGAAGAACAATGGGATATTAAAGGCTTAGAAGAGCGTTTAGCGCAAGAGTTTGGCCTGGAGTTACCAATTGAACATTGGTTAGAAGAAAATAACAATCTTCACGAAGAAAACTTGCGTGAGCGCATTATTCAAGAAGCCGAAGATGAATACAAAGCGAAAGAAGCGCTTGCAGGTGAAGAAACCATGCGTCATTTCGAAAAAGGCGTGATGTTACAAACTCTTGATGAACTTTGGAAAGAGCACTTGGCGGCAATGGACTATTTGCGTCAAGGTATCCATTTACGTGGTTATGCACAAAAAGATCCAAAACAAGAGTACAAAAAAGAATCTTTCCGTATGTTTACTGAAATGTTGGATTCTTTAAAACACCATGTGATTACGACACTTACTCGCGTGAAAGTACGTACGCAGGAAGAGATTGAAGAAGCGGAACGTGCACGTCAGGAAATGGCTGAACGTGAAGCATTAACACATCAAGCTGTAGATGAAAATACAGAGCAAGCTCAAAGCGAGGACTATTCTGATCGTCATATTGGGCGTAATGAGCCTTGTCCTTGTGGGTCAGGTAAAAAATACAAGCATTGTCACGGCAGTAAAGCTCGATATGCTTAGCTAAGGAAAAGAGCGGTTAAATTTTTGCGTGTTTAAAACACCGCTAAAAATGACCGCTCTTTCTAATTTTGAGATAAGGAAGAACGATGAGTAAGCCTATCATTCAAGTTGCGGCAGGGATTATTCGTAATGAATTTGGGCAGCTATATTTGACCCAGCGCTTAGAAGGGCAAGATTTTGCGCAAGCATTAGAGTTTCCTGGCGGCAAAGTTGATGCAGGTGAAACCCCTGAAGAAGCCTTAAAAAGAGAATTGGAAGAAGAGATTGGCATTCATATTTTAAATGCTGAGCTGTACGAACGTTTTCAATTTGAATATCCAACCAAAATTTTAGATTTTAGTTTTTATTTGGTCACAGAATGGATTGGCGAGCCGTTTGGTCGAGAAGGTCAGGAAGGTTTTTGGCTTGAACAAAGTGAGCTTGATGCAGGGCAATTCCCCCCAGCCAATTTAAAGCTGATTCAGCGTTTAGTGGCTGAGAGTGCTAAATAACATTTAATCAAATTTATTTATTATGATTCCAAGTATTTTTCTGAGTTTATTTTTTATTGCGACGGTGATTTTTATCGTCAATTCGCATTATCGTTGGACATATTTTTTTGCGATTGCATTATTCGTCTTATTGTTTAGTTCAATGTTTGCGATAACCGGTCAATGGCAACGCGGATTGAATTTTGCGTCCGTACTTTTTGTGGTGTTGATGCTATTCCATCGAATGAAAATTCATTACTACAAACAACCTTTACTCATTTCAGATTTTTGGCTTGTAACAGACTGGCGAAATTGGGAAACCCTCTTACATTATAAAGGGGCCATTTTCGGCGTGTTGGGGCTATTAGGTCTGTTGGGGTATGCTATCTTTGGCTGGTCAGATGTTGAAACTGCATCTGTTGGATTTCGCGTATTTGCAGCAATACTCGCAGCAACAAGCTTTGGTTTAATGTGGTATTATTCTAAAGATCCGGATGCGACAAAAGTCTGGCTAGATTCATTGCCAGATGATGGTCGAGATGTTTTCTTAAACCTGCCAATGTCTTGTCGTGGCGTATTCTTTAAAGTGCCAGAATTTGAAGGCGATAGCCAAAAATTTAAAGAAAAACTGACCGCACTTTTAAGTGAAAAGGCAGAGAGCAAAACTGAAAGTGCAGAAAAGCCTGACATTGTGGTGTGTTTACAAGAATCAACCTTGAATCCCCATCAATTTGATTTTGATGCAGAAACCATCCCGCCATTTTCAATGTTTAATAAGCAGGAAGATACCGCATTTGTAAGTCCATTGCGTGTACATACGCTGGGTGGCGCAACGTGGAAATCTGAATTTGCTTTCCTTGCAGGGGTGCCTTCAACCGATTTTGGTGCTTTAGCAAGTGGGGTGTTTTATTCGGTTGTGCCACACTTACAGACGGGTTTTATTAAAAATCTTCGTGAGCAAGGCTATTTTTGTGTGGCATTATCGCCTTTTACGAAAGGTAACTACAACGCAAAACCTGCCTATGAGCACTTTGGTTTTGACTTGATGTTACAACCACAAGATTTAGGCTATCCCGCATCAATCAGCAAAAATCTTTGGCATATTAGCAGTGAAGAGATGATGTATTACACCAAACTGATTCTGCAGAAACAGCATCCATCATTGGAAAATGTGAAACAGCCCATGTTTGTCTATGTGCTAACCATGAAAGAGCATGGCCCTTACAACACGAACATGCCAAATCATTTTAATTTGGCGAGTAAGCGTTTAGGGGGAAAAGCGATTTCTTGCTTAAATGATTATATTGATCGCATTGCTAGCCTTAATGAGGCAATCGAAGGCTTGAATGATTATTTAAAAGCACGAGAAACACCTTATGTATTCGGTTATTTTGGTGATCACCAAGTCGCTTTTGATAATCAGCTTCCACCGAAAAAAGGTAATTTTGTAAATCCAGATTATGTGACTCAATTTGTGGTTAGAACTAATCGTAAAACTGACTTTGTTCAACAGCAAGATTTCTTAGATTTAGCCTTTGTTGGTGGCGTATTACTTGATGTGGCAGGTTTATCACCGAAAGATGACTTTATGCGAGCAAATATCGCTATGCGTCAGTTAAGCCAAGGTAAGCTCGAAGATGCAAAGGATATGGATTTAGTGAATAGCTATCGAAATTATCTGTATCAAGATTTAAAAATTGCGCAATAATAAAAAATCTCGGTTAACGCCGAGATTTTTTTATAAGCAAAATTTAACCGATAAGTCTGCTAATTTTACCCACACGTCTTGACCATATTCTTGCTTGGTTGTGCGCTCAATATCTGCCAACTCTTGCAAAATTTCAAAGAGTTTTTGATAGGTGAGTCGCTGTATTGCCGCTGTATAAAGAGGACGACGACTCTGCCAAATTTTGAGACGGTCAAAATCCGCTTTGAGTGTCTGTGTAGGCAAACTCGTGTTAAGAGAGGGATTGCGTAGTTGTGGTTTTGTTAATTCTAGCAACGTGAGTAGTTCACGCTGTAAAGTACGCAACAAAATAACAGGTTGCACATCTTCAGCTTGTAAACCACGCAAAATCCGCTTTGAGCGATTTGCCTTGCCTGATAATAACGCATCAATCCATTGGAAAGGGGTAAAGACAGAAGATTGCTCTACGACTAATTTAACGCGGTTATACGTGAGTTTGTGATCAGGATAAAGCAAATCTAAAAGCTGTAATGCTTGTTTCAATGCCAGTAGATTATTTTCATAGCTATAACAAAGCAGTTGAACGGCTTCCTCATCAGCTGATAATCCCATATTTTTTGTACGATGCTTCACCCAACGAGAAAGTTGTTCTGAGTTCGGTGTTTGGCAGTTCACGATAACAGCTTGTGGCTCAAATTGATTCGCCTGAATAAACCACTCTTGTTTTTCGGCTGCTTTAGACAATTTAGGCAAGGTGAGGACAAGCAAGCTATCTTCATTTAATCCACTGATAAATTGCTGAAGGTTTTTTGGCAAAAGTGCGGTCAGATTTTCGGGTAAATTGAGAATGAAAATTTGCTTATTAAAAAAGAGCCCCATAGATTGGCTGGCCTCAATTAATGCAGACCAGTCAGTATTAGTATCTATGGTGATTTGATTTTTTTCATCAAAACCTTGAAGAAGGGCGGCTTGATGAATGAGATCTTCACTTTCACTGAGCAACAGGGGATCTGTCCCAACCAAAAAATAGACTTTCGCTAAATGGCTGTTCAGGTTAGAGGCCAGTTGCTCAGGAAAAATGCGGTTCATTATTTTCCTTGAACTTGATGTTGCAAGGCAGCCATTTTATTAATTAATTGGCGAGCCGCTTGTTCGCGCATATCATTCCAAATCACATCACGCTCAGCTGATTTTGCTAATGCAGCACGCGAGTTATCAAAGAAAGTGCGGTTGATTTTTGCAGAGATTGGGTAGGTTTCTCCGTTAGCCAAGCGTACACTTGCTTCAACATCAAGGGTCAATACTTTTTCTGCTTCTCGACCTTGTTTAAAGACTGATGCGACTTTGTCGCTTGAAGTCTGTTTATTTAAACGCAACACTGGCACACCTTGTTTTGCAGGAACAAGGTTTACGTTGTTGCTAAGCAGTTGCTTACGCATTGCCATAGACATTTCACTGTATGGATCGCTACTTTCAAGGGCCATTGTTTTTAATTCCGCAGGAACAGCTGCACCATTATCGAAGTGCCAACCACAAGCAGTTAACAAGGCTGTTGCCCCAACAAAGCAGATCGTTTTGATTGATTTCATCATAAAAATTACCTGTAAAATTCACCGCACTTTATTTTATTTAAGAACCGTTTATGCAATTCTTGGAATAAAATGCGGTTATTTTATGGATTATTGCGGTTTAACCACCACATTTAACAATTTACCAGGTACATAAATCACTTTCACGATTTGTGTATTGTCAGTAAATTTCTTCACATTTTCATCTGCAAATGCAACCGTTTTCACGGTTTCTTCATCCGCATCAGCTGCAACGGTGACTTTACCACGAACTTTACCGTTGACTTGAACCACGATAAGTTTTTCATCTTCGACCATCGCTGCTTCGTCAGCTTTCACCCATTCGGCATGATCAATGTTACTTTCGTTGCCTAAGGCTTTCCATAATTCAAAGCAGATATGGGGTGTGATTGGATAAAGCATACGCACGACTGCGCTTAATGCTTCTGCCATCACAGCACGATCTTGTTCACTTTCTAATGGCGCACGGGTTAATTTATTCATTAACTCCATTACTGCCGCGATAGCGGTATTGAAAGTCTGACGGCGACCAATATCATCGCTTACTTTGGCGATCGTTTTATGCACATCACGGCGAAGCGCTTTTTGGTCTGCAGAAAGTGTGGTCACATCTAAAGCGGTTTTTGCAGGATTTTGACTGTATTCATACACCAAATTCCATACACGACCTAAGAAACGTTTTGCCCCTTCTACGCCGGATTCTTGCCATTCAAGCGTCATTTCTGCAGGAGAAGCGAACATCATGAATAGACGCACAGTATCTGCACCGTATTTTTCCACCATCTCTTGTGGGTCGATACCATTGTTTTTGGATTTCGACATTTTGGTCATACCGGTATGCACCAATTCACGGCCTTCCGGATCGGTGGCTTTGATGATACGACCTTTTTCATCACGCTCAAGAGTGACTTGCGTTGGGCTTACCCAAATACGCTCGTTAGTCGGGCTGGTGTAGTAGAACGCATCCGCTAATACCATGCCTTGGCATAATAATTTTTGAGCTGGCTCATCGCTCGTTACGAAACCTGCATCACGCAATAATTTGTGGAAGAAACGGAAGTAGAGCAAGTGCATTGTGGCGTGCTCGATACCACCGATATATTGATCCACCGGTAACCAGTAATTCGCTTCCTCTTTATCCAACATGCCTTCAGCATAGCTTGGTGAGGTGTAACGCGCGTAGTACCAAGACGATTCCATAAAGGTATCAAAGGTATCGGTTTCTTTTAATGCAGGTTCACCGTTGAAGGTGGTTTTTGCCCAGTTTGGATCCGCTTTAATTGGGCTTTTCACACCATCCATGACCACATCTTCCGGCAGAATAATCGGTAAATCTTCGATTGGTGCCGGTACGGTTTCACCGTTTGCTAAGGTGAGCATTGGAATTGGTGCACCCCAATAACGTTGACGGGAAACGCCCCAGTCACGTAAACGATAATTAACTTGGCGTTTACCTACGCCTAATTTTTCTAATTTGTCCGCAATACCGTTGAATGCAGCATCAAAATCCAAACCATCAAACTCAGCAGAGTTCACTAATTTACCGTGTTCAACGAAAGCTTGTTTGGTTAAATCAATTTCTTCATCTGCAAGCGGTGCGATTACCTGTTTAATTGGCAAATTGTATTTTTGAGCAAATTCAAAGTCGCGTTGGTCGTGTGCTGGAACCGCCATTACTGCGCCAGTACCGTAGTGCATTAACACAAAGTTCGCGACCCAAATTGGTAATTTTTCACCAGTTAATGGATGAATAGCGAATAAGCCAGTTGCCATCCCTTTTTTCTCCATAGTGGCAAGGTCTGCTTCGGCCACTTTGGCATTTTTCGCTTCACGGATGAATTCAGCCAATTGAGGATTTTTTTCTGCCGCTAATTCTGCTAATGGGTGCGCTGCCGCGATACCTAAATAGCTCACACCATAGAAAGTATCTGGACGGGTGGTATAAACTGAAACTTTTTCTGCGGTATCCGCCACATCAAACGTAATTTCCACCCCTTCAGAACGGCCAATCCAGTTACGTTGCATGGTTTTTACCATGTCTGGCCATTGTGGCAGTTGATCTAATCCACCTAATAATTGTTCTGCATAATCAGTAATTTTAATAAACCATTGTGGGATTTCTTTTTGTTCAACCGGAGTGTCACAACGCCAGCAGCAACCTTCGTGCACCTGTTCGTTAGCCAATACGGTTTCATCGTTTGGACACCAGTTTACGGTTGAGGTTTTTTTGTAAACTAAGCCTTTTTTATAAAGCTCGGTGAAGAACCATTGTTCCCATTTGTAGTATTCTGGACGGCAAGTCGCAATTTCGCGATCCCAGTCATAACCAAAGCCCAACATTTTGAGCTGTTTTTTCATGTATTCAATATTTTCGTAAGTCCATTTTGCGGGTGCAGTTTTGTTTTTAATCGCAGCACCTTCAGCTGGCAAACCGAATGCATCCCAACCAATCGGTTGTAAAACATTTTTACCGTTCATACGTTGATAACGAGAAACCACATCACCGATGGTGTAGTTACGCACATGGCCCATGTGTAAACGACCAGATGGGTAAGGGAACATTGAAAGACAGTAATATTTTTCTTTAGACGTATCTTTGATTGCTTTGAAGACTTTATTTTCAGCCCAATATTGTTGAACGGCAGGTTCAATCAAATCAGGACGGTAATGTTGTTGCATAGAAAATCACCTTAAATTTTGACCGCACTTTGCGGCATATTTTGCTTTATAAAATGTGGTATAGGATAGCGTAAAACGGGAAAAATTGGTAGAAAGTGCGGTGATTTTTTTGCTGATTTTATAAGAGATTTTGAATTTCAGATGGAATTAATTTAGGCGAAGGAATCCAAACATTGTTTATGTCGGTTTAATTCACCTTTTTCAAGAACTATTGAGCTTTTAGGTACTTTGAATGCTTTACTCAAAAATTTCAGCAAGTGAGCATTGGCTTGACCATCAACAGGTGGAGCTGTAATCGTAATCTTGAGCTCATCATCATGTAATCCCACGATTTGATCTTTACTGGCTTTGGGTTGCAGAATGATTTTAAGACGCAGTCCTTCAGGTGTTTGTTCGATTGCTGACATAACTAAATTCACTTACCACATTTACAATAAGGGCTGGAAAATCCAGCCCGAAAAATAACATTATTTTTGACCGCACTTTAAGCGGCGATTGCCCATAAAACCTGGAAGTAGTCGTAAAAAAGATTATTCAAAAATAATAGAACAATGGCGATAACCATCGGTGAAAAATCAATCATGCCCACAGTTGGTAAAATACGTTTAATTGGTTTCAATAATGGCTCAGTAAGTTGATATAACGCGTAGAATGCAGGGTTATTGCCACGATTAAACCAACTTAAAATTGCACCGGCGATTAACACATAGAAAATTGCCACACCGATATTTTTAATTAGTCCTAATATGCCCAATAGTAAGAAGAAACTGAGATTTAATCCGCCAAAGAGAATCGATTTTAGTCCGCAAAGCAAGAAGACTAAAAACAGTGCCGCCGTTTCCACTTTTTTCACCACAGGAAAAACTTTACGTAATGGTGCAACAACTGGTTGGGTAAATTTCAGTGTAAATTGAGAAATAGGATTGTAATAATCCACGTTTGCTAAGGGGAGCCATACGCGTAAAATTAATACTAAACAATACAGATCGATAATCGATCCTAAAAATAATGCAGTTTGGGAAATTTCCATTATAACCAACCTTTCCGTTTAAAATAGATATAAGGCGTAAGCGCCGCACCAATCATTAATCCAATAGCCATTGGGTAACCATATTTAAAATGGATCTCTGGCATAAATTCAAAGTTCATCCCGTAAGTAGATGCCACAAGTGTTGCCGGTAGGAACATCACCGACACCACCGAGAAGAATTTCATGATTTTATTCTGCTCGATATTAATATAACCCATTGCCGCCTGCATTAAAAAGTTTACTTTTTGGAACAATGATTCATTATGCGGTTGCAAGGATTCGATATCTCGTAAGATTTCTCGTGCTTGTTCTAACTGATTTGGCGGTAAGCGAGTTTTACGCACCAAGAAACCCAATGCACGTTGTGTATCCATCAAACACAAACGCACTTTAGAACTGGTATCTTCTTGTTCTGTTAGGGTATTTAAGGCTTCATTGAAAGCTTCATCTTGCGTGCCATTTAAAATCACGCGACTTAATTTTTCCAAATCTGCATAAACGTTTTCGATAACATCCGCTAATTGCTCAATTTTGGTTTCAAATAAGTCGAGTAAGACTTCATACGCATTACATTCGAATAAGCGCTGGCTACGAGAACGCATACGATATAAACGGAATGCCGGCAATTCGCGATCACGCAGGGTAAATAGGCGACCATCACGAATAGTAAATGCCACGCTTGCGAGGTCGGCGTAGTTTTCTTCATCTTCACAATAAAAGAATGAGTGCAAGTGTAAGCCGTCTTCGTCTTCAAAGAAACGTGCAGATGCTTCGATGTCTTCCAATTCGAGGAATGAGGCGAGACTTTGTCCTAAGCCTTCTTGCAACATTTCACGTTCTTCCCCTGTCGGCTCCAGCAAATCTAACCAAATGGCAGAGCTGAGATCGGCTGGTTCGTCATCAATACGAAGCAAGCGGGAATCGTTAATGGCAAAAGCGTTAATCATTGGTCATACTCCTTTTGGGATTATGAAGATCCAACTGTGAACAAAAAAAGATCAAACGAAATTAGCACTAGAGAAAAGTGCGGTCAAATTTTTGAATGTTTTAAAATGGGTTTCGTTCGATAAAAGATGCCGAAGAAAGGTAAGTTGATTACCAGCGAACTCTCGCTGATAAGAGGCGAGAGTCTAAAGCGATATTCGGTATCGACTATGACTGTCCAAAGTGTGTGTCCTTCTCGTTAAAAAATCGGTCGAATGTTACGCTTGAAAGGCGTATTCGTCAAGTGATTATTGAAAAGGACACGGCACTTTTAATTAATTAGTATATTGATTAATGGCGTTAGTAACTTCTTGATCTTGATAAATATTATTAACAATATCTTTGAAGGTTTCGCCTAACACTTTTTGAATTTCATCATTGCTCGCATTAAATGCGCCAGATTGTGAACGGGTTGCATTAAAGGTTTTGTTGTATTGTCCGCGTGGACCTTGTACATAAACAACCGCTTGAATTTTGCTGTTCAAGGTATAACGTAAATTACCTTGCTCTACTTTAGCGTTAAATTCTTTTACATCAACAGTTACGCCAGCATTCGCATTATTCGCTTGTCCAATACGGAAACCTTTACTAACCAAATTTTGTTGCATCACCTGTTGGAAAAGTTGAGTAACGCTTGGTGAGGCGTTTAATTTAATCAGCTCACCTGATTTAGTATAAGTTGCAATTTCTTGTTGTGGACGAGAATCGCGAGTATTAACTGTTACCACTGCTGATTGGTTAATATTCATTGATGCAGTCGGAGATTGAGGCGCAAAAGTTAAGGTATTAGATTGCGCTTGGCAACCCGCTAAAAATAATGTCGCTGCCGCCAACGTTATTGTTGATAATGCTTTGATTTTGTTTGTTACTTTCATAATTTCCTCATTGAATTAGGTTAATTTGTGTTATTCTTACAAACTTAACGCTGAATGTATAGCAAAAAGTTAGGGAGTTTATTTATGTCAAAACAGCAAGAATTATTAGAGAGAATTCAGGCCGAATTTCAACCGCACTTTGCCACCGTGGAAAATGAAAGCCATATGCACAGTTCCGGTCGCGGGTCTGATTCTCATTTTAAATTAGTGATTGTCAGCGATGCTTTTGAAGGCATGCGCAAGGTGCAACGCCACCAAAAACTTTATCAACTTTTTGCCGATGATTTAAAAAATGGTATTCACGCATTAGCGCTTCATCTTTATACAAAAAGCGAATGGGAGAGCCTAGGTGAAGCATTTCCAAAATCACCAAATTGTCTTGGTGTTGGACAGTAAGTATTTCCTTACGTTCCCTGTATTCCATTTCAATAATAAGAGAGAAGGCAAGAGGCTTTCTCTCTTTTTATTTTAACGTGAATTTATTTTTAACTCCTAATGAGTGTTACTCTAAAAACTTCACAAATATTTCACAAAAAGTATCGGCTAAAAGTAGAAAAAAAGCCCATTTTCCGCTAGAATGAAGCGCTTTTAATTTTCGAATTTCAATTTCTGGATGTGTAAGTAATCCCTTACTCGTCGAGGAATTAAACAGATTTGAGTTTTTAAATTTATGTGTCAGTTAATAACGCTTTGATCTTAAAAGTGTTTTCTGTCACGCTCAATCGCGAGATTGCTTTTAGAGTGTATGCTTTAATCGCAATCGTGTTTTTAACCTAGAAAAGTAGTGCAAACAGTATGATTACAATCAAAAAAGGCTTGGATCTTCCTATTGCAGGAAAACCAGCACAAGTAATCCATAGCGGTAACGCTGTGAATCAGGTTGCGATTCTTGGTGAAGAGTATGTGGGTATGCGTCCTTCTATGAAGGTACGTGAAGGCGATGTTGTGAAAAAAGGCCAAGTGCTTTTTGAAGACAAGAAAAACCCTGGAGTGGTTTTCACAGCCCCTGCGAGCGGTACTATCACTGTAATTAATCGTGGCGAAAAACGTGTATTACAATCTGTGGTCATTGATGTGCAAGGTAACGATCAAGTTACTTTCGCTAAATATAACGCAGGTGAGCTCAATACGCTTTCTTCTGAACAAGTTAAACAAAACCTCGTTGAATCCGGTTTGTGGACAGCGTTCCGCACCCGTCCGTTCAGCAAAGTGCCTGCCTTAGATGCAGAACCTTCTTCTCTGTTTGTAAATGCGATGGATACCAATCCTTTGGCAGCAAATCCAGAGGTGGTATTAAAAGAGCATTGGCAAGATTTTATTGACGGTTTGACCGTGTTAAGTCGTCTATTCCCAAATAAACCATTAAATCTATGTAAAGCTGGCGATAGCAATATCCCAACCGTGGATTTAGCTAACCTAAAAGTACATGATTTTGGTGGTGTTCATCCTGCTGGCTTAGTGGGGACACATATCCACTTTATCGATCCGGTTGGTGCTCATAAAACCGTATGGCACATCAATTACCAAGATGTGATTGCTGTAGGTAAATTATTCACTACAGGCGAACTTTATGTTGAGCGCGTTGTTTCTCTTGCTGGTCCGCAAGTGAAAGAACCTCGTTTAGTTCGTACAGTAATCGGTGCTAACCTTTCTCAATTAACGGCAGGTGAGTTAAAAGACGGTAATAACCGTGTGATTTCTGGTTCTGTGCTTTGTGGTCAAACTGCAAAAGATGCTCATGACTATTTAGGTCGTTATGCATTACAAGTGTCTGTGATTGCAGAAGGTAATGAGAAAGAGTTCTTAGGTTGGATCACACCACAATCGAACAAATATTCGATTACCCGTACCGTATTGGGTCACTTTGGTAAAAAATTATTCAACTTCACTACCGCAGAAAATGGTGGTGAGCGTGCAATGGTACCAATCGGTAGCTATGAGCGCGTGATGCCGTTGGATATTTTACCGACATTATTATTACGTGATTTAATCGTGGGCGATACCGATGGTTCACAAGCGTTAGGTTGTCTTGAATTAGATGAAGAAGACTTAGCATTATGTTCTTTCGTTTGCCCGGGCAAATATGAATACGGTTCAATCTTGCGTCAAGTATTGGATAAGATTGAGAAGGAAGGTTAAAAATGGGTTTAAAAAATCTTTTTGAAAAAATGGAACCCGCGTTTTTACCAGGCGGTAAATACAGCAAGCTTTATCCGATCTTTGAATCGATTTATACCTTGCTTTATACACCAGGTACGGTAACGCACAAAAACACACACGTTCGTGATGCGTTAGACTCAAAACGTATGATGATTACGGTTTTCCTTGCGTTGTTCCCAGCGATTTTTTACGGGATGTACAATGTGGGTAACCAAGCGATCCCAGCTTTAAATCAATTAGGCAATTTAGATCAATTAATTGCTAACGATTGGCACTATGCGCTTGCAAGTTCATTAGGTTTAGATTTAACCAATAATGCAACTTGGGGCTCAAAAATGGCGTTAGGGGCGATCTTCTTCTTACCAATTTACTTAGTAGTATTTACTGTTTGTACAATTTGGGAATTATTGTTTTCAGTGGTGCGTGGTCACGAAGTAAATGAAGGGATGTTCGTTTCAACCATTTTATTTGCGTTAATCGTTCCACCAACATTGCCATTATGGCAAGCAGCGCTTGGTATCAGCTTTGGTATCGTGGTAGCGAAAGAAATCTTCGGTGGTGTAGGTCGTAACTTTATGAACCCTGCACTTGCTGGTCGTGCATTCTTATTCTTTGCTTATCCGGCTCAAATTTCGGGTGACTTAGTATGGACTGCTGCAGATGGTTTCTCTGGTGCAACCGCACTTTCACAATGGTCTCAAGGTGGTCAAGCTGCATTACAACACACTGTAACCGGTCAACCTATTACTTGGATGGATGCATTCATTGGTAATATCCCAGGTTCAATGGGTGAGGTTTCAACGCTTGCGTTATTAATCGGTGGTGCAGTGATTGTATTCACTCGAATTGCTTCTTGGCGCATTATGGCTGGTGTCATGATCGGTATGATTGGTACTGCAACCTTATTCAACTTAATCGGTTCTGATTCTAACCAAATGTTCTCAATGCCTTGGCATTGGCACTTTGTATTAGGTGGTTTTGCACTTGGTATGATCTTCATGGCTACAGACCCTGTATCCGCTTCATTTACCAACACGGGTAAATGGTGGTACGGTGCGTTAATTGGCGTGATGGCTGTATTAATTCGTACAGTGAACCCAGCTTATCCAGAAGGGATGATGTTAGCGATTTTATTTGCAAACTTATTTGCACCAATTTTCGACTACATCGTGGTTCAAGCAAATATCAAACGTCGGAGAGCAAGAACAAATGGCTAAATTTAATAAAGATAGCGTTAGCGGTACAGTTACCGTTGTTGTGTTGCTAAGTTTAGTGTGTTCTATCGTGGTTTCTGGTGCTGCAGTAGCATTAAAATCCAAACAAGATGAACAAAAAGCACTCGACGTTCAACGTAACATTTTAACTGTTGCTGGCTTAATGAAAGAAGATAATGCATCAGTAATTAAAGACACTTACAGCAAATTTATTGAACCACGTTTAGTGGATTTGCAAAGTGGTGATTACGTTCAAGCTTCAGCAGAAGAAATTAATAAATTTGAACCTAAAGATGCCGTTAAAGATCCAGCTAAAAGCCAAGCTATCCCAGCTGAGGCTGATAAAGCAGGAATTAAGGTTCGTGCAAACCAAGCGCGTGTTTATCTTGTAAAAGATGAACAAGGCAATGTAACCCAAGTGGTATTACCAATGTATGGCCGTGGTTTATGGTCAACCATGTATGGTTTTGTTTCTGTTGCACCAGATGCAAATACCATCAAAGGTATTACTTACTATGATCAAGGTGAAACAGCTGGTCTTGGGGGCGAAATTGCGAACCCACGTTGGCAAGCACAGTTCGTTGATAAAAAATTATTCGATGAACAAGGTAACCAAAAATTCAAAATCTATAAAGGTAGCTCTGCTGCAGATAAAGAGCACGGTGTAGATGGTTTATCAGGTGCAACTTTAACCAGTAATGGTGTTCAAGGTTCATTTGATTATTGGTTCAGCCAAAATGGCTTTGGTCCATTCTTAGCGAAATTTAAAGCAGGAGAAATCAAATAATGGCTGATGCAAAAGTAAATTTAAAAGGTCTTTTATTAGATCCTATTGCTAAAAATAACCCGATTGCCTTGCAAATTTTGGGTATCTGTTCTGCATTAGCGGTAACAACCCAATTACAAACAGCGATCGTTATGGCGATTGCGGTAAGTTTGGTAACCGGTTTTTCCAGTTTGTTCATTTCATTGATTCGTAACTATATTCCAAATAGTATCCGTATCATTGTGCAACTGGCGATTATCGCGTCTTTAGTAATCTTGGTTGACCAAGTATTAAAAGCTTATGCTTATGGTTTATCTAAACAGCTTTCTGTATTCGTCGGTCTTATCATTACAAACTGTATCGTAATGGGCCGTGCAGAAGCGTTTGCGATGAAATCACCACCGTTAGAAAGCTTTGTTGACGGTATCGGTAACGGTTTAGGTTATGGTGCGATCTTATTAATTGTCGCCACATTACGTGAATTAATCGGTTCTGGTCGTTTGTTTGGTTTCCCTGTATTCCAAACGATTCAAGACGGCGGTTGGTATCAACCAAACGGTTTATTCCTTCTTGCACCAAGTGCGTTCTTTATTATCGGCTTCGTTATTTGGGGCTTAAGAACGTGGAAACCTGAGCAACAGGAGAAATAATCAATGGAACATTATATTAGCCTATTCGTGAAGGCGATCTTCATTGAAAACATGGCGCTCTCTTTCTTCTTAGGGATGTGTACTTTCCTTGCGGTTTCTAAGAAAGTTTCTACGGCATTTGGCCTTGGTGTTGCGGTAACAGTAGTACTTGGTATTGCGGTACCAGCGAACCAATTTGTGTATGAACATGTATTAAAAGATGGCGCATTGGTAGAAGGTGTAAGCCTTGAGTTTTTAAACTTCATTACCTTTATCGGGATTATTGCGGGTCTTGTTCAATTACTTGAAATGACTTTAGATAAATTCTTCCCAGCACTTTATAACGCATTAGGTATCTTCCTTCCACTTATCGCCGTAAACTGTGCGATCTTTGGTGGTGTATCTTTTGCGGTACAACGTGAATACACTTTTGCAGAATCTGCAGTTTATGGTGTAGGTGCGGGGCTTGGTTGGATGTTAGCAATCGTTGCGCTTGCAGGCTTAACCGAAAAAATGAAATATGCCGATGTACCGGCAGGCTTAAAAGGATTAGGGATTACCTTTATTACTGCTGGCTTGATGGCGCTTGGCTTTATGTCATTCTCTGGAATTCAGTTATAAGGAGGCATAAATGAGCGAATCTTCAATTTTATTATTAGGTGTTGCGGCATTTACGGTTATCCTTTTAGTGCTCGTTGCGATTATTTTATTCGCTAAATCAAAATTAGTGGATTCTGGTGATATCACCATTACTATTAATGACGATCCTGAAAAAGCGATCACTTTACCTGCTGGTGGCAAATTGCTTGGTGCATTAGCAAGTAAAGGTATCTTCGTTTCTTCTGCTTGTGGTGGCGGTGGCTCTTGTGGTCAATGTGTAGTGAAAGTGAAAAGTGGCGGTGGTGAAATTCTACCAACCGAACTTTCTCACATTAATAAACGTGAAGCAAAAGAAGGTTATCGTTTAGCTTGTCAAGTGAATGTAAAAGGCAATATGGACGTTGAACTTCCAGAAGAAATCTTCGGCGTGAAAAAATGGGAATGTACCGTTATTTCTAATGATAACAAAGCTACCTTTATTAAAGAGCTTAAATTAGCGATTCCTGAAGGTGAGGAAGTACCTTTCCGTGCAGGTGGTTATATCCAAATCGAAGCTGATCCACATACGGTTTACTATAAAGATTTTGATATTCCAGAAGAATACCACGAAGATTGGGATAAATACGATTTATGGCGTTATGTGTCTAAAGTGGACGAGCATATTATCCGTGCTTACTCAATGGCTTCATATCCAGAAGAGAAAGGCATCATTATGCTTAACGTGCGTATTGCAACGCCTCCACCACGTCAACCTGATGCACCTCCAGGTCAAATGTCTTCTTACATTTGGTCATTAAAACCAGGTGATAAAGTGACAATTTCTGGTCCATTTGGTGAATTCTTCGCGAAAGAAACCGACAACGAAATGGTCTTCATCGGTGGTGGTGCAGGTATGGCACCAATGCGTTCTCATATCTTTGACCAATTAAAACGTTTACACTCTAAACGTAAAATGTCATTCTGGTATGGTGCACGTTCTAAACGTGAAATGTTCTATGTAGAAGATTTTGATCAGCTTCAAGCAGAAAATCCGAACTTTACATGGCACGTGGCATTATCTGATCCGTTACCAGAAGATAACTGGACAGGTTACACTGGCTTTATTCACAACGTACTTTATGAAAACTACTTGAAAAATCATGAAGCACCAGAAGATTGTGAATACTACATGTGTGGACCTCCGGTGATGAATGCGGCGGTAATCAAAATGTTGAAAGACCTCGGTGTTGAAGATGAAAACATCTTATTAGATGACTTCGGTGGTTGATTTTAGTTAATCAAAACATCATTAAAACTGACCGCACTTTGTGATGAAGTGCGGTCAATATTTAAGATGGATTACAGGCAAGCTGATGGAAGAGTCGGTTTGCCTGTAATTCATATATTTAGGAAGGAATAGATGAAAAAAATATTAAGCGGATTGATTGCAATTGCCTTGGCTTGTTCATTAAGTGCTTGTAAAAAAGATCCCGAAATTATTTCACTTAGCGGCAAAACCATGGGAACCACTTACCATATCCGCTACATTGAAGATGATTCTGTTAGCGAAAACGTACAAAAAACACATGAACAAATTGAAGTAGTTTTAAAAGACGTAAATCAGAAAATGTCCACTTACATTAAAGATTCCGAATTGAGCCGTTTTAATCAAAATACGCAAGTGAATACACCGATTGAAATATCGGCTGATTTTGCCAAAGTCTTACAAGAGGCGATTCGTTTAAATACGGTTACTGAAGGAGCATTGGATGTGACTGTGGGGCCTGTAGTGAATTTATGGGGCTTTGGACCAGAAAAACGCCCAGAGCGTAAGCCAACCCCAGAGCAACTTGCTGAACGTCAAAGTTGGGTCGGAATTGATAAGATTCACCTTGATATGAGTGGTAAAACCCCAACATTAAGTAAAGCCGTGCCACAGGTTTATATTGATTTATCATCTATTGCTAAAGGTTTTGGTGTGGATCAAGTTGCGGATGTCTTAGAGCAAAATCACGTACAAAACTATATGGTGGAAATTGGCGGGGAAATTCGCGCTAAAGGTAAAAATCCTGAGAATAAAGCCTGGCAAATCGCCATTGAAAAACCGAATAATACAGGGGAAAGAGCAGTTCAAGAAGTGATTGGTTTAAATAATATGGCGATGGCAACTTCAGGTGATTACCGTATTTATTTTGAGGAAAATGGCCAACGTTTTGCACATGAAATTGACCCGAAAACAGGCTATCCAATTCAGCATCATTTGGCCTCAATTACCGTGCTTGCACCAAGTTCAATGACGGCTGATGGTTTATCTACAGGTTTATTTGTACTCGGTGAAAATAAAGCACTTGAAGTGGCCGAGAAAGAGAATATTCCGGTTTATTTAATTATGAAAACCGAACAAGGCTTTGAAACGAAAATGTCCTCAGCCTTCCAAAAATTACTCGCAAATAAGGAATAATCATGCAAACTTTATTTTTTACCCTAATCGCTTTTGTGGCCATTATTGTATTAATGTCTGTGGGCTTTATCTTTAAAAAACAAAGCTTAAAGGGCAGCTGTGGCGGACTTTCATCACTCGGTATCGCCAAAGCCTGTGACTGCGATAAACCTTGCGACACTTTACAAGAAAAATTAGATGCTGGTGATGAAAATGCCAAAGCTGAGTACGAACAAAAATTTGCGAAGAAAGACGATGATTCGCAATTTTATGAAGTGAAATAAATAGATGAAATTATTAAAATTTGTTTATACATTAATTTTATTGACGGTTTCATCTTTTTCCTTTGCAGGATATTACCCCGCAAAGGTAAATGCAGATCTTAATTTATATGCAGATTCTGAATTTAATAAACCCGTTATTCTTGTAAAAGCAGGAGCATGGTTAAATACAATGCCGATGTTTTCTGCTACCGAGATTCGTTATGGAACAAGCTCAGTTTATATGACTGAACAGGATCAAATAAAATTAGGTGATAAAAAATCATTAGTGCTTGAAAAAGGTATTTTTGATGATGAGGAACCCGATACCTCTAATTCTTATCCTGATGTACTTATCCAAAAAGATACACCTATTTATAGTAAATCGGTATTGAGTAAAACAGAGGCTGAAATTGAAAATATGCCGACTTTATTTACATTAAAAGCAACCGATATTCCTTGCTAAACTTTCAAGGAGGTTGTCGGCGAATCGGGTAAAACGTTTTATAAAATTTCTTTTAATGATGAGCCTTCTTATATTTTAAAAGAAGATACATCAATTATTCAGCAATAAAGTAGCTATTATTTATCAACAACCAATGTGCTTCGCCTTAACCGAAGTTACGGGAGACTTATGTTAACTTCAAATACTTATAATCAACATTTCGCACCTTTGAGTGCAGAACAACTTGCCCAAAATGCCACTAAAAAGGTTATTTGCGGTATGTCTGGTGGGGTAGACTCCTCCGTTTCCGCATTTATTCTTCAACAGCAAGGCTACCAAGTGGAAGGCCTGTTTATGAAAAACTGGGAAGAAGATGACGATACCGATTATTGTACAGCCGCAGCGGATCTTGCTGATGCGCAGGCAGTATGTGACAAGCTAGGTATTAAGCTACATAAAATCAATTTTGCGGCGGAATATTGGGATAACGTGTTTGAACATTTCTTAACAGAATACAAAGCTGGTCGTACGCCAAACCCGGATATTTTATGCAATAAAGAAATTAAATTTAAAGCTTTCTTGGAATATGCAGCGGAAGATTTGGGCGCTAACTATATTGCTACCGGCCATTATGTGCGTCGTCGTGGTGCAGATAATCAAGCAGAGCTATTACGCGGCTTAGATAGCAACAAAGACCAAAGCTATTTCCTTTACACGTTGAGTAAACATCAGGTAGGTCAAAGCCTTTTCCCTGTAGGTGAAATCGAAAAGCCAATCGTGCGTGCTATTGCAGAAGATTTAGGTTTAATTACCGCGAAGAAAAAAGACTCTACTGGGATTTGCTTTATCGGTGAGCGTAAATTTAAAGATTTCTTAGCGCGTTATTTGCCGGCTCAACCAGGTGACATCCGTACCGTAGATGGCGAGATTATTGGTCGCCATGAAGGCTTGATGTACCACACACTGGGGCAGCGAAAAGGATTAGGTATCGGTGGATTAAAAAATGCCGGTGATGAAGCCTGGTATGTAGTAGATAAAGATGTGGAAAATAATGAATTAATTGTGGCACAAGGCCATGATCATCCACGTTTGTTCTCCAAAGGCTTAATTGCCAAGCAGCTACATTGGGTGAGTCGCGAACCCGTGCGTGAAGCGTTCCGTTGTACGGTAAAAACTCGTTATCGCCAAACGGACATCGCTTGTTTAGTTGAGCCAATTGATGACGATTGCATCCGAGTGATTTTTGACGAACCGCAAGCCGCGGTCACGCCAGGTCAATCAGCCGTGTTTTACCTAGATGAAGTCTGCTTGGGTGGCGGCATTATCGAAGAACGAATTTAATCAACATTCAATAAAGTGCGGTCAGAAATTTAACGATTTTTCTGACCGCACTTTTTAATTATTTACCTAATGGAGCTTTTTATGCGTCACATCGTATTGGGATGTCTGTTAACTTTGTTTTCCACTACACTTTTTGCCCACTTAAAAACAGATTTAGCCTTATTAAATTTGAAAGGACCAGTAAAAAAATGGGAAATGAAAATAACAGATCTACGTAATTCTTCTGTTTTGGAACATAAGATTACTCACTTTAATCCAAAGGGATTTAAAATCAAAGAAGAAACATTAGATTCTTCTGCTCAAACAAAAAACTTTGTGTATGACGAACAAGGGCGATTGATTAAAATTTTTTGGAGTGATGATGACGCTGTTCTCGAATATAGCTATCGTACTAATTCAGATGGTACTTTGACGGTTATAGAGAAACAGAAATTTAAAGATAGCGAATCTCGAGTTATATCTGAAAATACTTATGATAAAAATGGATTATTAATCATTAAAAAAGAAACAGATGACTCTTGTGAGAATGAGTGCGAGAAACTTGAAAATGGCATGAACAAATATAGCTACCATTATGATGAACATGGCAATGTTGTAGAATTTAAGAATGAGCTTTTTGCTGTTGAGCCTGTAAAATATACCAATAAATACTCTGATGGAAAACTAATTGAACAGACAGAATTCAGTTATGGTGGAAAAGAGGTGAGGACTTTTGATGCTAATGGACATCAAATTCAATTTGAAGAATTCCCACCTTTGGGATTTGGAGATGGTTCAAAATCTTCTGTAAAACGTTGGAAAAAGACTGTTGATAACTATGGCAACGTGTTGAAGGATGAAGAGTTTGATGAGGCTAATGAACCTAGCAGCACTATTGTTGAACATTCATATGAGTATTATTAAGTTAAAGTGCGGTCAAAAATTTAACGATTTTTCTGACCGCACTTTTTCTTTATCGTATTTTAATTTTCGTTAATTTGAAAAAATATTGATATTTTGATATTATAAATTTCGTATTTGGAAACAATCCACTCAAATCCTACTGAGGGTTTCCTTCAAAATCGCACTTCTCCGTGCTGTCATTTGCGATGGTTCCATCGCACTATTTAGGGCTTAAGGTCTTGTTTTATTTAATCTGATTTTATTTTTATTCACTTAATTTTTAAGGGGAAAGCGTTGTCTTTATCTAAATTTATGGAAAAGCAAACGTCGTTCAATCCTTTAGTGATTGGTGCAACGTTATTTTTTGTGGTGTTACTGGTAGCAATGATTTTAATTGTACCGGAACAAACACAAACTTTATTAAATGCCGCCAAATCGGGCATTTTTGCCAACTTTAGTTGGTTTTACGTCTTAGCATTCTCAGTGTTTTTGGGCTTTTTAGTCATTTTATCAGTCAGTAGCCTAGGTAATATCAAATTAGGCAATGATGAAGAAGAGCCTGAATTCGGTTTTCTGTCTTGGTTAGCGATGTTATTTGCCGCCGGTATGGGGGTGGGGTTGATGTTCTTTGGTGTGGCAGAGCCCTTAACACATTACTTATCTGATATTACTACAGGCAGTGCAGAGCATAAGCAACAAGAAGCCTTGTTACACACCGTATTCCACTGGGGAATTCATGCCTGGGCAGTGTATGGCACGATTGCCTTGGCATTGGCTTACTTTGGATTCCGTTACAAATTACCTTTGGCGTTACGCTCTTGTTTTTATCCATTATTGAAAGAGCGTATTAATGGCAAGTTAGGCGATCTTATCGACATTATGGCGTTACTTGCCACCTTATTCGGTATTATTACAACGTTAGGTTTCGGTGCTTCTCAATTGGGGGCAGGCTTACATCAATTAGGCTGGATTAGTGAAAATAGCTTCAGCTTGCAAATTGTCGTGATTACTGTGGTGATGAGTTTAGCCATATTTTCCGCGATTTCTGGCGTAGGGAAAGGGGTAAAAATCTTAAGTGAGCTGAATTTAACATTAGCTTTCTGTTTGTTGATTTTCGTATTAGTGGCGGGGCCAACACTTTATTTGTTATCAGCGTTCAGCGACAACATCGGAACTTATCTCAGCAACTTAGTACAATTAAGCTTCAAAACCTATGTTTATGAACAAGAACATACTAGTTGGTTTAGTGGTTGGACGATTCTGTATTGGGCATGGTGGTGTTCTTGGGCACCATTTGTAGGTTTATTTATTGCTCGTATCTCAAAAGGACGCACCATTCGCGAATTTATTTTCGGCGTATTGGTGGTTCCTAGCATGTTCGGTATCTTGTGGTTTACCGTATTTGGTAATACGGCCATTTGGTTAAATGATGGTGA
This sequence comes from Haemophilus sp. HMSC061E01, assembly GCF_001810345.1. Classification (NCBI taxonomy): domain Bacteria; kingdom Pseudomonadati; phylum Pseudomonadota; class Gammaproteobacteria; order Pasteurellales; family Pasteurellaceae; genus Haemophilus; species Haemophilus sp. HMSC061E01. The sequence continues at coordinate 128,384 of NZ_KV800998.1, forward strand.
AGCTGCAGGTATGTTAGGACAAATGATTTCCTCGCCTGAAACGTTGCTCTTTAAGTTCTTAGATTATTTACCGCTTTCTGGTGTAACGGGTTTAGTGAGTTTGGTGGTGATTTCTTTATTCTTTATCACCTCAGCAGACTCCGGTATTTATGTATTAAATAACATTGCATCACGTGATAAAAGTCTTGCTGCACCACGTTGGCAAGCGGTGATGTGGGGCATATTAATGTCAGTTGTCGCCATTGTTTTGATGCAATCAGGCGGCTTGGCTAATCTACAGGCAATGACGCTATTAGTGGCGTTACCTTTCGCCATGTTGATGTTGTTGATGTGTTTTAGTTTATGGAAAGGCTTAAATGCGGACAAAAAATATTTTGATACCAAAGTTAATCCAACCAGTATTTTCTGGACGGGGGATAAGTGGAAAGAACGTTTGGAGCAGATGATGAACCAAACGCAAGAAAAAGATATTTTACGCTTCCTTAAACATACGGTATTACCGGCAATGCGTGAGCTACGCCAAGAATTGATTGGTAAATATGACTTAAGCGTACAGGTGAATACTTTGTTTGAGCAAGATGAACCTGCAGTAGAGTTAGTGATTCAGAAGGATTCTATGCGAGATTTTATGTATGGAGTCAAATCTATCGGCCGTGAGGTGTCAGAGCAATTAATTAATGATGATAACTTGCCACATATCCAACATAGTATGACCTATGAGCCATACACTTATTTCTTTGATGGTCGAGTGGGTTATGATGTGCAATATATGGACCAAGATGAATTGATTGCCGATATGTTGAAACATTATGAACGTTACTTAAGTTTGCTCGACGATGTGGGTCAAGAATTGATGGCACATGAGCAAACAGAACTGGCTGAATAATAAGACTAAAGTGCGGTTGAAAATCCTCTTAATTTTTAACCGTACTTTTTATCTTAAAACAAATATGAAGATACAAAATACTTTCAAAGCAAATGTTATTTGGGGCAGTTTAGGTTTTAGTTTAGCGATTATTGCAGCCCTTTTATTTGATACGCAGCAAACGATATCTTATCTTGCTGCGGCGAAAGCCTTTATTTTCTCTCAATTTAGCTGGTTTTATATTTTACTGAGTGCATTTTTTCTATTCTTTTTACTTTTCTTGGCGTTAGGACGATACGGCGATATTAAACTTGGTAGTGATGAGGAAGAACCAGAGTTTAAATTAGGCTCTTGGATTGCATTACTCTTCACCTCTGGAATTGGTATTGGCATTGTTTTTCTCGGTGTTGCTGAACCGCTTTCACATTTTCTTTCACCAATAGGTGAATATGAGAAAGTTAGAACGGCATTATTTTTTAGTATTTTTCATTGGAGCATCAGTGCTTGGGCTATTTATGGATTGATCGCACTTACGATTGCTTACTTCGGATTTCGCTATAAATTACCGTTTTCTTTACGTTCTTGTTTTTATCCCTTACTGAAAGAAAAGATTAATGGAAGAGTCGGGGATATCATTGATATTCTCGGAATTTGCACTACCTTATTTGGCGTGGTCGCAACCTTAGGTTACAGTGCAATTCGGTTGGCGGCAGCGTTCCATTCCATGCATTTATTGGATAACTCACCGTATTTGGTTCCCCTTATTTTGGTGAGTGTTTTTATCATTGCTATTTTAATTTCACTGCAGGGCATAGCTAAGGGATTCCGCATTCTTAGTGAGCTTAATCTAGGCGTCACATTTCTCTTTATGCTACTGGTTTTGCTATTCGGTCCGACGATATATTTAATTTCTGCGTTTACAGAAAATATTGGTACCTACTTAAGCGGTTTAATTAGAGTCGGTTTCAAGGCTTATGCCTATGATGTAGAACATTTAGACTGGTTTATGGATTGGACGGTTTTTTACTGGGCATGGTGGTTTTCATGGGCGCCTGGGTTTGGAATTTTTATCGCACGGATTTCTCGTGGACGAACTTTACGGGAGTTTATTTTCGGCGTATTGATGGTGCCAAGTTTATTCTTCGTTTTATGGTTCACTGTATTTGGTAATGGGGCCATTTGGGTCAATGAACATCTTGCTAAGGGAGCATTAGGTCAAGCTGTAAATAATGTGGGGTCACTCCTTTTTGATTTTCTGAGTTATTTACCCTATTCCGGCTTAACTAAAACGTTAGCTTTATTTATTATCACACTCTTTTTTATTGTAACCATTAACTTTGGTATTTATACGCTTAATAATATCGCAATTGAAGACAAAAGCCAGGTTTCACCTCGTTGGCAATCTATGTTTTGGGGTGGTTTATTGTCAGCTGTTACATTTGTTCTTTATCTTTTTGGCGGTATTGAAATACTACAATCAACGATGTTGTTTTTCTCTTTACCTTTTGCTCTGTTGATGTCAGTGATGGCATGGAGTTTGTTAAAAGGTTTACGATTTGAACGACAATATTATTCCACAGAGGTTTCAGATTTGTGGACAGGTGCAAACTGGCGTAGTCGTTTAAGACAGCTAGTGATTGAACCTAAGCGAGATGACGCCATTTTCCATTTAAAAACAACGGCACTTTTAGCAATGAGAGAGTTACGCCAGTTATTCATTGGTACCTATGGTTTAAATGTGATATTACAGCAACATTTTGACCGCGATAATAATCAACTGGTTCTTTCTATTGAAAATGGACTAGCAGAGGATTTTTTTTACCAAATCACCTTGTTTGAGAAGCCCGTATCTGAAACAGCACAAGTTCATCATGCATTAATGGTTTCAACCAATATTCAATTGGAAGGTTATCCTTTGAGTATTACAAATGAAGAGGATTTGATCGTGGACATCTTGCAATGTTATGAGCGATACATGAAAGAACTGGATTTTGTTATTTCATAATTCCTGTCTCATGAGCAAACAGAACTGGCTGAATAATAAGACTAAAGTGTGGTTGAAAATCCTCTAATTTTTTTGACCGCACTTTTAAAATTACCTCTTGAGACAAATGCATAAAAAGAGTATATTCAAGCCCAAATTTTCAATTTAATTCTAACGGAGTTTTTCTATGTTTGGTTTATCCCCAGCACAAATGATTATTTTATTAGTCGTAATTTTATTAGTATTCGGTACCAAAAAATTACGCAATGCGGGATCTGATCTTGGCGCAGCAGTAAAAGGCTTTAAAAAAGCGATGTCTGATGACGAGCCGAAAAAAGATGCGGAGTTTACTCAAATTAAAGACGGTACAACCACCGCTGAAAAAACTGAAACTGTAAAAGATAAAGAACAGGCATAACCGTGTTTGATATTGGTTTTTCCGAACTTGTTTTATTGATGCTTGTGGGCTTAGTAGTGCTAGGCCCTAAGCGTTTACCTGTGGCTATTCGCACGGTAATGGGCTGGGTGAAAACGATCCGTGGATTGGCAGCTAATGTTCAAAATGAATTAAAACAAGAGCTTAAATTGCAAGAGTTGCAAGATAGTATTAAGAAAGCGGAACAACTTAATCTCAAACAGCTTTCCCCAGATTTAAGTAAAACCGTTGAAGAGCTGAAAGAGCAAGCTCAAAAAATGCGCGTAGAGTTAGAAGAAAAAGCAGCTGCAGCAGGTACAACGGTAGAAGAGCAAATTAAAGAAATTAAAAGTGCGGCTGAAAATCCGACTGATTCTGCGGAAAAACTTGAGGTAAGCGTACAAGAAACAGCAGAGAAACCGGTTGAAACAGCATCCACAGAACATGCAGAGAATGAAACTGCCGAAGTTTTGGAATCTGAAAAAACAGAAGTGGATTTGACCGCACTTGAACCTCATGAACAAGCTGAATTAACTGAGCGTTTATCCGATTACTATTCGCCGGATGATGTGGAGCTACAGCCAGCACCTAAATCTGAAGCTAAGTCCTAGAGAATAATTATGAGCAATACGACGGACGATTCCCAACCGTTAATTACCCATCTTGTTGAACTCAGAAACCGCTTATTACGTTGTGTAATTTGTATTTTAGTGGTTTTTGTGGCGTTGGTTTATTTTTCTAATGATATTTATCATTTTGTCGCCGCACCTTTAACAGCGGTGATGCCAAAAGGTGCAACGATGATTGCAACCAATATCCAAACGCCTTTCTTTACGCCAATTAAATTAACCGCGATTGTTTCGGTGTTTATTTCTGTACCTTATTTGCTTTATCAAATTTGGGCATTTGTTGCACCAGCACTGTATCAACATGAAAAACGTTTAATTTATCCGTTATTATTTTCCAGTACAGTTTTATTCTATTGCGGTGTAGCGTTTGCTTATTATGTTGTTTTCCCTTTCGTGTTTAGTTTCTTTACGCAAACTGCACCAGAAGGGGTAGCTATCGCAACAGATATCAGCAGTTACCTTGATTTTGCGCTAGCATTATTCTTGGCTTTCGGTGTGTGCTTTGAAGTACCCGTTGCCATTATTTTGCTTTGCTGGACAGGTGTCACAACAACGAAAGCATTGGCGGCAAAACGCCCTTATATTATTGTGGGAGCATTCTTTGTTGGCATGATCTTAACGCCACCAGACGTGTTCTCTCAAACTTTACTTGCTGTACCAATGTGTCTTCTCTTTGAATTAGGCTTGTTAGTTGCACGTTTCTATCAACCGAAAGAGGATGAAGAAGAGGCAAGTGCGGTAGAAAATCAGGGTGATTTGAATCACAAAGATTAAGAAAATGGGCGTAGGTGATACGCCCTTTTAATATCATAAAAACAGGAAATATTATTATGACTCAACAAATTTTAGGCGGTTTTCCAACCCGTCGTCTTCGTCGTTTACGTAAACATGATTTTAGTCGCCGTTTAGTGGCAGAAAATACTTTAACCGCGAATGATTTAATTTATCCGGTATTTATCATTGAAGGTAAAAATCATCGTGAACCAGTTCCTTCTATGCCTAAAGTTGAACGTTTAACGATCGATCAGTTATTAATCGAAGCAGGTCTTTTAGTGAAATACGGCGTGCCAGTGATCTCATTATTCCCTGTAGTTGAGCAAGATAAAAAATCTTTAATGGCGGATGAGGCATTTAACCCGAATGGTTTGGTACAGCGTGCAGTGAGAGCATTGAAAGCCGCTTATCCAGAATTAGGGGTATTAACCGATGTCGCACTCGATCCTTATACACTACATGGACAAGACGGGATCATTGATGAAGAAGGCTATGTATTAAACGATATTACAACAGATATCCTGATTAAACAGGCTGTTTCACACGCTGAAGCAGGTGCTGATATTGTGGCTCCGAGTGATATGATGGATGGACGTATTGGTCGTATTCGTCAGGCATTGGAAGAAAATGGTCATATCAATACGCAAATTATGGCGTATTCTGCAAAATATGCGTCTAATTATTATGGTCCATTCCGTGATGCCGTTGGTTCTGCCGGCAACCTTAAAGGTGGTGACAAGAAAACCTATCAACTTGATCCAGCCAACGGTAATGAAGGCTTGCAAGAAGTGGCTCTTGATTTACAAGAAGGCGCGGATATGGTGATGGTGAAACCAGGTATGCCATATTTAGACATGGTATATCGTGTGAAAGACTATTTCGGCGTGCCAACCTTTGCTTATCAAGTTTCTGGTGAATATGCGATGCATATGGCAGCCATTCAAAATGGTTGGCTGAAAGAAAAAGAATGCATTATGGAATCATTGCTTTGCTTTAAGCGTGCGGGTGCGGATGGTATTTTGACGTATTTTGCGAAGCAAGTCGCTGAATGGCTTTACTTAGAAGGTAAAAATAAATAAGCACTTTTTAACTTGAAGTGCTAATCTAGGAGCTAATTTTAGATTTCATCTAATAAAAACGAGAAAATATTAAATGTTTTCTCGTTTTTTATTTTTTTTTCATTTTTTCTATAAAAAAACTATTGCCTAGTTGATTTTTCTATTGTTATATTGATGACACGCCGCAACAAGACGGTGATAAATAAAATAACGTTACACACATCATATTAACTCACTACTAGAAGGAAAATCCTATGTCAGCAGTAGCATCATTAGACGCATTTCTTGAAAAAGTGGCTCAACGCGACGGTCACCAACCTGAATTTTTACAAGCCGTTCGTGAAGTCTTCACGTCAATCTGGCCTTTCTTGGAAGCAAACCCTAAATACCGTTCAGAAGCTTTATTAGAGCGTTTAGTTGAGCCAGAGCGCGCAATCCAATTCCGTGTGGCATGGACTGATGATAAAGGTCAAGTTCAAGTAAACCGTGCTTTCCGCGTGCAATTCAACAGTGCAATTGGGCCTTTTAAAGGGGGTATGCGTTTTCATCCATCCGTTAACTTATCAATCTTAAAATTCTTAGGTTTTGAACAGATCTTTAAAAATGCCTTAACCACATTGCCAATGGGCGGTGCAAAAGGGGGATCTGATTTTGATCCTAAAGGCAAATCAGATGCTGAAGTGATGCGTTTCTGCCAAGCATTAATGGCTGAATTGTATCGTCATGTAGGTCCGGATACCGATGTGCCTGCGGGAGATATAGGTGTGGGTGGTCGCGAAGTCGGTTATCTTGCAGGCTATATGAAAAAATTATCAAACCAAGCTGCTTGTGTCTTTACTGGTCGTGGTCTTTCATTCGGTGGGAGCTTAATACGCCCTGAAGCAACGGGGTATGGATTGGTTTATTTTGCCCAAGCAATGCTTGCAGAGAAAGGGGATAGCTTCCAAGATAAAACGGTTTTAGTTTCTGGTTCGGGTAACGTGGCTCAATATGCCATTGAAAAAGCGATGGAACTCGGTGCGAAAGTCGTAACTTGTTCTGACTCAGCGGGTTATGTGTATTTACCAGAAGGTTTTGATCGTGAAAAATTAGCCGCGTTATTAGAACTCAAAAACGTAAAACGTGGTCGCGTAAAAGAATTTGCGGAACAGTTTGGTTTGCAATATGTTGCGGGTAAACGCCCTTGGGAAGTGAAAGCAGATATTGCACTTCCTTGCGCAACCCAAAACGAATTAGAGATTTTAGACGCTAAAGCTCTAATTGCAAACGGTGTGAAATTGGTTGCTGAGGGTGCAAACATGCCAACCACTATCGAAGCGACAGAAGCATTCTTAGAAGCTGGTGTATTATTTGGCCCTGGTAAAGCGGCTAATGCAGGTGGTGTTGCAACATCAGGTTTAGAAATGGCGCAAAGTTCACAACGTTTATACTGGACAGCTGAAGAGGTGGACAGACAGCTTCATCGTATCATGTTAGATATTCATGCAAACTGTAAAAAATACGGTTCAGCAGAAGGCCAAGCAAACATTAACTATGTAGTTGGCGCAAACGTAGCAGGCTTTGTAAAAGTAGCCGATGCAATGTTGGCTCAAGGGGTTTATTAATCCAATAAATGAATGAAAAATTGACCGCACTTTGTGATGAAGCGCGGTCATTTTTTATGGTGAATTTCTCAAGTAGAAATAGGCTATTGGCTTGCTTTTTTGCTCAAAAAGTGTAAAATCTTCAGGCTTTTTGTCTATATATACAGAGAAAAAAGTAAGCTATATTCTTAAATTACTTTCGAGTTTGAGAATATTCTTTTAGTAATTAAACATTTAGAGGAAGGTTATGGTAACCATTCGTTTATCTCGTGGCGGAGCTAAAAAACGCCCATTTTATCAAATCGTAGTAGCTGACAGTCGTTCACCACGTGACGGTCGTTTCATTGAGCGTGTAGGTTTCTTCAACCCAATCGCACAAGGTAATGCAGAGCGTCTTCGTGTTGATCTTGAGCGTGTAAACCACTGGGTTGCTCAAGGTGCATCACTTTCAGATCGTGTTGCAACTTTGGTAAAAGAAGCTCAAAAAGCATAATCTCGCTTTTTGATTTAGTTCTTAAACTAAGATAGGTGAAAAATATGGAACAACAACGTATTGAAGTTGTGGGCAAATTAGGCTCAACCTACGGTATCCGTGGGTGGTTACGTATTTATTCATCAACAGAACAAGCTGAAAGCATTTTTGAATATCAACCTTGGTTTTTAAAAATCAAAGGCGAATGGCAGCCAACGGAATTAGAAAACTGGCGTCATCATAATCACGAAATCATCGTTAAATTAAAAGGCGTTGATGATCGTGAAGCCGCACAAACTTTAGCAAATGTTGAAATTGGTGTGGATTTATCTGTTTTCCCTGAACTGGAAGAAGGCGATTATTACTGGCACGATTTAATCGGTTGTTCAGTCGTCAACCTAGAAGGTTATACAATGGGAACTGTAACAGAGATGATGGAAACCGGTTCTAATGATGTGTTAGTGGTTAAAGCCAATACTAAAGATGCTTTTGGAAAACAAGAGCGGTTAATTCCGTTCTTGTATGAACAAGTAGTTAAAAGAGTCGATCTCACCACGAAAACAATTGAAGTGGATTGGGACGCTGGTTTCTAATCTCAAGTATGCACAAACGTAATGTAGTAGGCTTTTTATGTGGATAGGGGTAATTTCATTGTTCCCCGAAATGTTTAAAGCGATTACGGAATTTGGGGTTACAGGTAGAGCCGTAAAACATAATCTTCTGCAAGTAGAATGTTGGAATCCAAGAGATTTTACATTCGACAAGCATAAAACCGTGGATGACCGTCCTTATGGTGGTGGTCCAGGAATGCTGATGATGGTGCAACCTTTACGGGATGCGATTCATGCTGCGAAAGCAGCGGCAGGAGAAGGCGTAAAGGTGATTTACCTTTCGCCACAAGGACGTAAACTCGATCAAGGCGGCGTAACCGAGCTTGCTCAAAATCAGAAATTGATTTTGGTATGTGGACGTTACGAAGGTATTGATGAGCGATTGATTCAAACTGAAATTGATGAAGAATGGTCAATTGGTGATTACGTTCTGACCGGTGGGGAATTGCCTGCAATGACATTAATTGATGCTGTTGCGCGTTTTATTCCCGGTGTATTAGGCAAGCAAGCCTCTGCAGAAGAAGATTCTTTTGTAGATGGTTTATTAGATTGTCCGCATTACACCAGACCGGAAGTGTTAGAAGGATTAACTGTACCACCCGTGCTGATGTCGGGACATCACGAAGAAATTCGGAAATGGCGATTAAAACAATCGCTACAAAGAACGTGGCTCCGACGCCCTGAGCTCTTAGAAGGCCTAGCTCTGACTGACGAACAACGTAAACTGTTAAAAGAGGCGCAAGTCGAGCATAACAGTTAGTTTCAGTTACATCTAGGATCAATAAAGGATCAAACAATGTCTAACATTATCAAACAACTTGAACAAGAACAATTAAAACAAAACGTACCTAGCTTCCGCCCAGGTGATACTTTAGAAGTTAAAGTATGGGTAGTTGAAGGTAGCAAACGTCGTTTGCAAGCATTCGAAGGCGTGGTTATTGCAATTCGTAACCGTGGCTTGCACTCAGCATTCACCTTACGTAAAATTTCTAACGGCGTAGGTGTTGAGCGTGTATTCCAAACTCACTCTCCAGCAGTAGATTCTATCGCTGTTAAACGTAAAGGTGCAGTACGTAAAGCTAAACTTTACTACTTACGTGAACGTTCAGGTAAATCTGCTCGTATTAAAGAGCGTTTGGGCGAATAATTCGCAAAATAAAAAAGGCTTGGTTTTCCAAGCCTTTTTTGTTTTTAAGTGCGGTCAGAATTAAGACCGCTTCATAATTTCAAAAAACTCATCGTTAGTTTTCGCCACCATAAGTTTGTCGATGAGGAATTCCATCGCTTCCACTTCACCCATTGGGTTAAGGATTTTGCGAAGAATCCACATTTTTTGTAATTCATCTGGTGTGGTAAGTAAGTCTTCTTTACGCGTACCAGAACGGTTGAAGTCAATCGCTGGGAACACACGTTTTTCTGCAATTTTACGAGAAAGATGTAATTCCATGTTACCTGTACCTTTAAATTCTTCAAAGATAACCTCATCCATTTTTGAGCCGGTATCTACAAGTGCGGTTGCAATAATGGTTAAACTCCCGCCTTCTTCTACGTTACGTGCAGCACCAAAGAAACGTTTTGGTCGATGTAAAGCATTTGCATCCACACCCCCAGAAAGAATTTTACCAGACGCTGGTGTAACGGTATTGTAAGCACGTGCCAAACGTGTAATAGAGTCGAGTAAAATCACTACGTCTTTTTTATGCTCAACAGAACGTTTTGCTTTCTCGATAACCATTTCAGCCACTTGAACGTGACGAGCAGCTGGTTCATCAAAGGTTGAAGCAATCACTTCACCTTTTACTGAACGTTGCATTTCCGTTACTTCTTCTGGACGCTCGTCAATTAAAAGTACGATAAGTTCACATTCTGGGTAGTTGTGCGTGATGCTTTGTGCAATATTTTGTAGCAACATGGTTTTACCAGCTTTTGGCGGAGCCACGATAAGACCACGCTGACCTTTACCAATCGGAGAGGCTAAATCCAAAATGCGCGCAGTTAAGTCTTCGGTTGAACCATTACCACGTTCCATTCTTAAACGGGAATTCGCATGTAATGGGGTTAAGTTTTCGAAAAGGATTTTGCTACGAGAGACTTCAGGTTTGTCATCATTGACTTGGTCGACTTTTAAAAGTGCAAAATAGCGTTCGCCCTCTTTTGGTGGACGGATTTTGCCTTCAATTTTATCACCAGTTTGAAGATTGAAGCGACGAATTTGACTTGGAGAAACGTAGATGTCATCAGGACCAGCAAGGTAGGAACTATCTGCGGAGCGTAAGAAACCGAAACCATCGGGTAAAATCTCCAACACGCCACCGCCAAAAATATCTTCACCGCTCTTTGCATGTTGTTTCAAAATAGCAAAAACAATATCTTGTTTACGTAAACGGGCAAGATTTTCCAAACCCATTTGTTCTTCGCCAAGTTTCACAAGATCAGAAACAGGCGTATTTTTAAGTTCTGTAAGATGCATAATTAATAATGTTGGAACGAATAAGAGTTGATAATACTGAATTGTTTGAATGGTGGGCAATGCCCTTAAGAATGGTGCGTAAATTACCACTAAAATCTAATACTGTCTAGTTTTTGTTAGAAAAAACAGAGTAAAATAGCAGATTATAAAGAGATTATTATTGCATACTGATTAATTATGCGTAATAATTGAATAATTAATCAATGTTAAAATTAAAAGAAGGATAACTTATGGCTCTCTGGGGTGGTCGTTTTACACAAGCGGCAGATAAACGTTTTAAAGATTTTAATGATAGCCTGCGTTTTGATTATCGTTTGGCAGAGCAAGATATTGAGGGCTCTATTGGCTGGTCTAAAGCGTTAGTCAACGTTGGTGTATTAAGTGCTGAAGAGCAACAACAGCTAGAAGTTGCCTTAAATGAATTATTAATTGAAGTGCGGTCAAATCCACAGGCGATTTTGCAAGATGATGCAGAAGATATTCATAGTTGGGTGGAAAGTAAGCTTATCGATAAAGTGGGTAATTTAGGTAAAAAATTACACACAGGCCGTAGCCGTAATGACCAAGTTGCACTTGATATTAAAATGTGGTGCAAACAACGTGTAACGGAGTTGCAAGCATCTATTCGTAATCTTCAACGTCATTTGGTGCAAACAGCGGAAAAGACGCAAGATGCAGTGATGCCGGGTTATACTCATTTACAACGTGCTCAACCCATCACTTTTGCCCATTGGTGTATGGCTTATGTGGAAATGTTTGAGCGTGATTATTCACGTCTCGCCGATGCTTATAAACGCATGAATAGCTGCCCATTAGGCAGTGGTGCACTTGCGGGGACAGCCTATGCAGTTGATCGTGAACAATTAGCCGCTGATCTGGGTTTTGCTTTTGCGACGCGTAATAGTTTGGATAGCGTATCAGATCGCGATCATATTGTAGAATTACTTTCAACGGCATCTTTAAGCATGGCTCACCTTTCTCGTTTCGCAGAAGATATGATTATTTTCAACAGTGGTGAAGCGAATTTTGTGGAATTATCGGATCGTGTGACTTCTGGTTCCTCTTTAATGCCACAAAAGAAAAATCCAGATGCTTGTGAATTGATTCGTGGTAAAGCGGGCCGTGTCATGGGTGCATTAACCGGTATGTTGATGACCTTAAAAGGTTTACCATTAGCGTATAACAAAGATATGCAAGAAGACAAAGAAGGGATCTTTGATGCATTAGATACCTGGCAAGATTGCGTAGATATGGCGACTTTTGTACTAGATGAATTAAAAGTGAATACCGACCGTACACGCGAAGCCGCTTTAAAAGGTTATTCAAATGCAACAGAGCTAGCGGATTACCTTGTGGCAAAAGGCGTGCCATTCCGTGATTCTCATCATATTGTCGGTGAAATCGTGGTTTATGCCATTGAAAAAGGAAAAGCCTTGGAAGACTTAACCATTCCTGAATTCCGTCAATTCAGTGATGTGGTAGGGGATGATGTCTATGACATTCTTTCGCTACAATCTTGTTTAGATAAACGTTGTGCGAAAGGTGGGGTTTCACCACTTCGTGTAGCAGAAGCGATTGCAGAAGCAAAAGCGAGATTAGCTTAATTAGCGCAAATAAAAGAGCGGTCAAAAAATATTGTTTTTTTTTGACCGCGCTTTCGTTTTTATGGCGTAGGTGGATCCATTAATTCAAGGATTTTATCGGTAGGCTCTTTTATATCGAAACTCGATCCCATTAATAATGAAAAAGTCTCGTCATTTCGTTTGCAAGCAGCATGAGAAATTAGCTTACCTTTCTTATTACGCAAATCGATAGTAACTTGACTGATGCTCGTTTTATCTACAGCTCTTTCTTTTATTATCGTCCACAACTGATTATTTTCTGTTGGTGGAAGAAAAAGCGTTGCTTCTGTGGCATAAGCTTGTAAGTAAGCATTATCTATCGTTTGATGAGCCACATTTACATTATTTTTCATGTAAGTGAATGTTTTAAGATTATTTAGCGCGACCCAAATCTTTTCGCCTTTGGTGCCTTCACATTTTACAACATCAATGACGCTCTCACCGAGACTCATGGCATTCTCATTTGCGAGCGAACATGCTGGAACTGCAGCCAAAAATACCCACAGATATTTTTTCATTAAATTAATCTCTGAAGTTATTAAATTGGAATGGTTGGCCTAATTCAGCCCCTTTCACCAATTGAATAACAGCTTGTAAATCATCACGGGATTTACCGGTTACGCGTACTTGTTCACCTTGAATTTGAGTTTGAACTTTGATTTTTGAATCTTTCACTAATTTAGTGATTTTCTTCGCCATATCAGGTTCAATCCCTTGCTTTAATTTGATTTCTTTGGTGTAAAGTTTACCGTGATGTTCACTTTCTGTTGGAATATCCAATGAGCTATGCTCAATGCCACGTTTTACAAACGCACCAATTAAGATTTCAATTAATTGCTCTAATTGGAAATCAGATTCGGTGGTCACTTTCACGGTTTCGCTTTTTTCATTTAATTCAATGACGGCTTCCACGCCACGGAAATCATAACGTGTACTTAATACGCGGTTTGCATTTTCAACCGCATTACGCACTTCGTGCATAGTAATTTCAGATACGATGTCAAAAGATGGCATAAGTTTTCTCCCAAAATGAATTAAATTCGATCATTTGCACTTAAAAGACATAAAAGTGCGGTTAAGTCAGCAAAGTTTACCACAATTTGTGCTTGTTGTTGCACCTTCGGTTTGGCATGAAATGCTACGCCTAATCCTGCGACTTTCATCATCGCCAAATCATTAGCGCCATCACCAATAGCAAGGGTATTTTTGCGTGGAATGTTGTATTCTTCAGCGAGTTTTTGCAAGGTATTCGCTTTGTATTGTGCATCGACCACGCTACCTTTTACATTGCCAGTCAGCGTGCCATCAATAATTTCAAATTGATTAGACGCCGCAAAATCGAGGTTTAATAAACTTTTTAAGTAATCGGCGAAATAGGTAAAACCACCAGAAGCAATGGCAGTTTTCCAACCATGTTGTTGTAATGTCTTAATGGTTTCAATTAAGCCTGGCATTAAAGGCAATTTTTCACGTACTTGTTGCAAAATAGTTTCTGGTGCGCCTTTAAGCGTACCGACACGACGACGCAAACTTTGTTCAAAATCGAGCTCGCCACGCATGGCGCTTTCAGTAATGGCAGAAACTAATTCACCCGTGCCAGCCAGTTTAGCGATCTCATCAATGCATTCAATTTGAATGGCAGTAGAATCCATATCCATCACCAATAAACCTTTTTCTGATAATTTTGCATCAAAATCCAGTTTAGCGATGTCTAATTGCAGGTCGTGAGAATGGGCAATAAAATCGGTGAGCCATTTGCCTTTTAAAAGGACAACGGTATTTTTTTCAACGTTCCATGCATCAAAACACAGGAAAGATTGACCGCACTTTTGTTGGAATTCGAGTAATTTTGCTAAATTCAGCGTTGTGCCGTATAAAATAAACGCATGAGTTTCATCGGGATGAGGCAAATCAGACGAAAGTGCGGTGGGAAATTGGGGATATTTTTGGGTAATGCTTGCAAGGTTTTGAATTTGCATAGAAAATCCTGTAAATTGTGAATACTCGTCTATTCTAGCCGATCTTGGCGAAAAAATGGAAAAACAACGTGCAATTAATTAAAGAAAAACTTCAAAAATCACTGATGTTTGGGCTCATCGTGCTGCTTTGTATCGGTGCCATGGCGGTGATTTTGTTTGGTGTGAAACAATTTAAGATTGGTTCACAGCTTTCAAGTGTGAATCAAGTAGCGAATTTATCGCATACTTTGGTTCGTCAGCAAGCCAATTTATTTTCAGTTTTATTAACCAATAATGCGAAATCCGATCAGCTCGTCGAAAATTTAGATAATTTAGTCAAAGAAAACTTTGTGCTCGATGCGACTATTTATGATTATAACGGTAAAGAATTGGCACAAAGTACCAATACAGGCAACCTTCGTGAGCAACTAGGCCTAGAACATAAAAATGAAGGTGAGTTTTCAACACAACAAATTGTTGAGCCTATTTATTCAGCTTCTAATAACGCGGTTCGTGGCTTTTTGCGTGTGACGTTTGACGCCCAATATGCTCAAACAACACAGAACAAAATCAATCAAGTGTTTCATCGCTTATATGGTGAAATTGTCGTGGTCTTTTTATTAGGCGCTTTATTCGCCAGTTCCATTCATTATTTTTTAAGTCATTATCGTCGAACATATCGAAAACCAGTGGAAACTAAAACGGTGGTAAATTTACAAGGTAAATCGAGTAGCCAACGTTTCCATCAACGTCGTCGAAGAATTTGATCAAGGTAAATAAAATTGCAAATATTGGTTAAGCCAATCAGTAAATAGGGTAGAATACTGAGAATTATTTAGATAGGAGAAAAACATGGCAACTCGTAGACAACTCGCCAACGCAATTCGTGCACTATCAATGGATGCAGTACAAAAAGCGAAATCAGGCCACCCAGGTGCACCGATGGGAATGGCGGATATCGCTGAAGTATTATGGCGCGATTTCTTAAAACACAACCCAAACAATCCTAAATGGGCCGATCGCGACCGTTTTGTGCTTTCTAATGGCCACGGTTCAATGTTGATCTATAGCTTATTACATTTAACAGGCTATGATCTTTCTATCGAAGATTTAAAACAATTCCGTCAATTACATTCTAAAACCCCAGGACACCCAGAATATGGTTACGCGCCAGGTGTTGAAACCACTACAGGTCCACTAGGCCAAGGTATCACTAATGCTGTGGGTATGGCGATTGCGGAGAAAACATTAGCAGGTCAATTTAACCGTGAAGGCCATGAAATTGTCGATCACCACACTTATGTGTTCTTAGGCGATGGCTGTTTAATGGAAGGGATTTCTCACGAAGCTTGCTCTTTAGCAGGAACATTAGGCCTAGGTAAATTAATCGCCTTCTACGATGACAACAATATTTCGATTGATGGTCATGTAGATGGCTGGTTCAGTGATGATACCGCAGCACGTTTTGAAGCTTATGGCTGGCAAGTAATCCGTAATGTGGACGGCCATGATGCAGAACAAATTCGTGCCGCAACCATTCTTGCTCAAGCTGAAAAAGAAAAACCAACGTTAATTATTTGTAAAACCATCATCGGCTTCGGTTCACCAAATAAATCAGGTTCTCATGATTGTCACGGTGCACCATTAGGTGATGAAGAAATCGCACTAACCCGTAAAACACTTGGTTGGGAATATGGTCCATTTGAAATTCCAGCAGAGTACTATGCGGAATGGTCAGCAAAAGAAAAAGGTGCGGCAGCAGAAAAATCTTGGGAAGAAAAATTTGCCGCTTATGCAAAAGCATATCCAGAACTTGCGGCAGAATTTACACGTCGTGTAAACGGTGAATTACCATCAAATTGGGCGGCAGAATCTAAAGCGTTCATTGAAAAATTACAAGCGAATCCTGCAAGCATTGCAAGCCGTAAAGCATCACAAAATGCAATCGAAGCTTATGCACATGTATTACCTGAATTCTTAGGTGGATCCGCAGACTTAGCAAGCTCTAACTTAACGTTATGGAGCGGTTCTAAACCAATTCGTGCACACGAAAACGTAGGTGGTAACTATATCAACTATGGTGTGCGTGAGTTCGGTATGTCAGCGATTATGAATGGTATTGCTTTACACGGCGGTTTCATTCCTTATGGCGCAACCTTCTTAATGTTCTACGAATATGCACACAATGCAGTGCGTATGGCAGCATTAATGAAACAACGCACTTTATTCGTTTATACTCATGACTCGATCGGTTTAGGCGAAGATGGTCCAACTCACCAACCAGTTGAGCAAACCACCTCATTACGCTTAATTCCAAATCTTGAAACATGGCGTCCATGTGACCAAGTGGAATCAGCCATCGCATGGCAACAAGCGGTTGAACGTCAAGATGGCCCAAGTGCGTTGATCTTTACCCGTCAAAACTTAGCACAAATGGACCGCACTTCTGCACAATTAGATGCCGTTAAACGTGGTGCTTATGTGTTAAAAGACTGTGAGGGTACACCAGAGTTAATCTTCATTGCGACAGGTTCTGAAGTGGAATTGGCAGTGAAAGCAGCAGATGTATTGACTGCTGAAGGTAAAAAAGTGCGTGTCGTCTCTATGCCAAGTACTAACCGTTTCGACAAACAAGATGCAGCGTACCGTGAAAGTGTGTTACCTGCAGCCGTAACCAAACGTGTTGCAATCGAAGCAGGTATTGCAGACTTCTGGTATAAATACGTTGGCTTTGAAGGTCGCGTGGTTGGTATGAATAGCTTTGGTGAATCAGCACCAGCAGATCAATTATTCAAACTCTTTGGTTTCACCGTGGATAACGTGGTAGCAAAAGCAAAAGAGATTTTATAATTATTAAAATAGATAAAGGCAGGCAATGACCTGCCTTTCTTTTTTGATTTAAAAAAAGTGCGGTCAAAAAATAAGAAAATTTTTGACCGCACTTTGTTTTTATCTGCTTTCACCTTGTTATCTAAGCCTTTTTTCGTCAATCCATTGAGTTAGCCTTTCAAGTTTGCTAAAATTCGCGACACTTTTTGCGATAAAAAATAAAACGTAAAAAGTGAGTTCGGAAGAAGGTAGCTGGAGAGTAGGGAATTGCCCCTACGCCGACGAGGTAAAATCTTTCAGGCGCAATCGCAAGATTGCAGGGACTGTTACTGGACGAACCCTTGGAGAGATCCATTGCATTTTATTGATTGATGTAAATGGACGCCGAAGGCGCAAAAGAGCGGTCGATTTTTCGATTGTTTTCCAAACGCTCAGGCAAAAGGACAGGGGCAAAAGACAATCCGTATTATCAATATATTTCTATCGGGATTCTTCTTGTCTCCTTGTCGAGTTTATTTGTATTTTAAACGACGAGGAATCATCAATGTCATTACAGACAATCTTATCGGCTATTAGTAGCTTTATATGGGGACCGCCCCTACTTATTCTTTTGTCCGGAACCGGACTTTATCTCACCCTTCGTTTAGGTTTTTTGCAAATTCGTTATTTGCCTCGTGCCTTGGGCTATTTATTTGCTCGTGGTGCAAATAAAGGCAAAGGGGACGTGTCTTCTTTTGCTGCACTTTGTACCGCATTAGCGGCAACCATTGGTACAGGGAATATCGTGGGTGTAGCGACCGCAGTACAAGCGGGTGGACCTGGCGCGATTTTTTGGATGTGGCTAGTTGCATTATTAGGCATGGCAACCAAATATGCCGAATGTTTGCTTGCAGTGAAATATCGTGTGCGCGATAAATACGGTTTTATGGCTGGTGGACCAATGTATTACATCGAACGTGGTCTTGGTATCAAATGGTTAGCGAAATTATTTGCGTTATTTGGGGTGTTGGTGGCCTTTTTTGGTATCGGTACTTTTCCTCAAGTGAATGCGATTACGCATGCGATGCAAGACACCTTTAACGTGCCTGTTGTGATTACTGCAACAGTGGTGACGGTATTGGTCGCGATGATTATTCTTGGTGGAGTAAGACGTATTGCGAGAGCCTCTGCAGTCATTGTGCCTTTTATGGCGCTGAGTTATGTGACGACCTCAATTATCATCTTAATCGTTAATTACGACAAATTACCTGCTGCAATTTCATTAATTATTCAGAGTGCGTTTAATCCTCAGGCAGCTTTAGGTGGTGCAGTTGGCTTTACCGTGATGAAAGCCATTCAATCGGGTGTGGCGCGCGGTATTTTCTCAAATGAATCAGGTTTAGGAAGTGCGCCAATCGCAGCCGCAGCAGCGCAAACGAAAGAGCCCGTTCGACAAGGTTTAATTTCGATGATGGGGACATTTTTAGATACTATCATCGTATGTACGATGACAGGCTTAGTGCTTGTGATTACAGGAGCATGGAGTAATCCTGAGCTTTCAGGTGCAAGTGTGACTAACTATGCTTTTGCGCAGGGATTAGGTACATCATTTGGTGCAACCATTGTAACTGTTGGCTTATTATTCTTTGCTTTCACCACAATTTTAGGGTGGTGCTACTACGGTGAGCGTTGTTTCCTTTACTTAGTCGGTATTCGTGGTATTAAATTGTATCGCTTCGTGTTTATTGTTCTGGTTGGGGCAGGCTCATTCCTGACTTTAGATTTAATTTGGATCTTAGCGGATATCGTGAATGGTTTAATGGCCTTCCCGAACTTAGTTGCATTAATTGGGTTACGCAAAGAGATTATTTCAGAAACCAAAGATTACTTCGAACGTTTAAAAGCGACGCAACATGATCAAGATGAATTAACCTAATTTAGATTCATAAAAAGAAAAGGGAAGCCGAGTGCTTCCCTTTGTTGTTTACAGCTTTACATCATAACAAGTTTACACGGAAATGAAATCACATTTTTTCAGAAATTAGATCCCGATCATATTTTTGAACATTTGTTTTTTTATTTACCTAAAAGCACTTGAAAAAGTGGTTCAAGGTCGATATTTTGTTATTAAAGATGAACGGAACCGAAGGGTTCATTTAAGCAAAAGAGGTAAATGCTATGACACTCAATATCACAAGTAAACAAATGGAAATCACCCCTGCAATTCGTGAACATGTGGAGGGAAGACTTGCAAAATTAGAGAAATGGCACACTCAACTGATTAGCCCGCATTTTGTTTTAAGTAAAGTGCCAAACGGCTTTTCTGTAGAGGCTTCAATTGGAACTCCATTAGGTAATCTGTTAGCCACTGCAACGGCTGATGATATGTATAAAGCGATCAATGAAGTCGAAGAAAAATTAGAACGCCAATTAAATAAACTTCAACATAAAGGCGAATCCCGCCGAGCAGATGAGCGTTTAAAAGATTCTTTTGAAAAATAAAGGATAATGAATAAATAAAAAGGGCGAACATGATGTTCGCCCTTTTTTAGATATCTTGAATCACTAATTGTAATGCATGGCGTTGGAATTGTTTTGCTTTACGGTGTTTTAAGCGTCTTAAACGCAAGTTGCGTGAGGCAGAGATATCTCTTGATGCTTTTTTCTTTAAAAAAGTTTTTCTTTTTAACATCTTTTTCTCCTTGTTTTCTTTGAGTTCAATAAAACGTTGCTTTTTCTGACCGCACTTACTCTGTTGCAGTCGCTTGGTTTTCTTGAACGCGATGATAATTCACAATGCTGTTCATGTAACGGCGAATATTTTCGACATATTGGTAGGCTTCATAGCCTCGGGCGTAGCCATATTTTAAGTTTGAATAATGGCGCTTTTCCGATAATAGTTGAAGATTATTTTTTACATCTAACCAGTTATCTGGGTTACCACCTAATTTTTTTGTTAAGCGACGTGCGTCCAAAATATGCCCTAATCCCATATTATATGCTGCTAAAGAATACCAAATTCGATCTTCTTCTGGAATACTGTCTGGCATTTGGTCGAGTAGCCAATGCAAATACTCCGATCCCGCTTTTATACTTTGTTCGGCATCAGTGCGATTATTAATATTCATCCGCACAGCCGTATCTTTGGTAAGCATCATCATCCCGCGCACACCTGTTGGAGAGGTAGCATAAGGGTCCCAATGCGATTCTTGATAGGCTACAGCAGCTAATAATCGCCAGTCTAAATTCCCTTTGTATTTTTCAAAGAGCGGTTGATATTGAGGAAGGATTTTTTCAACCGCCTCTAAATAAGCCTGAGTATCTACATAATCAAAGGCAGTAATGTGGCGGAAATATTTTTCCTCAATACGATCAATTAATCCCGTTTCAATGGCATTATTCATAAAATCCAATAAGCCTGCTTGTAGCTCATTATAGGATTTATTGGAAAGATACCAGTGCACAGTCATTTCATCCGTTAGGTCAAATGCAATTGCTAAGTTAGGGCGAATTTGTTGTGCAGCCGCCACATCAATACTATTGGCAATGGTGTAAGGAATTTTTCCTTCTGCCACTTGAATCAATAATTCTTCTTGGGTCAACTGCTTGTTATTCTGCCATTTAAGTGCAGGAAGTTTTTTCTGCGCAAGGGATAATAATTTTTCTAAATCTTCCCCCGCAGAAATGATAATTTCTTGCTGGACTTGAGCTAAATCTTTCGGGCGATTTTCCCCTTTTTTATACACAAGTTGCCAAGAGGCAGAAGTATAAGAGGGCCCTAACTGAAATTTTTCAGCACGTTGAGGCTGGAACAAAAGATTCGCAGCAGCAATATCAATATTGTTGTTTTCTAATTCGTTAAAAAGTTGATCGTTATTTTCTAAGGTTTTAATTTGTAAACGAACCCCTAAATAATCCGCAAAGTTTTTTGCTAATTCGTATTCCAAGCCAGATTCGCCCTCATTCCCAATAAAATAGTAAATGGGATTGTTAATGGTGCCGACAATAAGGCTACCGCGATTTTTGATCGCAGTGTAAGGGTTTTGCTCCGATTGCATAATTTTTTGCCAAGGGAACACCATATCCACTGCCCAAAGTAATAATGCAAAGGCAGCAATAATACGTAAAAATAGACCTTTCAATAGATAAACCTTGTAAATTGAGATAAGAAACGATTGTAACGAGAATTAAGACAATAAAAAAGCCCCTTTTACTTCAAGGGGCTGTTAAATAAGGATTAACGTTAGCGATCTCGGCGACCACGTTCATTAAAAGTGCGGTCGTTTTTATCGTTAAATTTACGCTGACGACGTTCACCATTACGCTCACCACGGAAGCGATCTTGGCCTCGATCTCCACGCTCATTACGGCGACCATCACGACGGCCTTTTCCACCAAAGTCATTGCCACCACGTCCGCTGTCTGATTGTGTCGAACCCATAAAGCTCATTTGCATTTGTTTGTTTAAAACGCGTGTTTTACCGAATTGTTGAAGCAATTCTTTCGGCATGCTTTGTGGTAATTCAACGGTAGAGTAGTCATCATAAAGTTTGATATGACCAATGTAACGGCTATTAATATCACCTTCATTTGCGATAGCGCCTACGATATGACGCACTTCTACACCATCTGCACGACCTACTTCGATACGATATAAATCCATCGGTTGTTGGTTGCCATAGCCTTTACGCTCACCACGACGTTCAGCTGAGCGTGGGTTTTCGCGTCGATCACCGCGATCGTTACGGTCACGACGGCGTTTATCCATCGGTGGATCAGGTGGAAGAATGAGTTTTTGTTTCCCTTGAATCAACATCAACATCGCCGCAGCAATATCTTCTTGATCCTGATCTGCGGTGAATAAATCTTCCAATAAGCTGCGATACATTTCCAGATCGTGATGTTCCAATTGCTTGGTAATCTTGTCTTGGAATTTTTTACGACGACAGGCTTGTAACACTTCATGATTTGGCAATTCAACTTCATTGATTGGCTTTTTCATCAAGTGTTCGATGTTACGAAGTAAACGGCGTTCACGTGGTTCAACGAATAACAATGCACGACCAGAACGACCTGCGCGCCCAGTACGGCCGATACGGTGAACATAAGACTCTGCATCAAGAGGGATATCATAGTTCACCACAAGACTGATTCGTTCAATATCGATACCACGCGCAGCAACATCGGTTGCAACGACGATATCAAGGCTACCATTACGTAAGCGATCTAAGGTTTGTTCACGTAATTGTTGGGTCATATCACCGTTTAATGCCGCAGCACGGAAACCGTGTTTTTCTAATAATTCAGTCACATCAAGTGTGCCCGTTTTAGTACGGGTAAAAATGATTGCCGCATCAAAATCTTCTACTTCTAAGAAGCGTAATAATGCATCATTTTTACGGAAACCTTGAACATACCAACAATTTTGCTCAATATCAGGTGCATTATCGTTATTTACTTTGATTTTCACTTCTTGCGGATTGTTCATGAAGCGTTTTGTGATGCGACGAATTGGCTCAGGCATGGTTGCTGAGAAAAGGGCTGTTTGGTGCTCTTCAGGTAATTCCGCCATAACGGTTTCTACATCATCAATAAAGCCCATGCGAAGCATTTCATCCGCTTCATCAAGTACGATAGCTTTTAATTCAGATAGATTTAATGTGTTACGACGGATGTGATCCAAAATACGGCCTGGTGTACCCACAACAACTTGTGCACCTTGTTTTAATGCACGTAATTGAATGTCATAGCGTTGACCACCATAAAGGGTCACGATGTTGATGCCTTTGGCATATTTCATGAAGTGTTCACAAGCATCAGCAACTTGAATGGCTAGTTCACGCGTTGGTGCCATCACCAATAATTGTGGATGTTTTGCGGCAGGATCAATTTTTGCCAAAATAGGTAAAGAGAATGCGGCGGTTTTACCACTACCGGTTTGTGCCATACCAAGTACATCTCTGCCTTCTAGAAGAGCAGGAATACAAGCTTGTTGGATTGGCGAAGGTGTTTCAAAACCAAGGTCAGAAACGGCTTTTAGAATGAATTCAGGCAAGCCTAAATCATTAAAAGTGATTTTGTCTGTCATTAAAATGCTCGAATATAATTTAAGGAAAGCTCAATTTAGCTTTCAGGTTTATTTGTTACACAAGAAAGAGGCAAGTCTAAAAAACAGCTGTTTTTGTGACCGCACTTTTTTCTTCTTTTTCGTCTTCAGTTTGAGCCGGTTTCAATTTCATCAGCTCTAACACGGCAAAACGATACTCAACAAAGTTATACACCTGATTCGCAATAGCAAGTTTGAATAAAGCCGCAGCTTCATCAATTTGCCCCAAATTGAGTTTTTGTTTTGCTAGATAAAAGTAGGTTTCGGTTAATATTTCTGCATATTGTTGCGAGTTTTCTGCAAATTTAGTTGCCCGTTCTTGCAAGTCACTCACAGAAATATTACCTAAATAGTATTGAACGATATTTGTTCCCCAGAAGTCCTTAGATAGCCCTTTAGCTCGTTCAACAAGGTTGGCATGGGCTTCTTGTGGTTTTAATTTTTGTTCGTTCAAATAGAGCCAGAGTACGCGATAGGGATCTTTGGTATCGGCTTCGTAAAACTTCATAAAATCGTCTTCAGCAAGATTATAGCGTTCGACGTAATAAAAATTTAAACCACGATTAAGGTGGGTATAGTCATAACTTGGATCCAACTCAAACACCGCATTAAAGGTTTCTAATGCGCTGTCGTAATCTTCTTCAAGCAGTAAGTAAAGCCCTAAGTAATTATAAACGGAAGCCATCTTTGGCTGTAACGCAAGGGCTTGTGTAAAGTCATAACGTGCGAGGCCCCATAAACCGAGGGAATCATATAAAACGCCACGTTCAAAGTGAAGCGTCGCCCGTTCTTCATTACTCATTTTACCAACTAATAAAACTTGCCCGATTCGGGTAATCATCACTTCTTGCTCAAAGTGCGTATTCGGCGTTTGATCTGCGAGTACGACTTTATTTGGTGCGACAAACACGTTTCCCGATTGCACACAACCGGAAATAAATAAAGTCAGACTTAGGCTAGATAATGAAACTAGAAAACGGAATAACCGAAAATATTGCATTGTTTTATAAGTTAGTTTGATAATCAAAACGGGTGTGTAAGGCTTTTTTACACACCCTGTGAGATTATTCTTGTTCTACAGAAGTCTCTTCTGCGGGTGCAGATTCTGCTTCAGTTTCTTGTTTTGGTGCAAGATCTTTCATGGTTAAGCGGATACGACCTTGGCGATCGATTTCAACCACTTTAACAGTCACTTCTTGACCCACTTGAAGATAATCACTCACTTTTTCTACACGCTCTTCAGCGATTTGAGAAATATGAACTAAACCTTCTTTATTTCCTACGATAGCGACGAATGCACCGAAGTCAGCAAGACGAGTCACTTTACCTTTGTAAATTGCGCCCGCTTCAACTTCAGCAACGATTTCTTCAATACGTGCCATCACATTTTTCGCTGCATTGCTATCTACTGCAGCAATTTTCACTGTACCATCATCATCGATATCGATAGACGTACCGGTTTCTTCAGTTAATGCACGGATAGTTGCACCACCTTTACCGATAACATCTTTAATTTTCTTCGGATCAATTTTCATGGTGTGAATACGCGGCGCGTAGTCAGAAATATCCGCACGTGGCGCAGGGATTGCTTGTTCCATTACGCCAAGAATGTGCATACGTGCACCTTTTGCTTGGTTTAATGCAATTTGCATAATTTCAGGGGTGATACCTTCAATTTTGATATCCATTTGAAGTGCGGTGACACCTTCACGTGTACCAGCCACTTTAAAGTCCATATCACCTAAGTGGTCTTCATCACCTAAGATATCTGAAAGAACTACAAATTTCTCTTCTTCTTTCACTAAGCCCATTGCAATACCCGCAACAGCGGCTTTGATTGGGACACCCGCATCCATTAATGCTAAAGACGCACCACATACAGATGCCATAGAAGAAGAACCGTTAGATTCAGTGATTTCAGACACAACACGCACTACATACGGGAATTCTGCAAGGCTTGGCATAACCGCAGCAACACCGCGTTTTGCTAAACGACCGTGACCGATTTCACGACGTTTTGGTGAGCCGATCATACCGGTTTCACCTACAGAGTATGGAGGGAAGTTGTAGTGGAATAAGAAGTGATCTTGACGTTCACCCGTTAATTCATCAATGATTTGTGCATCACGTTCAGTACCTAAAGTCGCAACGGCTAATGCTTGCGTTTCACCACGGGTGAAAATTGCAGAACCGTGAGTACGCGGTAATACACCAGTACAGATATCTAATGCACGAACGGTATCAACGGTACGACCATCAATACGTGGTTCACCTGCAATGATACGGCCACGAACGATTTGGCTTTCAAGTGCGGTGAAAATATCTACGATTTTACCTTCGCTGATTTCTTCGTCTTCAGCTGTGATTTGTGCAATCACATCCGCTTTAATCGCATCGATTTGTTCGTAACGTGCTTGTTTTTCAGTAATGCGGTATGCATCGCCTAAACGTGCTTCAGCAATCGCTTTTACTTTGTTGATTAAATCTGTGTTTGGTTGTGGCGCAACCCAATCCCAACGTGGTTTGCCTGCTTCTTTTGCAAATTCTTTGATCGCTTCGATTACAACTTGTTGTTGTTGATGACCGAATACTACCGCCGCTAACATTTGTTCTTCAGTTAAAATATCAGCTTCAGATTCAACCATTAATACGGCTTTGTCAGTACCTGCAACTACTAAGTCTAAACGGCTTTGTTTTTGTTCAGCCATGGTTGGATTTAATACGAATTGGTTGTCGATAAAACCAACGCGTGCTGCACCGATAGGGCCATTGAAAGGTACACCAGATAAGGTTAATGCTGCAGAAGCACCGATCATTGCCACTAAGTCTGGGCTGATTTGTGGGTTTACAGAAACTACAGTTGCCACAACTTGGATTTCGTTGAAGAAACCTTCTGGGAATAATGGACGAATTGGACGGTCGATTAAACGTGCGATTAAGGTTTCGCCTTCAGATGGACGACCTTCACGTTTGAAGAAACCACCAGGGATTTTACCCGCCGCATAAGTACGCTCTTGATAGTTTACGGTTAATGGGAAGAAGTCTTGACCTTCTTTCACATCTTTTTTAGCCACAACAGTCACGAATACCGTGGTATCGTCCATGCTTGCCATGACCGCAGCGGTTGCTTGACGTGCAATCGCGCCGGTTTCTAGAGTAACGGTATGTTGACCGTATTTAAATTGTTTAACAATTGGATTCACAATGTTTTCCTTCAAAATAATATTTAAAACAAAGCTTTATTTTCCAGATTGCGACTAGCAAAAGAAATCTTTCGAAAAAATGACCGCACTTTGGGCGTTTAAAAATCTCTTTTGATAGCCGCACGCTAATACAGAAAATAAAGCTCGCTTATTATACAGAGTTTTAAATTTATTGGTAACTTTATTTAATATAAGCAACTTGTTATCATATTCTCATACAAATACATACGTAAGGAGACACTATGATTATCAGTGCATTAAATAACCCAAATTTCAAAGTGGGTTTACCAAAAGTTATCGCGGACATTTGCGATCATCTCAATACCTTAGATCTTGAAGCATTAGAAAATGGTCGTCATGATTTAAGCGAGCAAGTTTATATGAATGTCATGGAATTTGATACGGTTGAAGCGGATAGCAAACAAGCTGAACTTCATCATAAATATCTAGATATTCAATTACTTATTCGAGGTGAAGAGAATGTTGAAGTAAGCGCGACTTATCCAAACCTCAGCTTATACGATGAATATCGTGATGCCGATGATTACCAACTTACCCCACAAATTGAAGATAAAAGCACCGTAACACTTTTGCCAAAAATGTTTGCCGTCTTTTTCCCTTATGAACCTCATAAACCAGGCTGCACTGTAAACGGCAAATCAAGTTTCGTGAAAAAACTTGTGGTGAAAGTACCGGTAGAGTTAATTTAATTATTTCAATTCATTAAAGCAAAAGTGCGGTCAGAAATTTGAGTGTTTTTCTGACCGCACTTTTTTATTATTTAATCACCGTAATTGACCATTTGGCATCATCAATTTGCTCGAAGTTTGTGACTTCATAACCTTCTTCAGCCGCCCAAGCGGGAATGGCTTCAGTGGCTTGTGTGCAGTCAAATTCAATTTCTAGACCATCGCCTTTATTTAACTTAGCCATGGCTTCCTTAGCTTCAACGAGAGGAAATGGACAAACAAGGCCAAGTGTAGGTAATTTAACGATCATATAAGCTCCTTATGATGCTTTTGCTAATTTTAAACGTTGTGGACGGATAATAGTGAAGTAGGCGGCTACCCAAGTGCCGAGAATCATCAAGGGCAATGAGACCCAACCTTGCCAAGAGAAAAAGGCAGTTTCGACTAGACCGTTACCGATAGAACAGCCACCTGCAAGGGTTGCACCAATACCCATAAGAATACCGCCGAGTCCGCTGCGTAGAATCGTGGTAGCATCCGGTACACGGACACGAAATTCATTGCTTGCTTTAGCGCCGATGAATGACCCGATAAAAATCCCTAAAACTAAGAATACGCCCCAGTTAATAAATTTACCGTCGCCAGTAACGAGGAATTGCATGATATTGGCTGATGGACCCGTGATCCCAAGTCCAAACTCACGACCCGTAGCGACACTGAGTGGCCAAGCGGCAAGAGCGATTAATCCGATTAATACGGCAGAGAAAAATGGATGCCAGCGTTTTTCAAATAATAAGTGGGCAAGTCCTGTTTTCTTTGGTTTTAATGCTGCGACTTTTACGCTTGGTTTGTTGAGATGTTTGTATACATAAAAGGCTGTCACTAAAGTTAATAGTGCCACTAACCACCAAGGGGAAATACCGAATGTATCGTAAATGTTGCGCTGTTCAATATTGATGCTGCGTAAAGTTTTATTGAATTCACCTAATGGACCGGTACGCATGATGGCACTTAATAACATATAAGTGAATAACGCGACCCAACTACCGACTAAACCTTCTGCCGCACGGTACCATGTACCTGTCGCACAACCGCCAGCAAGAACAATGCCGATACCAAATACAAAGGCACCGATAATCACCGCTAAAAAGGCAAAATTTTCAGCTGGATCGACATTTAAAACACCGATTTCTTTTAAGAGGAAGAAACCAATGGATTGCACGGTAATCGCCAATAGAAGGGCTACAAACATTTTGTTATTTTTGGTGACATACATATCGCGAAATGCGCCGGTAATACAAAAGCGCCCACGCTGCATGACAAATCCGAGTAAAATTCCGCAAAGTAATCCGGTTAAAAGCATAACTATTCCTTTCTTTTAGAACTAAGTAGGTCGGTATTTTCTAAAAAAATAAGAAGGTAGCGCCAATAACTTTTGGCTAGAAAATATGTTTTTTTGATATAAAAAAAGTGCGGTCAGAAATTGGTATGTTTTTCTGACCGCACTTTATCATAAGTTATCTTGATGTTAAGGACAGGGTTTACTCACCATAATTTCAATTACTTGGCGATCAATATGGTGCATACTTTTAGAAGCGATTGAGCATAGATTATCGATGGTACGATCGAGATCGTGTTCAACAATACCTTCATTGCCCGTAACATGGGTTTCATCCATGGCCATGAGAACTGATTTATAGCCAGAAGCCACGCTAGTGGAGACTTTCATTGCACAGCTATTAGATGCGCCATCGCAGATGATTCCGCTAATATCACCAATCATGCTACAAATCCCCATGCTCACGGTTTCGAATTTTCCCGTAAGTAAATAAGCGATACCTGCACAGCTTCCCATAGAGGCAGTGGTTACTGCGCAAAGGGCAGAAAGTTTGGGTAATTTACTGTGGATATAAATGGCCATTAAGTGTGATAAGAAGAGGGCGCGGAGACGTTTTTCTTCACTCACGTTTAAATAATCAGCGACCACAACCACGGGCATAGTGGCGGCAATACCTTGATTGCCTGAACCTGAATTACTCATTGCCGGTAATGTGGCACCGCCCATACGGGCATCAGAAGCAGCAGTGGTTTCAATCATGATTTTACTGAGTAAATCATCTGACATTAAACCGCTGCCAACTTGTTTGCGTAATGTTCTGCCAATATGTAAACCGTAATTTTCGCGCAATCCTTCGTTAGACAGCGCGCGGTTGAGCGCGGCAGCTTGTCCGATAAAACGGATTTTATCTAGCTCAACTTCACAAGAAAATTCAAAAATTTCACGTGCACTCACCTGTTTGAAAATATCATAGGGATCGCAATCCGCACGTTCATCGTGTTCTTTCTCAAAAATGACCTCGCCATTTTTTTCAATCAAAATGATGTTGGTGTGTTGATCTTGAATCGCTACTTTCACTCGGTCATTATCCGCAAATAACACCGCTTCAGAATATAAAATATGCTCGGTTTGATGAATATCCACATTAACGAGTTTTTTATCAAGCATTGCCTTGGCTTGGGAAACTTGCTCTGGCGTGATGTGTTTTAATACTTCCAACTCACTCTCAGGATCACCGCCTAAAGCACCAATCGCCGCGGCAATAGGTAAGCCCACCATGCCGGTTCCAGGAACTGCAACACCTAAGCCATTTTTCATTAAGTTTGGTGACACTTTGGCTTCAATACGCTCCGGTGTTTTGCCTAAATATTTAGCCGCCGTTGCTGCGGCAAGCGCTAAAGAGATAGGCTCAGTACAGCCAAGTGCGGGAACCACATCACGTTCCACAAGATGAAGTAATGGTTTTTCGATTTCATTGAGTCTTTCTTGATTCATAAAATTCTTTTTAATATGTTAAATGCTGTCTTCTTTCTCTATGACTAATATGCGCGCTTCACCTTGTGGATGAGCAACATGTTCGGTACCGATACCCGCATAAAAAATATCACCTGTATGGAGCAATACGGTTTTCTCTTGGCCGTCTTCTTTGTAGCGCATTTCCACCGTACCATCCATGACAGCAAAGACTTCTTCACCGTCATTGATATGCCATTTGTAAGGTTTATCTGTCCAGTGAAGACGCACGGAAATGCCATTCATATTGGTAATATCCAGTGCTCCCCAAGCACGTTCTGCCGTAAAGTGCTGACTTTGAATAACTTTATTCATGACTAAATTCCTTAGTGCGCCTCATCCCAGTTAGTGCCTTGCCCCACATCTACAATCAATGGCACCACTAAATCAGCTGCGCTTTCCATGTGTGTTTTGATGAGTTTGCTATAAAACTCGACTTTTTCTGACCGCACTTCAAACACCAATTCATCGTGCACCTGCATAATCATCGCAATATCGGGATCGTTTTGTAGTTTTTGATCCAATTGAATCATGGCTCGTTTAATAATATCTGCGGCGGTGCCTTGCATTGGCGCATTGATTGCTACACGCTCGGCAGCTTTACGGCGCATACCGTTAGAGGAGTTGATATCCGGCAGATATAAACGACGGCCGAATAGGGTTTCCACATAGCCTTGGGCTTTGGCTTTTTCGCGAATATCGTGCATAAAAGTTTGTACGCCCGGATAGCGTTTGAAATATAAATCCATATAGCTCTGGGCATCGGCGCGGCCAATACCGAGTTGGCGCGATAAGCCAAAGGCAGACATACCATAAATTAAACCGAAGTTAATTGCCTTAGCATTGCGGCGTTGCTCGGAGGTTACTTCATCCAGTGCCACCCCAAAGATTTCTGCCGCAGTAGAGCGGTGAATATCTTTGCCTTGGGTAAAGGCATTAATTAAGCCCTGATCCTGTGATAGGTGCGCCATAATGCGTAGCTCGATTTGCGAATAGTCGGCTGCCACAACAGTAAAGCCTTCGCGCGCAATAAATGCCTGACGAATACGGCGGCCTTCTTCATTACGAATCGGAATGTTTTGCAGATTCGGATCGCTTGATGAAAGACGACCTGTGGCTGTCACCGCTTGATGGTAGGAAGTATGCACTCGACCCGTTTGCGGATTTACCATTTGTGGCAATTTGTCAGTGTAGGTGGATTTTAGTTTGCTTAGACCACGATGTTCTACCAACACTTTCGGCAATTCATGGCTAAATGCGAGTTCCTCCAATACTTCCTCGTTAGTGGATGGCGCACCTTTTGGTGTTTTTTGAATAATCGGTAAACCTAATTTATCAAACAAAATTTCTTGTAATTGTTTGGTGGAGGCCAAATTGAATGGCTGCCCCGCCAAGACATAGGCTTGTTCTTCTAATTCACTTAAACGATTAGCGATTTCATTAGATTGTAGGAATAGTGCATCGCTATCAATTAAAACTCCGCGACGCTCCATACGGGAAAGTACGCCTAACAACGGCAATTCCATTTCTTTAAAGAGTTTTTCCAGAGTGGGTTCTTTAGAGAGTTTTTCCCATAGCACTT
The DNA here is from genome assembly GCF_001810345.1 of Haemophilus sp. HMSC061E01. NCBI lineage: Bacteria > Pseudomonadati > Pseudomonadota > Gammaproteobacteria > Pasteurellales > Pasteurellaceae > Haemophilus > Haemophilus sp. HMSC061E01. Next base: position 160,064 of record NZ_KV800998.1, read on the forward strand.
GTTGCAGTTTCATTGTCACATCAGCATCTTCAGCAGCATATTCTGCGGCTTTTTCCAACGGAATTTGGTTAAAGGTCAGCTGATTTTTACCTTTGCCTGCAATCTCTTCAAAGCTGATGGTTTGATGCCCTAAATAACGTTTCGCCAGATCGTCCATATTATGACGGCCTGTGCTGTTGAGTACATAGGATTCAAGCATAGTGTCGAAAGCCACACCTTGCACATCGATGCCATTACGGGCGAAGATGGTGAGATCGTATTTGAAGTTTTGCCCGACTTTTTGAATAGTAGGATTTTCTAAAATCGGTTTTAACAACGTAAGTGCGGTTGTTTTTTCGAGAGTTTTTGGTGCGCCTAAATAATCTAATTGTAGCGGTAAATAAGCGGCTTCACCGTTTTCTAACGCAAAGGAAATACCCACCAAGTTGGCAGCCATATAATCTAAATTATCGGTTTCTGTATCCAAGGCAAAAAGTTTGGCTTGATTGAGTTTTTCCACCCAACGATTTAAATCTGCTTCAGTGAGCAAGGTTTCATAACGGCTACGATCAATTTGAATTGCTGGCAATGCTTCATCGCTATTGTCTTGAGCGAGCGCTGGTGTAGCTTGATAGTGATTAATCTTGGTCGGTTGTTCGGTATTATTGGTGATGGAATCAGCACCATTCATCACTTCATTGAGCCAACGTTTAAATTCATAACGGCCGAAATATTCGGTAAGTTGATCGTTATTGCTTGCACCAAGGGTAAGTTGTTCCGGAGTGATATCGAGAGCGACATCGGTTTTGATCGTGGCAAGGCGATAGGATAAATCGGCCATTTCTTTTTCAGCCAATAATTTATCACCTAATTTTTTTGCCCCACGAATTGGCAATTCAGCCACTTTGTCTAAGTTAGCATAAATTTCTGCCATGCTGCCGATACCTTGCAATAGACCAAGTGCGGTTTTTTCACCGACACCCGCCACGCCTGGAATATTGTCGGCACTATCACCCATTAGCGCTAAGTAATCAATGATGAGTTCTGGTGGAATACCGTATTTTTCAATCACGGCTTCGCGATCTAATAAGGTGTTATTCATGGTGTTGATCAACATAATGTTGTCATCCACTAGTTGCGCCATATCTTTATCACCGGTGCTGATCAAGACTTTTTGATTGGCTTTGGAAGCGGCTACCGCTAAGGTACCGATGACATCATCGGCTTCTACACCTTCAATGACTAAAAGAGGAATGCCAAGGGCTCGGATAATATCGTGCAATGGCTGAATTTGTTTGCGCAGATCGTCTGGCATCGGTGGACGATGGGATTTATATTGCTCAAACATTTCATCACGGAAAGTTTTGCCTTTCGCATCAAAGACCACTGCAATATGGCTCGGTTGCACTTGCGAAATTAGGCTTTTGAGCATATTTAATACACCGTACATAGCGCCTGTCGGTTCGCCAGCAGAATTGGTGAGCGGTGGAAAAGCATGAAAAGCACGATATAAATAAGATGAACCGTCCACTAGGACTAATGGATTAGGAGCGATAGTTGGCATAAATATTCCGTTCAAAAATAATGAAAAGTGTCGCATTATAGCGTAAATTGCGAAATGGGGCGAACGGATAAAGTGCGGTCAATTAAACGTAAAAAGTATGACGAAGGCATTTGGCTGTGGCATAATAGGATTACTTGAGCATTCAACATAAGGGAATAACATGTCATTAAAACTGGTTGAAGTTGTTGTATTAGGGCAAGTGCTGCGCTTGAATGTCCCCGCAGAACAAGAAGAGATTTTGCGTCAAGCGGCGCGTAATTTAGATCTTCAAGTGTCTGAAATGAAAGAGCGTACAGGTTTATTACAATTAGACCGAGTGCTTTCTATTGTTGCCTTGAATTTAAGTTTTGAATTAACCCAAGAAAAAAATAAAAATGCCCAGATTGAAAACGTGTTATGTACGCGAATTCAACAGTTAGATCATTCTTTAGAGAATGCATTAGGCGGGCGAACCATCGTAGATTAAATAAAAAAGAACCGCATGTTGAAAGTGCGGTTCTTTTTTATGTGTTTTTTAGTCTGGCGTGTAATAGAGTTTACCAATTTCAATTTTTTGTCGCCCTGTTTCTTCACGCCATTTATTGCTGTCTCGTAAAGAATAAACACAGCCACAATATTCCTGTTGATAAAAACGTTCACGTTTACTGATTTCGATCATGCGTTGCGATCCACCTGCTTTACGCCAGTTGTAATCCCAATAAATCACATCATCATATTTTTCAGCCGCACGGTGACCACAACCATTAATTTGATCCATATCTTTCCAACGGGAAATACCAAGACAGCTAGTAAATACAGGGAAACCATGTTCATGAGCATATTCAGCGGCTTTTTCAAAACGCATATCAAAACACATGGTGCAACGAATGCCTCGTTCAGGTTCCCATTCCATACCTTTTGCGCGATCAAACCATTGTTGGCGATCGTAGTCTGCATCAATAAACGGAATCCCAAATTTTTGGGCAAAACGGATGTTTTCTTCTTTACGAATTAAATATTCTTTTAATGGATGAATATTCGGGTTATAAAAATAAATCGTAAACTCAATACCTGAGGCTAAAATGGCTTCCATCACCTCACCTGAGCAAGGTGCACAGCAAGAGTGGAGAAGTAGTTTATTATGCCCTTCAGGTAATGCGAGTTTTTCACGAATAAAAGGCGCATTGGGATCCTTACGCACTTTTTGTTTACGCGTTTTTTGAAATTTAGGTTGAGAATCGACCGCACTTTGCGGTTGAATTTGTTCTTCTGTCATATTAATAAGTTCGGTCTACCGATAGATAAGCCAGTGAAATTAAGGCTTTTTTGTATTCGCTTTCAGGTAATAAGGCAATGGCATCAACCGCTTTTTGAGCTTCTTGTTTCGCACGATCCATTGCGTAATCGAGAGATTTATGTTCTGCCATAATCGCAAGTACGTCATCGATCGCATCACGTTTTCCGCCTTGTTCAATGGCTTCGCGAATAAGCGCGGCTTGTTGTGGATTACCATGACGCATTGCGTGTAATAAAGGAAGAGTCGGTTTACCTTCGGCGAGGTCGTCACCCACATTTTTACCTAATGCTGTAGCGTTTGCGCTGTAATCTAGTACGTCATCCACTAATTGGAATGCGGTACCGAGATAGCGACCATATTCTTGAAATGCGGTTTCAATTGATTTTTCAGCACCCGCAACAATCGCAACAGATTGCGCCGCTACTTCAAATAATCGTGCCGTTTTACTATAAATCACGCGCATATAGCTTTCTTCAGTGGTATCCGGATCGTTCACGTTCATTAATTGTTGAACTTCACCTTCAGCCAACACGTTGGTGGCGTCCGCCATAATGCGAAGAATATCTAGCGATTGTAACTGCGCCACTAATTGGAAGGCACGAGTATAAATGAAGTCTCCCACTAATACGCTAGCCGCATTACCAAAGGCTGAGTTTGCCGTTGCTCGACCACGACGCATATCCGATTCATCTACCACATCATCATGTAATAAAGAAGCGGTGTGAATAAATTCTACAAAGGTAGCACAAGTGGCCACTTTATCGCTTTCGTAGCCTAATGCACGCGCCGCTAAAACCGCAATAAGTGGTCGAATACGTTTTCCGCCACCTTGCACAATATAAAAACCAAGCTGATTAACCATCGGCACATCGGAGTTAATTTGTGCTAAAATGGCTTGGTTGACTTTCTGCATATCCGCATCTGTTAATGCTTGGATTGCATGCATATCCATTAAATCTTGTTTGTTCATCTTCATTTGGTTCGATGGTTGTGTATATAAAAGAAAAGTGCGGTGAATTTTACCCGATTTTTCAGGGTTTCTGAAATTAAACTCGAGGAAAAGCGCTTTTTTTTATTTTATTGCAAATAAGTGCTTGCGATCGAGTTGTTTTTTCCGTAGAATTTGCGACCTATTTATATGAATTTTGAAGTGCGGACCGAAAATAGTAACGGAGAAGCACAATTATAGCGGAGTATTTATGTACGCAGTTTTCCAAAGTGGCGGTAAACAACACCGTGTGAGCGAAGGTCAAGTAGTTCGTTTAGAAAAACTTGAACTTGCAACTGGCGCAACAGTTGAGTTCGACTCAGTGTTGATGGTCGTTAATGGTGAAGATGTTAAAATTGGTGCACCAGTAGTAGCTGGCGCGAAAGTAGTGGCTGAAGTTGTGGCACAAGGTCGTGGCGATAAAGTTAAAATCGTTAAGTTCCGTCGTCGTAAACACAGCCGTAAACAACAAGGTCATCGTCAGTGGTTCACAGAAGTGAAAATCACTGGGATTCAAGCATAATTTCAGAGGAGATCAAGTAGATGGCAACTAAAAAAGCTGGTGGTTCAACTCGTAACGGTCGTGATTCTGAAGCTAAACGCCTTGGTGTTAAACGTTTCGGTGGCGAATCTGTATTAGCAGGTAGCATCATTGTACGTCAACGTGGTACTAAATTCCACGCAGGTAACAACGTAGGTATGGGTCGTGACCACACCTTATTTGCTACCGCTGACGGTAAAGTAAAATTTGAAGTTAAAGGCGAGAAAAGCCGTAAATACGTAAGTATTGTAACTGAGTAATTTTACATCTGATTTTTAAACGCCCCGCATTATCTGTGGGGCGTTTTCTTTTGTTTCCAGCAATTTACAATCATCAATCACATTTGTTATTCTGGCACTATTGCTTATCTTGATATTTCTTAGTCGAAATTTATCTTAATTCCTAACCGCACTTTAGTAAAATAAAGGAAGATATCATGAAACAACAACCGCTTTTAGGTTTTCTCTTCGCTTTAATTACAGCGATGGCGTGGGGATCTTTACCTATTGCGTTAAAACAGGTTCTATCAGTGATGACACCACAAACGATCGTTTGGTATCGATTTGTGGTAGCTTCTCTTGCACTATTGATTCTGTTAGGTTACAAGAAAAAACTGCCACAATTTTCGAAAGGTGGTCGTTTTATTTGGCTTGTACTCATCGGTGTAGCAGGATTAGCGGGTAATTTCTTTTTATTCAATAGCTCACTTAATTTTATCGATCCTTCTTCAGCTCAAATTTTTATTCATTTTTCTTCTTTTGGTATGTTAATTTGCGGTATTTTTGTTTTTAAAGAAAAGCTCGGATTACATCAAAAGATTGGTTTAGGTTTGTTATTGGCTGGGTTGGGGCTTTTCTTTAATGACAAGCTTGAGGTTTTTAAAGGAGAGAGTGGTTATTTAACAGGTGTCTTACTCAGCCTGACTGCTTCATTAGTTTGGGTTGCTTATGGTATGGCACAAAAGCTCATGCTCCGTCGTTTTAGTTCGCAACAAATTTTATTAATGATGTATTTCGGCTGTCTTTTAGTCTTTACACCTGTTGCTGAATTTTCACAAGTAAGTAACCTCACCCCGTTTGCATTCGGTTGTTTTGTTTATTGCTGCTTAAATACCTTATTTGGTTATGGCGCTTATGCTGAAGCCCTTAATCGCTGGGAGGTTTCTAAAGTAAGCGTTGTGATAACTTTAGTGCCACTATTTACCATTTTCTTTGCTCATTTTGCGCATTATGCGAGCCCTGATAATTTTGCCGCGCCAGAATTAAATATGATTAGCTATATCGGGGCGTTTGTTGTAGTATGCGGAGCAATTTTGTCGGCAATCGGACATAAGTTATTACCGCAATCAAAGTAAAGTGCGGTTAAATATTGGAGAGTTTTTATGAAATTTATTGATGAAGCCTTGATTCGTGTGGAAGCAGGGGATGGTGGAAACGGTTGTGTAAGTTTCCGCCGTGAAAAATTTATCCCCAAAGGTGGTCCTGATGGCGGTGATGGCGGTGATGGCGGTGATGTTTATTTGGTTGCAGACGAAAACTTAAATACCTTGATCGATTATCGCTTTACGAAACGTTTTGCTGCAGAACGCGGTGAGAATGGTCATAGTTCAGATTGTACCGGTCGCCGCGGTAAAGATATTACGTTACGTGTGCCGGTGGGAACGCGTGCAATTGATAATGATACCAAAGAAGTGCTTGGCGATTTGACAAAGCATGGCGCCAAAATGTTAGTGGCGAAAGGTGGTTATCATGGTTTAGGTAATACACGTTTTAAATCTTCAGTGAACCGTGCACCTCGCCAAAAAACCATGGGGACACCTGGGGAAAAACGTGATTTATTATTAGAATTGATGCTTCTTGCGGATGTCGGGATGCTTGGTTTACCAAATGCAGGTAAATCCACCTTTATTCGTGCCGTTTCAGCCGCAAAACCAAAAGTTGCGGATTATCCATTTACCACTTTAGTGCCAAGTTTAGGCGTAGTGAAAGTGGATGAGAGCCATAGCTTTGTAGTGGCCGATATTCCTGGATTGATTGAAGGTGCATCGGATGGTGCGGGTTTGGGTATTCGTTTCTTAAAGCACTTAGAACGTTGTCGTGTGTTAATTCATTTAGTGGATATTAACCCAATTGATGAATCCGATCCTGCTGATAATATTGCGATCATTGAGTCAGAATTATTCCAATATAGTGAAAAATTGGCAGATAAACCACGTTGGTTAGTCTTCAATAAAATTGATACGATGACAGAAGAAGAGGCGCATGAACGTGCTCAAGAGATTACCGAACGTCTTGGTTGGGAAGAAGGCTATCACCTCATTTCTGCCGCAACCGGTAAAAATGTGCCGCCACTTTGTCGTGATATTATGGATTTCATTGAAGCGAATCCACGTGATGCGGAAGTAGAAGAAAATAAACCAGAAGAAGTGAAATTCAAATGGGAAGACTACCATCAAGAACAGCTTGCTGAACATCAATTTGATGATGAAGATGATGACTGGGATGATTGGGACGAAGAAGATGAAGAAGGTGTTGAGTTTATTTACAAACCTTAATGCCTAAATGAAAAAAGAGCGGAAATTTGACCGCTCTTTTTTTATTGGGGTTAACCTTTCTTTTTCCCACCTTGACGCGCTTTAAAGCGAGGGTTGGTTTTCGAAATGACATAGACGACACCGTGGCGACGAACAATTTTGCAGCCAGGACGGTTTTTTGCGCTTTTGAGTGAAGATAATACTTTCATTGAACATTCCTATTTTGATTTAAATGCGCCAAATTTACCGTAGCGGTTTGCAAATTCACTTGCACGACCTTCGTTACCAATTTGACGAGTTTTACCAGTATAAAATGGGTGAGAGGCTGATGAGGTATCGCACATAAATACAGGGTATTCATTACCATCTTCCCATTTCATGGTGTTGTTGGTTTTAGCACAAGAACGGATGAGAAAGCCTTGTTTTGCGTTGGAATCGTAAAATAAAACGGTACGATAATTTTCAGGGTGAATGCCTTTTTTCATTAGAGCTCCTTATATAACGAAAAGAATTGGGCGAAGATACTAATTCAAAAGATAATGATTATCAATATAATTTTATTCATAGCTATGAGAATTTTTTTCATATTGAGAAAAAGAAAAATGCCTTTCGATTGAAAGGCATTTTGTCAGTTTGGAGGGAGAGTTATCCACGATGTGCGTTTTTCATAATACGCTCTTTCGCTACTTTCCATTCACGCTCTTTAATATCATCACGTTTATCATGTTGTTTTTTACCTTTCGCAAGACCGATTTTGATCTTTGCCCAAGCACCTTTCCAATAAAGAGAAAGGGCAACAATGGTAAAACCATCACGGCTTGATTTACCGAAAAGATTATCCAGTTCACGTTTATTCAATAAAAGCTTACGCGTACGCGTCGGATCGCAAACCACGTGGGTAGAAGCCAAGCTTAATGGTTGAATGGTTGCACCAAATAAATAGGCGTCACCGTTTTTAAAAATGATGTAGCTGTCGCTGATATTGGCTTTACCTGCGCGCATTGATTTTACTTCCCAACCTTGTAATTCAAGGCCGGCTTCAATTTCATCTTCAATAAAATATTCGTGTCGAGCTCGTTTATTTAACGCAATGGTGTTGGAGCCGACTTTGACTTTCTTCTTGGTCATTGTTATCCGTTGTTTATTAATCGTAAATTGGCGTTGATTTTACCGAATCTCGTCGTGGATAGCAAAAAACAAAAGGCTGATTTGACTCAGCCTTTTATTACTAGATGATCGATTATTCTTCTAATTCACCACAGAAACGATAGCCTTCACCATGCACGGTAGCAATGATTTCTGGGGTATTAGGATGATCTTCAAAATGTTTTCGAATGCGGCGAATTGTGACATCCACGGTACGATCTTGTGGTTTTAATTCACGTCCCGTCATTTTTAGCAATAATTCTTCGCGAGTTTGCAATTTTCCTGGGTTTTCACAGAAATGCAACATGGCACGAAATTCACTACGCGGTAGCTTAAACTCAGTGCCTTCAGGCGTAATTAAATTATGACTATTTAAATCCAGTGTCCAACCATTAAAACGATAGTTCTCGCGTTGTAAATGGGCCTCTTTGCCATTTAATGTCATCGTGCGATGCAATAAATTTCTTGCACGAATGGTGAGTTCTCTTGGGTTAAATGGCTTAGTGAGATAATCATCGGCTCCGATTTCTAAACCTAAAATTTTATCAACTTCATTATCTCTCCCCGTGAGAAAAATCAGAGGGATAGGTGTTTTTTCACGCAATTCACGGCCCAGTAATAAACCATTTTTACCGGGTAAGTTGATATCTAATACGATGAGATTAACCGTTTCCGAGCTTAACTGACGATACATTTCGGCACCATCTTGTGCTTGTAATACCTCATAGCCCTCAGCTTCAAAAATTCCTTTTAACGTATTACGGGTTACCGCTTCATCTTCCACGATGAGAATTTTTGGGGTAGCCATTCGTTGCTCCTTGTTATACTTTGTTATGGGCATATTCTATAATTGTAACATTGCTGTAACAACAGAAAAGTGCGGTCATTGTTTAAATTACATTTAATTTTATGATCTAAGTCATAAATTATTAACATTCTTTTGATCTATGCTAGAATTTTAGTAGGAACAATAGTTGGGACTTTATGATGAAGCGAATTCTTCTTTTTTTATTTTTTATTTTTACCGCTCTTTCCACTCAAGCCGCTCTTTTTGATAAGAAACCGGCTTTCTTACCTGTGGATGACGCTTTTCAATTTTCAGCTGCGAAAAGCGAGAATCAAGAAAATGTGATCGTCAATTGGTCGATAGCAGAAGGGTATTATCTCTATCAAGAGAAAATTTCCGTGAAACTCAACCAAGAGGAAGCCTCATCATTTGATGTGCCGACATTTTCTATTTCACCTGAAGATTATAACGATCCTTATTTTGGCTTAATGAAGATTTTCAAAAAGCCCGTGCAAGCTATTTTTAAAGCAAGCCATCCGCCATTAAAAGCCGAAGATGTGGTTGAAATTGCTTACCAAGGTTGTACATCGGGCTTTTGTTATCCGCCTGAAGTGAAAGAAATTAAAGTAGCTGATTTGCCTATCGCACAGGTTGCTAATACTGAAAAAACATCGGAAAAATCGACCGCACTTTCCGCACAACCTAAAGCAGAGCAAGATCGTTTAGCGGAAAGCTTATTTAATAGCAAATATGCCGTATTTGGCTTTTTCTTATTGGGCTTAGGTTTGGCTTTTACCCCTTGTGTGTTGCCAATGCTGCCGTTGCTTTCAGCGATAGTGATTGGTCAAAATCAACGCCCTAATATGTGGCGCGCTTTCGCATTAAGTTTTGTATATGTGCAGGGGATGGCGCTGACTTATACCTTGCTAGGCTTGATTGTGGCTGCAATTGGTTTGCCATTCCAAGTCGCTTTACAACATCCTTATGTGATGATTGGCTTATCAATCATCTTTGTCTTGTTAGCATTGTCGATGTTCGGCCTATTTACCTTACAGCTCCCAAGTTCCTTACAAACAAAACTGTCTTTACTTAGTCAACAGCAAAAAGCCGGCGCCTTTGGTGGCGTGTTCTTAATGGGGATGATTGCGGGGCTTGTGGCTTCGCCTTGCACATCTGCACCGCTTTCTGGCGCCTTGCTTTACGTGGCGCAGAGTGGAGATTTATTTACTGGTGCGATCACGCTTTATTTGCTCGCGTTGGGTATGGGCGTCCCTCTGATTTTAATCACTTTATTTGGGAATAAAATCCTGCCTAAATCAGGCATGTGGATGGAAACCGTTAAAAAGCTCTTTGGCTTTGTGATGCTTGCGTTACCAGTATTCTTAATTTCTCGTATTTTGCCTGATGAATGGACGCCAAGATTATGGGCGATGCTTGGTACCGCATTCTTTATTTGGTTTGCTTTCCAAATGCCAAAAAATGGTACCGGTTGGGTATTCCGAATTCTCTTTTTAGTGGCAGCCATGATTAGTGTTAAACCGCTTCAAACTTGGGTTTGGGGGGAAAGCCAAGCACCAAGTGCGGTCGAAAATAAGGCTTTTTCTCATATTGAATTTAAGAAAGTGAAAAGCGAAGCTGAATTGCAACAAGCACTTGCTGAAAATAACAAACCACTTGTGATGCTCGATCTTTATGCGGATTGGTGTGTCGCTTGTAAAGAGTTTGAAAAAGAAACATTTAGTGATCCAAGTGTCCAAAAAGCCTTTGGCGACATGCTGCTTCTTCAAGTTGATATGACAAAAAACTCCGAAGAAAACCGCGCTTTGATGACAAAATATAAAGTGTTAGGTTTACCGACTATTTTGTTCTTTAACCGAGATGGAAAAGAAATTGAGGGGAGTCGTGTTAACGGATTCATGCCGCCCGTTGAGTTTTTACAATGGATTGAGAAAATCAGTAAAGCGTAAAATTATTTCCTAATAGTAAAAAGTCCTTTTCGATTTGAGGTATTGTTTGGCTTCGAGTTAATCATTAACATACACCCCGTTCTCAAATCACTTTTTATTTTTATTAGGAAAACTTTATGAAAAACTTAGAAAAATACTCTCCGTATGTTTTAGCTTTATTACGTATCGTCGCCGCGTATATGTTTATCTTACACGGCATAGCGAAATTCTGGGAATTCCCAATTTCAATGACGGGCGGTAACGGCGCAGTGGGCGATCCACTGATGATTGTCGGTGGGGTAATTGAGATTGTCGGTTCAATCCTATTAATTTTAGGTTTATTTGTTCGCCCAGCGGCATTTATTCTTTCAGGTCAAATGGCTTATGCGTATTTCTTTATGCACGCAGCTGGTCAAGGGAATTTATTCTTCCCAATCTCGAACGGTGGTGAACTTGCTTTACTTTACTCTCTCGTGTTCTTCTATTTTGTGTTTGCCGGTGCCGGAGCGTTTTCTTTAGATAACCGTAAACGTTAATCATATTGTTAGATTGCCCGCATTCGCGGGCTTTTTTATTTTTAAAATCGTTTAAATAAATCACCGCACTTTTAAGTGCGCTTACCAGAAAAATTTTTTCTATATAAACGCAAACGTTTGCGCTATAATTCCACCCGCCTATTTTTAACCATTTAATGAAAGGAAAATGTAATGACAGATCGTCCAATTCGTCAGGCTTTACTGAGTGTTTCTGATAAAACCGGTATCGTAGAATTTGCTCAAGGCTTAGTACAGCGTGGTGTAAAACTACTTTCCACAGGCGGTACCGCAAAATTATTGGAGCAACATGGTTTACCGGTGACAGAAGTGTCTGATTACACGGGATTCCCAGAAATGATGGACGGTCGTGTGAAAACCTTACATCCAAAAGTACATGGCGGTATTCTTGGTCGTCGTGGTACAGATGACGCTATCATGCAGCAACATGGCATTGAAGGCATTGATATGATCGTTGTGAATTTATATCCATTTGCCGCAACAGTAGCGAAGCCAAATTGTACGTTAGAAGACGCGGTAGAAAATATCGATATCGGTGGCCCAACCATGGTACGTTCTGCCGCGAAAAACCATAAAGATGTGGCGATCGTGGTGAATAATCATGATTTTAACAACATTCTTGCTGAAATGGATAAACACCACAACAGCCTAACACTTGAAACTCGTTTTGACCTTGCGATTAAAGCATTTGAACATACCGCTCAATATGATTCTATGATTGCCAACTATTTTGGACAAATGGTGAAACCGTATCATGTGGCAGAGGAAGAAGACGCAAATGCGAAGTGCGGTCAATTCCCACGGACTTTAAACCTTAACTTCGTGCGTAAACAAACCATGCGTTACGGCGAAAATGCCCATCAAAATGCAGCTTTCTATGTTGATTTGAATGTGAAAGAAGCGAGCGTCGCTACGGCTCATCAACTCCAAGGTAAAGCCTTGTCTTACAATAATATTGCAGACACCGATGCAGCACTTGAATGCGTGAAAGAATTTGATGAGCCAGCTTGTGTGATTGTGAAACACGCTAATCCATGCGGTGTGGCTTTAGGTAAAGATATTTTAGACGCCTATAATCGAGCTTACCAAACCGATCCAACTTCTGCATTTGGCGGCATTATTGCGTTCAACCGTGAATTAGACGAAAAAACCGCGAATGAAATTGTGGAGCGTCAATTCGTTGAAGTGATTATTGCACCGAAAGTTTCTGCTGAAGCACAAGAAGTGGTGAAACGTAAGAAAAATGTTCGTTTGCTTGAATGTGGTGAATGGACTTCTCGTTCCGAGCGTTTAGATTTCAAACGTGTAAACGGCGGTTTATTAGTACAAGATGCGGATTTAGGCATGGTTGGCGTGGATGACTTAAAAGTGGTAAGTAAACGTCAGCCAACTGAACAAGAATTAAAAGACTTATTATTCTGCTGGAAAGTGGCGAAATTTGTGAAATCCAATGCCATTGTTTATGCTAAAGATAATCAAACTATCGGCATTGGTGCAGGCCAAATGAGCCGTGTATATTCTGCGAAGATTGCGGGTATTAAAGCGCAGGATGAAGGTTTAACCGTAGCCGGTTGTGTAATGGCTTCTGATGCATTCTTCCCATTCCGTGACGGTATTGATGCAGCGGCGAAAGTAGGGATTCAATGCGTTATCCATCCAGGTGGTTCAATGCGCGATCAAGAAGTCATTGATGCAGCGGATGAACATAATATGGTGATGGTATTAACTGGAATGAGACATTTTAGACATTAATTTATCTAACTATCCCCCTCTTTAGCAAAGAGGGGAAGGGGAGATTTGGCAGAAGTGATCTCAAGCTCATACTAAATTCAATATCGTTTAAATCTCCCCCTAGCCCCCTCTTTACAAAAGAGGGGAAATTACAGGAAAAAATAGCCGCACTTTTTTAAATTAGGCATACGCAAGGACTATAACATGAACATCCTCATCATCGGAAATGGCGGTCGTGAACACGCCTTGGCTTGGAAAGCTGCACAATCTCCATTAGCGGACAAAGTTTTCGTCGCATCAGGCAACGCGGGTACAGCATTAGAACAAAAAGTAGAAAACGTGAATATTGCTGCAACAGATATCCCTGCCTTAGTGAAATTTGCTCAAGATAAACAAATTGGATTAACCATTGTTGGCCCTGAAGCTCCATTAGTGATTGGTGTGGTTGATGCATTTCGTGAGGCGGGATTGAAAATTTTTGGCCCAACTCAAGCGGCAGCTCAATTAGAAGGTTCAAAGGCATTCACCAAAGATTTCCTCGCTCGTCATAAAATCCCAACAGCAGAATATCAAAACTTTACCGAAGTTGAGCCTGCGTTAGCATATTTGCGTGAAAAAGGCGCACCAATTGTCGTTAAAGCGGATGGTTTAGCGGCGGGTAAAGGGGTAATTGTTGCAATGACATTGCAAGAAGCGGAAGAGGCTGTACGTGATATGCTTTCAGGCAATGCCTTTGGTGAAGCGGGTAGCCGAGTGGTGATTGAAGAGTTTCTAGATGGTGAAGAAGCCAGCTTTATCGTCATGGTGGACGGTAAAAACGTCGAGCCTATGGCAACCAGTCAAGATCATAAACGCGTGGGCGAAAATGATACAGGTTTAAATACTGGTGGCATGGGGGCGTATTCGCCTGCACCAGTGGTGACACCTGAAATTCATGAGCGTATTATGCGTGAAGTGATTTATCCAACGGTTAATGGTATGGCGGCAGAAGGCAATGTTTACACCGGTTTCTTGTATGCGGGATTAATGATCATGCCAAATGCTCAGCCGAAAGTAATTGAATTTAACTGCCGTTTTGGCGATCCAGAAACACAGCCAATTATGCTACGCCTTGAATCAGATCTCGTTGAGCTTTGCCTTAAAGCTTGCGAGGGAAAATTGGATGAAGTGAAATCCCAATGGAATCCAAAAGCGTCCTTAGGTATTGTGTTAGCCGCGGAAGGCTATCCAGGCGATTATCGTAAAGGCGATGTGATTAGCGGTTTACCACAAAGTGCGGTCGAAAATGAGAAAGTTTTCTTAGCGGGTGTAGCAGAAAAAGAAGGCAAATTAGTTACGAATGGCGGTCGCGTACTTTGTGCTACTGCGTTAGGCGAAAGCGTATTTGAAGCACAACAAAAAGCCTTAAAGCTTGCTGAGCAAATTCAATGGACAGGACGTTTTTATCGTCGAGATATTGGTCATCGTGCCGTCGCTCGTGAACAATAAAATTAACTACTTTAATGGTAAGGGCTCGAATGGATTATAAAAATAAGGAATTATGTCGTCTTCGTACCATAAGTTTTTTTCTGACGTTACATAAAGATAAAACGCAATGGGAAGACGCCCTTTATTCGGTAAAACGTGATGTAGATTTGTTATTGCCAGCTGTGCAGAAAGCAGGTTATACCTTGCAATCGATTCGAGTAATTACCAATCCTTTTGGTGAATATTTGGATTTAACCAATTTGCAAACAGCAAAAGCAGATTTGCAGTATTTAACAGAGTTACTGAATAAGTTTAATGAAAGTGGCATTCGTCTTCGATTTGCGATAGGTGCGGCGAGAAATAAAGAGGAAATTTCGTTATTGCCAGAGTTAATCGCAGCTTATGGCGACTTGTGTAATGCTTGTGTTAATGTGCCATTAGATGAAAATGGCGTGTTAGATAATGAACTTATCGAACAATCTGTTTATGCCGTACAACGAATTGCAAATATTACACCACGTGGCGAAGGTAATTTTAACTTTACGGTGAATTTTAACTGCAAGCCATTTATTCCTTATTTCCCTGCCGGTTATCATCTAAGTCATTTGCCAAACAGTTTTGTCATTGGGTTCGAAACGCCCGATTTATTAGTCGAAGTATTAAAATCTGTACCAAAATCGCCTCATAATCAATTTTATGCGGATTGTTATCAGGCTATGTCGAAAGCGCTGCAATATCATGTAGATCAAGTATTAGAGATGTTAAGTGCGGTCAAATTATCGGGTGAATTTGAGTTTGCAGGCATTGATAGTTCGGCGGCGCCATCAAAAAATTGTTCATCCATGACAAAAATCTATGAATTAATGGGATTGCCTTATTTTGGTGCAGCTGGTTCAGTAGAGGTTTCTGCCTTACTGACAAAAGTGTTTAAATCAATCCAACGTGTGCCATTGGCTGGGTTTTCCGGATTAATGTTGGCAGTGACAGAAGATTTAGGTTTAGCCGAAGGGACGCAAAAACAATATTTTGATATTCGTGCTTTACTGACGTATAGCGCGGTATGCGGTATTGGTTTAGATACAGTTCCTGTGGCGGGAAATGCTAAGGCTGAAAGCATAGCAGCTATTATGCGTGATACGGGGACGATGGCATTCCGCTTAAATAAACCGCTAACTGTGCGTTTATTTCCCATTCCGAATAAGGTTGCAGGTGAAATATCAGAATTTGAGAGTGATGATTTATGTAACTGCCGCCTTTTGCGTATTCCGGATTAAATAAAAATTTCCCTACTTTGTTGTGATGAATGTTATCCCTACTGACAATAAAAGGAGTATCTTATGAGAAAGTTAATATTGGGTAGTTTTGTAGCAGTATTATTAACAGGTTGTGCAGGGGCTTCAAATGTTTCACAAAGCTCAACGTTAGATGGCGAATGGATTTGTCATACTATCCCGACGAAAGATAAACAAACTTATGATCGTTTAGATCATTTTGTCTTGAAATCTGATGGAACAGGTATGTTGCGAGGTATTTCGAGTATCGAATTAGATAAAGAAAACACAATTCGTTATTTAACCAAAGGCAAGGTGAAATGGCAGGCTCAAAATAATATTTTGAGTTTTGATTTTATCAATCGTTCTATGGCGCCGGCTCATAGTAAAAATGTGGCTAAAGTCATCAAGCAAAATAAAGCCCTACAAAAACAAGAAAAAGAAGAGTTGGCAGCATTTTATAGTAAGTCTGCTAATCATACAGATATGCCAATTGAGCTGAAACAAAATGGCAATCAACTTATTCTCGGTAAGGATTATGCGACCTGCCGACGAGTAACAGAGAATGACAAGGATATTCAGTTATTGAATAAGTGGTTTGTAAAGAAATAGGGTCGATTAAGAAAAACAAATACGATTTCAACCGCACTTTATTTTTAGGTACGGGGATCTGATTAATAAAAGGAGAGTTATGATGAGAAAATTAGTATTAAGTAGTCTTATCGCTGTATTGTTATCAGGATGTGCAACGGCGCATCAACAAACTGAACAGGAAAAAGCCTTAATCGGCGATTGGATTTGCCATGTAAAACCTGCAGCCAAATCCCCTTTACCTGTTGAGCATTTTGATTATGTCACCTATCACGCAGATCAAACTGTGCTTCTACGTGGTATTTCACAGATTGATACAAAAGAAGGCTGGATGCGTTATTTATTGCAAGCTAAAGCCAAATGGCAGGTGAATGATGGCAAGTTAAGTTATGACTTTACGGATCGTCTATTTAAAACAGCGCATTCACCACAAGTCGCGAAAATTATTGAACAATCTCCAGAATTTAAAGAATTAGATAAGGAATTTGTTTCACCTTGTAATAACTGCGGTAATCATTTGGATATGAAGATTAAAATGAAAAGCCCAACAAGGATGACTAATTTTAATACCTATACGAAAGAAACCAGCCAATGCCATAAACTGGGTGCTGGCGAGAAAACAAAAGAAGTTAAACTAATTGAGAAATTAGTGAAAGAAAAAGGCTCGATTTAGATAAATGAATGTTTTTCATTGTAATAATGAAAAATATGATCGAAATTTTTGATTAAGTTTTTACTTGGAAACAGGTAAACTATACACAAATAATTCAAACAACGAGGAAAACACAATGTTTAAAAAAAGTATGAACATCGCTGATTACGATCCGGTTCTATGGCAAGCTATTCAGGGCGAAAATCGTCGTCAAGAAGAGCATATCGAGCTTATCGCATCTGAAAACTATGCAAGTCCACGCGTAATGGAAGCGCAAGGTTCACAGTTTACTAACAAGTATGCTGAAGGCTACCCAGGTAAACGTTACTACGGCGGTTGTGAGTACGCAGACATTGTTGAGCAGTTAGCGATTGATCGTGCTAAAGAGTTGTTTGGTGCGGATTATGTAAACGTACAACCACACTCAGGTTCACAAGCCAATGCGGCGGTATATGGCGCATTAATCAATGCTGGCGATACTATTTTAGGGATGGATTTAGCACACGGTGGTCACTTAACCCACGGGGCGAAAGTGAGCTTCTCTGGTAAAATCTATAATTCTGTACTTTATGGTATCACTGCTGATGGTTTAATTGACTATGAAGATGTCCGTCAAAAAGCATTAGAGTACAAACCAAAAATGATTGTGGCGGGTTTCTCTGCTTATTCTCAGGTTGTAGATTGGAAAAAAATGCGCGAAATTGCGGATGAAGTGGGCGCGTATTTATTTGTGGATATGGCGCACGTTGCAGGTTTAATCGCAGCAGGTTTATATCCAAACCCATTACCATATGCACATGTTGTCACAACAACTACCCATAAAACCTTAGGTGGTCCACGTGGCGGTTTAATCCTTTCTTCTTGCGGTGATGAAGAGCTTTATAAACGCTTACAATCTTCTGTTTTCCCTGCAAACCAAGGTGGTCCATTAGTTCACATTATTGCGGCGAAAGCAGTATGTTTCAAAGAAGCGTTAGAGCCAGCTTATAAAGAATACCAAGCGAATGTGATTAAAAATGCGAAAGCAATGGTAGAAGTGTTTAAACAACGCGGTTATGACGTGGTTTCAAATGGCACAGAAAACCATTTATTCTTAGTGAGCTTCATTAAACAAGGCTTAACCGGTAAAGCAGCTGATGCTGCGTTAGGTAAAGCGAACATCACAGTGAATAAAAACTCTGTACCAAATGATCCACAAAAACCATTTGTGACCTCTGGTATTCGTGTTGGTACACCAGCGGTGACTCGTCGTGGCTTTAACGAACAAGACTGTCGTGAGTTAGCCGGCTGGATGTGTGATGTATTAGATGCATTAGGCAAAGAAAACGAAGAACAAGTGATTGCAGCAACCAAAGAAAAAGTATTGGCAATCTGCAAACGTCTTCCAGTTTACGCATAATGCTGATTCAGCTTTTATTTGTGATGTTAGCGGCGGTGAATATCGCCGCTTATTTTTTAATGTGGAAAGACAAAGTCCGCGCGGTTCGTCATGGCTGGCGAATTTCTGAAAATACTTTCTTTCTATTAAGCCTGCTTGGTGGGTTTATTGGTGTTTATTGCGGGATGAAACGCTTTCGTCATAAAACCAAACATTTCAGTTTTAAATTTGTTGTTATTCTCAGTGCCTTTATTTGGTTGATCTTAATGCCTTATTGGTATTTCTTTCTTGAATAATGTTGAGTACAGAATGACTTTCAGTAATAAAAAAAGCCTAGAGAATATCTCTAGGCTTTTTAGTATGCGATTAGACTACTTAAAAATGAGGCGTCGATTTCGACTTTTCTTCACTTGTGAAAGTGTAATTAATCCCAACACAATGACATAGACAGCGAAAATAAATACCAACCATTGCACCATGGTGATACCGAAAAGTGACCATTGGCTTTCGTTGCAGCTACCTGTCGGATTGAAGACCGCAGGTAGCCATTTATGTAATGGTAATGTTTCTGGAAAGTTTGGTATAAATTCACATTGCTTCCAGGGCGCTGGGTTCATTTGTAAATCGAGGTGTCGAATGGAGATCATTAATCCTTTGATTGCACTAAATAAACCAACAATAAGAGCAAGAATGCGGATAATAAGCGAACTTGGCGCTAAGGCACCGATAAGACCAGCGACGAATAAACCCACAACAGCTAAACGTTCATAAACACAAAGTACGCAAGGTTGCAAACCCATGCCGTATTGAAAATAAAGTGCGGTCGACTCTAAGGCAAATGCAGTAAATGCCAAAAAGATCCACGCCGAACGCTTAAGGGACAATTGCTTAAAAAAGTCGAGCATTCTTTCTCCTTATGCTTCATTAAATTGGAAGAATTAAGCCAAGGTTTGCAAGCCAAATTGTCATTTCTGGTAGAATAAATTCGATTGCAAGGAAACCAACTAGCGTTAATACGATAGTGTAAGGCAATGCCATATAGACCATTCTACCATAAGAAAGTTTAATTAACGGTGCAAGCGATGATGTTAATAAGAACAAGAATGCGGCTTGACCGTTTGGTGTCGCAACAGAAGGTAAGTTTGTCCCTGTATTGATTGCTACAGCAAGTAATTCAAATTGATGCGGTGCAATAGCACCTGTCGCAAGCGCATGTTTCGCCTCATTAATGTAAACCGTTGCAACGAATACGTTATCCGAAATTGCGGAAAGTAAACCGTTGAAACCGTAGAATAGCGCTAACTGTGTTTTCTCTTCAGAACTTAATACGAAGTGAATAATTGGCGCAAAGAGTTTTTGATCGATAATCACCGCAACAATAGAGAAAAATACCACTAATAACGCAGTGAAAGGTAAACTTTCTTGGAATGATTTACCAATGGCATGTTCATCAGTTACACCTGTAAAGGTTGTTGCAAGAATAATCACACTTAAACCAATCAAGCCGACAGCCGCTAAGTGGAAGGCTAAGCCTAAGATTAACCAAACCGCGATAATAGCTTGGACAGAAAGACGAATCTTATCTTGTTTAGACATTTTTTTTGCATTTTCGCGATCTAAATCCGCTAAGACTTGCCATACTTCTTCTGGTAATTTTTCGCCATAGCCGAACACTTTAAATTTTTCAACTAAAACACAAGTGAGTAATCCACAGATAAAGACAGGAATAGTCACAGGCGCCATACGGAAGAAGAATTCAATGAAATTCCATTTAGCTTGTTCTGCAATGATCAAGTTTTGTGGTTCGCCCACCATAGTCATTACGCCACCGAGTGCAGTACCCACACCAGCATGCATCATTAAGCTACGTAAGAAAGAGCGGAATTTTTCTAAGGTTTCATGATTATTGATTTTGTTATCATCAGAAATATCAAGCGCATCTTGTAGTGTTTTACCGGATGCGACTTTGTGATAAACCCCATAGAAACCCATAGCAACACTGATGATTACAGCAACAACAGTAAGCGCATCTAAGAAAGCTGAAAGAAATGCTGCACTGAAACAGAATGCTAAGGAAAGTACGATTTTAGAACGGATACGGACTAATAATTTGGTGAACACATAAAGCAAAAGTTGCTTCATAAAATAAATACCAGCCACCATGAAGATTAAAAGTAAAACCACTTCAAAGTTTGCCATGATCTCGGCTTTAACGTGTTCCGCATTTGTCATACCAATAGCAATGGCTTCAAATGCTAATAAACCACCTGGTTGAAGAGGGTAACATTTTAATGCCATGGCTAGGGTGAAAATAAATTCTGCGACGAGTAACCAGCCTGCAAAAAATGGGCTGACAAAAAAGAATAAAATGGGATTAATTACCAAGAAGGTAATAATAGTTAATTTATACCAATCAGGGCTCGAGCCCAGAAAGTTTTTCATAAATGCTTGTGTGTAAGTCATATCGAACTCCGTTTTTTTATAGTCCTGTCATTGTAATATATACTGCTTTAAAGGATAATAGACCAGTTGAAGATTTAGTGAATAAATCACATTTTTTTGATCTTTTTAGACTTTTTTATATTTATTTCATACTCATGCAAACAGATAATACCCTTTTACGGGCTCAAAGCCCAGCCGCGCTTGCCGAAGAATATATTGTTAGAAGTATTTGGGATGATGTATTTCCTGCCGGCACTAACCTTCCTTCTGAACGTGATTTAGCCGATAAAATCGGTGTGACACGCACCACATTACGTGAAGTATTACAGCGTTTAGCACGAGATGGATGGCTTACCATTCAACACGGCAAGCCGACAAAAGTCAATGATATTTGGGATACAGCCGGTCCAAGCATTATTGAAACCTTAATTACCTTAGATCGTCAAAGTGCGCCATTAATCATTGAAAATATGCTTTCGTTGCGTAGTCGTATGTCTGAATCTTATATTTATGAAGCTGTCAAAAATTCACCTAAAGCTTCAGTTGCTTTGTTTAAAGGATTAGATTCATTAGAAAATACGGCAGAGAGCTATATGGAATTCGATTATGCCTTATTCCGCCAATTTACAGTCATGGCGAATAAACCTTTCTATCGTTTGATTTTTAATAGTTTACGTGGGGTTTATCATAAAATTGGCTTATTGTTTTTCAGCGAAGAAAAACATCGCCAAGTCACGCATGATTTCTATGTCGAATTGCGCGATATTTGTGAAAGTAGCCAATCCGATTTAGTGGTAGGTTGTATTCGCAAACACAAGCAAGTGACTTCTGCTTACTGGCGAACTATTTTAGAAAGTTTGCCAAAAGATTTAGAAACAGAATAATATGAAAGTGCGGTTGAAAATGACCGCACTTTTTCCTTATATCAAAGACTCAATATTATGCGTATTCCAAGAATTTATCATCCAGAATCCCTTAAAAATCAATCTACTTGCCAACTTTCAGAGGATGCGGCTAATCACGTAGGTCGTGTATTGCGTATGACGGAAGGTGAGCAAATTGAATTATTTGATGGAAGTAATCATATTTATCCGGCAAAAATTATTGAAGCGAGCAAAAAAGCCGTTAAAGTGGAAATTCTAGGCTGTGAATTGAGTGATAAAGAGTCGAATTTATCGATTCACTTAGGGCAGGTTATTTCCCGTGGTGATCGAATGGAATTCACCATTCAGAAATCTGTAGAGTTAGGCGTGAACGTGATTACACCATTATGGTCAGAACGCTGTGGCGTGAAGCTAGACGGCGAACGCATGGATAAGAAAATCCAGCAATGGCAAAAAATTGCTATTGCGGCTTGTGAACAATGTGGCCGTAACGTTGTGCCAGAAATTCGTCCGTTAATGAAGTTGCAAGATTGGTGTGCAGAAAATGATGGTGCACTGAAATTGAATTTACATCCAAGAGCCCAATATTCTATTAAAACCTTGCCTTCCATTCCAAAAGAAGGGGTTCGTTTGCTTATTGGTTCAGAAGGTGGTTTATCACCTCAAGAAATCGCACAAACTGAACAACAAGGATTTACTGAAATTTTATTAGGAAAGCGTGTGCTACGCACAGAAACGGCTTCTTTAGCAGCCATTAGTGCATTACAAATTTGTTTTGGAGATTTGGGATAATGATGGATTTACAAGGACAATTTTTAATTGCGATGCCACAGTTGGAGGATTATTTCCAAAATACCGTGGTGTATATGTGCGAGCATAATGAGCAAGGTTCGATGGGCTTAGTGATTAATCAGCCCACTGATTTAAGCATTGCTGAGCTATATTCAAAAATGAATTTTATGATGAAAAATGACCGCACTTTTAGCAATGAACTTGTACTTGCGGGTGGCCCAGTACATTCCGAGCGTGGTTTTATTCTGCATAAGAAAGCTGCGAAAGAATTTGAGCACAGTTATAAAATTACCGATGAGATGTTTCTGACCACTTCGGCAGATATTGTAGAAACCTTTGGTTCAGAGGATGCGCCCGAAAAATATCTTGTGGCTCTCGGTTGTGCAAGTTGGACCGCAGGACAGTTAGAACAAGAGATTGCAGATAATGCGTGGTTAGTGGCACCTGCTTCAGACACCATTTTATTTGAAACGATTTATGAAGATCGTTATCCTGCAGCGAATCAATTATTGGGGATTAATCCTCATAATTTTGTCTTTTCACAAGTAGGGCATAGTTAATGGGCATCACGGCAATCGCATTTGATTTTGGCACAAAAAGCATTGGTTGTGCAGTCGGGCAAAGTATCACGGGTACAGCGCAAGCCTTGCCTGCATTTAAAGCGCAAGATGGGATTCCAAACTGGGATGCTATTGAAAAATGCTTAAAAGACTGGAAACCTGATGTTATTGTGGTGGGATTGCCCTTAAATATGGATGGCACTGAGCAAGAGTTAACACTTCGTGCGAAAAAATTTGCCAACCGCTTAAATGGTCGTTTCGGTATCAAAGTAGAACTGCAAGATGAGCGCTTAACGACGGTTTCTGCTCGAGATGAAATTTTCCAACGTGGCGGTTATCGTGCTCTCAATAAAGGTAAAGTCGATGGGATTTCTGCTTGCTTGATTTTAGAAAGTTGGTTCGAAAGTTATTCAGAATAAGCCAAAAATAAACCGCACTTTAATGTGCGGTTTGTTGTATTTATGAGTTTATTTTTTTATCCAAATCAGACTCGCCATTCGACCTGTTTTGCCATCTCGACGGTAGGAAAAGAAGCTCTCTTTTTCATTGAATGTGCAATGCTCCCCACCGTAAATTTGGGTAATCCCTAATTTATTGAGGCGTTGTGTGGCGATTTGATAAAGATTGCCGAGGTATTTTCCTGATTCATTCGGATCGGGTCGAAAAGCCGTTTCTGCAATCGGGTCAAAAGCCATAAATTGCGCAATCACTTCTTTGCCAACTTGGAATGCATTAGGGCCGATAGCTGGACCAAACCATGCAATAATCTCTTCGGGGGCAGATTGGAAACATTTCACTGTTTCTTCTAATACACCATCACAGAGTCCACGCCAGCCCGCATGTGCCGCAGCCACTTCAGTACCTTGCTTATTGGTGAATAAAACTGGCAAGCAATCAGCCGTCATCACCAAACAGACTTGGTTAGGTTGATTGGTGTAAACTGCATCAGCCTCTAAATCATTGCCCTCATAAGGCAGCGTAATTACACGAGTGCTGTGTGTTTGAGTTAAAAACAATGGAAAGTGGGGCAGATTAAATTTTTCGACCAATAAAGTGCGGTTAGTTTTGACCGCACTTTTATCATCCTCGACATGATCGCCTAAATTGAAACTCTCGAAAGGCGGCAGGCTTACACCACCTCCTCTAGTGGTTGTAAAAGCTTGGATATGTGGTGGAACATTCCAGTTTGGAACAATAGTTTTCATCTTAATAATCCAATTCGTCTTTGTGTTCGAGGTAATCCGCTTTTAAGGCATGAAGTAATTCGACAAAGTCATCTGGCAATGGTGCATACCATTCCATCATTTCTCCTGTAATCGGGTGAGCTAAACGCAACATAACCGCATGTAAGGCTTGGCGTTTAAAATTGCGTAGTACTTCAGTGAAGGCTTCGCTTGCATTTTTAGGTGGGCGAGGGCGGCCTCCGTAAGTTTGATCACCCAATAGTGGATGCGCAATATGTGCCATGTGCACACGAATTTGGTGAGTACGGCCTGTTTCTAAACGTAAGCGTAAGCGGGTGTAATTACGGAAATTCTCCATGATGCGATAGTGCGTCACAGCCGGTTTGCCCATTGGGTGAACCGCCATCAATGTGCGTTTGGTGGCGTGACGAGCCATTGGCTGATCTACAGTGCCACCTTTGGTCATAATGCCACAGGCGACGGCTTCATATTCACGAGTAATCTTACGTTTTTGTAAATCACGCACAAGTTTCGTTTGGGCTGGAATTGTTTTAGCGACAACCATGAGACCCGTTGTGTCTTTATCTAAACGATGCACAATTCCTGCGCGCGGTACTTCGGCAATAGGTGGATAGTGATAGAGTAGCGCGTTAAGTACCGTGCCATCCGGATTGCCCGCACCAGGGTGAACCACAAGATCTTTAGGTTTGTTTATCACGATAATATCGTCATCTTCATAAACGATATTAAGCGGAATATTTTGTGGTTCAAAACGGTTTTCATCTTCCACTTCTACCGAAATTTCAATTTGCTCTCCGCCATAAACTTTTGCACGGGGAATATCGGCAATTTCACCGTTCATTTTTACCTGTTTTGCTTCAATCCAGGTTTTTAAACGCGAACGGGAATATTCTGGGAACAACTCTGCGAGGGTTTGGTCTAAACGCAGTCCCATTTGTTCGGGCTGAACTTCAGCCGTTAAGGTCATTTGTGGCATAAAAAATCCATCTAAAAATTTAAAAAGTTGGCTTATTGTGTAATGTTCTATACAATATTCGTTAATTGTAACTTATTTATTGATTTTCGTAAAAATTAAGGAAAAAAGAATGCGTAAAATAAAATCTCTCGCGCTTATTGCACTTACCTCATTCGCTATTGCAGCTTGCAGCAGTGGTAATAAAGAAGTGGAGCAAGCTTCTGTTGATGAGCTTTATGCAAAAGGCGCGGCTGCATTACAAGAAGGAAGCTATTCTGACTCGATTCGTTATTTAAAAGCAGCGACAGAGCGTTTCCCTGGTAGTACTTACCAAGAACAAGCAATGCTTGATTTAATTTATGCAAACTATAAAACACAAGATTACACAGCAACGTTGGTTACTGTAGATAACTTCTTACAGCAATTCCCACAAAGCCCAAACCGTGACTATGCAGTGTATATGGCGGGTTTAACAAACTTAGCAACGGCTGATAACATGATCCAAGATTTCTTTGGCATCGATCGTGCAACGCGTGAAACAACATCAATGAAAACCGCGTTTTCAAACTTCCAAAGCTTAGTGCGTGCGTTCCCAAATAGTCCATATTCACAAGATGCAGTAGCACGTATGGCGTATATCAAAGACTCATTAGCACGTCATGAATTAGAAATTGCTAAATTCTATGCAAAACGTGATGCATGGGTAGCTGTAGCAAACCGTGTAGTGGGTATGTTACAACAATATCCAGATGCCAAAGCGACTTACGAAGGTTTATTCTTAATGAAAGAGGCATACGAGAAAATGGGTTTACAACAATTAGCGAACCAAACTCAGCAAGTTATCGATGCGAATAAAGATAAACAATTTGCGGAAGTGAAAAAACCGGAAGAATCTGATTTAACTCAACCGGTTAAAAAATAATTCTCGCCCCTTGTGGGACGAGCTTGAATAAGCAAAATTATTCAAATAAAGGCTAGTCAAACTAATCAAATTGAGCTAGTATAAATTTAAAAGATTTCCTGGGGTGTTCGTGGATGGGTTATGTCCCTGAGCCGATACTTAGAACTTTATAAATCGGTTTCCCGCCATTGGTGTGTAGGCTTGACCTTTGACTTTGTCATTGGACTAAAGAAACCTAAAAATGGCCTTACCGGTTTCCTTGGACCGTCGGGTTCAAGGACTACTACTCGTAGCGGCACTCTGGGACCTTCCTTTAAAATCCATTCTTTCTAATCGAATGAAATCAACACAGCAAGCGCTTCGCAATCAACTCCGTCAACAAATTCGTAAAACACGAGCAAATTTGACCGCACTTCAGCAACAACAGGCGGAAGATTCCATCACTCAACAAGCCCTTGCATTAATTGAAGAACGAAATGCGCAGCATATTGCCTTGTATGTTTCCTTTGATGGTGAAATCTCCACAGATAAACTTATTAAAACCCTTTGGGCACAAGATAAACACGTTTATTTGCCGGTATTGCACCCTTTCAATCCTAATCATCTTTTGTTCTTACGTTATTTGCCAGATACACCAATGCTGAAAAATAAATTTGGCATTTGGGAGCCAAAACTCAATGTGCAAAACGTATTGCCTTTAGAGGAATTAGATATTCTTTTTACGCCACTTGTCGCTTTTGATAAACAAGGGAATCGTCTTGGCATGGGCGGTGGTTTTTATGACCGTACCTTACAAAATTGGCAAAATGCTTCTTTTATTCCTGTGGGATTAGCCCATCAATGTCAGCAAGTCGAACAGCTTCCAACAGAAGCGTGGGATGTGCCACTTCATCAAATCTTAGTCGCTTAAACCTATCAAGAAGTAAAGTTTGATAGAAAAAATTAAAAATTGTTGATTTTTTCTCTTGAAATACCAAAAAAGGGTCTTATTTAATAACTCGTAAAGGGGATGACCCCAAGAATTTAATCAGGAGAAGATAAGCATATGAATATTGAAAAATTTACCACAAAATTTCAACAAGCACTCAGTGAAGCACAATCATTGGCGCTAGGTAAAGATAATCAGTTTATCGAACCAGTGCATTTATTGACCGCACTTTTAAATCAACAAGACGGTTCAATTGCACCAATTTTAACGACCAGTGGCGTGAACGTGGCATTATTGCGTAATGAATTAAATGCCGAATTGAATAAATTGCCACAAGTGTCGGGTAATGGCGGTGATGTGCAAATTTCCCGTCAATTACTTAACTTATTGAATTTATGTGACAAATTAGCTCAACAAAACCAAGATAAATTTATTTCCAGTGAATTGTTCTTATTAGCTGCGCTTGAAGAGCGAGGCGCATTAAATGACATTTTGAAAAAATGTGGTGCGAAAAAAGAACAAATTTTACAAGCGATTCAACATATTCGCGGAGGACAAAGCGTGAACGATCAAAATGCAGAAGAAAGTAGACAAGCTCTTGAAAAATATACGATTGATTTAACTGCTCGTGCTGAGAGTGGCAAACTCGACCCGGTTATTGGTCGTGATGAAGAAATTCGTCGAGCCATTCAAGTATTGCAACGTCGTACCAAAAACAACCCAGTATTAATCGGTGAGCCTGGTGTAGGTAAAACCGCTATCGTGGAAGGGTTGGCACAACGTATTGTCAATGGTGAAGTGCCAGAAGGCTTGAAAAATAAACGAGTCCTTTCTTTAGATATGGGGGCCTTGATTGCAGGTGCAAAATATCGTGGTGAATTTGAAGAACGTTTAAAAGCGGTATTAAATGAACTTGCAAAAGAAGAAGGCCGCGTGATCCTCTTTATTGATGAAATCCATACCATGGTTGGTGCAGGTAAAACTGACGGTGCGATGGATGCAGGTAACTTATTAAAACCAAGTTTAGCTCGTGGTGAATTACACTGTGTGGGTGCAACAACGTTAGACGAATATCGTCAATATATCGAGAAAGATGCGGCGCTTGAACGTCGTTTCCAAAAAGTCTTTGTAGATGAACCAAGTGTAGAAGATACCATCGCGATCTTACGTGGTTTGAAAGAGCGCTATGAGATCCATCACCATGTAGATATTACTGACCCGGCAATCGTGGCAGCAGCAACACTTTCGCATCGTTATATTTCCGATCGTCAATTGCCGGATAAAGCTATCGACTTAATCGATGAGGCCGCTTCTAGCATCCGTATGGAAATTGACTCTAAACCTGAGCCGCTCGATCGTCTTGAGCGCCGTATCATCCAATTAAAATTGGAACAACAGGCATTACAAAAAGAAGAAGACGAAGCAAGCCGTAAACGTTTAGACATGTTAGAAAAAGAACTTTCTGACAAAGAACGTGAATATGCTGAACTTGAAGAAGTCTGGAAATCAGAAAAAGCGGCGCTTTCCGGTTCTCAACACATCAAACAAGCGTTAGATGCAGCGAAAACCGAAATGGAACAAGCGCGTCGTGCTGGCGATTTAAGCAAAATGTCTGAGCTTCAATATGGTCGTATTCCTGAATTGGAAAAACAACTTGCAGCCGCTGAAACCGGTGAAGGCAAAGAAATGAGCCTATTACGCTATCGTGTGACAGATGAAGAAATTGCGGAAGTACTTTCTAAAGCAACGGGTATTCCTGTTTCCAAAATGATGGAAGGAGAGAAAGAAAAACTCTTACGTATGGAAGAAGAATTGCACAAACGTGTGATCGGTCAAGAAGAAGCAGTTGATGCCGTCGCGAACGCAATTCGTCGTAGCCGTGCAGGGCTTTCTGATCCAAACCGTCCAATTGGTTCATTCTTGTTCTTAGGGCCAACGGGTGTAGGTAAAACAGAGCTTTGCAAAACCTTAGCAAAATTCCTCTTTGACAGTGAAGATGCGATGGTGCGTATCGATATGTCAGAGTTTATGGAAAAACACAGCGTATCTCGTTTAGTGGGTGCACCTCCAGGCTACGTAGGCTATGAAGAAGGTGGTTACTTAACTGAAGCAGTTCGTCGTCGTCCATATTCGGTGATTTTGCTTGATGAAGTGGAAAAAGCCCATGCGGATGTATTCAATATCTTGTTACAAGTATTGGATGATGGTCGTTTAACTGATGGTCAAGGTCGTACTGTGGACTTCCGTAACACCGTGGTGATTATGACCTCTAACTTGGGTTCTGATTTGATCCAAGGTAGCAAAGACGAAAGCTATGGCGAAATGAAAGCCTTAGTGATGTCAGTGGTGAGCCAACATTTCCGTCCGGAATTCATCAACCGTATTGACGAAACTGTGGTATTCCACCCACTTGGTAAAGACAACATCCGTGCGATTGCAAGCATCCAATTAGAACGTTTAGCAAAACGTATGGAAACTCGTGGTTACGAATTAGTGTTTACTGAAGCTTTATTAGATTTCATTGGTGAAGTGGGTTACGACCCAATTTATGGGGCGCGTCCATTAAAACGTGCAATCCAACAAGAGATCGAAAACAGCTTGGCACAACAAGTTCTATCTGGTCAATTATTACCAGGTAAAGTAGTCACAGTGGATTATGTGGATGGCAAAGTTCAAGCCAGACAATAATTTGTAAAATGAAAAGCCATTTAGTGAAAGCTAAATGGCTTTTTTATGCTTTGGTAAAAGATAAAATAGGGTAGAATGACGCTGTGTATTGCGTATAAAAATGAGGAAAAAAATGACCGCACTTTTAAAAATTGGTTTGGTTTCAGTATCAGATCGTGCATCAAGTGGTGTGTATCAAGATCAAGGGATTCCAGAATTACAACAATGGTTAGAGCAAGCGTTGGTAGACCCTTTTGAAGTGGAAACGCGATTAATTCCAGATGAGCAACCATTAATCGAACAAACTTTGAAAGAATTAGTGGATGAGCACCATTGTCATTTAGTGCTCACAACGGGCGGTACAGGTCCGGCAAAACGTGATGTGACACCTGATGCCACGTTAGCAGTAGCCGATCGTGAAATGCCTGGATTTGGTGAGCAAATGCGTCAAGTGAGTTTACATTTTGTGCCAACAGCGATTCTATCTCGTCAAGTTGGTGTGATTCGTAAAAACAGTCTCATCTTGAATTTACCTGGTCAACCAAAAGCCATCAAAGAAACCTTAGAAGGCGTGAAAGATGAACAAGGCAAAGTCTTAGTGAAAGGGATTTTTAGTGCAGTGCCTTACTGTTTGCAATTAATTGATGGTATTTATATTGATACCAAACCTGAAGTGATTACAAGCTTCCGCCCGAAAGCCGCGCGCCGTGAAAATTTGGAGAAATAAGATGAAAAAAATCGAAGCCATTATTAAGCCATTTAAATTAGATGATGTGCGTGAAAATTTATCTGATATCGGTATTAGCGGAATGACCGTGACTGAAGTCCGTGGTTTTGGCCGCCAAAAAGGGCATACAGAGCTTTATCGCGGTGCGGAATATATGGTGGATTTTCTACCTAAAGTGAAAATGGAAATTGTCGTGCCGGATGATTTACTTGAACAATGTCTTGAAACCATTGTTGAAACTTGCCAAACAGGGAAAATCGGTGATGGGAAGATCTTTGTTTATGATGTAGAACGCGTGATCCGTGTTCGTACAGGCGAAGAAAATGAGGAAGCCATTTAGTGGAAAAAAACTTAAATTTTAACCGCACTTTAGTCGCAATGGCAGCTTTAGTGATTGTATTTGCGGGAATTAAATTGGCGGCGGAGATTGTCGTGCCTTTTTTATTGGCATTATTTATCGCCATTATTTGTTCGCCGGTAATTAAAGCGATGACACAACGCAAAGTGCCACATGGCATCGCCATAGCCTTGTTGTTTATCTTAATTTTAATCGTATTCTTTTTCCTGGCGGGATTAATTAACAGCAGCGTGCAGGAATTCACACGTTCTATTCCGCAATATCAAGTGCTACTTTCAGAGCGTATAAATGACGTCATGGCGTTAGCTCAAAAACTGAAATTGCCGATTGTGATTTCTCGCGAAGCCATTATGGAGCATTTTGATCCAAGTGTGATCATGAACTTTGTGAGCCGTTTATTATTAAACTTTTCTGGCGTGGTGACGAATGTTTTTGTGTTGATCTTAGCGGTGATTTTTATGCTGCTTGAAGCGCCAACCATGAAGCATAAACTTGCTTTAGTTTTAAGTGATAATGAACATGATGTTGTCGCGGAAGAACATCACATCGATCGTATTTTAGACGGTGTGATTAGTTATCTTGGTGTGAAAACGGTGATTAGTCTGCTTACCGGCGTCTCGACGTGGATTTTGTTGGATGTAATGGATGTCCAATATGCGATTTTATGGGCAACCTTAAGCTTCCTATTAAATTACATTCCAAATATTGGTTCGATTATTGCAGCCGTGCCGATTATTGTTCAAGCATTATTGCTGAATGGATTTGGTGTGGGTATGGGCGTGACAGTTGGTATCATTGCATCAAATATTGTGATTGGTAATATTATTGAACCAAAAATGATGGGAAAAACCTTAGGGCTTTCTACCTTGGTCGTATTCTTTTCGTTGCTTTTCTGGGGATGGTTACTCGGTACAGTCGGTATGTTACTTTCAGTGCCGCTAACAATGGCGTTTAAAATTACCTTGGAAAGCTCTGAATCAACGAAGAAATATGCGGCTTTATTAGGTGATGTAAACGACTAAAGTGCGGTCATAAAATGTCATAATTTTAGCAATAAGAAAGCCACCGTTATGGTGGCTTTCTTTTTATCAGATGTTTAATAGATTAAGGTAAATCATCTACTTCCTTATCTACTTTTGGTGGAATCATATGTTCACGGCGTAGGCCGATATCATAAGCAATCGCAATCGCGATAAAGATTGATGAATAAGTACCAAAACCGATACCAATTAATAACGCTAATGAGAAGTTATGAATTGATGGACCACCAAAGAAGAACAAGGCAATCACAACAAGAAGCGTTGTGAGAGATGTCATGATGGTTCTCGATAAGGTTTGCGTTAAGGAAATATCAATAATATCGATGGTTTCTACACGGCGAATTTTACGGAAGTTTTCACGCACACGGTCGAATACCACGATACTATCGTTGATAGAATAACCTACAACGGAAAGAATCGCCGCCACGAAGGTTAAATCCATTTCGACTTGTAATGCAGAGAATACACCGAGTGTAATCACCACGTCATGCGCAAGTGAGGCAATACCACCAAAACCTAAACGCCATTCAAAACGTGAACCCACGTAAATTAACATCATTGCCAAGGTCGCAAGGGTGGCATAAACCGCACCTTGAGCCAGTTCTTCACCAACGTTTGGACCGACGAATTCGATACTGTTAATATGAATATTAGGGTCAATCGTTTGGAGCATGCTTTTAACGTGATCACCAATAGCAGAATCGTTATTATCAGCTGGTAAGCGGATCATCACGTCTTGTACAGAACCCGTTGTTTGTACAATTGGACTTGCAATACCATTTTGATTTAATGTGCTACGGATTTTCTCTAAATCAGCCGGTTGTGAGAAGTGAGTATCAAATACCACACCACCGGTAAAATCCAAGCCCCAGTTGAAGCCTTTTGTCACAATGAAGAAGAGGGAAATCGCCATTAAAATTGCGGAAAATGCATACCCTACAAATCTCACTTTCATAAATTCAGTGAGAGGGAATGGCAATTTAATCCCATTCACTTCACGGATAAAATGTCCGTTTTTATCTTTTGCAAATAATCTCATCTTATCCTACCTAAATTGATAATTTTTCAAGACGTTTACCGCCGTATAGGAAGTTCACGATAGCACGTGTTCCAGTAATCGCTGTAAACATTGAAATTGCCACACCTAATGCAAGGGTTACCGCGAAGCCTTGAATAGGACCGGTACCCACAGCATAAAGAATGATTGCCGTTAAAATTGTGGTTAAGTTCGCATCGAAGATAGAGGTGAATGCACCGTTATAACCTTCGTTAATGGCTTGCTGAATTGGACGACCATTACGAATCTCTTCTTTGATACGCTCAAAAATAAGTACGTTGGCATCCACCGACATCCCCAGTGTTAATACGATACCCGCAATCCCTGGCATGGTGAGTGTTGCACCAGGTAGGATAGACATCAAACCGACTAATAAAACGATATTAATCACCAAGGCGAAGCTTGCGATAATACCGAAGATTTTATAGTAAATCAGCATGAAGACTATGACGGCAATTAAGCCCCAAAAGCTTGCATCAATACCTTGTTCTACGTTTTGTGCACCAAGAGAAGGACCGATTGTACGTTCTTCAACAATTTGCACTGGCGCGATTAATGCACCTGATTTTAATAACATAGAAAGGTTTTGTGCTTCTGCAGAACTGCTTACACCCGTAATTTGGAAGTTAGAACTAAAGCGACCTTGAATTGTTGCGACGTTAATCACTTCTTCATTTTTCTCTAAAATGGTTTTGCCATTTTCGTCTTTTTTACCATTATCTTTGTATTCTACATACAAGGTTGCCATCGGTTTTTTGTAATATTTCTTGGTCGTTTGCGACATGATTTCGCCGCCTTCACTATCCAAGGTCACACTTACTTGTGGCGTACTGGTGTTTTGGTCTAAACCCGAGCTTGAGTTGATGATATGTTCACCACCCAATACCGCTCGTTTGTAAAGTGCAACAGGTCTACCTTGACGGTCATATTTGATTTCTGTGTCAGAAGGCAACATACCACGCGCTGCTGATTCTGGGTTCACCAACGAATTCACAATGCGGAATTCAAGTGTTGCGGTTGCCCCTAAGATTTCTTTTGCACGCGCAGTATCTTGAACACCCGGTAATTCGATTACGATACGTTCAGCACCTTGACGTTGGATAACCGCTTCAGCTACGCCTAATTCAGCGACACGTTTACGTAAAATCGTTAAGTTTTGCTCGATCGCTAAGTTACGTGATTCTGTTAATGCCGCTTCAGAAAGGGCAAGGTTTAAGGTGTTGTCACCAATGTCAGACACGTCTAATGTTGGGTGTAACTGACGAATAATACGCGCTGCTTTTGACATTTGGTCTGCGTTTTCTAATGTGACCGTTGTACCAAATTTGTCGCCATTTTTAATCGCCGTAAACTGAATTTTTTCTTTACGTAATTCGTTGCGTAATGTGTCTTGTAACTGTTCTTGACGTTTAGCAAGCGCAGAATTCATGTCCACTTCCATTAAGAAGCGTACGCCACCACGTAAGTCCAAACCCCATTTCATCGGGTTAGCCCCAATGCTGCTTAACCAAGCTGGTGTTGCCGGTGCAAGGTTTAATGCCGTGGTGTAGTTGTTGCCTAGTTTTTCTGCAATTTTATCTTTGGCAAGAAGTTGGTCATCTGTGTTATTGAAACGGGCAAGAATAGAGCCATTTTCAAGAACGATAGATTTAGTTGGAAGGTTATTTTCTTTCAGTACATTTTGTACTTCAGTTAATGCGGTGGTGTCTGCTTGTTGTCCGCGAGTACCGGAAATTTGCACCGCTGGATCTTCACCATAGATATTTGGAAGAGAGTATAAAGCACCAATGGCGACCACAAGGATCACCATTAGATTCTTCCATAATGGGTAACGATTTAACATAGTTTTCCCTTTAGGAATTTAAATTAGAGAGATTTTACAGAACCTTTCGGTAATACTGAAACGATGTAGTTACGGTTAATCGTGATCTCAGTAGTATCGTTTAACGCGATAACAATTTCAGCACCTTCAGTGACTTTGGTGATTCTACCAATCAAACCACCAGCGGTTAATACTTCAGTGCCTTTCGCTAATTCAGACATTAATTTTTTGTGTTCTTTGTTACGTTTCGCTTGTGGACGGTAAATCATAAAATAAAAAATTAAACCGAAGATCACGAAAATAAATAACGTGGACATTGGGCTTTGTGCTTCCATTGTGTTTTCCTTATAAATGAAAAGTTAAAAGTGTGCGTAAAATACCATAAAACGGCATTCAGTAAAAGCCGATGAAGGCAATAACAACTAGAATTTTAGGATTAATTGATTTTTTTCAAGCAAACTTCGAAGATTTGCTCGGAAAGCCAATGTTGATCCACTAATTCACATTGATTTTCTTCACAAAAAACAACAAAATTTTCTACCGCACTTTGACGATTTAATTGCAAAACTAATTCATCATTTGGCGCTAAATTTGCCAAAGCTTTCTTCGCCGTTAAAAGCGGAATTGGGCAGGAAAGTGCGGTCAAATTTAATTGATATTTCATGATTTAAGCTTGACGACGAGCAAACATAATTTTGCCCATAGCTGTGAGTTGTTCTGCGGATAAATATTGCTTACCAAGCTCAAATAGCGGCTCTTCAAGGGCAAGATGTCTATCATAGCTCGCTACAAACAGCGTAATCAGTCTTTCATCTACATCAGTACGTTTCTCTGCAATCAATTCTTCTAGTTGCTCAGAAAGTTTTGTCCAATTTTCATGCAAGGTAACGTGTTGTCGTTCTAATTCATCCACCGATTCTTTCGCTTGAGGTGCTTTTTCAATTAAAGCAGGGAAAAAGTCTTTTTCTTCATCATCATGATGAAGGGGCGCCGCATGATTAAAATACTGCAAAATGGTTTTTACATCATTTAATACGGCTTGATTCACGCCATTTTTTTCTAAGTAGCCTGGAAGAATGGTGAGCTGTTTGCAAAAGCGTTTCACTTTGCTATGACAAGCATAAAGCATATCAATCGGCTCATTCCAAGTGGCAAATTGTTGAGGTTCAAGGATTTGCATAAGGTTTCCTTTGTTAAAAAGTGCGGTCATTTTTGACCGCACTTTGCATGTGTTATTCTGATAATTGTGTTTCAGAAGATTGAGTAGGATCTAACTGTAATGGTGGAACAGGTTTGCCCATACGAGCATAGAATTCCACCACAAAATCATCAAAACGATCGTCTTCGATAGCTTGACGAATTTCCGCCATTAAACGTTGATAATAGCGTAAATTGTGAATGGTATTTAAGCGCGCACCTAAAATTTCACCACACTTATCTAAATGATATAAATACGCTTTGGTATAGTTTTTACAGGTGTAGCAATCACATTCTGGATCTAACGGGCTAGTATCATCACGGTATTTTGCATTACGGATTTTGACAATGCCGTCTGTCACGAATAAATGACCGTTACGAGCGTTACGGGTTGGCATTACACAGTCAAACATATCAATACCACGACGTACGCCTTCCACTAAATCTTCAGGTTTACCCACGCCCATTAAATAACGCGGTTTGTCTGCAGGGATTTGTGGGCAGATGTATTCTAAAATACGGTGCATGTCTTCTTTTGGTTCGCCTACCGCTAAACCGCCCACCGCGTAACCGTCAAAGCCAATATTGACTAAGCCTTCTAATGATACTTTACGTAATTCTTCAAATACGCCGCCTTGGATAATACCGAATAGGGCATTTTTATTGCCTAATTCATCAAAGCGATCGCGGCTGCGTTTTGCCCAACGAAGAGACATTTCCATGGATTTTTTCGCATAATCGAAAGTTGCAGGATAAGGCGTACATTCATCGAAAATCATCACGATGTCAGACCCTAAATCATATTGAATTTCCATGGATTTTTCAGGCGAAAGGAAAATGCGCTCACCATTAATTGGATTTTGGAATTTCACGCCTTCTTCGGTGATTTTACGTAATTTACCTAAACTAAATACTTGGAAGCCGCCACTGTCAGTCAAAATCGGACGATGCCATTGCATAAAGTCATGTAAATCACCGTGTTTACGCATGACTTCTTGACCTGGACGAAGCCATAAATGGAAGGTATTACCCAATAAAATTTCTGCACCTGTCGCACGTACTTCTTCAGGCGTCATGCCTTTTACGGTGCCATAAGTACCCACTGGCATAAATGCGGGGGTTTCTACGCTGAACGTGCCTTGTGGACGTTCAAACACCAAGCGACCACGACGAGCACTACCGCTGGTTTTATCTAATTCATATTTCATTTTCTTTCCTCAACGAATAAACAGTTCGTAGGTTGTTGTTCAATAAAAAAGCCTGTTAGTACAGGCTTCTTGATAGGTATTTTATGAGTTGGTTGAAAATAAGTCAAACCACTTATTCTAAGCCTTTCACATTGGGATTTTTGGTAATGAACATCGCATCGCCATAACTGAAAAAACGGTAGCGATTTTCGACCGCACTTTTATAGGCGTTCATAGTGTGGCTAAAGCCTGCGAAGGCAGATACCAACATAATCAATGTACTTTCTGGTAAGTGGAAGTTGGTAATTAACGCATCCACCACACGGAAGGATTTACCCGGGTAAATAAAAATGGATGTATCTGAAAAATAAGGTTCAATTAAATCTGGATTACCATTTTCTTCTGCCGATAGAGCAGCGGTTTCGACAGAACGCACCGATGTTGTGCCTACCGCAATGACACGTTTACCCGCTTTCTTCGTTTCAATAATCGCATTGCAGACTTCTTGAGAAAGTTCCACATATTCTGCATGCATAATGTGATCTTCAATGTTTTCAACACGTACAGGTTGGAATGTGCCTGCGCCCACGTGCAAAGTCACAAATTCAAAATTAACACCTTTTTCGTGTAGTTTTTGTAAAAGTTCATCATCAAAATGCAAGCCTGCCGTCGGTGCCGCGACTGCACCAGGCACTTTGTTATACACGGTTTGATAGCATTCTTGATCCGCTTCTTCATCTGGGCGATCAATATAAGGCGGCAAAGGCATATGACCGATTTCTTGCAACACATCAAGTACATTGCGGTTTTTATCCGCTAATTCCACTTCAAAAAGTGCATCTTGACGACCAATCATAATGGCTTTTACGCCATTATTTTCACCGAGTTTATCTTCACCTAAAAATAATTCAGCACCTTCTTTCGGAGCTTTTGACGAACGAATATGCGCTAAGAAATGATGTTCACTTAAAACACGTTCCACCAACACTTCAATTTTTCCACCACTGGCTTTACGACCAAACATACGAGCAGGGATCACGCGCGTATTGTTAAAAATCAACAAATCCCCTTCATCGATTAAATCTAATACATCAGTAAAAGTGCGGTGAGATATCTCCCCATTTTCACCATTGAGTTGTAGCAAACGGCAAGAAGAGCGATCTTCTTTAGGATAACGAGCAATGAGCTCATCAGGTAAGTCAAAATGAAAGTCAGAAACACGCATAATTGTAAATCATGAAAGCTAAAAATGGGGCATAGTCTAGAGCTATTCGGAGGAAAGAACAAGAAAAAAAGCCCTTTCAAAAAGGTGAAAGGGCAAAATATTTGGAGTCATACTATGAGTTGTTGAATTAACAAATCAGGTATGGAGCGCATTATAGCGAATTTGTTAATAAATGCAACAATTTTTTAACAAGTCAATTGTGTGGATTGCGTGTATTGGTGTTGACCAAGTTACGCATCAACAATGCATAATCAAGTTGGATGTCTTGTGGCACATCTAAAAAGACAAAATGGCCATCGCCGAGTGCTGCTTCCACATTTTCGTTTTTGCGATTGAGCATTTTTTCAATCTTAAAGACAATATTGCCTTGTGGTGTCATCATTTCCACTTCATCACCAAGCAAGAATTTATTTTTTACCGCCACTTCAGCCATACCTTGTTCATTACGTTTACCGGTAAATTCACCGACAAATTGTTGGCGTTCAGAGATAGAGTAGCCGTATTCGTAATTTTGGTATTCATCGTGCGTATGACGACGTAAGAAACCTTCGGTATAACCACGATGAGCAAGGGATTCCAACGTATCCATTAAGCTTTCATCAAATGGTTTGCCTGCTGCCGCATCATCAATGGCTTTGCGGTAAACTTGTGCCGTTCTTGCACAGTAATAGAAGGATTTAGTACGACCTTCAATTTTTAAAGAATGGACGCCAAGTGCGGCCAATTTTTCCACGTGTTGTACTGCACGTAGATCTTTTGAGTTCATAAAGTAGGTGCCGTGCTCATCTTCAAACGCGGTCATTTGCTCATCTGGCTTTTGTGATTCGGTATAAAGGAAAACTTTATCCGTTACCGCACCTTCACCTAAGGTTGGCGCCACATTTTTCACTTCGATTTGTTGAGCTGGATCGATTTTTGGCACGATGTTGCCCACTTCATCCGTAGTGCCTTCTTCCATTTTGTATTCCCAACGGCAAGCATTGGTGCAAGTACCTTGGTTCGGGTCGCGTTTGTTGATATAGCCAGAAAGTAAGCAACGACCAGAATACGCCATACATAACGCACCGTGTACGAAAATTTCGAGTTCGATATCTGGCACGTGTTGGCGAATTTCAGCGATTTCTTCGATTGATAATTCGCGCGATAAAATCACACGAGTTAACCCCATTTGCTTCCAGAATTTGACGGTCGCCCAGTTTACCGCATTCGCTTGTACAGAAAGGTGAATATCAATATCAGGGAAGTTTTCACGCACCAACATGATTAAGCCTGGGTCAGACATAATTAAGGCATCAGGGCCCATGTCGATCACAGGTTGTAAATCTTTGATAAAGGTTTTGAGTTTGGAGTTATGCGGTGCAATGTTTACGACCACATAGAATTTTTTGCCAAGTGCATGGGCTTCATCAATCCCGATTTTTAAATTGGCATGATTAAATTCATTGTTACGTACACGTAAGCTGTAACGTGGTTGGCCTGCATAAACGGCATCCGCGCCATACGCGAAGGCGTAACGCATGTTTTTAAGGGAGCCCGCAGGGGAGAGTAATTCAGGTTTAAATGGGGTTGTCATAATATTCTCTTGTCTGATTTCAAGTCAGTAGCTTGCTTTTGGCAAGCCGTATTAAAGGCCTGTATTTTAGGCGGATTTAGGGATTTGTAAAGTAAAAGTGCGGTTGGTTTTTCGATTGTTTTTTAGGCTAGAAATAAAAAAGGCGAACCATTCGTTCGCCTTATCAAAATTGTATTTAATTAAATCGCCCAACCGCCAGCATAGAATGCGACAAGGACAATGGCGATGATAATCGTGCCGATGTTGAGTTTTTTCACATCACCACTCACGATTCGGCCAATCACTAATGCCGCAAAGCCAAGCATGATACCGGTTACGATGTTTGCAGTTAGCACGATGAATACCGCGCAAACTAATCCGCTCATTGCGCCCACGAAATCATCGAAGTCTAATTTGCTTACATTGCTTAGCATTAATAAGCCTACATACATTAACGCCGGTGCAGTTGCATAACCAGGCACTAAGAATGCAAGTGGTTGGAAGAATAACATTAATAAGAATAATACGCCGACGATGATAGCGGTGATACCCGTTTTACCGCCTGCGGCTGTCCCTGCTGCTGATTCGATATAAACGGCGGCTGGAGCAGTACCGAATAAGCCTGAGAATAAGCTACTTACAGAGTCAGAGGTTAAGGCTTTACCGCCGTTGATGATTTGTCCGTCTTTATCTAATAAGTCCGCTTGTCCTGCAACGGCACGAATAGTACCTGTTGCATCAAATACGGCAGTCATCACTAACGCAAAGACAATGGGTAAAATGGCAGGTTGTAATGCACCTTGTAAATCTAATTGTAAGAAAAGTGAGTTTTCACCAAAGGTTGGCATTTTGAAGATTTGGCCATTGAATGTGACGTTTGGATCGAAGATTAAACCTACGATAGTAATCGCGATGATGACCCATAAAATCCCGCCTTTCACTTTCATTTTTTCTAAGCCGATAATGAATGCAAGGCCAATTAAAGACATCATCACAGGGAACGAAGTGAAATCACCTAATTTAACCGGTAAACCCGCTTTGTTGCCGACCACTAAGCCTACGCCATTTGCGGCGATTAAAAGTAAGAATAAGCCGATCCCGATCCCCGCACCGTGTGCAATGCTTGACGGTAGATTACGTAAAATCCATGAACGAATACCTGTTGCCGAAATTAAGGTGAACACCAAACCCATGAGGAATACGGCACCTAATGCCACAGGAATAGAAACACCTTGCCCAATGACTAAGCTAAATGCAGTGAAAGCAGTTAGTGAAATGGCACAGCCAATCGCCATTGGCGCATTTGCCCAAAAGCCGATTAAAATCGAACCAAGACCTGCTACTAAACAGGTTGCGATAAACACTGATTCAGCCGGAAAGCCTGCATCACCAAGCATTTTAGGCACAACAATCACGGAATACACCATGGCTAAGAAGGTGGTTAAACCCGCGATGATTTCTTGACGAACCGTTGAACCGCGTTTGCTGAGTTCAAAGGTTTTTTCTAAACTTGACATAAAGTCCCCTAGGTTAATAATCAAAAAAAGACGTGCTATTTTATAGCAAATTATTTAAAAGTAAACGTTTGCGCAATCGTTTTTTTTGTCAGGCTGACGGGAAAGTGCGGTCAGTTTTGAGGATGTTTTTCGCATGTTTTTTTATCGACTAAAAACTGCTATACTCTGAAAGTTTTTAACGTAATCAAAAAAAGGAAAAACAATGGCTGATTTTAATCAAATTTTAACGCCAGGCGATGTAGATGCCGGCATTATCAATGTGGTAAATGAAATTCCAGAAGGTAGCTGCCACAAAATCGAATGGAACCGTAAAGTTGCGGCATTCCAATTAGACCGTGTTGAGCCAGCGATCTTCGCAAAACCAACTAACTATGGTTTCATTCCACAAACTTTAGACGAAGATGGCGATGAGTTAGACGTTTTATTATTAACTCGTCAACCACTTGCAACTGGTGTATTCCTTGAAGCAAAAGTTATCGGTGTAATGAAATTCGTCGATGATGGCGAAGTGGACGATAAAATCGTTTGTGTGCCAGCAGATGACCGCGATACCGGCAATGCATACAACAGCCTTGCAGATGTGCCAGCGCAATTAATCAAACAAATTGAATTCCACTTCAATAACTACAAAGCATTGAAAAAACCAGGTTCAACGAAAGTGACTCACTGGGGCGATGTAGAAGAAGCGAAAGAAGTGATTCGTGAATCAATCAAACGTTGGAATGAACGTTAATTTTTCATGTTAATGAATTGAAAAGGCATCACGTTGATGCCTTTTGTTTTTATAGATGAATATAAAGTATTATTAAAATGAGCTGCATACACTCCTAGAATCAGAATGTTTTTAATCGTACTTGTAATGAGTATCAAAGAGGAAGTAAGTAATGAAAAGGCTAATACTAGATATTCTATTTTCTATTTTTATTGGAGTCTCTTTTTCATTATTATCGTTAATAGTTGGTAGATTGCTTTATAATATTGATAATTCAATATCTATTTTTGAGCTAGAATAGATTGATTTTGGTATAAAGAACCTCTCATTTTTAATAAAAATGACATTATTTGTATCAAGTGGTTACTTTATTTTTTTTCTTTATGGTAGAAGGAGTTTCAAGTAACAAGATAATGTGTGTAAATAATTAATTGTTTACGCTGGATCTTAAACCTTTAAACAAAAACACCAGAGAACCTAACCGCACTTTTTGCATTATTTCTTGGTATAAAGTGCGGTCAATTTTGACCTGCACCCAAAAAGTTGAACCAAACTCTTAACTTAAGTCGTTTCAGGAATCTGTGGCAAATTCACGGCTTCCACCGAGCCTAATGCTTTGGCTTTTTGATAAAATGCTAACTTGTATTCCAGCAAGTTTAGATAGCGTTTTAATTCGGCAATTTGGCGCTTCACATTTTCTGTTTGGCTTTCAAATAATGCAAGGCGTTCGTCAATGGTATCGTCGCCAATAGTGGTGCATTCAGCGAAGCGTTTGATGTCTTTTAAGCTCATGCCTGTATTTTTCAAGCATTGTAATAAACTCAACCATTGCAAGTCGTTATCTGTAAAACGGCGATTACCGTGTTCATCGCGTCCAACGTTAGGCAATAAGCCCTCTTTGTCGTAAAAGCGTAAAGTGTGGGCAGAAATACCGATTTTTTCGGCAGCTTTAGCTGTGGTGTAAGTCATTTCCCTTCCTTCCAAATAAAAAGTTGCAAAAAACTCTTGCCTTAGAGTGAGCTCTAAAGTATAAACTATTACTATCTTGCTTAGGCAAGGCAACTTTGTCAATGAATTAAGAGGAAAAACAATGGAAATTAAACAAATCAATTCAACGATCAAATCTCGAGCAGCGGTGGCATTCGCCCCAAATCAACCTTTACAAATTGTAGAAATCGACGTAGAAATGCCACGCAAAGGCGAAGTGTTAATCCGCAACACTCACACGGGCGTGTGCCATACTGATGCATTTACATTATCAGGAAGTGATCCTGAAGGCGTATTCCCAGTAGTGCTTGGGCACGAAGGTGCCGGTGTAGTCGTTGCTGTGGGCGAAGGCGTGTTAAGCGTAAAACCAGGTGATCACGTTATTCCGCTTTACACCGCAGAATGTGGTGAATGTGAGTTTTGTCGTTCAGGTAAAACCAACTTATGCGTCTCAGTGCGTGATACACAAGGTAAAGGTTTAATGCCGGACGGCACGACGCGTTTTTCTTATCAAGGTCAGCCAATCTATCATTATATGGGCTGTTCAACCTTTAGTGAATATTCTGTTGTTGCAGAAGTGTCACTGGCGAAAATCAACCCAGAAGCGAACCACGAACAAGTATGTTTACTTGGCTGTGGCGTTACCACAGGTATTGGTGCGGTACATAATACAGCAAAAGTGCAAGAAGGTGACTCTGTTGCGGTGTTTGGCTTGGGAGCGATTGGTTTAGCTGTGGTGCAAGGTGCACGTCAAGCTAAAGCGGGTCGTATTATTGCTATCGATACCAATCCTGCAAAATTCGAGTTGGCAAAACAGTTTGGTGCAACGGATTGTTTAAACCCTAACGATTACGATAAACCGATTAAAGATGTGTTGTTAGACATCAATAAATGGGGCATTGACCATACCTTTGAATGTATCGGCAATGTAAACGTAATGCGTCAAGCATTAGAAAGTGCACACCGTGGTTGGGGACAATCCATTATCATCGGTGTAGCGGGTGCTGGACAAGAAATTTCAACTCGTCCGTTCCAGTTGGTAACAGGTCGTGTTTGGAAAGGCACGGCATTTGGTGGCGTGAAAGGTCGCTCTGAACTTCCGAAAATGGTGGAAGATTCAATGAAAGGTGACATCCAGTTAGAACCGTTTGTAACTCACACAATGACACTCGATCAAATC
Source organism: Haemophilus sp. HMSC061E01 (assembly GCF_001810345.1). Classification (NCBI taxonomy): domain Bacteria; kingdom Pseudomonadati; phylum Pseudomonadota; class Gammaproteobacteria; order Pasteurellales; family Pasteurellaceae; genus Haemophilus; species Haemophilus sp. HMSC061E01. The sequence continues at coordinate 204,363 of NZ_KV800998.1, forward strand.
AATGAAGCATTTGAGTTAATGCACGAAGGTAAATCGATCCGCACGGTTATTCATTACTAAGGTACGCTATGAAACTGATTGAACAACATCAAATTTTTGGCGGTTTGCAACAAGTTTGGGCACATGATGCCCAAACGCTTCAATGCGAAATGAAATTTGCCGCCTATTTGCCAAATAATCCGGAAAATCGACCGCTTGGTGTGATTTATTGGCTTTCCGGCTTAACGTGTACGGAACAAAATTTCATTACCAAATCGGGCTTTCAACGTTATGCATCAGAACATCAAGTGATTGTGGTTGCGCCTGATACTAGCCCTCGTGGAGAGCAAGTGCCGAACGATGCAGCTTACGATTTAGGGCAAGGTGCGGGCTTTTATCTTAATGCGACCGAGCAGCCTTGGGTGACGAATTATCAAATGTATGATTATATTTTGAATGAATTGCCAGGTCTGATTGAAGCAAATTTCCCTACCAACGGCAAACGTTCCATTATGGGGCATTCAATGGGCGGGCACGGTGCATTGGTATTGGCACTACGAAACCAAGAACGTTATCAAAGTGTTTCTGCTTTTTCGCCTATTTTATCGCCAAGCCTCGTGCCTTGGGGAGAAAAAGCCTTTACTGCTTATTTAGGGAAAGATCGTGAAAAATGGCAGCAATATGATGCCAGCTCACTCATTCAACAAGGCTATAAAGTGCAAGGTATGCGTATTGATCAGGGCTTAGAAGATGAGTTTTTGCCAACACAATTACGCACCGAAGATTTTATCGAAACCTGTCGTGCGGCAAATCAACCGATCGATGTGCGCTTCCACAAAGGCTACGATCATAGCTATTACTTCATCGCCAGTTTTATTGGTGAGCATATTGCCTATCATGCGGCATTTTTGAAGTAAGCTAAAGAAGTGATTCGCTAATTGATAAAACGTTGGAGCGAACGTTAATTGTTCATTTAATGAATTTAAAAGGCATCAGATTGATGCCTTTTGTTTTTATCTATTAGTATTAAAAATGCGAATGTTGGAGTGGGTTCAGCGAATACTTATGTGATATTCTCTGTTGTGAAAATAAAAGCAAAGAATCATAGCAAAATGTGGTAGTGAACCTTTGGTTTATATACAAGAAACATTGAATAACCCAATTTTAGAGGGATATAGATAAAGGTTTAAATTATTTTTGGAGGAAAAATGATTTATATGAATTCAAAAATGAGAGATTCGTTTAATGAGGTTTGTAGTCATGAAAATTTATCTACAGAATTATCTTGCATATTAGATAAGGGGTTTGTTGAGATAAATAAATGTGTTTTTTTTAGTTGGTTATGGAGAGGTGAGTATAGTAATGATATAACCATTGATAATATTAAAGAACAATTTTTAGATTTCTCTGGGTATGAGTTTTCTATTAATAAAATATATATTGAAGATTACATCCATAAGAATGTTAAGAAAGAATCATTTTGTTTTGTTAATGCTTTCAAGGATAAATGGAATAAAGTCTTTCCTAATAAGCCTTGTGTCTTGTTTTTGTGTTTTAAAAGTAATGAGTTTGGTTTTAGTTCTATATTCAGTTTTCATGTTAAAAGGATTGGTGAGTGTATTTTAGATATTTCTAGTATTGATAACTTTGAGGATGAAATATATATGGAAATATTAAATTGAATTTTAATGGCTAGATGTTTCAGAAATATATCCCTTAGAATTGAGCATTGTAGGACTAAGTTTTTAGATATCTGAAATGCATATAACTAAAAGTATCTAATACAAAGTGCGGTCAATTTTCAAAGAGTTTTAAAACTTCTCTAAAACTGACCGCACTTTTTGTCTTATTGAATATCGTTAAAATGAGAAACGTAATTCTGCATTAACATTATTCGCTTTGGTATCGTGGTTGTAAGCACCTTGATAGCCGATTTTCACACTCAATACTGGTGTAAATTGAGCTTGTAATGCCACACCTGTCGTGACGACATTTTTCAATTCTTTACCATAAAGATTTGCTACGCCTTGATTATTGATAACCAAGCTGCCTTCAGCGGCTTTATCTTTATGGAAACGATGATAAGCCACATCACCTAATAGATTTAATTGAACGCCACCAATTGCAAATGGAATGGATGGACGTAAACCGACAGAGGTGACGATTAAATCACGATTGTTGTCTTTTAACTGCACTTCGCCTTTTGTCACGCCTTTGTTTTTGATGTGCATATAGCTTACGCCAGCATAAGGTTCAAGCGCAAAATGTTCGCCTTTTAAGCCAGTGTAGGCAAGTTCAGCAAAGACATTTTGTGTTTGGCTATGGGTTTTCACACCTTGTGCAAATTCAGCACGTTGTTCGTGTTTACCCCAGCTTTGAATAAATCCAATTTTCGGTGTTAACACGTTGAAACGATGTTCAGCCGTTAAGCCTAAATGCACGGCACGATCTTTCGAAGTGCGGTCAATTTTGTGGCTATTTTGTGTTGAACCAACAAATACACCTAAATGTTTGTTTGTATCTATTGTTGTATCAATACCCACAAGTTGGTTGTACGCATGGCTGCTTAAACTATCCGTGCTGAAGTGGGTGAAGGTGCCACTTGTCCAAATTTGTGTGCCGGTATTAAGTTGTGCTCTTACTGCACCTGGTTGGGCAAGTTGCTGACGAAGCAATAAGCCATTTAACACATTGTGTTGTTCGGCAGCGAGATCTTCATCATAGCTTAAACGAGCAAAGGCTTGGCGAGCATTCTCTTTTGTTCCCCAAATGAGGCTTTGATATGCTGCACTGCTTGTTGCTGCATCTAAGGCATTGGCGATAGCCACTTCATTTTCAGTCGTTGCTGCAGATGAAAGGGCTTTTTTCTGAACGGTCACTTTCAACGTATTCGCATTACTTTCATTTTTAACGGCAAAGAAATCATAAGTGCGAGGTGTTTCAACTATCGCATTTTCAGCCCCTACAAATGAGCCTGTACCTTGCACAGATACCGCTTTTTGTGGATCTTTTTGTAATTGAGGCAGAATTTCTTCGTCAAATTTATTTGGCACTAAAACAGAACCGTCTGCAAAGGTTGCATTGACGTTAGCAATACCATTATTCAGTAAGAAACGACCACCTTTTTCCACTGTCGCAGTGACCGTTTTCGCGGTGCTGGTTAAGGTTTCGGTAACAAATCCATTCTCACTTGGTTTAGTGACTTCCGCTTTTGGTAACACTTCCAATGTTGCACCTTGTTTTACGATGACTTGTTGTGCCGAACCAAGGGATTGATTTAACCCTGAAAGTTGACCTTCATTTACAGTAATTGCACCAGTGAAGCTGTTATTACCGGTGAGGGTTAAGGTGCCAGCCCCATTTTTAGTTAATGCACCAACATAGCCTTGTGCAGCACGTTCATTACGAGCGGCTTCACGCGCTAAACCTACTTGATATTCTGCTTTTTCTTCAGCTGTCGCACCTGCACGATTTTGCATTAATGCTTCTAATTCTGCTTTGCGTGTTGCCCAAGTCGTCGCTTCAGCTTGATCTTCGACTTGACGTGCTTTGATGGCTTTATCGCTAATATCATTTGACCAAACATCATTTTGATTGAGGTTGATTTTCATGTTTCCTAAGAATTGACCTGGGCCAAACATCGCTTTGCCAAGATCTAAAATCCCCCAGCCCCAAACGTTACTTGGTACACCTTGTTCAGTTTCCCAACGTTCTAATGGTTTACCTTCAAGCCCTTTACGAAGCGTGGTTTGTCTTGCTGTGGTTAGCATGACATCACGCGCTTGATCGGTTGTCATGTATGGATAGCGAGAAAGAATGACACCTAATGCACCACTTACGTGTGGGGCAGCCATTGAAGTACCACCGGCTGATTTGTAAATAGGGTCACCATAAGTATTGTTGTCTTGTAATTGAATGTAGGAGGAATAGATGTTGGCGGATGGCGCCGCAATCGTCCACCATTTTGAATGGCCGGCGAGGTTAAATTCTTGAATATCTGCGCCTGCTTTTTCATCACTCACATCGTCATTTGAATCATTTGGATAGCCTTCACCACCCACTTGTCCAGTAACGTTTACCCAGTATTTTTCTGCATCAGGTCTAAAATAAGGCAACATCGCGCGCGTAAAGGACTCAGCCATCATACTACGGTTACCCGCTGTAAAGACTTGAATCACTTGTTTATTTTTTGCCACTTCATAAGCCGCATCAACAAAGTTTTTCTCACCACTCGTGACAAATTGATAATAAGCTTTTTCAGCTTCGCCTAAATTACTTAAATAAATATGTGCTGCAGGACTGGAAATTGGCTCAGGTGCTTTTGGTACATCATAATATTGCACGCCATATTCTGGTACATCACGCCAATCATATTTTGGTTTATAGCCTAATGCACCGGCAAAGGATGAATTAACACGACGGTTTGACCCCCAACTGTTATTAATTACTTTTGCGCCCGCATCCGCGAGGGCAGAGTAGCCTTGTAAGAAGAAACTATAGTCTTGATTTGGACCATAGGTCATGTTGTCGTTACCACCCGTGTTGGCAGAATAGAGATTGGCGCCGAATGCTACACCGTGCATTTCGTTGCCGTCACGGCTTGCCGCCATTGTACCGCCAACGTGCGTACCGTGCGCATCATTGGTATATTTATGCCATGCCCCGTCAATATTGAAGGCTTCACCTTTAGTGAAGATGCCATTATCTGTTTTATCGAAATTGCGTTTGCCGTTTTTTACGGGTTCATTTTTATTAATTGGACCATTTCCCACCGATGCATCGGGATAACGCATGCCATCTTTACTATAAGTCCCTTCCGTTTTTACAACGTGGATTCGACCGTCTTGAAATTCAGGATGGTTTAATAGCACACCTGAATCCATCACACCAATTTTCACGCCTGAGCCATTAAAGCTAAGAGCATAAGCCGTGGAGGCATTCATTGAGGTTAAGCCCCAATCTTTGAGGTATTCAGCGCTTTCCCAACTTTTGGTATTACCGGCTTGGCCTTGTTCAGAATAAGCGGCTGCATTAGCAGCATACCAACCAACAAGTAGTGCGAGTGCGGTTTTTTGAAGTGTTTGAGGTTTCATGTTGTCTTCCTTTATCTTTTTGATTTTAGGAGGCTATTATTCGCCTCATCGCGAAGCGCTTCAATGACTCAAATCAAAATTTCAGAGAAAAATGTTTATTCTGTGACAACGATCACACCAAAGTGCGGTCAAAAGAGGGGATAAATTTATGTATCGTAGAAATCAATGTTATAATTTGCGAACAAAATGATTAAGGAGTAACTCATGGCTATTTTAGTAACGGGTGGCGCAGGCTATATCGGTTCACACACTGTAGTGGAATTATTAAATGCAAATAAAGAAGTGGTAGTATTGGATAATTTATGTAATTCATCCCCAAAATCTTTAGAACGCGTAAAAGAAATCACGGGCAAAGACGTGAAATTTTATGAGGGCGATATTTTAGATCGTGCTTTATTACAAAAAATCTTTGCTGAAAACAGCATTCAGTCGGTAATCCATTTTGCAGGTTTAAAAGCTGTGGGTGAAAGTGTTCAGAAACCCGCTGAATACTATATGAATAATGTTGCTGGTACGATTGTTCTCATTCAAGAAATGAAAAAAGCAGGTGTGTGGAACTTTGTATTTAGTTCATCTGCAACGGTTTATGGTGATCCGGAAATTATTCCAATTACAGAAGATTGCAAAGTGGGCGGTACAACCAACCCTTACGGTACCTCTAAATACATGGTCGAACAAATTCTGACCGATGTTGCGAAAGCTGAACCACAATTTAGTATGACGATCTTACGTTATTTCAACCCAGTGGGCGCACACGCAAGTGGCTTGATTGGTGAAGATCCAAATGGTATTCCAAATAACCTATTACCTTATATCAGCCAAGTTGCGATCGGTAAATTACCGCAACTTTCCGTGTTTGGTAGCGATTATGATACTCATGACGGCACAGGTGTACGTGATTATATTCACGTGGTGGATTTAGCGATTGGTCACTTAAAAGCATTAAATCGCCATGAAAATGACGCAGGTTTACACATTTATAACTTAGGTACAGGTACTGGTTATTCTGTGCTTGATATGGTGAAAGCGTTCGAGCAAGCGAACAATATTAAAATTCCATATCGCCTTGTGGCACGTCGTCCGGGTGATATTGCAACCTGCTATTCCGATCCAAGCCTTGCTGCAAAAGAGTTAAATTGGACAGCTGAACGTGGTCTTGAGCAAATGATGAAAGATACCTGGAATTGGCAAAAAAATAATCCGAAAGGATATCGAGATTAATCTCACTCTTGTTGGGCGGAGCATCATTCCGCCCTTAATATTTTAATCAGATAAAACACGCTCAAAAATAACCGCACTTTATGTCAGAACAATCCCTTTCTAGTCAAATATTTACCCGCAAAATGCTGATCTGTGTTTTCACTGGATTTAGTTCGGGTTTACCACTTTTCGTGTTATTGCAAATGTTGCCTGTATGGTTGACAGATAAAGGGCTTTCCGTTGAATTAATCGGTGCATTGACAGGGGTGATGGTGCCATATGGTTTGAAGTTTTTATGGGCGCCGTTATTAGATCGCTATTTCCCACATTTTTTAGGGCGTCGTCGTAGTTGGTTATTGATTTCTCAAGTGATTTTGCTGATTTCACTTTATGCAATAAGTCAGTTTGATCCCGTGGCTGAGTTAAGTACGGTAGCTAAAATTGCCACATTTATTGCCTTTTTCTCTGCGACACAAGATATTGTACTCGATGCTTATCGTCGTGAAATTTTAACGGATAATGAATTAGGATTGGGGAACACCATCCACATTAATGCTTATCGTGTTGCAGGTTTAATTCCTGGGGGGCTCTCGCTTTATTTAGCGACGATTTATCCATGGGAAACCGTCTTTTTATTGACCGCACTTTGTATGCTAGCGGGCATATTTATGACACTCTTTTTAGCGAAAGAACCAAATATTGCCCAGGTCGATCGTGATCAACCTTTCTATATGGTATTTTGGATACCTTTGAAAGAGTTCTTCCAACGCAAAGGTGTCGCCCAAGCCATCGGTTTTTTACTCTTTTTGTTCTTGTATAAATTTGGTGATTCATTTGCCACCACGTTACAAACGAAATTCGTCTATGACATGGGCTTTGAAAAAGAGCATATTGCGTTGGTGGTAAAAAGTACCTCACTTTGGGCAAGTATCTCTGCCGGTCTCGTGGGGGGGGTGATTATGTTACGCCTAGGCATTAACCGCGCATTATGGGTATTTGGTTTCATCCAATTGATTACTATTGGTGGATTTATTTGGTTAGCTGCATTTGGGCATTTTGACCATATCGGTGCCGCAGAACTTTGGAAATTAGGTTTCGTTATTGCGGCTGAATATATCGGTGTCGGTTTAGGTACAGCTGCCTTTGTCGCCTTTATGGCTCGCGAAACGAATCCGCTTTATACAGCCACTCAATTAGCCTTATTTACCAGCCTTTCCGCTTTACCGAGTAAAGGGCTTGGTATGTTATCTGGTTACTTGGTTAAAGCAGTGGGCTACTATCATTTTTTCTGGATTTGTTTATTCCTTGCTATCCCAGGAATGATTTGTTTATTCTGGGTGGCACCATGGAATAAAAAAGGAAATGAAAAAGCTTAAAATAAAATAAAGTGCGGTCAAAATTAACAGCAAAATCATTTGACCAAACAAGGCTTTAACGGTATTTTAAACAGGTCTATTATTTATTGGAGATTCGTATGAAAATCATTCTTTTAGGTGCACCAGGTGCAGGAAAAGGCACACAAGCACAATTTATTATGAACAAGTTTGGTATCCCACAAATTTCAACAGGGGATATGTTCCGTGCAGCGATTAAAGCGGGGACAGAATTAGGCAAACAAGCAAAAGCATTAATGGATGAAGGAAAATTAGTACCGGATGAATTAACCGTTGCATTAGTAAAAGATCGTATTTCTCAACCAGATTGTGCAAATGGTTTCTTATTAGATGGTTTCCCACGTACGATTCCACAAGCGGATGCATTAAAAGATTCTGGCGTGAAAATTGATTACGTTTTAGAGTTTGATGTACCGGATGAAGTGATCGTTGAACGTATGAGTGGTCGTCGCGTACACCAAGCATCGGGCCGTTCTTATCATATCGTTTACAACCCACCAAAAGTGGAAGGTAAAGATGATGTAACGGGTGAAGATTTAATTATCCGTGCCGATGATAAACCAGAAACGGTGTTAGATCGTTTAGCGGTTTACCACAAACAAACCAGCCCATTAATTGATTATTACCAAGCTGAAGCGAAAGCAGGTAATACGCAATATTTCCGTTTAGATGGTACTCAAAAAGTGGAAGCTGTAAGCCAAGAATTAGATAAAATCTTAGGCTAAAATAGACTGGAAACTGACCGCACTTTGAAGAGAAAAGTGCGGTTAATTTTTCAAAAGGATTTTGAGATCGTAAATTGAGATCGTATTTGGGGACATTATGAGCAAGAAAAGAACAATAGCATTGACGATTTCGGCTATCGCAGTGGCACTTGGGATCGGCGCACAATTTTATACCAATCACAAAATCGATCAGGTATTAAAAAATTTCCCTTACTCTTTGGATAATCAAGCAACATTGAATGTGACGCAAACCGCGAAAAACTTTTTTATTCGCGAGTTAATCTTTAGTGTAAAAGATAGCGATGCGAAAAGCACAAATGTGATTTCAACTAAGCTCACCGCACTGCCTTTCTTCATTACAGCGGAGTCTCAGTTATCTGATCAATTAGTTCGTCAATTAAATAAAACATTAAATATCACGATTGATAAAAACACGATTAATAGTAAATTTTCGCCGGTAGGGGATTATTTACAGTCTGATATTTTGACGGAATTCCGTGATTTTGCGAATAAGTCCCAAAACCTTTCTATCGGTCTTCATTTCTTAAAAAATAAAGAAGTTGAGCTAAAAACAACTCTAAGTGGTTTTAATTACGATAAAGACACTAAACTGGAACAAATTGAGGGTGAAGCTCGCCTAGTGCCTGTCGGCGCAAATCAATACGATCTATCAAGTATTGACTTAACCGCGAAAAATGCCGAAGTGGCGTTGTTAAATGGCGAAAACACCCATGTTTATATGAAAAATGCGACGTACCACTTTGACGTGAAATCAGGTGAGGCAGATAAACGTGATCTGAGTACGAAATTCAGTAGTGATATTTTACGTATTGCCAATAAAAGCCGTACGACAGAAGAAAGCCAAGCAACAGCTGGTGGTTTGAATTTATTGATTAAACAAAATGGCGTGCCAAGTGCAGTCAATTTTCATCATGAATTTAAAAAATTAAGTGATGGCTCACTAGACATTAAAGATGGCGTCAATTTGTTAACGAAAATTTTTACACAAAACGATCGTTTTGATGGTTCATTATCCGTGCTTTCTGTCAATGTGCCTAAAAATAATCAACCTTACTTTAACTTACAAAATGCCGGTCTTGAACTTAAGTTGGCGAATACGGATTTAACCAAGGCTAATGTAGATTTTAAACTGAATGTTGATAGTGTGAAACAAACCCCTGCCGATGAAGCGCGTAAATGGGAAGCTAAAGGCGGTAAAGTTAATATTCAGTTAGATGATTACAACGTGGCAAACGAATTGGCGTTTGTACCATTTTTATTAGATGCTTTTGCTGAGAAAGAGGCACCCTCAAAAGATAATAAAGACTTCTTGAATGCCAAAGATAAATGGGTGAAAGAATTTAGTGGCAAAACCAATATTGAGGCAGCCTTAAAATCATTTAATATGGCTGATTTAGTGCTTGATGACGTATCAGCCAGTGATAAGACGGAAACACTAGACAATGATCAATATAATGAACATATCACATTGTCAGCGAATAAAGCCAGTTACCCAAGTGCAGGCTTCCAATTTGAAAAATTAGCGATTGATGCACCATTTAAAATTAATCATAGCAAAGCGCATTTATCAGCAAGATTTTGCTCAGCACCGTTTTATGGGGCCTTATGCAGCACGCATTTAACGTCAGCCACATTCGATAAATATATCAAAAATTCTTGGAAAGAGCTTGATTTAATCGTTGATAATGCAACATTGAATTTAAATCTAAATACTTATCCAGAGACCAATGCTTATCCTGTAAAATTGGAAGTGAGTGGTATTGTGCCTCAAGTGCCCGAAGATGATTCATCAGACATGATTCCAGATAATATTGAAGGCACATTTAATCTGACATTAAGTAAAATGTTGTTTGATGATCAAAATGAAAAAGCCTTAGCCATTAAGGAAAATTCATACTTTTGGCAATATTTAAGTAGCTTTGTGAAACATGATGGAAAACTTCACCGAGAATTTGTAGAAGAAGGTGATAATTACGTTTCTAGAGTGGAAAAAACGGAAAATGGTTACTTAATTAATGGGCGTACGCTTGAAGATCTTCGTCAAGAAAGCATGATGGAGACTGATGAGGGCGAAGAAGATAAGCCAGCTGCAACTGACTAGCTGAAAGGATAATATAAAAAATGACCGCACTTGAGATTCAAAGTGCGGTCATTTTTTTATCTGTTTTTGATTACTTCACTAATCCACCACTTGCTTGTAAATCAGCATGGTAGGAAGAGCGAACAAATGGGCCACAGGCTGCGTGTTCAAAGCCCATTGCGTTGGCTTTATCACGGAACTCATCAAATTCTGCTGGTGGCACATAGCGCGCAACTGGTAAGTGATGGCGACTTGGTTGGAGATATTGTCCAAGTGTCAACATGGTTACACCGTTTGCACGTAAGTCTTCCATCACTTGAAGAATTTCCTCATTGGTTTCACCCAATCCAACCATTAGACCTGATTTAGTTGGAATGTTTGGGAACATTTCTTTGAAATCATGAAGCAATTTTAAAGACCACTGATAATCAGCGCCCGGACGAATTTCTTTATACAAACGTGGTACATTTTCTAAGTTGTGGTTGAACACATCTGGTGGATTGTCTTTTAATTTTTCTAAGGCTTGAGTAATACGTCCTCTGAAATCAGGAACCAAAATCTCAATTTTGATGCCAGGGTTTAATGCTCGCACTTCTTTTACACATTCAGCAAAATGACCTGCACCACGATCAGGTAAATCATCACGGTCTACAGAGGTAATCACCACATATTTCAACTTCATATCTTGGATAGTTTCAGCTAATTTACGTGGTTCATCCGGATCGGGCGGTAATGGTTTACCATGTGCAACGTCACAGAATGGGCAACGACGAGTACAAATCGCCCCTAAAATCATAAAGGTTGCCGTACCATGGTTAAAGCACTCGTGTAAATTTGGACAAGACGCTTCTTCGCAGACAGAATGTAGGCCATGACGACGCATCCCGTTTTTGATGGTTTCGATCTTTAATGAGCTAGATGGCAATTTGATTTTCATCCATTCTGGCTTTTTCAATAATTCTTGATTAGGATCGATGTTTTTAACAGGGATGATTGATGTTTTGGCTGCATCACGGTATTTCACACCGCGTTCCATTTTAAAAGGCGTTGACATTTTTCTTTCCTAAAGAAAATGCCTGATTCAGGCATTTTTAAATGAGTTATAAAAGTGAATGTTATAAATTTGTAACATTATAGCCCAAAAGTTCGGCAAAGTGTTTAATTAATTTTGGGGAAACCTTGTCAAGTATTGCCTCTTCTTTACCGATAAAATTAGCAAGCTGACACATTTCAAGCTCTGCATAGCCGCAAGGATTAATGTAGTGGAAAGGATTGAGATCCATATTGATATTAAACGCAAGCCCATGGAAAGAGCAGCCTTTTCGAATGCGTAAACCTAATGAACAGATTTTTTTGCCATCAATATACACACCAGGTGCATCTGGTTTGGGATAACCTTCAATACCATAGTCTGCAAGGGTTTTTACAACAGATTGTTCAAGTGCGGTCACTAATTGGCGAACATTTAAATGTTCATGACGTTTAATATCAATGAGCACATACATGACCTGCTGACCAGGACCATGATAGGTAATTTGACCACCACGATCCGATTGAACAACAGGAATATCACTTCGTTGTAATAAGTGTTCTGGTTTGCCAGCTTGGCCTTGTGTGAAAACAGGATGATGCTCAACTAGCCAAATTTCATCGGTGGTTTCTGCATTTCGATTATCCGTGAATTCCTGCATTTTATGCCAGATTTCCTGATAATCTTGTAATCCTAATTGACGGACAATTAAATCAGTCTTGTTCATCTTAGAGAACCATTTTGACGCCTTCAACTTTTGCAAGTTCTTTGTAAAGTGTTTCTACTTGCTCAAAGTTTTGCGCGACGATATCAATCGAAACTGAATTATAAGTGCCTTTACTACTGCATTTTTCCTTTGGAATATAATCACCCGGTAAATATTTTTGTATCACTGCTACGATGTCTTGCGCTAAACCTTCACGGTTAACACCTGCGACTTTAAATGTCATTGCAGCAGGGAATTCCATTACTTCTTTTAGTTTTTCATAATCGTTTTCGGTTGCCATGTTGTTTCCTTAATTTAAGAATAAGGTGCGTGAATCAGTTAAATTCATACACCTTACGGATTTATTGATGTGATATAAATGGGGAAGTGCGGTTAATTTTCAAGGTGTTTAGTCAAATAATCCTTTAACTGTTAATACTAACCAGTCCCAACCTTTACCTAAGAAACCGCCTTCTTGTACATCTTCTAATGCTTGAAGATTTACGGTAGCGACATCTTTGCCGTCTAATTGATAAACGATTTTACCTACCACTTGGCCTTTTGCTAAAGGTGCTTGTAAGTATTTGTTATCTAATTCATAACGTGCTTTTAAGTCAGTTTGTTTACCTTTTGGCACAGTGATAAAGCCATCTTCTAAGACACCAAGTTTAACGTCACCTTTATCACCGTAGTAAACAGATTGTTTTGAAATTTCTTCACCTGCTTTTTGAGTTTTTAAGGTTTCAAAGTTAGCAAAACCCCATTGTAAGAGTTTTTTACTTTCTACTTCACGACCTTTATAGGTTGGTACACCCATTACAACAGAAATTAAACGCATATTGTTTGGACTTGTTGCTGATGCGACAAGGTTATAACCTGCTTGGCTTGTGTGACCGGTTTTCATACCATCCACGTTAATGGTTTTATCCCATAATAAGCCATTACGGTTAGGTTGTTTGATTTTGTTGAAAGTAAAGTCTTTTTCTGCGTAGATTTTATATTCTTCCGGTAAATCACGAATAATATGCGCACCAATAATCGCCATATCACGTGCAGTCGAATATTGGTTTGGATCATCTAAACCATGTGGTGTGGTGAAGTTAGTATTTTTTAAGCCAAATTGTTGAACGTATTTATTCATGGTATCAACGAAGTTAGCCACGGTACCCGAAATATGTTCAGCTACAGCAACACAGGCATCATTACCAGAAACAATGATAATCCCTTTGTTTAAATCACCCACAGACACTTGTTGATTTAAATTTAAGAACATTTTTGATGAATCAGGGAAATTTCTACCCCAAGCGCTTTCGCTAATTGTCACCATATCTTCATTATGGATTTTACCTTGTTTTAATGCAGCACCAACCACATAGCTAGTCATCATTTTTGTTAATGAGGCAGGGTATTGGCGTTGGTCTGGGTTAAGTGATGCAAGTACCGCACCAGAATTGTAATCCATTAAAACATAAGTTTGCGCATTCACTTCCGGTACAGCGATACCGTATTGAATATCTTCAGCGGCAGCAAATGTTGACGCTGCTATTAATCCCGAGAAGAGTACAATTTTTTTCAATTTTGCAGATTGTTTTAACATAGCATTTCCTTTAATAGCTTATTGGTTTTTATAAGTATAAACGATTACGGGTTGCCCATTGATCGTTTTTTGTAATTTTGTTTTTAATTGATTAATATCCGCTTGATCCGCTAATGGGCCAAAATGGATTTCATAGTTTTGCCCATTTTGGTTAATTTCCGTTTTGATGTCATCTAACGCGAGTTTTGTGATGATGCTTTCTGCTTGGCTTTTTGACGACAGCGCGAGTAGTTTTAGCTTGAAAACAGTTTTTGCATCGTTTGTGCTGTCTAAGTTTTGATTTTTTTTTTTCGCTATTTTTATTGACGACTAAACGCTCACTGGCTTCTTGCGTTTTAGCATGCTTGGCAAGCGTTTTTGCTCCCGCACCTGAAATTTGACCTTTGTGATCCACATGTAAAGCTTCAATTCTTACTTGCCCTGTACCACGAGCAATAAGGCCTAATTCTTTTGCGGCAGAATGAGATAAGTCAATGATACGTTTCTCACTAAACGGACCACGATCATTAATTCGCACAATCACCTTGCGATTGTTATGTAAGTTTGTAACAACCGCATAAGAATTCAAAGGTAAGGTTTTATGTGCGGCAGTGAAAAGTGCCGAATCATAGCGTTCACCATTAGCTGTTTTACGACCATTAAATTTATGGTGGTAATAACTTGCTGTCCCTTCTTTTGAATAGGACTTTGCCTCATCACCTTGTGTGGTGTATGTTTTACCATTCACTTCATAGCTTTGTGGCGCTTGAACGGTCGTAGTAATCGACAGCGAATCCCCTTGAATACCATACATTTTTTGCGTATCGGCAAAAGCAGAAAAACTTGAGCTGCTTATCAAGGTAAAAAGTGCGGTCGTTTTTAAGATGTTTTTTAATGTCATACTTATTACTTTCAAGATTATCGGTGCTCTTCATAAGAAAGCCAAAAGGGAAATTAGTTCCCTTTCATAAAGCGAGGTTTGTGAGTATGAATGGACATCACTAAACCAAAGCTTGCCATGATGGCGACATATGAGGTACCGCCGTAGCTAAAGAGTGGTAAAGGCACCCCTACAACAGGCAAAATGCCACTCACCATACCAATATTCACGAAGACATAAACGAAGAATATCAGTGTGGTTGCACCAGCAAGAATACGCCCGAAAGAGGTTTCTGCATTTACCGCAATTATTAAGCCACGGATAATAATAAACAAATAAATTGCCATCAGAATAAGAAAACCGACCATTCCATGTTCTTCACTCATCACGGCAAAAATAAAATCAGTGTGTGGTTCAGGCAAAAATTCTAATTGGGATTGTGTCCCTTGCATCCATCCTTTGCCAGATATACCGCCTGAACCGATAGCAATTTTAGATTGCAAAATATGATAACCCGCCCCAAGTGGATCTTTCTCAGGGTCAAGTAAGGTTAATACTCGCATACGTTGGTAGTCATGCATTAAATACATCCACATGATAGGAATAAATGCCGCTAAGCCAACTACTGCAGCAAGAATAAGCCACCAACTCATCCCTGCTAAGAATACCACGAATAAGCCTGATGCACTAACCAGAATTGATGTACCTAAGTCTGGTTGAATAGCCACAAGTAAAGTTGGCACAATAATCATGGCGATAGCAATAAAGGTTTCGCTCATTTTCGGTGGTAATGGACGGTTACCTAAATATACCGCGACCATTAATGGTACCGCGAGTTTGACAATTTCAGAAGGCTGAAAGCGAATAAATCCAAGATCTAACCAACGTTGTGCCCCTTTACTGGTTGTACCGATAGCATCAACCAAAATCAGCATGATAAAACCCACCAAATATAAGTAAGGGGCGAGTCGCTGATAAAATTTAGGAGGAAGTTGCGCCATAATCATCATCACGGCAAAACCTAATATGACCTGAATAATACGATTTTGGAACATGACTTCACTGGCGCCTGATGCACTATAAAGCACAAGCATGCCATAAGCCGTAATAGCGGCTAATCCAATAAATAATAAAAAATCAATATGTAAGCGTTGCCATAATCGCAAGCATAAAGGCACTTTTTCTTCCATTATTCATTCTCACTTGGTTGAGATTCTAGTGCTGGCGCATCTAAATCAGTTTGGTCCGTCTTTTTCTCTTTTTCAGCATTTTCTTGACGTTCAATTTGTGGCAAGCGTTTATTCAAATAGAAATCCATAATTTGACGTGCAATTGGTGCTGCATTACTTGAACCACCACCCGCGTTTTCTAAAATAATCGTCACAACTAATTTCGGATCTTCATAAGGCGCATAAGCCGTAAACCAAGCATGGTCATGTAATTCTTTTTTCAATCCCGCTGCATTATATTTTTGGTTTTCCTTTAAGCTGAACACTTGTGCGGTACCGGATTTCCCCGCTACGTGGTAATTCGTGCCGATAAAGGCTTTTCGTCCTGTCCCTGCACCTGAATTTACCACATTAAACATACCGCGCTTAGCCGCATCCCAATAAGCTTGTTTGGGATCGGTAATATCTTCATATAAAAGTGGGTCTTGATATGGTTCAATGGTGGCACCTTCAACGGATTTCATTAAATGTGGCGTATGAATTTTACCGTTATTGACCACAATAGAGGTTGCTTTTGCCACTTGTAATGGTGTCGCTGTCCAATAACCTTGACCAATCCCCACTGAGATTGTATCGCCTTGCACCCACGGTTTTTTGTAACGTTTTTGTTTCCATTCTTTACTTGGCATATTAGCCGTGGCTTCTTCTTGAATTTCAATACCTGTTGGCATACCAAACCCAAAACGTTTCATCCACATGGAGAAACGATCAATACCTAAATTAAAAGCGGTTTGATAGAAGAAAGTATCCGATGATTCAGTAATAGCTTTGTTTAAATCTGTATAACCATGCCCCGTTTTTTTCCAATCTCGGAAACGTTTTGTTGAGTTTGGCAATGTCCAGTAACCAGGGTCAAAAATTGTGGTATTAGGCGTAATCACCCCTTCAGTTAATGCCGCAACAGCAACGAATGGTTTTACAGTAGAGGCAGGCGGGTACACACCTTGTGTCGCACGACTATAAAGTGGTCGAGTTGGATCTTCGAGTAAACGTTTGTAATCACTAGAAGAAATGCCATCGACGAATAAATTATTGTCATAGCTTGGTGTTGAAACCATCGCTAATACGCTGTTGTCTTTCGGGTCAAGCACGACAACAGCGCCTTTTTGACCTGAAAGGAGCGACATAATATAGCGTTGAAGGGTAAAATCGATAGTCAGATGAATACTTTTACCCGCAGTGGCTGGTTGTTCACGTAGTTTACGAATAACTTTACCACGGTTATTAATTTCAACCTCTTCGAAACCGGTTGTACCATGGAGTTGTTCTTCGTAATAACGTTCAATACCCAGTTTCCCCATGTCCGTAGAACCGGAATAGTTAGCAAATTTTTCTTCTTTTTTTAGGCGCTCAACATCTCGGTCATTAATGCGTCCAACGTAACCCAATATATGAGTCATGGCTTCGCCATATAGGTAATTTCGTTTGAAATAAGGACGTACATCAAGGCTTGGATATTTATATTGATTTACCGCAAAACGGGCAATTTGTTCTTCCGTTAGGCTAGGCTTGAGTAAAATCGGCGTATAGCGAGTACCACGACGACGCTCTTTTTTGAAATGTTCAATGTCTTCATCAGTGAGTCCCACAACATAGCGCAATTCTTCAAAAGTGCGGTCTAAATTTTCCGTTTTTTCCGGCACGATATATAAACCGAAAAAAGTGAGGTTTTCAGCCAGTAATTCGCCGTAACGGTCGTAAATTAATCCGCGAGTAGGAGGAAGCGGAAGCAATTTAATACGGTTACCATTAGAGCGAGTTTGATACATGTCGTAATTCACCACCTGAAGATGGTAAATATTGGCAAATAGCACGCCACTTAGGGCTAAAATACCGATGAATGCCACCAATGTTCGACGTGCAAATAAGTTCCGTTCCGCTTTTTTATCGCGGATCGGCTCATTGGTTGGTGCAGAAAAGAATTTTTTTAAATTCATCGGTAATGTAATACGTTATTCTCTGTGATAAGGGTGGTTTGTCGTTAGTGACCACGCGCGGTATAAACTTTCTGCCACGACAACTCGCACTAACGGATGGGGAAGTGTGAGTGGTGAAAGTGACCAACTTTGTTCTGCTGCCGCTTTGCATTCAGGGGATAAGCCTTCGGGCCCCCCAATAAGCAAGCACACATCGCGACCATTATTTTTCCAACCCTCTAATTGCTCAGCAAGTTGTGGCGTTGTCCAAGGTTTGCCAGGGATATCTAATGTGACAACTTTGCCTTTTCCGCAAGCTGCGAGCATCGCTTTGCCTTCTTGTTCTAAGATGCGTTTAATATCCGCATTTTTGCCACGCTTGCCTGCAGGAATTTCAATGAGTTCAAAAGGCATGTCTTTAGGAAAACGACGTTGGTATTCTTCAAATCCAGTTGTCACCCAAGCCGGCATTTTTGTGCCTACAGCGATTAATGTGATTTTCATCCTTTTCCCTTTTAAAACACAGTCAAAATTGACCGCACTTTATGCCCAAAGTTTTTCTAACTGATACATTTCACGTGCATCACGTTGCATAATATGTACGATGGTTTGACCGAGATCCACCACGATCCAATCAGCTGTATTACGACCTTCTTCACCAAAGGTTTCATAACCGGCTTTTTTACATTCTGCAATAAGGTTATCGGCCATAGCTGCGACTTGGCGGCTAGATGTGCCGGTACAAATAATCATATTTTCAGTAATCGATGATTTACCTTTTACATCAAAATGCACAATTTCGGTGCCTTTTAAATCATCGAGTTTATCAATTACAAATTCAATTAATGACATTTCTTTTCCTATCTAAATGAAGCGATGAATTCTATCATTGAATGAGGGAAAGGGGTAGGCTTGGGGCTGATTTTATTTGAATTGTTTTATGGTCGTAATGCTGCTTAGTAATAAAACTTGGGGCAGTTATTCTGCCCCAAGTTTTAGAGGGTATTAAGCCCATAAAAGAATGGCTAATAATTGTGGTGAAATGATCCGTAAGAACATGGTGAGCGGATAGACTGTCGCATAGGAGAGTGCAGCGGCACCGCTTCCTTCTTTCAGTTCATTGGCGAAAGCAAGCGCTGGTGGATCCGTCATCGAACCAGCTAACAGGCCACAAAGAGAAAGATAATTTAATTTTACATATAAACGTGCAATGATACCTACAATCATTAATGGTACAAGGGTGATAAAAATACCGTATCCCATCCATTCGAGACCTGAACCATTGGTGAGTGTGTCCACAAAGCTACCGCCAGATTTTAACCCGACTACAGCAAGGAAGAGCACAATACCAATTTCACGCAACGCCAAGTTCGCACTTGGCGGCATAAACCAATAGAGTTTACCGATAGAGCCAATTCGAGCCAAGATCAATGCGACGACTAATGGTCCACCTGCTAGCCCTAATTTTAATGCCACAGGGAAGCCTGGAATATAGAAAGGAATAGAGCCGAGTAATACCCCTAAGCCAATCCCAATAAATACCGGCAGCATTTGCACTTGTAGCAGTTTCTGTTTGGCATTCCCGATCACTGAAATAGCTTGGTTGAGAATGTCAGTTTTTCCCACCATGTGTAATACGTCACCAAATTGAAGTGTTGTATGTGCAGTTGGTACCAGTTCCACGCCCGCACGATTTAAACGTGAAATGACGACACCGTATTTTTGATGAATGCCAAGATGACGAATTTGTTTTCCTAATACTTTTTCATTGGTGACGACCACGCGCTCAGAACGAATTTCGCCACTCAAGCTTGCTACCGGGATATCAACCTCTTCCCCAATGATAAGGTGCATTTTTTTCAAGCCTTCAGGATTGCCGACCAAATGTAAAATATCCCCAAGTTGAACATCGGTATCCGCTTTCGGCACAATAACAAGCTCGCCCCGTTTCAAGCGAGAGCAGACGACATCCTCATCATCAAAACCTGGAATTTCAATCAAATGGATACCATTGAGATTAGTATTGGTGACTTTCAGAGACATGCTTTTGAGTGCTTCTTTGTCATGACCACTTTCTTTTTCAAAATTTGCTGCTTCTTCATCCACTTTAATTTTAAAGAAAAGACGAATAAGCCACATAGAAAGTAAAATGCCACAAATTCCAAAAGGATAAGCCATTGCATAGGCCATCCCCATGTTAGATGTCGTTTGCGACATACCTAATTCAGAAAGAATTTGCTGACCCGCACCGAGAGAGGGGGTATTGGTTACCGCACCGGAGTAAATACCAAGTGCGACATCAAGAGGAATATCCGCAAGCTTATAAATGAGAATTGTCACTACTGCACCAAGTGCAACGATTAAAATGCCTAATCCATTTAAGGTTAAGCCTGATTTTCGTAAGGAAGCAAAAAAGCCCGGCCCCACTTGAATACCAATCGTATAAACAAACAGAATTAAGCCGAACTCTTGCACGAAATGTAATGTATGGCTATCTAATTTTATGCCATATTGAGTGGTAAAATGGGCAACTAAAATCCCACCAAATAGCACACCCCCAATACCCAGTCCTACACCTTTAATTTTAAAATGCCCGATCCATAGGCCAATCACGGCAACGAGGGCAAGCAAACTAATGGTAATCGCAGTTTCACTCATACCGACCTCTAATTTATTAAAAATTTAACTATTTCGGATTATATCAATTAGATTTCTTACCCGCTTGTGACAAAGTCAAAAAATGTTATCTCCATCACATTTTTTCTTGCTTAAAAATAAACACCGCCTAAAATGACCGCACTTTTTTGATTTTATAGGTTGATTATGGATTACGCTCAAGAGGCCATTAATTCGCTTTTATGGATAGCAAAAACATTAGCGATGACGGCTATTGTGTTTAGCTTTGGTATTTTCTTATTAGTCCGTTTTACCCATTGGGGAAAACAATTTTGGCAATTTGCGGGTGGGTATCTTTCACCACGCCGAAGTATTAAACCTTTGCTATTTTTCTTATTAATTGTGGCGATGACATTAGTCAGTGTGCGTATTAGCTTAGTGCATTCTGAGTGGTATAACAATATGTACACATCCTTGCAGGAATTTAATGAACCTGTGTTTTGGGATCAAATGGTGCTGTTTTGTGTGATTGCGACAAGCTCAGTGATTGCTGCATTGCTGAGCTATTATTTAGAGCAACGTTTTTCTATTGATTGGATAGAATGGTTGAATGGTCAGCTAGTCGATAAATGGATGAATAATCGCGCGTACTACAAAACGCAGTATGTTTCCGCTAACTTAGACAACCCTGATCAACGTATTCAACAAGATGTGCAATCCTATGTGCGAACTACGCTCTCTTTAAGTACTGGGGTGATTGATGCCGTCACCTCCATGATTTCTTATACGATCTTATTGTGGGGATTAGCGGGACCAATGATGGTATTTGGTACTGAAATTCCACGCATGATGGTGTTCTTGGTATTTGCTTATGTGATTATCACTACCGCGATTGCATTCCGTTTAGGGCGTCCGTTAATTATGTTGAATTTTGTCAACGAACGCTTAAACGCTAACTATCGTTATTCTTTAATTCGCATCAAAGAATATGCGGAAAGTGTGGCATTTTATGCGGGTGAGAAAGTTGAGAGTAGCCAACTTTATAAACAATTTGGCGCAGTGATCAATAACATGTGGGATATTGTTTATCGAACCTTAAAATTCTCTGGTTTTAACCTAGTAGTAAGCCAAGTTTCTGTTGTGTTCCCTTTGTTAATTCAAGTGGGGCGTTATTTCGAGAAGCAAATTAAACTCGGCGATCTGATGCAAACGCTACAAGTATTTGGTAAGTTGCATTCAAATCTTTCCTTCTTCCGTAATTCTTACGATGGTTTTGCCGGATACAAAGCCACATTAGATCGTTTAACGGGCTTTAGTTATGCGATTGATATGGCAAATCGTCAATCTACTTCCCATTTACACGAACATGAAACTGACGTGATCTTTAAGAATTTAACCATCAGTAATCCATTTGGAAAAACCTTAATTGAGAATTTAAATTTGACGTTGCCACAAGGTTCAACTCTATTAATTCAAGGTAATTCAGGCGTGGGTAAAACCACGTTGTTGAGAACTGTGGCAGGGCTTTGGGCATATTCTAAAGGGGATGTGTATTGTCCTACTCATCAGCTGTTCTTATCGCAAAAGCCTTATTTACCGCAAGGTAGTTTGTTAACGGCACTGGCTTATCCGAATGAAGAAAAGGACTTTAATTGTGATGAGATGATTGAGGTATTAAAACAAGTGTCTTTAGGGCATTTACAAGATCGTTTAGATCAAGAACAAGATTGGACACGTATTCTTTCGCTAGGTGAGCAACAGCGTTTGGCTTTTGCTCGTTTGCTATTACATAAGCCGAAAGTCGCCTTTCTGGACGAAGCCACGGCGAGTATGGATGAAGGTTTAGAAGATACGATGTATCGTCTATTAAAAGAACGCTTACCTCATACAACGGTTATTAGCGTAGGGCATCGTTCAACCTTGCAGGCTTTCCATCAGCAACAATTGATGATTTTAGGTAACGGTAAGTGGCAATTCACTGATCAAAATCAGGTATAAAATACCACTAAAATTGACTGCACTTACCTTGTTAGAAAAAATAGCGAGGTAAGTGTAGAGGATCAAGGCAAAAAATCCTGTTATCAAGCTCGATTTTTTGGTACATTTAGCACAATTTTTTTCTATGCTCAGAAATGAGTAATTTTTCACCAAACTAATGACGGAATTCTTATGTTATTCAAAAAAATTCGTGGTTTATTTTCAAACGATCTTTCTATCGATCTAGGTACAGCAAATACATTAATTTATGTGAAAGGCCAAGGTATCGTACTTGATGAGCCTTCTGTGGTGGCAATTCGTCAAGATCGTATGGGCGCATACAAAAGCATTGCGGCAGTAGGTAAAGAAGCAAAACAAATGCTTGGTCGTACACCAAAAAGCATTGTAGCTATTCGTCCGATGAAAGATGGTGTAATTGCCGATTTCTCTGTGACTGAAAAAATGTTGCAATATTTTATTAAACAAGTACATAGCGGTAACTTCATGCGTCCTAGCCCGCGTGTACTCGTTTGTGTGCCGGCTGGTGCAACTCAAGTTGAACGTCGTGCAATCAAAGAATCAGCATTAGGTGCAGGTGCGCGTGAGGTCTATTTAATTGAAGAGCCAATGGCGGCAGCAATCGGTGCAAACTTGCCGGTTTCTACCGCGATCGGTTCAATGGTCATTGATATCGGTGGTGGTACCACTGAAGTCGCAGTGATTTCTTTAAACGGTATCGTGTACTCCTCTTCGGTACGTATTGGTGGTGACCGTTTTGATGAAGCAATCATTTCTTATGTTCGTCGTACTTTTGGTTCTGTGATTGGTGAACCAACTGCAGAGCGTATCAAGCACGAAATTGGTTTAGCTTACATTCAAGAAGGTGATGAAATTTTAGAAATGGAAGTGCACGGTCATAACCTTGCTGAAGGTGCGCCTCGCTCATTCAAATTAACCTCTCGTGATGTACAAGAAGCTCTTCAACAACCATTAAATGGTATTGTTGCAGCGGTACGCACAGCGCTTGAAGAATGCCAACCAGAACACGCAGCGGATATTTTTGAACGTGGTATGGTGTTAACGGGTGGTGGTGCCTTATTACGCAACATTGATGTATTGTTATCAAAAGAATGTGGCGTACCGGCAATCATTGCAGAAGAACCATTGACTTGTGTGGCTCGTGGCGGCGGTGAAGCAATCGAAATGATCGATATGCACGGCGGCGATATTTTTAGCGACGAAATTTAATCTCTAAAAGTGCGGTCAGAAAAATCGGCGTTTTTAATTCGTCTGATTTTTTGACCGCACTTTTCCTTTCAACCCTAGGACAGTGAATGAAACCCATTTTTGGTAAAGCACCACCATTAGGTATCCGACTCGCATTAGCGGTGATTGCTTCGATGACGCTCATTTTAGTTGATGGACAAACTTCATCAATGACGAAGGCGCGTAGTGTCATGGAAACTGCCGTTGGCGGATTGTATTACCTTGCGAATGGGCCAAGAACAGTTCTAGATGGTGTATCAAGCAACTTGGTTGATACCAATAAACTGCTTATTGAAAATAAAGTATTGCGTGAGCAATTGCGTGAGAAAAATGCTGATCTTTTATTATTGGATCAACTCAAAGTAGAAAACCAACGTCTTCGTTTACTGCTTAATTCGCCTTTACGCACCGATGAATACAAAAAAATTGCCGAAGTGCTTACCGCTGAAACTGATGTTTATCGTCAACAAGTGGTGATTAATCAAGGGGAACGTGATGGCGCTTATGTTGGTCAGCCTGTGATTGATGAAAAAGGAATGATTGGGCAGATTATATCTGTGGGTGAAAATACGAGTCGCGTATTGCTTTTAACGGATGTAACCCATTCAATTCCAGTACAAGTTTTACGTAATGATGTGCGTGTGATAGCGAGTGGTACGGGGCATTCTGATGAACTTACCTTAGATAATGTGCCTCGTTCCGTAGATATTGAAAAAGGCGATTTATTAGTAACTTCAGGTTTGGGCGGCCGTTTTGTGGAAGGCTATCCAGTGGCAGTGGTACAAAGTGTGTCTCGTGATGGTTCTAATTATTTTGCGACGGTAAAAGCGAAACCTTTGGCCGAATTAGATCGTTTACGTTATTTGCTTTTACTTTGGCCGAGCAATCTTGATATGTCGAAAGTGAAATCCATGTCACCAGAAGAAGTGCGTCGTTTAGTACAGCAACGTTTAGAAAGCCAAGCCCATGAAGCGACACATTCTGTGAGTAAAACCAAGATTACGGATGACCAAGCGGATAGCACTCAACCGCATACAGGAAAAGAAATCTTGGATCCTGAAATTCCAACCACAATGCCTCAACAAGAGGAACCGGTTTCTCCAGATCAACAAGAACATAGGGATGAAGACTAATGCAAGGGCGTTTTATTTTTCAATGGGCGACCATTTTATGCTTCTTTGTTGTAGCATTAGTGATGGAGTTAGCACCATGGCCAGCAGGCTTTCAAGCCTTTAAACCTTCTTGGTTGATTTTAGTCTTGCTTTACTGGACTCTTGCTTTACCTGATAGAGTAAGCATTGGTTGGGCGTTTTTACTCGGGGTTTTATGGGATATTGTGCTAGGCTCTATTCTAGGCGTGCATGGATTAGTGCTTTCTGTCGCCTTCTATTTTGTTTCCAAATATTACTTAATGTTGCGCAATCTTTCCCTTTGGTTTCAAAGTTTATTGGTCCTTCTTTTCGTTTTTGCCATTCGAGTGGCTATTTTCTTGGTTGAATTCTCTTTACATGGGGCATTTTTTAACTGGCAGGAAATCTTTGGTGCCATTGCATCAGGCGTATTATGGCCGTGGGTATTCTTATTGATGCGCACTGCACGCCGACGAGTCGGATTGCATTAATCATAAAAAAAGCTGATGAAGATATTCATCAGCTTTTCTTTTTAGTTTTTACGACGATAGTTTGTTTTTCTTGTCGTAGTATTTCTCGTTTGAGGCGTAGGATTGCGTTTTAAACGATAAGGTTTTGGAATATCAGTAATCAATGAATTCGGGTCATATTGACTGACGGGAATAGAATGCCCAATGTATTCTTCAATTGCCGGTAAATTCATCGCATATTCTTCACAAGCAAAGCTGATAGATACACCACTTTCACCCGCTCGACCAGTACGGCCAATACGGTGAACGTAATCTTCTCGATCATCAGGTAAATCAAAGTTAAAGACGTGTGTCACATCTGGAATATGTAACCCACGTGCGGCAACATCGGTTGCGACAAGAATATCGAGTTCCCCATCGGTAAATTGTTTGAGCAATGAAAGACGTTTTTTCTGTGCTACATCACCCGTGAGCAATCCCACTCGATGACCATCTGCGGCTAAATAGCCCCAAATTTCTTCACATTTATGTTTAGTATTCGCAAAAACAATGCAACGCTCTGGCCATTCCTCTTCCATTAACGTGAGCAAGAGAGGAATTTTGTCTTCATTTGACGGATAGAACAGTTCCTCTTTAATTCGATGCCCCGTTTTTTGTTCTGGTTCAATTTCAATGTATTCTGGGGAATTCATATCTTCAAAGGCAAGTTCTCGTACTTTGTAAGAGAGCGTTGCAGAAAAGAGCATGGTGAGTCGTTCTTGCGGAGAAGGACATTTACGTAATAAATAACGAATATCACGAATGAAACCTAAATCAAACATACGATCCGCTTCGTCCAATACTACGACTTGGATATCATCTAAACGGATGATCCCTTGTTTCACGTAGTCAATTACACGACCAGTGGTACCAATTAAAATATCCACACCGGCTTCAATCGCTTTAAGTTGTTTATCATAGCCATCACCACCATAAGCCAGTGCGGTTCGTAATCCACTTGTTTTTGCTAATAATTCTGCATCATGATTAATTTGTACAGCCAGTTCACGGGTTGGAGCAAGAATTAATGCGCGAGGTTGATTGGTAGCAAAATCAGGTTGATGCGTTAATAAATGATGAAATGTTGCCGTTAAAAATGCCATTGTTTTACCAGTGCCGGTTTGCGCTTGGCCAGCAACATCTTTTCCTTGTAAGGTAATAGGTAACGATAACGCTTGAATAGGGGTGCAATATTCAAATCCCTTGTCTTGTAGGGCTTTTTGTACGATAGGATGTAATGGAAGATCAGCAAACCGCTGCTGACTTAAATAATTTTCTTGCATAATAAATAACAGGTTCTCAGAAATAAATGGGGCTAAGGATACCACGAAGTCGGAAAAATATCCTTAAAAATAAAATGCTTATTAATAGGTTTAAGCTTGGGATTGAGAAGATTGGGTTCGTTCCCATTTTCTTGCAATATAGCTACAAGTTGGGTGTAATGTCAGCTTTTTAGCCTGGATAAAATGAATTAAGGCTTGATAGAGTTTGTCTGCCACACCTTGTCCTCGAAGAGACTCATCAACAAACGTGTGATTAGCATTAATGGTATCGGGTGTTTCATAAAAATAGGTGAGTTTCGCGATTTTCTTTCCTTGCTCATCGAGTAAGAAAAACTCACCCTGTTTACCATTATCTTGATGCTGAAGACTCATTTGATACTCCATTCATCACTGAGATTGGGATCCATGGCAAAATCAGCAGTATCACTTGGAATGGCTTTTTCTTCTGCAGCCCATTCACCTAAATCAATGAGTTGGCAACGTTTGCTGCAAAAAGGGCGAAATTGACTTTCCTGTGTCCAAGGCACTGGCTTTTGACATGTTGGGCAGGGGACTTCAAAAATTTCATCAGACATTTTTCTTTCTCGATTCACTTAAATAAAATTGGTGCAATTTTAGCACTTTTTGTTTTAAGTGCGGTAAGTTTTCTGGCAATTTTGCATCATTTGAAATGATATCATCCGCCCATTTTAATCTTTCTTCTCGGCTGACTTGTGCATTCATAATAGCTTGAATTTGCTGAATATTATTATGATCTCTCGATGATGCACGAGCGAGTTGAGTTTCAGGTTTAACATCAATAACAAGTACGCGATCGCAAAGCGTGGTGAGCTTGTTTTCAATAAGCAGTGGAACGACAAACAAGGTATAAGGAGCGGTCTGAGCATTTAATTGCGCTAACATTCTTTCGCGAATAGCAGGATGTAATAAATGATTGAGCCAGTTTTTTTCATTTTCGTCTGCAAATACTTTTTTTCGTAGCTCAGCTCGATTTAATTCACCTTCTTCAGTCAGAATCGATTTTCCAAAGTGCTCAGCAATTTGAGCAAGCAGCGGCGAGCCTTTTTCGACCACTTCTCTTGCCACAATATCAGCATCAACAATGGGTACACCAAGGTCAACAAAGAGATTTGCAATCGTGCTTTTTCCACTACCGATACCACCAGTAAGGCCTACAATATAAGTCATGATATTCCTTGCTACTTGATTTAAGAGGAGGATGTTTTACATCCACTTCTTAAACATAATATTTTTCAATGTTGCCAATATATTACATTTATAGGGTTATTGCACTGGTGATGATTAAAGATAAGCAAAGAAAGGGCGCGAAAGGTAAAACAGGTTTACGAGAAATCCAATAACCTATGATGCCTAATAGACAGGCAATGAATAAGAAAAGTGGTAAGTGCGCGATGGTGAGATAAGTGCCGATTCCCAAAGCAAGCCAATAATCGCCACGGCCTAAAGCTTCCTTCTTATAAAACCATTTAGACAAATGATAGATGATATAAAAAACACCGAAAAAACTAACCGCACTTTCTAAACTTTGAGAAAGCGTCAGAATTGAAAGTTTTTGATGTGCGCCGAATAAACCCAGGAAAAATAAAAACAGGCAAGGTGTAGGTGAAATCAGTTGATAGTGCCAGTCTAGCCAACTGATAACAAAGATGAGACTAAGCGTAATCGCGAGCCATAAAGTAAATAATTCATCCTGAAGAAAATAATAGAGTGCAGCAAAACAGAGTCCAAACCCTAAAAAATAAAGGAAAATATGACCACACTTTTGAGATTGAATGGCTGCTTTTTCGCTATGGAAAATGGGTCTGTTTTCAGGATAAAGTTCGATATAGTTCTGATAAATTTCTTGTTGGAGATTAGGGATAAAATGATCAATATAAAGCCAAGCAAAGATGCCAGCGAAACCTCCCAATAAGAAAAAGGCGAATGTCATCATTGGATTACCGAACCCATATTAAAAATTGGCAGATACATCCCCATCATTATGATACCAATTAAACTACCAATAATGAGCATCATTAATGGCTCTAAAAGTTGGGAAAGTAAATCAATTTGATGATTAAGCTTTTCTTGATAGTTGTCAGCAATATGTCGCAACATCAATGCAAGTTTTCCACTTTTCTCTCCAATCTGTAGCATTTGCTGCGCTTCCATTGGAAAAAGATGGCTACTGACACTTTCTGAAAATGGATAGCCTTGAGAAACCCACTGTAAAATTGACCGCACTTCTTGTTGTAGCAGAATATCGCCTTTTAAGGTACGTTGTGTTTGCCAAGTTTGCTGTTTGGGAAGAAAACTATTTAACGCAGGCGTTAATGCCACTCCTGATTGAAGCATTAATTGCAGGTTATGGCTAAAACTGATTAAACGAGAAAGGCAAATGATATTGCCCCAAATTGGCATGCGACCAATCAGTGTATTCTTTTTTTGGTTCAGCCAAAGAGAATGTTTTAATGCCATCTTCAGCATAAAAAGAGCGAAAATGCAGACAATCATCAATGAAATAAAATGATGTTGTAGGAATTGAGACATGGCTAATAACACAGCTGTTAATGTAGGCAATTCAGCGGAATTTTCGCCATACATTTCAGCAAATTGTGGTACAACGAAAAGCAGTAAAATTAACGTAAGTGAAAGCGAAATACCTAATACCATGACAGGATAAAGCATAATTTTTTGTAATTTGCGTTGAAGCGCTAATGATTGCGTTCGACGTTCTGCGATTTTAGTGCATACTTCTGCCAGTTTTCCTGTCATTTCTCCCACCTGAATGAGCTGAATTTCTTGAAAATTTAAATACTTTCCTTGTATTTCTAAACTTTGTGAAAACGGAAGACCACTTTCAATTAACTCAATTAAGGCACCAAGCCACTGATGCAATCCCAATTGTGTGCAGTTATCTTGCAAAATATGCAATGCATTTTTTAATGGAATGGCAGAGCTGAGCAGAGTAGCCAATTGATTCAATAAAGCACTGATTTCTGCATTTTTCGGTTTTTGATTAAGTTGCCAATCTTGTTGCAAGCGAATTCTACTAAAACCTTTTGCAATTAACAGAAATTGCGCAGCTTGTTTAGATTGTGCAACAAGACTACCTTTTTGCCATTGTTGCCGCTGATCATAGGCTTGAAAATAAAAGAGTTTTTGCTTTGCCATAGTGTTACCTATTTTTTACCTAACACGCGTTGAATTTCGGCGAGATCGGTGACGTGATCTTTTACTTTTTCTAACGCGCTTTGATAAAGTGAATCGAAATCAGTTTGGTAGCGATTGTTTTCGCATTGTAAAAATTGATACACACCAATACGACCTCGATATCCCTGATGGCAATCGCAAGAATCACTAAAATGTTGGCCGCACTTTAAGCAACGTTTACGCACCAATCTCTGTGCGATAACTAATAAGAGACTATTTTCAATTTCGTGAGATTGAATACCTAGTTGTTGCAAGCGTGAAATCGCTGAGATGGCATCGTTGGTATGTAAGGTAGAAAGCACTAAATGGCCGGTTTGAGCGGCTCTTAATGCCATCAATGCACTTTCTTCATCTCGAATTTCACCAAGCATAATAATGTCGGGATCTTGTCGTAAAAATGTACGAAGTAATCGGCTAAAATCCAAACCGATTTGCGGATTTACTTGAGTTTGAATGATGCCTTCTAATTCAATTTCAACGGGATCTTCTGCCGTCATAATGTGTTTATCTGGTGTGTTGAGCCATTGAAGTGCAGTATAAAGCGAGATACTTTTTCCACTTCCTGTTGGGCCTGTCACCAGGATTAAACCTTGCGGTTGGCTGAGCGCATGTTGAAATTGACTTTGTTGGTTTTGTGTCATACCCAACTCAGCAAAACTTAGTTGGACAGGTTTATTTTGTTGTAATCGTAATACTGCTTTTTCTCCCCAATGCGTAGGCAAGGTAGAAAGGCGGAAATCTAAAATATCGGAAAATGTAGTTTTGAATTGAAAGCGGCCATCTTGTGGTAGCCGAGTTTCACTGATATCCAGTTTGGCTAAGAGTTTAAGGCGAGAAATTACACGATTGGCGAGCGCTTTACTAATAATCGGTTGCGGTTGGAGCACACCATCAATACGTAAACGAATTAAGAGCCCATTTGGCTGAGTTTCTAAATGAATATCGGAGGCATTTTTTTGCAGGGCTGTTTCAAAAATACTGTTTAATAATTGAATAACGGGTTCATCTTCATTAGCTAAATTAGCCGTGCTTTCGTCTTCTGAATGATGATAAAACGTGGTTTGCTCTTCGATTTGATTGGCTTTAGGTGCAAGGGATTGTAAAAGTTGTTTGAGTTGAGTCGTTTCAAATAAAATCGGTTCAACCAATTTTCCACTTAAAAAAGCAAAGGTTTCACAAGCCGCAAGATTATTCAGCGAATCCACCGCAAGCCATAAATGGTGTTCGTCTTCTTTAAGAGGGAGCGCAAAGTAACGCAGCAGCAATGATTGTTGCTGTTGGTTTTGTTGCCAATATTGTGGCGAGATATGATAAATCTCGCCATTTTTTGCGATTGCTTGATAAGCCATGTTTCGCTATTTAGCAGAAGAACAGAAGCCTGCAGGGAATAAATCAGCATTACTTGGGCAAGCAGTTGTCCAGGTAACACCTGATGAGGTTGAGCCTGTCGCCGTTAAAGAATAACTGATCCCATCCAATGCACCATTTCCAGTCACCGTAATCACACCTGATTTCGTGGTGATGGATTTGACATAGCCTTTTGCGGTAGTGATATCTGCTGCAATGCCATTTGAGCCACCTGAACAGTTTGTTGGGGCATTGGTGCTATAGATACATAGTTCCACATCAGATTTATAAGGTGCAGAAGCTTGTAACAATTCGGAGATAGCTGCTTTTTTGGTATAATTTTGATAAGACGGAATGGCGATCGTCGCGAGAATAGCAATAATCGCAATCACGATCATCAATTCAATTAACGTAAAACCTTTATGTAAAGGTTTAGAAAAAGTGAGTTTCATTAAATTAAATTTCCTTTTGGTTGAATAAAAAAATGCCAGGATTGGCTGCAACATTGTGTAAAAGGGAAAAATGAAAGTGAAACTGACCGCACTTCTTTTGCGATCTCGATCGCAAAAATAAAATTTAATCGCAGAAAAACAGATGAATAAGATAAAAAATGGCTGGTTAAGCCAGGCAAGAAAAGTGATTTCACCACATTTTGATGAACGTCCTGATGTAGAGGATATTTCATTACTCGTCATTCATTACATCAGTTTGCCGCCAGAACAATTTGGTGGTGGATATGTAGATGATTTTTTCCAAGGTAAACTCGATCCCACCATCCATCCCTATTTTGAGGAAATTTATCAATTTCGCGTGTCTGCCCATTGTTTAATTGAACGGGATGGCAAGGTGACACAGTATGTTAGTTTCAATGATAGAGCATGGCATGCGGGGCTTTCTTGCTTTGAAGGACGCGATAAATGCAATGATTTTGCGATTGGGATTGAGCTAGAGGGCAGTAATGAACAACCTTTTACAGCGGAGCAATACCAAGTGCTTGCTGCATTAACACGAGATATTATGCAAGCTTATCCGAAAATAACGCTCGATCGTATCGTTGGGCATTGCGATATTTCACCTGGTCGTAAGATCGATCCAGGTCAATATTTTGAATGGGAACGCTATTTAGCGTTAGTCAAAAAAGGTTTGGATGAAAAATAACCACTAAAATTTTTACTTGAATGTGAATAAGATGATTTCTGTGAATAAGCGTTATCTTTATGAAATTAAAGATAAAATTTTTCCTCAAAGCTCTATGGTAAAATGCTAAGAAGAGTTATGCAACAGTCACCATTTGCTCAATCACAATTTTATCCACAGAAATATTGAATAACTCACAGCTGTTATTTCTTCACCAAGCCAGGAATGTTTAAACTAAAAAATGGCTGAATTTTTGACCGCACTTTGATGAGAAAAAGTGCGGTCATTTTTTTTGGAAAATTTTTGATTAAAGGTTATTCAAAAATGAAAAAAATGAAGTGTGAAAAGCGGTTTTTAATTTTTATACACAGTTAAATTTAGACTATCCAAGCGTTACCCACAGAGTTATCCACAATAGGGTAAATATGCCCATTCGGTTGATAAAAAAGCGAATTTATGAAACAATCTGCAAATTATTTTTGTACAAAATTTAAGGTGAACGATAGTGATCGATTTTGATGGCTACCGTCCAAATGTAGGCATTGTCATTTGTAATCGCAAAGGGCAGGTGCTTTGGGCTAAACGATACGGGCAGAATTCGTGGCAATTCCCGCAAGGGGGAATTAACGATAATGAAAGTGCCGAACAAGCCATGTATCGTGAATTATATGAAGAGGTTGGCTTGCAACCCAAAGATGTGAAGGTGCTTTACGCGTCTAAACATTGGTTGCGTTATAAGCTGCCGAAAAGATTGCTGCGTTATGACAGCAAACCCGTGTGTATTGGGCAAAAACAACGTTGGTTTTTGTTGCAATTAGTGGGGGATGAAAAAAATATTAATATGAACACAACAAAATCACCAGAATTTGATGGTTGGCGTTGGGTAAGTTTTTGGTATCCCGTACGTCAGGTTGTGTCCTTTAAGAAAGATGTTTATCGCAAAGCGATGAAAGAGTTTGCCCAAGTGATGTTTGGAAACGAAAAAACATTGCTTGAAAATTCGCAAGAGCATGAGACAAATAAACCTTATCATGCGCCACGTAAAAATGGTTCTTCTAAATATCAAAAACGTTCGTTTTATAAATCAAGGGGGCAATAATGCTCACTTTTATTCTACTTTGTTTACTTGTCGGGTCTGTTGTTGGTTTTCTTGCCGGATTATTTGGCATTGGTGGTGGGTTAATTATCGTCCCTACCTTGGTTTATTTATTGCCGATGGTAGGCGTACCTGAACCCTTGCTGATGTCCACCGCATTAGGGACTTCATTTGCAACCATTGTGATTACTGGATTTTCTTCTGCACAGCGTCATCATAAACTAGGTAATATAGTCTGGAGTGCCGTGAAAGTATTGGCACCGATGGTGATGATCTCGGTCTTTATCTCTGGTTTGTTTATTGGCAAACTTGATCGTGATGTATCAGCCAAAATCTTTGCCTGTTTAGTCGTATATTTAGCGGCAAAAATGGTGATTTCTATTAAGAAAAACACAGGGAAAACCAAACCTTTAACAACACAAGCATCTGTTATCGGTGGTATTTTAATTGGGATGGCATCAAGTGCAGCAGGCGTTGGCGGTGGTGGTTTTATCGTGCCATTTTTAAATTCCCGCGGGATTGATATGAAAAAATCTATCGGTTCTTCCGCATTCTGTGGCGCGCTTCTTGGTTTATCTGGCATGTTTAGTTTTATGGTGAGTGGTTGGGGTAATCCTTCCATGCCAGATTATTCCCTAGGTTATGTTTATTTGCCTGCCGTGCTTGGTATTACGGGCACTTCATTCTTCACTTCTAAACTAGGGGCAACCGCAACCTCCAAGCTCCCTGTCCCAACCTTGAAAAAAGGCTTTGCCTTACTATTAGTTGCGATTGCAGTTGATATGTTTATGAAATAAGGAATGTTATGAATTCAGAATTTTTGATGCTTCCGCATTTTGATCCGACTATTTTTACTTTTGGTAATAGCAATATAGGGCTGCGTTGGTATGGTTTAATGTATTTATTAGGCTTTATCTTTGCTCGTTGGCTAGCGGTTCGTCGTGCCAATCAACCAAATAGTGGTTGGACAGTCGATCAAGTGGATACGTTACTTTTTAATGGCTTTATGGGCGTGTTCTTAGGTGGTCGCATTGGGGATGTTTTCTTCTATAATTTCGATCATTTTGTGCAAGATCCGCTGTATTTATTTCGTGTTTGGGAAGGGGGAATGTCATTCCATGGTGGATTAATTGGGGTGATTATCTCAATGATTTGGACCTCTTATTCTCAAAAAAGAAGCTTTTGGCAAACGGCAGATTTTGTGGCGCCCTTGATTCCATTTGGCTTAGGGATGGGACGAATTGGTAACTTCATCAATTTAGAACTTTGGGGACGAGAAACTGAAGTCCCTTGGGCTATGATTTTCCCAAATGATCCATTGTTGCTGCCTCGCCATCCTTCACAGCTTTATGAAGCATTCTTAGAAGGTTTCGTGTTGTTTATTATTCTGAATGTCTTTATTAAAAAGCCTCGTCCTGTGGGTTCGGTGGCTGGATTATTCCTTGTTGGTTACGGGATTTTCCGTTTTATTGTTGAATATGTTCGTGAGCCCGAAGTAGAGTCTTTCTTAGGCATCATGACACGTGGACAAGCGCTTTGTTTGCCGATGATTATTGGCGGTGGGTTAATTATGGCATGGGCATACAATCGCTCGAAAAGTGCGGTTCATTAGTAAGGAGTTTTTTATGAAACAATATTTAGATCTTTGCCGACGTATTGTAAATGAGGGTGAGTGGATTGCTAATGAGCGTACTGGTAAGCGTTGCCTTACAGTGATTAATGCGGATTTAGAATATGATGTTGCTAATAATCAATTCCCCTTAATTACCACGCGAAAAAGCTATTGGAAAGCGGCAATTGCGGAGTTTTTAGGTTATATTCGTGGTTATGATAATGCGGCAGATTTCCGTAAACTTGGCACCAAAACATGGGATGCCAATGCCAATGAAAATGCCGCTTGGCTTGCCAATCCACATCGTAAAGGCACCGATGATATGGGCCGCGTCTATGGTGTACAAGGTAGAGCATGGCGTAAACCGAATGGCGAAACCATCGATCAACTTCGTAAAATTGTGAATAATTTAAGTCGAGGTATTGATGATCGTGGCGAAATCCTGACTTTCTTCAATCCAGGCGAATTTGATTTGGGTTGTTTGCGTCCTTGTATGCACACTCACACATTTTCCTTAGTGGGCGATACATTGCACTTAACCAGTTATCAGCGTTCTTGTGATGTGCCACTTGGCTTAAACTTCAATCAAATTCAAGTTTTTACTTTCCTTGCATTAATGGCGCAAATTACTGGTAATAAACCGGGTAAGGCATATCATAAAATTGTAAATGCGCATATTTATGAAGACCAACTAGAGTTAATGCGTGATGTGCAATTAAAACGTGAACCATTCCCGTCACCACAATTAGAAATTAATCCTGATATTAAAACCCTTGAAGATCTTGAAACTTGGGTAACAATGGATGATTTCAAGGTGGTGGGCTATCAATCTCACGAACCAATCAAATATCCTTTCTCTGTTTAGGCGTTTAACGTGCGGTCAGATTTAGACGAGAAATTTATGCAACACGCTCTGATGCTTGCCGATCGTGCAGAAGCACTCGGTGAGATTCCTGTCGGGGCGGTGTTGGTGGATGATGAAGGAAATATTCTCGGTGAAGGCTGGAATTTATCTATCATTGAAAATGATCCAACCGCTCACGCTGAAATTGTCGCATTGCGTAACGCAGCGCAAAATATTCAAAATTATCGCCTGCTCAATACCACACTCTATGTCACCCTTGAGCCTTGTACTATGTGTGCGGGTGCGATTTTACATAGCCGCATTAAACGTTTAGTCTTCGGTGCGTCAGATTATAAAACGGGGGCAGTAGGTTCTCGCTTTCATTTCTTTGATGATTATAAAATGAATCACACATTAGAAATTACCTCTGGCGTGCTCGCAGAAAAGTGCGGTCAGAAATTGAGTGATTTTTTTAAAAAAAGACGAGAGCAGAAAAAGGAAGAAAAGCGGGAAAAGAATCTCCCGCTTGATGTTGAGTCGCAATCTTAAACTTGCCAATCAATTTCAGTTAAACCATGTTGTTTTAAATATTCGTTAGTTTTAGAAAAATGATGACATCCTAAAAAACCACGATGTGCAGAAAGGGGAGAAGGATGTGGGGCAGTTAAAACATAATGACGATTGCGATCAATAAATTGCCCTTTTTTCTGTGCATGACTTCCCCAAAGTAAAAATACGACTTTTTCACGGTGTTCATTAAGTGCTGCAATTACTTGGTCTGTAAAAACTTCCCAACCAAATTTAGCGTGTGAATGTGCCATGCCGCGCTCTACAGTTAGTACGGTGTTAAGCAGTAGTACACCTTGCTCCGCCCATTTCACCAAGTAGCCATGATTTGGCATTTGAAAACCAGGAATATCATTAGTCAATTCTTTATACATATTCAGCAGAGAGGGCGGAATGGCCACTTCGGGTTTTACCGAAAAAGCTAAACCGTGCGCTTGATTTGGGCCATGATAGGGATCCTGTCCTAAAATAACGACTTTCACCTCATCAAATGCCGTATATTTAAAGGCATTAAACACTTCGTCTTGCGGAGGGTAAATAGTTTTCCCCGCGAGTCTCTCTTGATGAACTTGTTGTAGAATGTGTTTAAAGTAAGGTTTTTCTTTCTCTTGACCGATAACATCTGTCCAGGTTTTCATTCTGTATTTCCTTATTGGATAAGCTTGAGCACATTATAAATGAAATTGCTTAGAAAGGCTTCATTCGAGTTATGTTAACAGTTTGTTAAAAGTTAGAGTGTGTTGAGGCCTTGCTGTGGCTGAAACTTTAATCTAGATCAATTTTCAAAAATTAGTCAGAAAAAAGAACCTGTTTTAGGTCAAAATTAATTGAATTCTTCAAATAGTTTGATAAAATTTGCACAGTTTAATAAATATACAACCGCCAAATTAGGAGGCACTTTATGATCAAAGGTATTCAAATTACTCAAGCAGCAAATGACAATCTTTTAAACTCATTCTGGTTATTAGACAGCGAAAAAAATGAAGCTCGTTGTTTATGTGCAAAAGCTGAATTCGCAGAAGACCAAGTAGTAGCAGTGAGCGAATTAGGCCAAATCGAATACCGTGAATTACCGGTAAACGTAGCACCAACTGTTAAAGTTGAAGGTGGTCAACACTTAAACGTAAACGTATTACGTCGTGAAACTTTAGAAGATGCAGTAAACAACCCGGATAAATACCCTCAATTAACTATCCGTGTTTCTGGTTACGCAGTACGCTTCAACTCTTTAACACCAGAACAACAACGCGACGTTATTACTCGTACTTTCACTGAAAGTCTATAATTTCAGTTTGAATGGAAAAAGAAACCCCGAAGTAATTCGGGGTTTTGTTTTATCTAAAAGGTTTGAAAATTTGACCGCACTTTTCCCTTTCATCCCTAGCGATTTCCGCGCTTTTCAGGTACAATCCGCCAGTTAAATTTAATGATTTTTGAGAAAACTAATCTATTTATGAAGAATATTCGCAACTTTTCTATTATTGCCCATATTGACCACGGTAAATCGACCCTTTCTGACCGATTAATTCAGACCTGTGGGGGGCTTTCGGATCGTGAAATGGAAGCGCAGGTGTTGGATTCCATGGATCTTGAGCGTGAGCGCGGCATTACCATTAAAGCCCAAAGTGTAACCTTAAATTATCAGGCCAAAAACGGTGAAACTTACCAATTAAACTTTATCGATACACCAGGGCACGTGGACTTCTCTTATGAAGTATCGCGCTCTCTTGCAGCTTGTGAAGGGGCATTATTAGTTGTGGATGCAGGACAAGGCGTAGAAGCACAAACCTTGGCAAACTGCTACACCGCCATTGAAATGGATTTAGAAGTCGTGCCGATTTTAAATAAAATCGACTTGCCAGCAGCGGATCCTGAACGTGTTGCAGAAGAAATTGAAGACATCGTGGGTATTGATGCGATGGAAGCGGTACGTTGTTCGGCGAAAACCGGTGTAGGTATTGAAGATGTATTAGAAGAAATTGTTGCGAAAATTCCTGCACCAGAAGGTGATCCTGATGCACCGTTACAAGCGTTGATTATTGACTCTTGGTTCGATAATTATTTAGGCGTGGTGTCATTAGTTCGTATTAAGAATGGTGTGTTGCGTAAAGGTGACAAAATCAAAGTAATGTCCACTGGGCAAGCTTACAACGTCGATCGTCTAGGTATTTTCACGCCAAAACAAGTGGATACAACAGTATTAAATACCGGCGAAGTAGGTTGGGTTGTTTGTGCGATTAAAGATATTTTAGGGGCCCCAGTAGGGGATACCTTAACCCATCAACACAATCCGGCAAGTCATGTATTGCCAGGCTTTAAGAAAGTAAAACCGCAGGTTTATGCTGGTTTATTCCCTGTTAGCTCTGACGATTATGAAGCTTTCCGTGATGCGTTGGGTAAATTAAGCCTAAATGATGCATCACTTTTCTATGAGCCAGAAAACTCGACGGCTTTAGGTTTTGGTTTCCGTTGTGGTTTCTTGGGGCTTTTACACATGGAGATCATTCAAGAGCGTTTAGAGCGTGAATACGATCTTGATTTGATTACCACGGCACCAACTGTAATTTATGAAGTCGAAATGACCAATGGTGAAGTAGTTTATGTGGACAGTCCATCAAAACTGCCACCGTTAAATAATATTGCGGAAATTCGCGAGCCCATTGCGGAATGTAATATGTTGGTACCACAGGAATTCCTAGGTAACGTGATTACCCTTTGTGTGGAAAAACGTGG
The DNA here is from genome assembly GCF_001810345.1 of Haemophilus sp. HMSC061E01. NCBI lineage: Bacteria > Pseudomonadati > Pseudomonadota > Gammaproteobacteria > Pasteurellales > Pasteurellaceae > Haemophilus > Haemophilus sp. HMSC061E01. The sequence continues at coordinate 243,522 of NZ_KV800998.1, forward strand.
CGTACAAACCAATATGGTGTATCACGGTAACCAAATTGCATTAACTTATGAAATCCCAATGGGCGAAGTAGTATTAGATTTCTTCGATCGCTTGAAATCAACTTCTCGCGGTTATGCCTCTTTGGATTATGGTTTCAAACGTTTCCAAGCGGCAGACATGGTGCGCGTGGATATCATGATCAATGGTGATCGTGTTGATGCGTTAGCGTTAATTGTTCACAAAGATAATGCGCCTTATCGTGGTCGTGAGTTAGTTGAAAAAATGCGCGAGCTTATTCCACGTCAACAATTTGATATCGCGATCCAAGCAGCGATTGGTAACCACATTATTGCTCGTTCAACGGTAAAACAATTGCGTAAAAACGTATTAGCAAAATGTTATGGTGGTGACGTGAGTCGTAAGAAAAAACTCTTACAGAAACAGAAAGAAGGTAAAAAACGAATGAAGTCTTTAGGTAACGTGGAAGTACCGCAAGAAGCATTTTTAGCGATCTTACACGTTGGTAAGGATAAATAGGAAAGAGCTATGTCGAATGTATTTTTTATTCTGTTGTTAGTCGTGGGCTTTGCCGGTTGGAAAGCGTTAGACCATTTCCAACTGCCTAACACATTTAGCATTTTATTGCTGATTTTGACCGCACTTTCTGGCATTTTATGGTGTTATCACCGCTTTGCCGTGATGCCAAGACGTCGTCGTCAAATCGCACGCGCAGAACAACGCTCAGGCAAAGCATTAACGGATGAAGAAAAAGCGAAAATTGAGCCTATTTCAGAAGGCTCAGAATTTATTTCTTCGCTTTTCCCTGTGTTATCCGTGGTATTCCTTGTGCGTTCATTTATTTTTGAGCCATTTCAAATTCCATCTGGATCAATGGAAGCGACCTTGCGCGTAGGGGATTTCCTCGTCGTGAACAAATATACTTATGGCATTAAAGATCCTATTTTCCAAAATACGATTATTGAAGGTAACAAACCAGAACGTGGTGATGTAATTGTGTTTAAAGCACCGGAGCAAGCGTTACTTCGTACAAGTTTAGGGGCAACACGAGCGGCTTATGCTGAAAATCTTGCGTTAACATCTAAAAACAATATGTCTGGTGTAGATTACATTAAACGTATTATAGGGAAAGGCGGTGACCGCATTATCCTTGATGTTGAAAAAAGTGCTTTAACACTGGTTTATGGCAAAGATGGCAAACCTTGCGAAGTAGATTGCCAAACTAAAGCGTTTGAATATAAACAAGAACCCACAAATCCAGCATTCCCAACGCAAGTGGAATATTTGGAAATCGGTGACGTGACACACAGTATTTTAGTGGAGCCAATGCGCCGTTATTCGGGGATTGAATTCTATCCACAAGAAGGCTTACCTACTGCTGAATGGATTGTGCCTGAAGGGCAATATTTTGTGATGGGGGATAACCGTGATCATAGTGATGACAGCCGTTTTTGGGGATTTGTACCAGAAAAAAATATCGTGGGTAAAGCCACTTATATTTGGATGAGTTTAGAAAAAGAACCAAATGAGTGGCCTACAGGCTTCCGTTTAGACCGTTTCTTTACAAAAATTAATTAATATGAATCATTTAGATCGTCTAGAACGAAAAATTGGTTATCAATTTTCCGATCTAAAAAATTTAAAATTGGCACTGACACACCGCAGTGCCTCCACTCAACATAATGAACGCCTAGAATTTCTAGGTGATTCGATTCTCAATTATGTCATCGCGGATGCGCTTTATCATCAATTCCCTCGTTGTAATGAAGGTGAACTTAGCAGAATGCGTGCCACATTAGTTCGTGAGCCAACCCTGGCGATGATTGCCCGCAATTTTGAGCTTGGGGATTATATGTCCTTAGGTTCTGGTGAATTGAAAAGTGGTGGCTTTCGTCGTGAATCGATTTTGGCGGATTGTGTTGAAGCAGTAATTGGCGCAATGGCATTAGATTCAAGCTTTGATAAAGCGGCAGATATTGTGCGTAGCTGGTATAAAACGTTACTCGCCGAAATTAAACCGGGTGATAACCAAAAAGATGCCAAAACGCGCTTGCAAGAGTATTTACAAGGTAAGCATTTTGCCTTACCAACCTATGAAGTAATAAAAATTGAAGGCGAAGCCCATTGCCAAACCTTCACCGTAGAATGTACAGTAAAAAATGTACCCAATATTGACCGCACTTTTATTGCGAAAGGTTCTAGCCGCCGTAAAGCAGAACAAGCGGCCGCAGAACAAATCTTAAAAACATTGGAAATTAAATGACCGAATTAAATCAAGAACAAGAGACCTATTGTGGCTTTATCGCTATAGTAGGTCGCCCAAATGTAGGGAAATCCACCCTGTTAAATAAAATTTTAGGACAAAAAATTTCGATTACATCTCGCAAGGCGCAAACTACACGTCATCGTATTGTGGGAATTAAAACGGAAGGTATCTACCAAGAAATTTACGTAGATACGCCGGGGCTTCATATCGAAGAAAAACGCGCGATTAACCGTTTAATGAACCGTGCAGCAAGCTCGGCAATCGGGGATGTAGATCTCATTATTTTCGTCGTGGATGGTACACATTGGAATGCCGATGATGAAATGGTGTTAAACAAATTACGTAATGCGAAAGCACCTGTCGTACTCGCCATCAACAAAGTTGATAATATTAAGAATAAAGATGATTTATTGCCATTTATTACAGATTTAGGCAGCAAGTTTAACTTTGCTCACATTGTGCCGATTTCTGCACAACGTGGTAATAATGTCCATCAATTAGAGAAAATTGTTCGTCAATCATTACGTAAAGGCGTTCATCACTTCCCTGAAGATTATGTAACGGATCGTTCACAGCGTTTTATGGCATCAGAAATTATTCGTGAAAAATTAATGCGTTTCACAGGGGAAGAGCTACCTTATTCGGTAACGGTTGAAATTGAACAATTTAAAGTAAATGAGCGTGGTACTTATGAAATCAATGGCTTGATTTTAGTTGAACGCGAAGGCCAAAAGAAAATGGTGATCGGTGCTCAAGGACAAAAAATTAAAACCATTGGTATGGAAGCGCGTGCTGACATGGAACGCTTATTTGATAATAAAGTACACCTTGAACTTTGGGTAAAAGTGAAGTCCGGTTGGGCGGATGATGAACGTGCCTTAAGAAGTTTAGGTTATATGGATGAATAAAAAACTTGAGTAATACTCTATACCGTCCTATTATTGGAAACATATTTATGTTTTTTAATAAAAACAAGGAGATGGTAGATGAGTATCTATGCCTTAAAACCCAAATTTCAGAATTTACTTCGGCCTTTAGTTAGGCAATTAGCGGCAAAAGGCGTAACGGCAAATCAAGTTACGCTAATTGCCTGCTTACTTTCTATTTTACTCGGTGTGGTTCTCGCACTATTTCCGACATTTTCTTCTCTTTTCTTCCTTATCCCTATTTGGTTGTTTTTGCGTATGGCGTTGAATGCCATTGATGGCATGCTAGCACGTGAATTTAATCAAAAAAGTCGATTAGGGGGGTATCTTAATGAAATTACTGATGTCGTTTCAGATGCGGCACTTTATCTTCCTTTTGCTTTTGTCGCACCTTTTGATGGTATTCAAATCTCAAGTATTATTTGGCTTGCCGCGTTGAGTGAATTATGTGGCATTTTAGGGCAAGTTCAAGGCAAAACTCGTCGTTATGATGGCCCAATGGGTAAAAGTGATCGTGCATTCGTATTTGGTGTGCTCGGTTTACTCTATGCGGTGAATGGTAGCTTGCATTCACTTTTCTGGTGGGTAGCCAATATCGTCATTATCTTGCTCATTGTGACTTGTATTAAGCGAGTAAAAAATGGTTTAGCCGAAGTGACGGAATAATAGGAGCAAATATGTTTGCGAGATTAATCGATTTTTTATTGTGTCGTTTTGCTTCTTTTATTACAGGCGTTCGACCACAAGCCGCAATTGCGGAACAATCTTCAGAAGGGCATCGTGTCTATTTTGCCAATCATAATAGTCATGGGGATTTTATCTTACTTTGGATTTCATTGCCTTATGAAGTAAGAAAACAAACTCGCCCTGTTGCAGGCAAAGATTATTGGACGAAAGGTGCGATTCGCCGCTTTCTAGCCTATAAAGTGTTTAATATGTTACTGATTGAGCGTAATAGCCAAGATCCAAAAGCAGCCATACGACAAATGAGTGAAGCATTAGTCAATGACTCCCTGATTATTTTTCCTGAAGGAACTCGTAAGATGGATGGTGATTTACCACTTCAGCCGTTTAAAAGTGGATTGTTTTATTTAGCCAAAGAAAACCCTGATTGTGAGTTTGTGCCCGTTTGGATTAGTAATATGAATAATGTTTTACCAAAAGGCTTTATTTTACCGATCCCATTATTATGTGATCTTTATGTTGGCGAACCATTAAAGATTGAGAACGGAGAGGCTAAAGAGGCCTTTTTAACACGTGCTCAATCAGCATTATTAAGTTTAAATGTCAGTGAAAAAGGCAAATCTTAGGAGCAAATGATGACAGAAATATGGCAACTCTTCGGTGGTTTATTTATCGCCTTAATATTTGCTTCCTCAGTAGGATATATTTTAAAACGCAGATCGGGTGTGGATACACCAAATAGCGTTATTGATAACCTGAATGCACGCATCAATGCTTGGTGGGTGATGATTGGGATTATCTTTATTGCGAGTTTATTGGGCTTTTATGGCGTAATTGGGCTCTTTTTGATTATTTCATTTATGGGATTGCGTGAGTTTCTTTCTCTATTGAATATTCGTCGAGGCGATCATCTTGCGCTAGCCGCTTGTTTTTATGTGATCTTGCCATTGCAATATTTTTTAGTCGCCATTGATTGGTTTAGCATGTTCACCATTTTCATTCCCGTATATGGCTTCTTATTTTTACCTATTCTGTCGGCATTACTCGGCGATCCGGCGCATTTCTTAGATCGTTCAACAAAAATTCAGTGGGCATTGATGATTAGTGTATTCTGTATTTCACATATTCCCGCTTTATTGACCCTTGATATCTCTGGTTATGAAGGAAAAAATCTTTTATTAATGATCTTCTTAATCTTGGTAGTACAGTCAAGTGATGTGTTGCAATACGTTTGGGGTAAACTTTTCGGTAAGCATAAAATTGCACCAACCTTATCGCCATCTAAAACAGTAGAGGGTTTTGTTGGTGGGGTATTAAGCGCAAGTTTATTGGGTATGTTGCTTCATTGGCTGACACCATTTAATGCATGGCAAGCCTTTTTAATGAGTCTGTTAATTTGCTTAATGGGATTCTTAGGGGGGCTCGTGATGTCAGCAATGAAACGCAGTATGGGTGTGAAAGACTGGGGGAATATGATCAGTGGCCATGGTGGTATTTTAGATCGAATGGATTCACTTTGTTTCTCCGCACCTATTTTCCTCCATGTGGTGCGTTATTTCTGGGCATAGTTATAAATCATGAAATAAAAAAGAGCGGTTAATTAACCGCTCTTTTT
>NZ_KV800998.1:249110-342763 GCF_001810345.1 Haemophilus sp. HMSC061E01
AAAAAGAGCGGTTAATTAACCGCTCTTTTTTATTATTGACGATAAGTCTCTAAGAATCGTGCCAATTTGCCAATGGCTTCTTCTAATTGACCGGTATAAGGAAGTGTCACCACACGGAAGTGATCCGGTGAATGCCAGTTAAAGCCTTTACCGTGCACGAGAAGTACTTTCTCTTTACGTAATAAATCGAGCACAAATTTTTCATCACTATGAATGTTGAATTTTTGGATATCGAGTTTCGGGAACATATACATCGCTCCCATTGGTTTTACACAGCTAATACCCGGGATTTGAGTGAGCAACTCATAGGCTTTATTGCGTTGTTCTAGCAAACGACCACCAGGCTGAACAAATTCATTAATACTTTGATAGCCACCTAATGCGGTTTGAATGGCGTGTTGCATTGGCACATTTGCACATAAACGCATAGATGCCAGCATATCTAAGCCTTCAATATAGCCTTTAGCATGTTGTTTTGGACCATTTAAAATCATCCAACCCTGACGGAAACCCGCAACACGATACGCTTTTGATAAGCCATTGAATGTAATGGTTAATACATCTGGTGCAAGAGCTGCAATATGGTGGTGGACAGCACCATCGTAGAGAATTTTGTCATAAATCTCGTCTGCAAAAATAATCAGATTATTTTCACGTGCAACTTGGATAATTTCTTCAAGTAACTCTTTGCTATAAACTGCACCCGTTGGGTTGTTCGGGTTGATCACGACGATAGCTTTGGTTTTGGCATTGACTTTTGCGCGAATATCATCAATAGCAGGGAACCAACCAGCCTCTTCATCACATAAATAATGTACTGCATTTCCGCCCGCTAAGGTCACAGCCGCTGTCCATAATGGATAGTCTGGCATTGGAACTAAGACTTCATCACCATCATTGAGAAGTGCTTGCATGGACATAGTAATCAATTCAGATACACCATTTCCGATGTACACATCGTTTACTGTCGCATCATGAATACCTTTAGATTGATAGTATTGCACGATAGCCTTACGTGCCGAATATAACCCTTTCGAATCGCAGTAACCTTGTGCAGATGGTAGGTTGCGGATAACATCAACTAAAATTTCATCAGGCGCCTCAAAACCAAATGGGGCAGGGTTGCCGATATTCAGTTTTAAAATTTTATTGCCTTCTTCTTCTAGGCGTAAAGCTTCTTTGTGAACCGGTCCACGAATATCGTAGCAAACGTGTTCTAATTTGTCTGATTTCGGAAAAGATCTCATTAATAACATCCTATGATAATTAGATTTTCATTCAAAAATTACGTCTAATTTACGCTTAAATTCTTATCTTGAAAAGATTTAATAAAAAAATTTTTTGAATGTATTAAAGTGCGGTAGAATATGGGCTAATTTTTTGTGTGTTTTATTATTTTTCATGGGCCCTTTAGAACAAGCTAAATCTGAGCTAATTCGCCAGTTTGAAACCTTGGTGACAACTGATCAGCAATCCGCTATTGCACGTCTTCAGACGAAGATGAAATTGGGTGTTGATCTTTTGGCATGGATGAAGGGGCAACTTGTTTATCCACAATTTTATTTACGTTTTCGTGATGAAGATAAAACCGTCGCAGCGGTGGGGAAAGTGCGGTCATTTTCAGATGTGAATTTGGCACAGCAATTTATCCAAGAACACGATTTCCCTTTAGTCGGTGGTTTACAGTTTCAAGGTGAAAGCCAGTTTATTTTGCCTCAAGTTTTAATTGAACAACAACATGGCGAGACTGAGATTTCAGTTTTTGTTGAAACAAATGAGCTTAATCTGGCAAAAGCGGTATTGAATTCATTCGAAAAAACGACCGCACTTTTACCACTTAATCAATTAACCATCGAAAGCATGGTGCCAAAAGCAAACCAAGAAACGTGGTGCGATTGGGTCAATCAAGCACTCAGTCGAATTCGACAAGGGGAATTAACCAAGCTTGTTTTGGCGAATGAAACCGTGTTTGGTCTTCAGGGTGAGTTAAACGGAAAAGATTTTCTTGCAGCAAGCCAAGCAAAAAATAGTGGTTGTTACCATTTTTTATGGGCAGATAATGCTGAACACTGTTTTGTAGGTTCGACGCCTGAACGCTTATTCGCACGAGATGATCGTCAGTTATTTACGGAGGCGCTTGCGGGGACAGCACCTGTTAGTGATAATCCGAGTGAAAATGACGAACGTGCGAATTGGCTGTTAAATGACGAAAAAAACCTCAATGAAAACTGGTTAGTGGTTGAAGATATTTCACAAAATATCAGTCACTTAGTGGAACAAATTACTGTTGATGATGTCGCATTAAAGTCACTACGCAAAGTGCAGCATTTAATTAGAAAAATGCAAGCAAAATTGACCGCACTTTGTACGGATGCCGATTTGCTGAAAGCGATCCATCCAACGGCGGCTGTATCAGGCTTACCACAGCAGCAAGCGAGGAAAGCTTTGGCTGAAATAGAAACCTTTGATCGTCGTTGGTATGCCGGTACATTAGGTGTGATGAATCAACATCTATCAGAATTTTGTGTCACCATTCGCTCGGCTTTTATCGAAGAAAAACAAGTGCGTGTATTTGCTGGAGCCGGTATTGTGGAAGGCTCACAACCTGTAGAAGAGTGGTTGGAAATTGAACGTAAAGCGGCAGGGCTCATTTCCCTGTTTGCAGAGAATAACGGAGAATAAGAAGAATGTCTGTAAGCGTATTTAATCGTTGTTGGTCAAAGGTGATCTTAGAAACCTTGGTTCGCCAAGGGGTGAGTCACTTTTGTATTGCGCCAGGTTCACGATCAACACCTTTAACGCTAGAAGCTGTGCGTTTACAAAATGCCTCTCGAGCAACGTGCCATAGTCACTTTGATGAACGTGGCTTAGGCTTTTTTGCTTTGGGTATTGCAAAATCCACGCAAGCACCTGTTGCCGTGATTGTCACCTCGGGCACCGCAGCAGCAAATTTATATCCAGCGATTATTGAAGCTCGCCAAACAGGCGTGAATTTAATTATTCTTACCGCTGATCGTCCACCTGAATTGTGGGAATGTGGGGCGAATCAAGCTATAGTGCAACAAAATATGTTTGCCGATTACCCCGTTGCAAGTGTCAATCTACCTAAACCTCAGGCAGATTATGCAGCAAAATGGTTAATTTCGACGTTAGAACAAGCTTGCTATAAACAAAAGCAACAACCAGGTGTGGTACATATCAATGTGCCTTTTGCAGAGCCACTTTATAATGCCCAAGATCAAGAAATTGACGGTCATCCGTGGTTAATGCCAATTCAACGTTGGTTAAGTCAGCCTAAAAATTGGGTTGATCATCAACCATTACAGCAAGAAGTGTTAATGCACGAGAATTGGGATACTTGGCGTACTAAACGTGGTGTGATTGTGGCAGGGCAATTAACGCCTGAACAAGCAATGGGCATTAACTCATGGGCAAATACCATGGGGTGGATTTTGCTGACGGATATTCAATCAGGTGTAGAACCTCTCATGCCTTATGCGGATATTTGGCTGGCAAACCAAACGGTGAAGCAAAAATTACTTCAAGCTGATATCGTGATTCAATTTGGTTCTCGTTTTATCAGTAAACGTATTAACCAATTCTTAGCGGAATTCCAAGGTGAATTTTGGGTGGTGGAGCAAAGTCAAAATGCAGTTGATCCAAACCACCATACGCAAACTCGCTTTAACGCCAAAGCACATCATTGGTTGCGTGCACACCCGCCATTGCGTCAAAAGCCTTGGTTGCTCGAACCTCTGGCACTTTCAAAATTCTGTGCAACCTTTATCGAACAACAAGTCGGTGGCAATCTTAATGAAGCCTCATTAGCCCATCATATTGAACGTGTTTTACCTTACAACGGTATTTTGTTCTTAGGAAACAGTCTTTTTGTGCGTTTGGTTGATGCGTTAACTAAATTACCTGAAGGGTATCCGATTTTCACCAATCGTGGTGCAAGTGGGATTGACGGCTTATTAGCAACAGCTGCAGGTATCGGTATCGGTGCCGATCAACCAGTGGTAGCCATGATTGGCGATACGTCTACGCTTTATGATTTAAACTCTTTAGCCTTATTTAAAAATGTCACTCAACCGACCATTATTTTTGTGATTAACAATAATGGTGGCGCAATCTTTGATATGTTGCCGGTGGATGAAGAGGTGAAAGAGCAGTTCTATCGCTTGCCACATAATGGTGATTTCTCTCAAGTCGCGGCAATGTTTGGCTTAAAGTATGCCTTGCCTTACACCTGGGCAGATTTAAGCTCCGTGTTAAAACAAGCTTATACTCGCCGCCGTGCGACATTAATTGAAATCAAAACAAACCCAAGTGATGGCAGCGCAACCTATAAGCGCTTGATTGAACAAATCAGCCACGCGGTGATTGGTGAATAATTTCTTTCCCCTCTTATATAGAGGGGATTTCTTTATATGGCATTATTATGATGAATCTTGTTTTTCTCCATGGCTTATTAGGTACGAAATCAGATTGGCAAAAAGTCATCGAAAATCTACCGCACTTTCGTTGTCTCTCTCTCGATTTACCGTTTCATGGAGAGAATAAAGCTGTTGCCGTTGAAGATTTTGAGCAAACCGCTCAGTGCCTTGAAGAACAAATTCAACATCTCATAAAAGATGAGCCTTATATCTTAATTGGTTATTCACTTGGTGGACGAATCGCACAATATTATGCACTGCAAGCTCAAGTGCAAAGAGGCAATTTACAAGCAGTGATTTTAGAAGGGGCGAATTTAGGTTTACAGTCTGAGCAAGAAAAACAAAGCCGTTTAGTTAATGACAAAATGTGGGCTGAGCGTTTTTTCCATGAAAAGCCTGAAACCGTGTTAGAAGATTGGTATAAACAGCCTGTCTTTTCCCATTTAAATGAACAGCAACGTAAGTCGTTAATTGAAAAGCGAAAAGCTAATTGCTGGGCAAATATTGGTAAGATATTATTAGCAACGAGCCTTGCCAAGCAGCCTGATTTTCGAGAGAAAGTGCGGTCAAGTTTGCTGCCATTTTTTTATTTTTGTGGTGAGCGAGATCAGAAGTTTCGTCAAATGGCTGAAGCCAATCAACTCAATTTAACGCTTATTCCTGATGCTGGTCATAATGCACATTTAGAAAATCCGACATATTTTGCTGAAAAAATCGAAAATATCGTATTAAAAATTGCTCAACCTTAAGAGAAATGCTAGGATTTAGCCCTTTCATTTTATTTGACTCTTAAGGAAGCAAAATGTCCTCACAACTTCGTAATGATCCACTTAAGGTTGCTTTAGCATCCATGGTGGGTACCGCAATTGAATTCTTCGATTATTATATCTATGCCGCTGCGGCAGTATTAGTTTTTAACACGCAATTCTTCCATAGTGGCGATCCGCTTTCAGATGATTTGCTTTCTCTTTCGACATTAGCTTTAGCATTCTTTGCTCGTCCAATTGGTTCTGCTTTATTTGGACACTTTGGTGACAAGATTGGTCGTAAGAAAACCTTGGTTGCCTCTTTGGTTTTAATGGGCGGATCTACGGTCGTTATCGGTTTATTACCGACTTATTCTGAAATTGGTATTTGGGCACCGATTTTGTTATGTATTTGCCGAGTCGGTCAGGGTATTGGTCTTGGTGGTGAATGGGGCGGCGCTGCTTTAGTGGCAACAGAAAATGCGCCAGAAGGAAAACGTGCTTGGTATGGCACATTCCCTCAATTAGGGGCGCCAATTGGTTTATTTGTGGCTAATGCAACCTTCTTCTTAGTGAGCTATTTCTGGGGGCAACAAGCCCTTGTTGAGTGGGCATGGCGTATCCCGTTTGTGTCTTCTTTAGCCTTAGTTTTAGTTGGATTATATGTTCGTTTAACTTTACATGAGAGCCATGTCTTCGTTGAAGCGGAAGAAAAAGGGAAAAAATTAAAAGCACCGGTGAGTGTGGTTTTCACTAAACACTTTAAACCAATGGTGATTGGTACCTTTATTATGGTGGCGACTTATTCCTTGTTCTATATTATGACTGCCTTTGCTCAAGCGTATTCTCGTACACCGGCAACGCTTTCAGAAGCGGGCTATCCTATGGGATTAGGCATTCCTGCCAATACCTTCACGGGATTACTTTTAATGAGTGCGATCGTTTTTGCGATTTTTATCAGTATTTCAGGTCTTTATGCCGATAAAATCGGTCGTCGTAAATGGTTGATTTGGACAACGGTCAGCATTTTAATTTTTGCATTATGTATGCCATTATTCCTTGGAAACGGTACACCAGTTTCTGTATTTGCTTTCTTAGTAATTGGTATGGCATTAATGGGCATGACATTTGGCCCAATGGCGGCGTTATTACCTGAATTATTTCCAACGGAAGTACGTTATTCCGGTGCTTCTTTAGCCTATAATATTGCATCGATTATCGGGGCAACTATTGCGGCAATGATTTCATTAAAAATCAACGCGCTTTATGGCTTAATGGGCGTGGGAATTTATTTAGCCATTAATGCATTCTTAACCTTGTTAGCGTTATTAGCCTCAAAAGAAACGAAAAATGTCGATTTAACGCAAATCTAGTGACAAATTGATAATGAAAAAGCTGATGTGAATAACATCAGCTTTTTTATTTATTGAAAGGCAGTAATAAAAAAGAGCGTATTGCTACGCTCTAAGTCTATAAAAGTGCGGTTAAAAAACAGCGTGTTTTTAACATCAGATATGAAAAGAATTAATCTTCACCCCATACTTCTTTAGCAATTTCTTCAACGTAACGAACTTTAGCCCATTGCTGTGCTTCCGTCATGATATTCCCTTCTTCTGTTGAAGCAAAACCACATTGTGGGCTTAAGCAAAGCTGTTCAAGTGGAACATATTTAGTCACTTCTTCAATGCGTGCTTTAATAGCCGCTTTATCTTCTAATTCAGGGAATTTTGAACTGATTAAACCTAATACAACACGGCCTTTGTGTGAATTATTGGCAAAGTGTTTTAATGGTTCAAACCCACCAGAACGTTCATCGTCATATTCAAGAAAGTAGCCATCGTATTGAGTTTGGCCAAATAATGCATCCGCAATAGGATCGTATGCGCCAGTTAATAAATACGTTGAACGGAAATTGCCACGGCAAACGTGCGTTGTGATAACCATATCTGCTGGTTTAGCAGCTAATACAACCTGAATATTTTCAAGCGCCTGTGCTTTATCTGCTTCAAATTCTGGTTTTAGGTGATTGTTACAGAGTGAACCCCAATACACATCATCAAATTGTAAATAACGGCAACCTGCATCATAGAAGGCTTTAATCGCATCTTTATAAGCTTGTTGAACATCTTTGGCAAATTCTGCACGTGTCGCATAAACGCCAGTATCCCATTGGATTGGATACATTAATTGATTCGGACTTGGAATGGTATATTTTACGACGCCACGATCCCCAACAATGTCTTTTAATTTTTTGAAATGTTCGATAAATGGGTGGTTTGGATTCCAAGATACTTTACCGCAGCAGCGAGTATTGTAAGGTTTGGTTTCCACGCCATTAAATTTATAACCGTGTTCAGGGTGATAACCTTCAATACCATTTAAGTGTTCTAAGAAATCGATATGCCAAAATGCACGGCGATATTCCCCATCCGTGATGACTTGAATACCTGCATCTAACTGAGCTTGTACCAATTTAGCAATTTCTTGATCTTCAACTTCCGTTAATTGTTCACGAGAAATTTCACCTGCTGCAAATTTTGCACGGGCTTCTTTTAAAGGTTGAGAACGTAAATATGAGCCCACAGTATCAGCGTGGAAGGGAAGTGTTTTTGATGTCATGTTTATATCCTTCTTTTTATTTTCGTATGCTGATTTTAACGTAAGGATATTTCACGATCAAAGTAATGATTTTTTCATTTATGATGAAAATAATTAATGTAGAGAAAGATTAACTTTCAGCAATTCCCACCGCACAAACGGCCGCAGAACTCCATGCCCATTGGAAATTGTAGCCGCCTAACCAGCCGACAACATCGAGCACTTCACCGATAAAATAGAGTCCTTTAATCTTTGTAGCTTCCATGGTTTTGGATGAAATCTCATGGGTATCAACACCGCCCATCGTGACTTCAGCTGTACGGTAGCCCTCAGTACCATTAGGCATAAATTGCCAATTGTGGATTAAATTCTCTAAATTTTCTAATCGCACTTTACTTAAGTTTGCAATCACTTCATCTTGAATCAAGCCTTGTTCTAACCAAAGCTCGACTAATTTTTTCGGTAATAAGAGACTTAATACGGTTTTTAACTGCAATTTAGGTGAAGATTGACGCATTTCATCCAGGTGATAGCGAATATCTCTATAAGGCAATAAATCTAAATGAATGCTTTCACCCGGTTGCCAATAATTGGATATTTGCAAAATAGCAGGACCAGATAAACCGCGATGGGTGAATAGCATTTGATGAGTAAAGGTTTTGTGCTGATTCGTTGCAGCTACATCTAATGAAACGCCAGAGAGTGCCGCGTAGAATTTGTCACTTTCTCGCCATGTGAAGGGTACAAGGCTTGCACGCGGAGGAATCACATTTAATCCAAACTGTTCTGCAATTTGATAGCCAAAAGGCGAAGCACCTAAACCGGGCATGGAGAGCCCACCTGTGGCGATAATTAAATTCTGGCATTGCCATTCAACCGCATTTACCTTCAATTTAAACCGCACTTTAGGGTTGTTTTCAACGGCTTCGACATCACTCACTTCGCTGCGTAGTTGAATGTTGACACCGTATTTGTCACATTCCGTTCCGAGCATCTTCACGATATCTTCTGCACCGTTATCACAAAATAACTGACCTAATTCTTTTTCGTGGTAAGGAATGCCATACTCAGCGACTAAAGCAATAAAATCCCATTGTGTATAACGTTTTAAGGCGGATTTGACGAAGTGTTTGTTCTGGCTGATATAACGGCCAGACGTAATTTCCATATTGGTGAAATTACAGAATCCACCGCCAGACATTAAAATTTTTCGGCCAATTTTCTTACCATTATCAAAAATAGTGGCTTGTTTGCCCAGTTTGCCTAACTGAGCGGCACAAAATAAGCCAGCAGCACCGGCTCCAATAATGATATTTTCTGAATAATGAGACATAGCTTATTGTGAGGTTTGTCCTTTTTCAAAATAGTCTATCATTTTGATTCGTTGGATAACAGTACGGCGATCCACGGCAGCATTACCTGAATCTAATAATTGCTGCCAATAAGCTTTGGCTTTTTCGGGTTCATGATTTTTAAACGCTTCTGTCGCCAATAATGTGATTACCGAGATTTCATGTTTATCTTGTTTTAACGCCTCATCCATTATTTGCTGGATTTGTGGTGTGATGCTTTGGCCGGCTTGATAATAAAGTGCGGTCGCTTTTAAGCCTAAAATAGCCGGTGTTGTGCCTGAAATTTTTTCTGCATTGCTATAGGCGATGAGCGCATGATCAAATTCATCATTTTGCATATAAGCATCACCTAGCTGAGCCCAAAGCTCAGGGTTATTCACATCTTCTCGAATTTTATTTTGAATTTTGAGCACCATATCTTCTTTTTGGTGCACCATTGATGTATCGGCTTTTTTATTGGCAAGCTCAATCATCTCTTTTTCACCTTGCTGAACACGCTCAAAACGATCAAGGGAGAAGTAATAACTTAAAGGAAGAACCAACAAAATAGCAAAGACCCAAATGGCGGATTTGGTTTCAAATTTAACCGCACTTTTTTCCTCTTTAGGCGCTGTATGAGGTTGATTTTCAAGTGGTTTAGGGGCGTCTTCTGATTTTTTAGTGGAAAATAAAATCAACGCAAAAGCCCCAATTAATAGCAAAATAGGCAATAACCAGAGTAGTGCAGTATTCCATTGGAAAGGGGGCTTATAGTTCACGAAATTACCAAAACGTGCTGTCATGGTGTCAATAATTTGTTGGTTCGTTTTTCCTTCATCCACCATTTTATAGACTTCAATACGTAAGTCATAAGCAATCGGCGAATTGGACTCAACTAAATTCTGATTCTGACACTGTGGGCAGCGTAAGGATTTTGCTAACTCAACAGCACGAGTACGATCGGCTTGGTTTTTAAACGCATAAGTATCCACCATTTCTGCGTGAGCAAAAAGGGCGAAAGTAAGTAAAAGTGCAGTCAGAAATCGGGTTAATTTTTTCATTTTACTTTTTTGTTAATTCATCAAGTTTTGGTTTGATTTCGGTAAGCCACGTTTCACGATCCATATAGCCAGAATGACGATAACGGATCATGCCGTGTTCATCGACAATATAGGTTTCTGGGGCACCATCTACGCCCAATTGCATCGCAAATTCACCACGGCTATCGTCAATGGTAAGTATGAACGGATTGCCCATGCGTTCGAGCATCGCAATGCCATTTTGAGGTTTGTCACGATAGTCGATTCCAACAATGGGGACTTCTTTTGATATTTCCATCAAAAGAGGGTGTTCTTGTTGGCAATAGCCACACCAACTTCCCCACACATTAAGCAGAAAAGGTTTCTTTGGGAAATCTCTTGGGCTGACAATTTGACTCGGTTCAAGTAGATTTGCTTGATAGAATTCCGGCACGGGCTTATTAATGAGTGCAGAGGCAATTTGTTTGGGATCTTTATGCAAACCAACAAAAAGCAGTAAGCAAACGCTCAATAATAAAATCAGTGGTAAAAACAAAATAAACTTTTTATTCATCGCGTTTTCTCTTCAAATTGATGGCTGAACATAATGCGCCAAGTGCCATTAAAATGCCTCCGAGCCATAACCAGCGAATAAGTGGTTTGTAATGTAAGCGGAATGTGAACTCACCTTTGCCTAAGTTATCGCCCATCACAATATATAAATCGCCCCAAAGACCAGCATCTAAACCCACTTCACTCATGGTCATGGTACGAACGTCGTAATAGCGGCGTTCTGGTACAATTTCAGCGTAAGGTTTGCCTTGTTTTGACACGTTAAAGAAAGCAACTTCGGCGGTAAAGTTTGGCCCAATTTCATTGGAAAAACGATCATAATGGAATTCAAATTGACCTAATTGCTGGCTTTGTTGTGGTGCAAGTCTAACACCTAATTCACTGCCAAAGTAACTACTCATCACGGCGCCCATTGTCGCAATAGCCACGCCACAGTGTGCGAGAATCATCCCAAAATAGGATAGTCTTACTTTTGCCCAATTTTGCCATAAGGTGACGAATAATACCCAAATAGCGAGGGTGAGCAACACATAAGCGAAGACATGGAAACGTAATGCGTCATCATTTTGCAACGCGTTCCAAATCATGCCATAAGCAATTACTGCAGCGGGAATAAGTAATAACAGACGTTTGAAAAAGCGTTTTTTGTCTGATTTAAACCAGCTTAAGCAAAGCGTCGCCGCCATCGCAAAAAGCACTAACGTGAGCAATGGCAAGAAAATACTATTAAAGTAAGGGGCTCCCACAGAAATACTTCCCCAATTCATGGCTTGGAATAGCATCGGATAGAAGGTGCCTAAGAAGGTACTGACGGTGGCGACGGCCAATACGATGTTTAAACCTAAAATAGCTCCAGTTTTAGAAATGAGTGGAAATTTGACCGCACTTTCATTGGTATTTGTGCGTAGGGCA
This sequence comes from Haemophilus sp. HMSC061E01, assembly GCF_001810345.1. NCBI lineage: Bacteria > Pseudomonadati > Pseudomonadota > Gammaproteobacteria > Pasteurellales > Pasteurellaceae > Haemophilus > Haemophilus sp. HMSC061E01. Next base: position 260,726 of record NZ_KV800998.1, read on the forward strand.
AATAAACTGAGTGAGCCGACAGTCAATAAGAAGAAAATAAGTAATAGTACATAACCACGGGAGCTATCTAAAGAAAAAGCATGAACAGAGGTTAATGCACCTGAACGGACAATAAATGTGCCTAATACACTAAATGCAAAAGCGAGTAGGGAAAAGAGTGTTGTCCAGTAGCTAAACATGCCTTGTCTTTCAGTCACCATTAAGCTGTGTAAAAGTGCAAGTCCTAATAACCATGGCATAAGTGAGGCGTTTTCTACAGGGTCCCAGAACCACCAGCCACCCCAGCCTAATTCGTAATATGCCCACCAGGCACCGAGCACGATCCCTAACGTTAAGAATAACCAAGAAACGAGGACCCAAGCTCGCATCGCACGCGCAATTACTTGTGCAGAACGATTAAAGATTAAGGCAGAAATTGACATGGCAAAGTTAACAGCAAAGCCCACATAACCCACATATAAAAGCGGCGGATGGAAAATTAAGCCAATATCTTGCAGCATTGGATTGAGATCTCGCCCTTCTGCAGGGGCAGGAAATGCACGTCCAAATGGATTGGAGTAGAACAAAATAAAAATAGCAAACCCAAGACAAATTAAGCCGAGTAAAGAAAGGGTTTGTGCAGAAAAAGTGCGGTCATTTTTGCGAGAGAAAAAGGCAAAAGCCACTAACCAAAGACTTAATGTGAAAAGCCAAAATAAAATTGAGCCTTCATGTCCCCCCCAGGTGGCGGCGACTTTGAAAAATGTTGGTAGTTGAGAATTGGAGTGCGCTGCCACGTATTCCAAAGTGAAGTCATCTGTTGCAAAAGAGTAGGCAAGAATACCGATTGAAACGCTCGTAAAAATACCGAAGCAATAACTTAATCCCCAAGCCGTGTTGGTGAGAGAGGGTTTATTTCGCCAAATACCAATTTGCGGCACGATAGAAAGTAAGAGTGCGGCAGTGGTGGCGAAGAGTAGTGATAGAAATCCGAATTCGGGGAGCATAGTATTCTTCAGTATTAATGGTTGTATTTTACAAAATAAGGTTAATTTTAAGCATGAAAAACATACGTAAAATTAACCGCACTTTAGTCTTTTAAATAAACAAAAGGCGTATTGTATACGCCTTTTGATTAAATAAGAAGTTTATCCTTACGCAACGGTAAGTTGTCCTGCATACAAGATGAAGTAACGTAAGCAGAGAACCCCGATTAAGTCGAAGATTGACACAAGGATAATAAAGTTCTTGTTGTATTTTAAGTTGTCTTTTACTGCAAGGTTCGCAAGTAGAGGAATTAAGATACCAATTAAGAATACCCCAATCCAGAACACTGCACCCCAGAAGCCGGAAAGTGCATTGTGTAATGCAACCACTTTCTGACCACCACCGAAGTGTAGACCAACAAAGAAACAGATTAATAAACCAAGTTCAGTCACCATAATTGGCACTTCAAATTTATGAATGAAGTGTGATTCATGGCTATCACCTTTTAATTTACCTGCAATGAGGATAAATAAGAAGGTTGCTGCGATACCTGAAGAGGTACCAGAAGCCAGGAATAACGCTGGTAGAACAGGGTTATTCAACATTGGGTAACTGATCAATGCTGAAAGTAAGAAACCAGTATAAGCCCCTAGCACAGCGGCTAAGATGAAGAGAATAACTTCTACAGGACCAGTTAAACGTTCTAATACATTGATAATTTTACCGACGAAGCCAAGTTTTGGCATAAAACGTTGAATGAACGCCATGATATCTTCTTTGAAGATAACCGCACACCAACATACCAAAAACAGCATATAAACTTGGAATAACATTACCCCCATAGACATTACAGAGTTGAATTGATAGTTAAACATCAATTTCCAGAATGTCCAAGGACGTGCCAAGTGGAAAATTAACAGGGTTAAACCAATTAATGTTGGCACAGAACCTAAAACGGCGGCCGCTCGGATAATCCAGTTTTTGCTAGGATTTTCTAATTTGTGACTACGTTTATAAGCAATCGCTAATTGTACCGCACCGGAAGAAATACCAAGTAAGAACAAATAGATAGCGATTGTTGAATCCCACACCAAATTAGGTGTGTGAAACGGAACAGGATAATCTAATGTCATCTTCTTGGCTCCCCGTGTTGGAATGGAATATGGTAAAGATTTGGTTGAGTACCTAATTCCACTTTAGTGCGATAAACCGGATTTTCTTTCACTTTGCGGGAAACTGCACTGCTTGGATCATTCATATCGCCAAAGGTTAATGCTTTGGTTGGACAAGCTTCTACACAAGCAGGTTGTTTGCCAGCTGCTAAGTTTGTATCGCGACAGAAGTTACATTTATCCGCAGTACGGTGTACTGGGTGAATGAAACGTACGCGGTAAGGACAAACTGCAACACAGTATTGGCAACCTACACAAAGATCTTTATGCACATCGACGATACCTGTTTCAGGATCAATAAATGATGCACCGGTTGGACAAACAGCCACACAAGGGGCGTTTGTACAATGTTGGCAAGATTGACGGAAAAACTCGTATTCTTGATTTGGGAATTCGCCGTAAGGTTCACTACGGAGAATTTCCAAACGTGAAACGCCTTCAGGAACGTGGTTTGTTTCACGACAAGCATCCATACAAGCGGTACAGCCGATACAAGCTGTTTCGTCGTGTACCATTGCATAGCGTTTCGGTTTATCCGCCTTTTCCTCTTTCGCTAAAGAGGTAACTGATGTCCCCGTCATAAGGATTAGTGCCCCCATGCCGGAAACAAAGTTTCGGCGTGAACAAGCTGTCATTATTTATCCTTTTGTTCGGTTGATTGCGTTTGTGATTGTGCGTCTTTTGCCGCTTTGCGTTTTTGTTGTTCGCCGTGGCAATCTACACAAAGTTTCACACGATTTTTCGGTTGAATACCTTTCATCGCATCATCTTTCGGGTGTAATGTGTGGCAGCTTGCACAAGGCAATTTCATTGCGTGAACATCGTGCGCCCAAAGTTTTTCACGAAGTTTTGCAGGTTGGTGACAAGCAAAACAAACTTGGTTTTGTTCTTGCGCGGTATACATTGGTTTTTTATCACCAAAGATATCGCCATCAAAACGCATCACATCTTTTGCACCACGACGGTGATCTTCCGAAATATTACCGTGACAGTTTACACAGTTAATCGGTTTACCTGTGTTAGGGCTTTTTTGATTTAAGTGTGCGCCGTGGAATTTACCAAAGTGTAATTCACCACCAGATTGATCTAAAGTTTGGTTTTTATCAACTTGGTCAAATTTGTGACATTTCGCACAATATTGGTTTGGGTCACGTTGGTTATCCAATTGTGGCTCATAAGTGAGTTGAGAGGCAGGTGTTTTTGCCATCTCTTCCGCACTTGCAGCCATTGGCATTGCCGCAAGCATTGCAAGCAATGCGAGGGATTTTGCCGATTTGCTGATTAAAGAAGTTAAATTCATTCTGATTACCTCAAATATATGGTTAAAAATGACCGCACTTCGACACTTTAAGTTACAAAGTGCGGTTCTTTTTTTATTGTTTTGTTGCGGTATCTTCAGCTAATTTGCCATTGGCTTTCGCTTCTTTTACCCATTGAGGTACAACAGTTTCTAAGAATTCTTTTTTCGCTTGACGTTCTTTCTCGATATCAATACCCATTACTTTCCATGCTTTATCAGCTGTAGAAATATCTGGTACTTCAACCGGAGTTTTCACGCCATGTTTAGTTAAGATTGCTGCAAGTTTAGCACGTGCATCCGCAGCTTTGTCGATACCAGAACCTAATACGCGAAGCATTACATCAGGTGCGTGCATGTGACCACCGTGACTTGCTGCTGCGTAGTCCCAACGCCATTGAGCGTGACGGATATCCATTAAAGCAGGTTCCATTTCTTCTTTAGTTGCACCTGCATCCCATGCCGCTTTCGCTTCAAAGTGAGCACGAACAACTTGATCTTCTAAACGACCCATTACATCTTTCACTTCTTTTTTACGTGAAGCAACGATGTCTTTAAGTTTTTCTTTGCTTTGATCGTGACAGTTTGCACATGTGGTATCAAATGCATCGAATGGGTTTTGGATTTGGTGGTCGGTGTAAACTTTACCGTCTTTACCTTGTACTTTAGGCATGTGACAGTCGATACAAGTTACGCCGTTTTTACCGTGCATACCTAAAGACCAAATTTCAAAGTCAGGGTGTTGCGCTTTTAACATTGGTGCTTTAGAAAGAGAGTGAGTCCAGTCACTGAAGCCGATATCATCATAGTATTTTTCGATGTCATCAACAGTTTGACCGTTATCCCAAGGGAAGGTTACTTGTTTTAAGTCGCCCGCGAAGTAGTATTCAACATGACAGTTTGCACAGATTTCAGCACGTTTTTCAGTGCGAGCAGCTGTGTTAAAGCTTAAGTTAGCTTGTTCTTTACCTTCAGCTTTTGCTTTTGCTTGAAGTGCATTATTTAAGTGATCTAATGCACGAAGAACGTGTGGACGAGCAATACGTAATGCAGGTTTGCCTTCAGCAAAGTCTTTAGAGGTCGTATCGTGACAGTCAGCACAACCGATCGAGTTGACAATTTCTGGTCCACCTTTAGCCCATTTGGCACCAAAGTAACCATCTTCACCCCATTCTGCAATTAAACGAGGAACGTCTGGACCTTTACAAGTCCAACATGCCATTGGTTGAGGGCCATCATTTGCATTTTTGGGCGCACCAGTACGTAAAATATTACGTACATCTTCTACTGCATAAACGTGACCACGAGGTGCGTTATATTCTTTTGCGAAAGAATAGCCCCCCCATAACACGATTAAACGAGGATCTTGTTCATTAGCATAGATGATTTTGTCGCCTTTTTCAGTCGCTTTCCACGAATTGAATTGGCTAGGATATTTCTCAGCAAATTTTTCATTCACTGCTTCGATTTTTAAATTAGGGTTTGGTGCTTCCACAGGTTGTTCAACAGGCTTGTATACCATTTCAGCCATCGCTGAGTTATACACACCTAAAGCTGCGAAAGAAGTGGCCAAAACAAGGCTTTTTCTCAATGCGTTCACGATAATCACTCCATTAGGAAAGAATAAAAAAACAATTTTAAATGCGAACAATTCCTATTAAGCTTTTGAATTCACTCATAAAAATAGCTCAACGCAAGCATAAGATACCAAAAAGCAGTAGTTTTCCTAAGGTTTTTTTTCAAAACTTTGAGGTTGATCAAACTTTAAAATAAAAATACTCATAAAGGGGTATGCTGGTATTGAGAAAGTGGTAAAGGATAATATTCTAAAAGAGGCAAAAGTGCGGTTGATTTTCATCGTGTTTTTTTACTTGTTTGAGAGGGATTAAACCCATGTGATTAGCCCATCCTGAGTACTTTTTTAATGTTCGCTTTTTACGCAAACGTTAAAATGTAAATTTTTTGTAAAAAACAGTGTAAAAAGCAAACATTTCCTTGATCTTATGCTTAGCTCCTATATACTCCAAAGACTTTACTATTTACTTGCTTAGTTTGCATTATTTTAGCTTCGCAACAACTTATTGGCCTATTTGTTTGGGAGAACCTTTTTATGAACAAAGTATTTAAGATTATTTGGAACAAAACGACACAATCTTTTGTCGTCACATCAGAATTAGCAAAAGGAGCCGTAAAAGCTTCTTCAAACTCAGAACAACGTGTAACAAGCGAAACACGTTTATCTTCTCTTTTTAAACTTTCAGCATTTGCACTTTCTTTATCTGCAGTGATGATGCCGGCGCAAGCGAAAGTGATTGTGGGGGATGGAAGCAATGCGCCTACAAATGTACATCCTTTTAGTATTGCGGTTGGGAACAGTGCCACATCAGCAAGCGGTGGAAGTACTACCGCTATTGGTTATGGCGTAAATGGTCGTTATGACAATAGTGTGCTGATTGGTGATGGCACAGGAAATTATGGTGGAACAACGGGTAGTCGTAATATTCTCATCGGTCAAAATGCTCAAGTTGGCGATAGCACTTCTGTTGTACGAGTAAACCAGTCTATTGCTATTGGAGCTGGCATTAGAGCTGATAAAGCGGCTACATTTGGTGGTAATTCTATTACTGAGGGTGCATGGGCTCGAGGCGATCAATCAATTGCGATTGGCGGTAATGTTATTTCTTATGGTAATGCATCGGTTGCGATTGGTGGGGATGATACTGATTCAGCAGCGGCTACACAAACGACTTATATCAATACTAATGGCCAAGATAAAACGGGAACGGTTCAACAAGCATTTAGAGATTTAACTGGAGGGGAGCTTCAAAGCCCTCGTTGGATGAATACAATTGCAGGGGAAGCTGCTGTATCATTAGGAACAAAAACAAAATCTGGGGATCTTTCATTAGCATTAGGTTCATTGGCTGCAGCTCAAAAAACGAATGCTGTCGCTGTTGGTACTGGGGCTAATGCATCGTTTGCAAACTCAGTAGCGATTGGTGGCGGTTCCGCAACGGATAAAGCAGGGGTTGCCTATACTACTCGTACTATTTTAGGGACAACTTATACTTGGGCGGGTGGTGCTGATACTATCGCGGGGGATGTTGTTTCCATTGGTAAAAAAGGCTATGAACGTCAACTCATCAACTTATCACCAGGTGATATTTCTGCAAACTCGACTGATGCAATCAATGGTTCTCAGCTTTATGCTGCGATGGCAGAAATTGAAAAAATTCGTTATTTCTCGGTTAATTCGACTGTTGAGGGAAATAAAAATAATAATGGTGCAACGGCAGTTAATTCTATTGCAATTGGCCCAGATGCGAAATCAAGTGCAGTTAATGGCGTTTCATTAGGTAATAATGCAACCAGTAATTTTTCAAATTCTACAGCGATTGGTTTTGCGACCCATGCTAATGGTGGTAATGCTACAGCAGTGGGTACAAATGCTAAAGCCGTTACTAACTCGACAGCACTAGGTTCTAATACAGATGCTAAAGAGTTAGGCGTGGCCATTGGCCATACTGCCTCTTCTGCTTATGCAGGCGTTGCTACGGGGGCAAATGCAAATGTTAGTGGCATTTATGGTATCGCAATAGGTAATAATGCTAATGCTTCAGAACAAGCATCTATTGCTATCGGTAAGGGCGCAGCTGGATCGGCAGCTGATGGTGTAGCGATTGGTTCATCAGCTAATGCAACGGTGCAAAATTCGGTTGCGTTAGGTAAAGATAGTGTGGCAGGTGGCAATATTTTCGGTGGAACAGCCCATGAAGCCGCTTTCAAAAATGATAATGGCGTGAGTGAAAATAAACAGTTTAAAGCTGGTTTAGCTAATAATTCGCTTGGTGCTGTTTCTGTTGGTAAAGAGGGTTTTGAACGTCAAATTCAAAATGTTGGTGCGGGCCGTGTTACTGCAGACTCTACTGATGCAATTAACGGTTCACAGCTTTATACCGTATTAACTTATAGTGGCTTTAACGTACAACAAAATGGTACTTCTAAATCACGTATCAATAACAATGGTTTTGTGAACTTTAAAGATGGTAATTTAACCACAGTAAATGTAACTGATGCTGAAAATGGCACTATTGTGAAATTTGATGTGAATACAACAAATATCACGACTAATACGACAACTGGTAATGCAACAGCGGCAAATCCTAATAATATTGCTACGGCAGGTGATGTCACTAGCGCAATTAATAAAGTGCGTAACATGCCAATTACTTTCACAGGTAATAGCGGAAGTGCGGTCAAAAAATTAGGTGAATCTTTAGGCATTGTGGGGGATGGTACCGATATTACAAGTACTGCTGATGCAAGCAATGTGACATTTACGTTAAACAAATCTACTGCAGTCACAGCAGGAGATAATAAGGCTGTAACCAGTGGTGCAGTTGATACGGCAATTAAAGCAATCAACTTAACAACAGCTGGTAATACGGGGGCTGGTGCGGTTAATCTCGCCACACAATCTTTAAATATCACAGGTTCAAATGGTTTAACTACCGTAGCCAAAGATAATGGCATTGAAGTGAAAATTGATGATGAAACTCGTCAGAAAATTGATAGAGAAGTTTCAGCATCCGTTTCAAATGGTTCAGCTGCAGTTTCTGTTACAGCTAACGGCACGACTAAAAATGCTGATGGCGTAGATGTAACAGATTATGCTGTCGATCTTTCTCAAGCAACAAAAGATGATATTCAAAAAGGTGTTGATGCGAATACTACCGTTAACACTAAAGGTTTAACGTTTACAGGTGATACTAAAGAGTCTGATGTTAAGAAATTAGGTGATAAAGTCGCAATTACTGGTGATGATAATATTACCACTGAAGCGAATCCTAATGGTGTTCAAGTTAAGTTAAACAAAGATCTTAAAGTTGATAGCGTCAAGGCTGGTGATACAACCATTAATAACGATGGTTTAACTGTTAACGGTGGACCAAGTGTAACCAAATCAGGTATTAATGCAGGTGACAAAAAAATCACAGGTGTTGCAGCAGGTACCGATGACACTGATGCAGTGAATGTTTCACAATTGAAAGAAGTGAAAGAAATTGCTAACAAAGGTTGGAATCTATCAGTAAATAGCGGTGAAAATAAATCGAATATTGCACCAGATGCGACGGTAGATTTAAGAAGTGCTAATGACAACATTCAAATCACTAAAGATGGCAATAATGTAACATTTAAGTTAAATGACACGATTAATGTCAAAAATGTTAATGCTACAGGTAATGTAACAGCAGGTGATACAACCATTAATAACGATGGTTTGACGATTACTGGCGGCCCAAGTGTGACTAAATCAGGTATTGATGCTGCAGGTAACAAAATTAGCAACGTGGCAGATGGTAATGTAGCACCGGATAGCAAAGATGCGGTGAACGGTAGTCAATTATATTCATTAGGCGATACAATCAATAAGAAAATTGATGGTATGGGCTTCAATTTAACAACGAATGGCACTGAGACACCAGCTCTTTCTGATGCTGATAAACGTATTACGAGCAATGAAACATTTGTAATTAACCAAGGTAAAAATATTAAGGTTACCCAAATTACAAATGGTTATGAAATTGCGACATCAGATAATATGACACTAGGTGAAAAAGCAGAAGATGGGAAACCAGGTACTGATGGATCGTTAGATGTTAAAGGTAAAGATGGTTCTGCTGTTTCAATTAACGGAAAAGATGGCTCAATCGGTCTAGCGGGTAAAGATGGTGCAAATCCACTTACAATTAAGACCGCAGAGGGCCCTGCTGGTGTAGATGGTGATGATACAACTAAGAAACCTCGTTTAGATGTAAACGGTGAAAGTGTTGCAACTTTAAATGATGGCTTGAAGTTTACAGGTAATAATGAAAGTACGGTAAACAAACATAAACTGAATACCTTAGTGAAAATTAAAGGTGAAGGTGTAGCTGAAGCAGAGTCAACAAACTTTAAATCAGCAGCAGGTAATATCAATGTTAAAGCAGATGGCACTGATACATTAGAAGTTCAGTTAGCTAAAGACTTAAAAGGGTTAAATAGCGCTGAATTTAAAGATGCTGCAGGTGATGTGACAAAAATCACTCCAGCAGGTGTTGCAGTTAATAAAGCGGATAATTTGAATGCAGATGGTTCAGTTAAAGATCCAAATAAAACGGTATCAATCTCTAATACTGGCGTGAATGCAGGTGGAAACAAAGTCACTAATGTTGCAGATGGTGATGTTAATGCAGATAGTAAGGATGCAATAAACGGTAGCCAACTTTATAATGCTGTAGCGACCACTGATTTAACACCTAATACAACAGGAAAAATTGATGCACCTGTAGATGGATCTAAATTGGTGAATGCAACCACAGTTGCAAATGCAATCAATAATTCTGGTTGGAATGTCACTGTGAATAAAGACGGTGGTGAGGCTGAAGGTGAAACTGTTCAAAAGGTAAGCCCAGGTAATACTGTGACTTATATCGCAGGACAAAATATCAAAATTAAGCAAGATGGTATGAATTTTACCATTTCAACCACAAAAGACTTGAAAGCTGAAAATGTTACTGCAACAACGGTTAACACTACTACCATCAATCTTGGCGAAGGTGATAATTCAACGCCAATTACAGTAGTAAGTGGTAAAGATGCAGCTCCAAACTTGGATGGTAAAACACCAAATCGTATGAACTTTGGTGGTGAAACTATTGCAACATTAAGCGATGGCTTAAAATTTGGCGCAAACGTAGGCGATGTTTACGGTGCGAAATTAAATAGTCAAATTAATGTGAAAGGCGCAGATAGCAACACAAACTGGAGTGAGTTTGATGGTGGCGATAATGTAATGACAAACATTGATAAGAGCGGTAATGTTCGTGTAGGTATCAAGAAAAACCTTAAAGTGGAAAGCGTAACAGCGAATAAATTCACCGCGGGTGATACTGTGATTGATAGCAATGGTGTAACCATTAAAAACGGTCCAAGTATGACTAAAAATGGTATTAATGCAGGTAATAAACAAATTACCAATGTTGCACCAGGACGCATTGCAGCAGACAGTACTGATGCGGTAAACGGCAGCCAATTACACGAAGTAAAAGCTGACATGAATAACAAGATCAACCACTTAAATGGTCAGGTGAACAAGTTAGGTAAACGTGTAAATGCAGGTACAGCAAGCGCATTAGCGGCGTCTCAATTACCACAAGCTTACATTCCAGGTAAGAGCATGGTATCTGTGGCGGCGGGTAATTACCAAGGTCAAAATGCAGTGGCATTAGGTATGTCACGTATTTCAGACAACGGTAAAATCATTATTCGTTTAGCTGGTACTAGCGATACACAAGGTAAAGTGGGTGTAGCAGTTGGTGCAGGTTACCACTGGTAATTTATCGTTAATAAACAAAAGGCATGGGGAACCATGCCTTTTTTATTATTAAAAGTGCGGTCGATTTTCACCCTATTTTTCGTATAATAGGGTAAGTCAACTCGGAGAAGAATATGATTATCGGACCTTATATCAACGCACTGGCGATTATCGGTGGTGCAGTTATCGGTGCGGCGCTCGGTGGACGCATTCCAGAACGTTTACGCACTAATTTAACCTTGATCTTTGGTCTGTGTTCTATGGGCATGGGCATTGTGATGGTAGCGAAAACGACCAATATGCCCGCAATGATTTTATCGGTGTTATTAGGGACGATAATTGGGGAATTGCTTTTATTAGAGCACGGAATTAATAAGCTAGCCTCATCAGCGAAAGGCCTTGTTGAAAAGATGTTCCCTGATACACCAAGTAGCATGCATAACCAAGAAGAGTTTTTGTCTAAATTTGTTGCGATTGTGGTTTTGTTTTCATTTAGTGGAACGGGAATTTTCGGGGCGATGAATGAGGGGATGACGGGGAATTTTGATATTCTTATTGTGAAATCCTTTCTAGATTTCTTCACGGCGATGATCTTTGCTACATCGCTTGGCATTTCTGTAGCGAGTATTTTTGTGCCACAAACATTAGTTCAAGTGATTTTAGCTTATTCTGCGGTGTTTATTATTCCTTTCGTGACACCTGAAATGCGAGGTGATTTTGCTGCGGTAGGCGGTATGCTAATGATAGCGGCAGGCTTTCGCATTTGTAATATCCAAATGTTCCATGTGGCGAATATGCTGCCGGCTCTTTTCCTTGCCATGCCAATTTCTCATTTCTGGAGTACCTTTTTCTAAAAAATAGGCGTGTATAACGCCTATTTCTTTTTCTGACAATAAGGACAATAAAAGCTGTTGCGTTGCCCAATAATCATGCTTTCAATTTTAGTGCCACATTTGGGACAAGGTTTGTCTTTGTTTCCATAAACCAACAATTTCTGCGCAAAATAACCAGGGCGACCATCGGGTTGTAAGAAATCTTTTAATGTTGTACCGCCTTGTATAATAGCTTTTGCTAATATATCTTTAATTGTTTCAACGAGTAAGGCGCATTGGTTTCGCGTGAGATTTTCAGCTAATTTCATCGGATGCAAACCACATAAAAAGAGCGTTTCATTAGCATAAATATTTCCTACGCCCACAACGACAGCATTATCCATTAAAAAGGTTTTAAGTGCGGTCGATTTCTTGCGTGATTTTTTAAAAAGGTATTCGGCGTTAAATTCATCTGAAAGCGGTTCAGGACCAAGTTTTAGGAAAAGATGAAAGTCATCTAAGCTTTCCGTCCATAACCATGCACCGAAGCGTCTCGGGTCGTTATAACGCAGTAATTTGCCATTATTCATTACAATATCAAGGTGATCGTGTTTATCAATAGGACTATCGTGCGGCACAATTCGAACAGAGCCAGACATGCCTAAATGGCCAATGATATAACCTTTTTCAGTATGAATAATGAGGTATTTCGCACGGCGAGAAGTATCTAAAATTTTGACGTTTTTGAGCGTTGTTAATTCAGGAGAGACAACCCAGCGTAATTGTGGTTGACGCACTACAATTTTTTCAATGGTAAAACCTTTTAAATAGGGACTGACACCGCGTAGGGCTGTTTCGACTTCAGGAAGTTCAGGCATAGATAATCTCGGTAATGAATTTGTGATATAAAAAAACCCGAACAATGTCGGGCTTTTTTCAAATCAGCAAAATTATTTGATTTTTGCTTCTTTATAGATAACGTGTTTACGCACTACTGGATCAAATTTTTTGATTTCCATTTTTTCAGGCATATTACGTTTGTTTTTATCAGTTGTGTAGAAGTGACCAGTCTCTGCTGTAGAAACTAAACGGATTTTCTCACGAGCGCCTTTAGCTGCCATGTTTTAGCTCCTTAGATTTTTTCGCCACGAGCACGGATTTCAGCTAACACTGCATCAATGCCTTTTTTATCGATAATACGCATACCTTTCGCAGTTAAACGTAAGGTCACGAAACGGTTTTCACTTTCAACCCAGAAACGGTGAGTGTGAAGGTTTGGAAGAAAACGACGACGTGTCGCATTCAACGCGTGTGAGCGGTTGTTACCCACAGCTGGACGCTTGCCTGTTACTTGACAAACTCTAGACATAATAATCTCCAATAATTTAAATATAAGCTCGAGCTTATGGTTCGGATAATGAAGCTTAAAACTAAGCTTGCTTCCTCGTCAGGTCGCAGTATCCGACCCACTTACTATATTAAAGGTCGCAAATTATACTGACTTTATTTTCATTTCTCAAGTCCAAAAGCGATTTTTCCGTCTTTAAATGGAAATGAACGATAAAAAAATCATCAAATTCCCTAAAACTATAACAGATTATGTTCTGCAAAAGAATAACAAGTCCCTTTGCCGACAATAAAATGATCTAAAATGCGAATATCCATTAACTCAGCGGCTTCAATAATTTTTTGTGTAATCAGTTTGTCGGAATAACTGGGTTCTGCGATACCAGAAGGATGATTATGAGCCAAAATTAAAGCGGCTGCATTGCAGTAAAGGCTTTCTTTGATGATTTCTCGTGGATAAACATTCGTTACATTAATTGTGCCTAAAAATAACCGCTCTTTTTTAATCAAACGATGTTGATTATCTAGAAATAACACCATAAAAATTTCACGTTCTTCGTGGTGAAGCTCCGCTTGAAGATAAAGCTTTACCGTAGATGTGTCGCTAAATACATGCTCTATCAGTAATTCTTGCTTCAGATAGCGTTTTGTCATTTCTGTGGTGGCTTGCAGTTGAATAAACTGAGTAATGCCTAATCCTTTTACTTTGCAAAAGGCTTCTTTATCTGCGCTTAATAAGGTTCGAAGAGAGCCAAAATGTTGCAGCACGTGATGTGATAACTCCATGACTGGGCAGCCTTTAATCCCGGTGCGTAAGAAAATAGCGAGTAATTCGTGATCTTCTAAGGCTTCAACGCCATATTTCAACAGTTTTTCACGAGGCATTAAGGGGGCGTTTGTCTGCATATTAATTAATGAAAAGAAAAAAGTGCGGTCAATTTTCAGGATGTTTTCAATCTTGGCGAGAAATCAGTTTTATTTTTGGAACGGCGATCGTAAAAATAAAATTTTTTATTGGTGAAATTTGAAGTAAAATAGGCGACCTTAAGTTGTTAAGTACTAACACACAAAAACATATCCATTCTATTAAGTCGTAGCGGAGTAGCAGATGAGCTTGAGCGGAAAGCGTATTGTTGTCGGGATTACAGGGGGCATTGCCGCCTATAAAACCATTGAGTTTATTCGTTTATTACGCAAATCTAACGCAGAAGTTCGAGTGGCTTTAACGCCCGCTGCCGCTGAATTTGTCACACCTTTAACGCTACAAGCCATTTCGGGCAATGCGGTTTCTCAATCTTTACTTGATCCTCAAGCTGAATTAGCTATGGGGCATATTGAGCTGGCCAAATGGGCTGATGCGATTGTGATTGCGCCAGCTAGCGCCGATTTTATTGCGCGTTTAACCGTTGGAATGGCAAATGATTTACTTAGCACGATTTGTCTCGCGACAAGTGCCCCTATTTTGCTCGCACCGGCTATGAATCAGCAAATGTACCGCCAGGCGATTACACAACAAAATTTGACCGCTCTTTCTGCGCGAGGCATTTATTTTGTGGGGCCAAATAGCGGTTTTCAGGCTTGTGGTGATGTGGGCGCGGGCAGAATGTCTGAGCCCGCTGAAATTTTTGCGTCGCTTCAATCACTCTTTACCGTTCAACAAGATTTAGCTGATTTAAGTGTCACCATTACGGCAGGCCCAACGCGTGAGGCTATCGATCCTGTTCGTTATATTTCTAATCACAGCTCAGGTAAAATGGGCTTTGCAATTGCCGAGGCCTTTGCAAAACGTGGGGCAAATGTCACCTTAATTGCCGGCCCGGTTAATCTGGCTACACCGAAAAATGTTCATCGTATTGATGTAACAACCGCCCATGAAATGTGGCAAGCCTCCCTTGAAAGTGCGGTCAAAAATCGCATCTTTATTGGCTGTGCTGCTGTGGCTGATTATCGAGTGGCGGACGTTGCTGATCAAAAAATTAAGAAAACCAATGATAACGATGAGCTTTCTCTTAAATTGGTGAAAAATCCAGACATTATCGCGAGTGTGGCAAGTTTAGAAAAAGATCGTCCATTTGTTGTGGGCTTTGCAGCTGAAACGCAAAATGTCGCTGAGTATGCGAAGAGCAAACTTCAACGCAAAAATTTAGATATGATTTGTGCCAATGATGTATCGGGTGGGCAAGTATTCGGACAAGATCAAAATGCTTTGCAGATCTTTTGGAAAACAGGCGAAAAAGCGTTGCCGTTAACTGATAAAAATAAATTGGCAGAAGTGTTGGTCACTGAAATTGTTGCGCATTATCACAAATAAAATAGGCTCAAAATTTGTTAGATTTTGTGACCGCACTTTTGTATGACAGATTTCTTTTAAAGGATAAATAAGCATGAAAAAAATTGATGTAAAAATTTTAGATAGCCGTATTGGCAACGAATTTCCTTTACCAACCTATGCAACCGAAGGTTCAGCTGGTTTGGATTTACGTGCATTACTTGAAGAAGGCATTGAAATTCAACCAGGCGAAACTAAACTTATTCCAACAGGCCTTTCAATTTATATTGCCGATCCGAACCTTGCAGCAGTGATTTTGCCTCGTTCTGGTTTAGGTCATAAACATGGTATCGTATTAGGTAACTTAGTGGGCTTAATTGATTCAGATTATCAAGGTCCATTAATGGTGTCTGTATGGAATCGTGGTCATGAACCGGTCAAAATTGAAGTTGGTGACCGTATTGCGCAATTAGTCTTTGTGCCAGTCGTACAAGCAGAATTCAATATTGTCAGCGAATTTACCGAAACTGAACGCGGTGAGGGCGGTTTTGGTCATTCAGGTAAAAAATAAACTATGGTAGAACAATTATCTCTCGTTGAAGTTGATGAGATTGCGGCGGAAATCAAACCGCCAAAAATCGAAAAACGCACGGTAAAAGAACGTCGTCAACAAGTGTTGACGGTACTTACGCATATGCTACATTCTGAACGTGGAATGGAGCGTATGACAACAGCGCGTTTAGCGGAAGAAGTGGGGGTGTCAGAGGCGGCACTTTATCGTTACTTCCCGAGTAAAACTAAAATGTTTGAAGCGTTGATCGATAATATTGAAGCGAATTTATTTAGCCGTATCACCACATCGATTCGTAACGAAACCAATACGATGAATCGAGTGCGCGACATTATGCAGATGATCCTTGACTTTGCGCGTAAAAACCCAGGTTTGACACGTATTTTAACCGGACATGCATTGATGTTTGAAGAACCTCTTTTACAGGCTCGTGTTGCGCAATTTTTCGATCGCCTTGAAATGCAATTTGTGAATATTTTACAAATGCGAAAATTACGCGAAGGGCGGGGTTTTAATGTCGATGAACGTATTATTGCAGGGCATTTAGTGACGCTTTGTGAAGGGCAGTTTATGCGTTATGTCCGCACAAACTTCCGTTTAGGTGCAAATCAAAGTTTTGAACAGCAATGGCGTTTTCTTGAACCGCTTTTTGCTTAATTGACTTTAGTTGATAAATATATGATTATTCCGTGGCAAGAATTGCCAACCGAAACCTTAGAAAATATTGTGGAAAGTGTGGTACTTAGAGAAGGTACTGATTATGGTTCACACGAATTTTCTTTAGAACAAAAAAAACAACACCTACTAAACAAGATTCACAATGGAAGTGCAGTGATTGTTTGGTCAGAATTACATGAATCCATTGATATAAAAGATAAAATGGAATTTCTAAAATGAATCAATAGGAGCTTATATGTCAGAAGATGTAGAATTACTTGAAGAACAAAAGTTACAAGACGATGATCAGCAACGCGATCCTGCTCTGGATTGGTTCCTAACCCACTGTCATTTACATAAATATCCGGCAAAATCGACCTTAATCCACGCAGGGGAAGATGCCAATATTTTATATTTCTTAATTAAAGGAACGGTGATGGTTTCATCGAAAGATGATGAAGGCAAAGAGATGATTTTATCTTATTTAGGTGCTGGACAATTTTTTGGTGAAGCGGGTTTATTTGACGAAGGTTCGAAACGTTCTGCTTGGGTAAAAACGAAAACCCCTTGTGAAATTGCAGAAATTTCCTATAAAAAATATCGTCAGCTTATTCAAATTAATCCTGAGATTTTAATGTTCCTTACTTCTCAGTTATCAAAACGCTTGCAAAATACATCTCGACAAGTGACTAACCTGGCCTTTTTGGATGTGGCGGGGCGTATTGCTCAGGCGCTTATGCATCTAGCAAAACAACCTGAAGCCATGACTCATCCGGATGGCATGCAGATTAAAATTACTCGTCAGGAAATTGGTCAAATGGTGGGCTGTTCACGTGAAACCGTAGGGCGAATAATTAAGATGCTGGAAGATCAAAATTTAATTCATGCCCACGGTAAAACCATTGTGGTTTACGGCACTCGATAGTAAAAATAACCGTCTTTAATAAGACGGTTATTTTGTTTTTGTTACATTGATGTGATAGTTGAAATGCCTTTGTTAATTTTTATACGAAAAACGAAAAAATACTTCTTTTAGTGCAATATCTTAATTGACAAAATAGTGGAAGACTTCTATCATACCACTGCCTTCCAATGTAGTTTCTTTGGAAGTCAGGATTGGTCTCCTGAATATATAAGTGGCTTTTAAAAGATTCTTAATCTTTTAATTTTATATCGCAGACTGGAACCCCAGAGATGCTTTAAATCTATGGTGGGCTAGGTAGAAATCCCGCAGGGATGCGATGCAGTAAGCCACTTGCTGTTAAGACCAATTCTGCTTAGTTCCACCACCCTTCAAAACAATCTTCAACTTTCAAACATTCATTAACTCACTTTAAACGGAAAATTCTCAGCTAAAGTGCGGTCATTTTTTACTTTATTTTTGGCAAAAAAATACCGACCCATTTCTGAGTCGGCATTTCATTTGGTGTGTGTTATTTCACTTTTTGTTTCATGGCTTCTGCCACAAGTTCAGCTTCAGGGCCAAGAACCACTTGTAAGCCATCGTTACCAATTTTCACGATACCTTTTGCGCCAAGAGACTTAAGCTGTTCTTCATTAATTTTGTGTTGATCGACTAAGCTTAAACGTAAGCGAGTGATACAAGCATCAATATTTTTGAAGTTATCAGCACCACCTAAAGCATCAATAAATTTGACCGCTCTTTCTTCACGAGATTGGCTCGCTGCTGGTTGTGCTGCAGTGGTTTCCTCTGCTTCTTCTGTACGACCTAATGTTTTTAAGTTGAAAGCTTTAATTGCAAAACGGAATACTGCATAGTAAATCACGAAGAATACTAAGCCTTGTACGATTAGCATATACCATTCAACGGCTAACGGGTTGCGTGATGAAAGTACCATATCCACGAGACCCGCACTGAAACCGAAGCCTGCGATCCAATGCATTGTCGCCGCGATAAAGACAGAAATACCGGTTAATACTGCGTGGATGAAGTAAAGCACTGGTGCAACAAACATGAAAGAGAATTCTAATGGTTCAGTGATACCAGTGAAGAATGAGGCAAATGCACCTGCAAGCATGATTGATGCCACTTTAGTTCTTTGACTTGGTTTAGCGCTGAGATAAATCGCTAATGCTGCACCCGGTAAACCGAACATCATAACAGGGAAGAAACCAGCTTGGTACATACCGGTTACTCCAACCGTTGCAGTGCCTTCAGCAAGTGATTTTGCACCACCCAAGAAGTTTGGAATATCATTGATGCCTGCTACGTCAAACCAGAATACTGAGTTCAATGCATGGTGTAAGCCAACAGGAATGAGTAAACGGTTGAAGAAACCGTAAAGACCTGCACCAACAGCACCTAAGTCTTTAATGCTTTCACCGAATGACACTAAACCGCCGAAAATATATGGCCAGATGTAAAGCAATACGAAGCTGATGAACATCATGACAAAAGAAACGACGATTGGCACAAGGCGTTTTCCGCTAAAGAAGGAAAGCGCTTTTGGCAATTCTACTTGATAGAAGCGGTTATAAAGTTCAGCCGAAATCACGCCGATCAAAATCCCAATAAATTGGTTATTGATTTTCCCGAAGGCGGCTGGCACTTCACTTACATCGATATGTTGTAACTGAGCAACACTACCAGGTGAAAGTAGAGTTGTTACCACATAGTAACCCACTAAACCTGAAAGTGCAGCAGAACCATGTTTGTCCTTAGATAAACCGAAAGCAACGCCAACGGCAAAAAGCAGGCCCATGTTATCGATGATAGCACCGCCCGATTTAATTAAAAATGCAGCAAGTTGACTGTTAGCTCCCCAGCCATCTGGGTCAAGCCAATAACCAATACCCATCAGTACAGCTGCTGCTGGTAAGACCGCAACAGGTACCATTAAGGCTTGCCCAATTTTTTGCGCATAACCTAACACATTCATTTTTTTCTCCTATTTATAAGTAATGAAGTATTACTTCATATTCTAAAGTAAAAAAAAATATTTTGTACAAATGTGGTAACTTTATCTCAAAATTGAGAAGCCGATCACAATTTTTGAAATTGTACTTCAAAAAATATTTTTTTATGGTGCAAGTTTTACTGCGTTTTACTATAATGGTTAGAAAGCCAAAAAGGAAACCAAGTGTTACTGTCTAATGTAGGAGTTTATATGTCGAAATTATCACATAATGAAGTCTTAGATAAAATCAAATTTGGTCTTATTGCTTCTTGTCAGCCTGTCGATGATGGCCCGATGGATAAACCAGAAATCGTGGCTGCCATGGCACAGGCTTCTGTCGCTGGTGGTGCCGCCGGATTGCGTATCGAGGGCATAGAAAATCTTAAAGCAACACGCCCTACCGTGAATGTACCAATTATTGGTATTGTGAAACGTGATTTACCTGACAGCCCTGTACGAATTACCCCGTTTTTGCATGATATTGAAGATTTAGCGAAAGCCGGTGCAGACATTATCGCCGTGGATGGGACAAATCGCCCTAGACCGGTAGATATTGAAAGTGCGGTCAAAAAAATCCACGAATTAGGCTGTTTAGCCATGGCTGATTGTTCGAATTTAGAAGAAGGCTTGTACTGTCAAAAACTCGGTTTTGATATTGTGGGCAGTACGATGTCTGGCTACACAGGTGGCACGGTGCCGGAAGAACCTGATTATCAATTAGTTAAAGATTTGAAAGCGGCAGGCTGCCGAGTCATGGCGGAAGGACGTTATAACACCCCTGAGTTGGCGAAAACGGCAATTGAAATTGGTGCTTATTGTGTGACCGTAGGTTCTGCATTAACTCGCTTAGAGCATATCGTAAGTTGGTTTACCGAAGCCATTCATTCAGCGAAAAAATAAAGGAAGAAGATATGTCATTAACAGTGGATAGTGGTCAGACATTACAGCGTTGTTTGGCATTAGATATTGGTGGCACGAAAATCGCTTCTGCTATAGTGAAAAATGGTGAAATTCAACAGCGAAAACAGATTTCTACGCCACAAGATGATGCTGCGCAAGCGATGCATCAAACCCTTGCTCAGTTGGTAAAAGAATATGAAGGGCAGTTTGATTATGTCGCCGTTGCTTCAACGGGCATTATTAATCAAGGCATTCTGACCGCACTTAATCCTAAAAACCTGGGTGGATTAGCCCAATTCCCATTAAAAGACAGCATTGCACAGCATACTGATAAACCGATTGGTTTACTTAATGATGTGCAAGCGGCAGCCTATGCAGAGTATCAACTACAAAATCCTAATGATGTTCAAAACTTTACCTTTATTACTGTTTCCACAGGCGTAGGGGGCGGTTTAATTTTAAATCATCGTTTACTTACTGAGCCAAACGGTATTGCGGGGCATATAGGCCATACTTTGGCCGATCCTAATGGTCCCATTTGCGGTTGTGGTCGCCGTGGCTGCGTCGAAGCCATTGCATCAGGTCGCGCGATTGAAGCGGTTTCTTCTCAATGGGATGATCCTTGTGATCCAAAAGAAGTCTTTGTGCGTTTCCGCCAAAATGATGAAAAAGCAACCGCACTTGTGACTCGTTCAGCACAAGCCATTGCAAATTTAATTGCGGATTTGAAGATTGGATTAGACATGCAAAAAGTCGTGGTTGGCGGTAGCGTAGGATTGGCAGAAGGCTATTTACCGTTAGTTCAATCTTTATTAAGTGAACTTCCCGCTGTTTATCACTGCGAATTAGAAAGCGCTCAATTTGGACAAGATGCAGGCTTGATTGGCGCGGCTTACTGGGTAAAAGATTGCTTATTACAAGCAAAAAATACGGGAGTGGTTTATGGCTAAAAACGGCAATATTTTAAATACCATTAGCTCGTTGTATCGTAGTTTAACGAAGACTGAAAAGAAAATTGCGGATGCGATTTTATTAAATCCCGATCTTGCGGTGCAAGCTCCTTTAGCTGAAATTGCCGCCCATTTAGAAGTGGGGGAGGCGACCTTTGTGCGTTTTTGCCGTACTCTCGGCTTTAAAGGCTTCAGTGATTTTAAATTGGAATTATCCATCGAGCTTGCCACAAAAGATGGCAAAGATAACACCGTATTAGATTCAGATATTACCGATTCTGACAACTCATTGAATATTGCACATAAACTGAAATCTGCCATCAATAACGTGATGGATGAAACCATTAATTTATTAGATTTTGAGCAGTTGGAAGAAGCAGTAAAAGCCATTCAGCAAGCAAATCGAGTCTTTTTATTTGGTGTGGGTACATCAGGTATTACCGCGGAAGATGCCAAAAATAAATTGATGCGTATCGGTGTGCAAGTAGATGCCACGGGTAACAACCATTTTATGTATATGCAGGCATCGTTATTGACGAAAAAAGATGTGGCAATTGGTTTGAGCCATTCCGGTTATTCTCAAGAAACCACTCATACCATGAAAATTGCCAAAGAAAACGGTGCCAAAACCATTGCGATTACGCACAGTTTGCGTTCACCCATCACAGAATATGCCGATCTTGTTTTAGTAAATGGGAATAAGCAAGGCAAGTTGCAAGGCGACTCTATCGGCACGAAGATTGCCCAATTATTCGTATTAGATTTGATTTACGCTTTATTAGTACAGGCATCACAGGAAAGTGCAGTCAAAATAAAGCAAAAAACATTAAATGTCATTTTAGAACAACGTATCAAATAGGAGAGAAAAATGCGTAACTTAAAAGGTATTTTTAGTGCGTTATTAGTATCATTCAATGAAGATGGCTCTATCAATGAAAAAGGTTTGCGTGAAATCATTCGCTATAACATTGATAAGATGAAAATTGATGGTTTATATGTAGGCGGTTCAACAGGTGAAAACTTCATGCTTTCTACGGAAGAGAAAAAACAAATTTTCCGTATCGCGAAAGATGAAGCAAAAGACCAAGTCGCGCTAATCGCACAAGTGGGTAGTGTGAACTTACATGAAGCAGTGGAATTAGGTAAATATGCAACCGAATTAGGCTATGACAGTCTTTCTGCAGTAACCCCGTTCTACTATAAATTCAGCTTCCCTGAAATCAAACATTACTATGACACTATCATTGCTGAAACAGGCAATAACATGATCGTGTACTCAATTCCGTTCTTAACAGGCGTGAATATGGGGATTGAGCAATTCGGCGAACTTTATAAAAACCCGAAAGTGCTAGGTGTGAAATTTACCGCTGGGGATTTCTATCTATTAGAACGCTTGAAAAAAGCTTATCCAAACCACCTCATTTGGGCTGGTTTTGATGAAATGATGGTACCGGCAGTATCTCTTGGTGTAGATGGTGCGATCGGTAGTACATTCAACGTAAATGGTGTGCGTGCAAGACAAATCTTTGAATTAACCAAACAAGGTAAATTGGCTGATGCGCTTCAAGTTCAACACGTGACCAATGACCTTATCGAAGGCATTTTAGCGAATGGCTTATATCTCACTATCAAAGAGCTATTGAAACTAGAGGGTGTGGACGCAGGTTATTGCCGTGAGCCAATGACAGCGAAAGCAACACCAGAGCAATTAGCGAAAGCGAAAGAGTTAAAAGCAAAATATTTATAAATTAATGGAAAAGTGACCGCACTTACTTCTTTCCTCTCTCTTCAATGGAGGGAGGAAAGAATGTCGGTGTGTCACTGATAAGGAAGATTATTATGCGTCTCATTCCTCTGAACAATGAACAACAAGTCAGCCGTTGGGCGGCGCGTCATATTGCTGATCGAATTAATCATTTTAAACCTACAGCAGAACGTCCTTTTGTATTAGGTTTACCAACAGGCAGCACACCACTTAAGACCTATCAAGAATTGATTAAATTAAATCAAGCGGGAGAAGTGAGTTTTAAACATGTGGTGACCTTTAATATGGATGAATATGTGGGTTTGCCAAAAGAACATCCAGAAAGCTATCACAGTTTTATGCATAATAATTTCTTCAATCATATTGATATTCAACCGCAAAATATCAATATTTTGAATGGTAACACAGCTGACCATGATGAAGAATGTCGTCGTTATGAAGAAAAAATTAAATCTTACGGCAAAATTCATTTATTTATGGGCGGCGTAGGCGTAGATGGTCATATTGCTTTTAACGAACCGGCTTCTTCTTTAAGTTCGCGTACCCGTATTAAAACCTTAACGCCTGATACCATTATCGCGAATTCTCGTTTCTTTAATAACGATGTAAATCAAGTACCAAAATATGCTTTAACAATCGGTGTAGGAACATTACTTGATGCAGAAGAAGTAATGATTTTAGCAACAGGCCATAATAAAGCCTTAGCCGTGCAAGCTGCAGTTGAGGGCAGTATTAATCACCTTTGGACAGTGAGTGCTTTACAGCTTCATCGCCATTTCGTTTTGGTATGTGATGAGCCTGCATTGCAAGAATTGAAAGTCAAAACAGTGAAATATTTTACTGAATTGGAAGGACGCGCGATTCATAGTGTGTTATAAGTGCGGTTAATTTTAATTTGATTTTAGGAAGGTATGATGAAGTATGCATTAATTAATAGCGTAATCTACACCAAAAATGAGGTGTTAAGAGATTATGCAGTGGTTATTGAAGGGGAATATATTCAATCTGTTATTCCACAAAGCGAATTAGAAAGTGGGATTAAAACCATTGATTTAAAAGGGCATAATCTTACAGCAGGCTTTATTGATTTGCAATTAAATGGCTGTGGTGGCGTGATGTTTAACGATCAAACAAGCGTAGAAACATTAGAAATCATGCAAGCCACGAACTTGAAATCAGGCTGCACCAGTTTCTTACCAACGTTTATTACTGCACCGGATGAAGATATCAAATACGCAATAAATATCATGCGTGAGTATTTGAATAAGCATAAAAATCAAGCGCTTGGCTTACACATCGAAGGCCCTTATTTAAGTCTTGAGAAAAAAGGCGTGCATCGCCCGGAATATATCCGTGAAGCGACGCCAGAGATGAAAGATTTCTTATGTGATAATGCGGATGTTATTACCAAGCTTACCATTGCCGCTGAAAATCCAACGGTGCAATATATTCCGGATTTTGTAAAAGCAGGCATTATTGTGTCTATTGGGCACTCTAATGCGACTTATGAAGTAGCGAAAGCCGCTTTTCATAAAGGTGCGACTTTTGCGACTCACTTACACAATGCCATGTCGCCAATCAGTTCAGGACGTGCAATGGGCGTAGTTGGTGCGGTATTAGACTCCGATGTTTACACGGGCATTATTGTAGATGGCGTGCATGTGAATTTTGGTAACGTTCGTTTAGATAAAAAAGCGAAAGGCGACAAACTTTGTATTGTGACCGATTCTATTGCTGCTGCAGGTGCACCACCTGAATTGGAAACCTTCACTTTTGTAGGAAAACCGATTTATGTGAAAGACGGTCGTTGCTACGACGCAAATGGTACGATTGCAGGCGCATCAATTACCATGATGGAATCCATCAAGAATGCCGTGGAATATGTGGAAATTCCATTAGCAGAAGCAATTCGTATGAGTAATCTTTACCCAGCAAGAGCGATTGACGTAGATGATCGTTTAGGCTCTGTTGAAGCTGGTAAGGTAGCAAACTTAGCGGTATTTACAAAAGATTATGACGTGATTGGTACTGTGCTGAACGGCGAATGGAAACCAAACTAAAGTGCGGTCAAAAATAGTATTGTTTTAAACGTAATCCGATCTTTAAACAGATCGGATTATTTTTTATGACTGTAGTTCGGCGATCTTACCGGTATCTACTTGGAACAATTTTCCTTTTCCCACTTGCATTTCTTTGAGTTGGCCTTGAGTAATAGCGGTTACGAAAACTTGAGAACCACTTTGTTGCAAGCGTTCCGCAAGCAGGGCTCGTTTATGTTGATCTAACTCAGAGGCAAAGTCATCAATTAAAAAGATGCAATGACGCTGTTTTTGAATCATTAAATGTTCACCTTGCGCTAAACGTAGCGCGCACATCAATAATTTTAATTGACCACGAGAGAGCACATCTTCTACAGGTAGTCCATTGGCTTTAAAGCGGAAATCCGCTTTTTGTGGGCCTGAAACTGTATAACCAATGGCTTTGTCTCGCTCAAAGTTTTGCGCCAATAATTCACCATATTCTGTCGCTTTCTCCCAGCCTTGATGAAAGCTAACAGTAATTTCTAATTCAGGTAAAAATAACTGGCAGGTTTTTTCAATTTCTGGGCGTAAGGCTTCTGCATATTCAGCTCGCCAATCACTCACTTGGTGGGCTAATTTAGCTAATTCAATATCCCATATTTTTATTGCAGAATAAGGCTGATTTTGACTTAATGCGGCATTTCGCTGTTTTAATAAGCGGTTTAATGCAACCCAAGAGGAATGGAAACTATTATGGTGGTGGAATAAGCCCCAATCTAAAAATGCACGTCGAAAACTAGGGCCGCCATTTAATAAGGTAAGCCCTTCAGGCGTAATTAATTGCATGGGTAAAAGGTGAGCGAGATCGGCAATTTTATTGCCGTCTTCACCGTTTATTTTCGCGATGGTATTACCTTGACGAAGTTTTTGTAAGCCAACAGACCATTGATGTTGGCTTTCTTGAATTTGGCCAAAAAGCGTGAAATGAGGTTCGTCGTAAGAAATGATGCGATTTGCGACCGCACTTTTAAAAGAGCGACCATGCCCGAGATAAAAAATGGCTTCTAATAAGCTCGTTTTTCCGCTGCCATTATTGCCGACTAGAAAGTTAAAGCCGTGATCAAATTCAAGATCCACGGCATTTAAATTTCTAAATTTTTCAACAATTAAGCGGGAAATGGCCATTATTCTTAGAGGCGCATTGGCATAATGACGTATTCTGCGCTTGCATCTTCGCTGTTTTCAATTAAGCAGCTTGATGACGCATCAGTGAGGCGAATGCGTACTTGTTGGCATTTTAAGGCGTTCAATACATCCAAAATGTAAGTCACATTAAAGCCCACTTCCATTTCTTCACCTTGGTAGTTTACATCAACAATTTCTTCCGCCACTTCGTGTTCAGGGTTTGATGCGGTAATTTTAAGTTGGTTTTCACTTAAGTTTAAACGCACACTGCGCACACGCTCATTAGAAAGGATAGAAGCACGTACAAAAGCTTGTTTTAAGGTTTCCCAGTTACCTTCTACGATACGCGTTGCATTACGTGGTAATACACGACGGTAATCAGGGAAGCGACCATCAATGAGTTTTGAGGTAAACACAATGTGGTTTAAGTGAATGCGAAGATTATTCGTGCCGATTTGCAAACGAGCAAGTTCATCACTGCTTTCTAATAGGCGATTCAGTTCTAATACACCTTTACGAGGGAGAATAACTGAATGGGTTTGCAGATCTTGATCTAATTCGATCGTACAAACGGCAAGACGGTGACCGTCAGTTGCAACAGTACGTAATAAATTACCTTCCGTTTCAAATTTCATGCCATTTAAGAAATAACGAGCATCCTGGTTTGCCATTGAAAATTGGGTTGCCTCAATTAAGCGACGTAAGGTGCTTTGCGGTAAGGCAAAATCCACTTCAGATTGCCAATCTGTCAGATTTGGATATTCTTCAGCGGGCAGAGTAGTGAGATTAAATTTACTGCGACCTGATTCTACAATGGCGCGATCTTCTTCAAAGGTAACTGTAATTTCAAATTCATCTGATAATGTACGGCAAATATCTAAGAATTTTTTAGCCGGAATAGTGAAAGCACCATCTGCCGTTGAAGAAGAAAGTTGAGTATAGCTAGAAAGCTCAACCTCAAGGTCTGTACCTGTAATCGTTAAACGGTTACCTTCAATTTGTAATAACACGTTATTTAATACGGGAATATTCGGACGATTGCTTAATACGCCACAAACTTGCTGTAAGGGTTTTAATAGATTTTCTCTTGAAATGCTAAATTGCATCATTGGCTCCTTATGCAGATAATGTGCGAATTAAATTCGCCCAATCTTCTTGAATACTGCTGTCTTTTTCACGGAATTTTGGCACTTCACGACAAGCATTTAAGACTGTCGTATGGTCGCGTTCAAAGGCACGGCCAATTTCCGGTAAACTTTTATTGGTTAATTCTTTTGCTAATGCCATCGCAACTTGGCGTGGGCGGGTGACTGATCTCGCTCTGCTTTTTGATTTTAAATCCGCCACTTTAATTCGATAGTATTCTGCCACGACTTTTTGAATGTTTTCAATGGTAACCAAACGTTCTTGTAAGGCAAGAATATCTTTTAATGTGTCACGGACAAAATCAATATCAATGTGACCACCTTTGAAGTCTTGCATCGCTTTCACACGGTTTAACGCACCTTCTAATTCACGAACATTGGTGCGTAAGCGTTGGGCAATAAAGAATGCCACCTCTTCTGGTAGCTCCATATTATGTTCTTCTGCTTTTTTCAGCAAAATCGCAACACGAGTTTCTAAATCAGGTGGCTCAATCGCAGTGGTTAAGCCCCAACCGAAACGAGATTTTAGGCGTTCTTCAATTTTCTCAATTTCTTTTGGATAGCGGTCAGAGGTCAAAATAATTTGACGGCCAGTTTCAAATAAACTATTGAAAATATGGAAAAATTCTTCTTGTGTTTTTTCTTTCTCTGCAAAGAATTGAATATCATCCACTAATAATGCATCAAGAGAACGATAGAATTTTTTGAATTGATCCATCTTATTATCACGCATCGCTTTTACCATGTGCTGCATAAAATTATTGGCATGGATATAAAGCACGCGAGCATTCGGTTTATTCGCTAAAATGCCATTACCGATTGCGTGTAATAAGTGAGTTTTACCTAAACCTGTCCCCCCATATAAAAAGAATGGGTTTGCGGTTGGTTCACCAGGTGCGAGAGCGAGTTTTTGACCGACAGCACGAGCGAGTTGGTTTGATTTACCTTCAACAAAGTTTTCAAATAAATGTTTATGGTTTAGATGAGATTCAAATTTAGTGGGAACATCAGATTCTTGCTGAAAACTCACCGCACTTTCTTGATGGTTAGCTGTTTGAGTTGAGGACGGTTCAACAGCTTTTGGAGCTGGTTTTACCCCTTCTTTTACGATAATTTGTAAATTTGGATTTTTCGCAAGGGCTTGGCAAATTTGATGAATTTGGGCCAAGTAATGATTTTCTACCCAGCTTTTCACAAACATATTTGACGCATATAACACCACTTGATCTTGCGAGATGACATCCGCTTGTAATGGACGTAACCACGTGCTGAGATCCATAGGGGAAACCTGATCTTGTAGTTGTGATAAGCAATCTTGCCATAGGGTAGAAAGGCTCACGATAAATTATCCTTATGTTATATGCGTATAAAATAAAAGCCGCAAAAGTGCGGTTAAAAATCGAAGAGAATTTTACAATAATTTAGGCAAAAGATCTTCTGTTGGTCGTCAAAAAAAGACAAAAAGGTTGCTTGAGATTTTGTCCAAAATCCGTATAATCCCCACGATTTTAGAAGAAACGGAAGATTATTTCGGAATTTTCTCTTTTCTTATTTGACGAAAGCCCAATTTATGATTAAAATTGCGGTCTATTTTTTATAACCCTTGTTGTGTTTTGAATATCAAAACAGTAAACCATTTTGATTTAGGTAGATTACAATGAAACGTACATTTCAACCTTCTGTATTAAAACGTAGCCGTACTCACGGTTTCCGTGCTCGTATGGCAACTAAAAACGGCCGTCAAGTTTTAGCTCGTCGTCGTGCTAAAGGTCGTAAGAGTTTATCTGCATAATCACCGTTTTTAGTGATTAAGCTAAACTTCTCTCGGGAGTTACGATTGCTAACTCCCACTCAATTCAAAAATGTCTTCGAACAACCGTTTCGAGCAAGCACCCCTGAAATTACCATTCTCGCACGCAAAAATAATCTTGAGCATCCACGCTTAGGTTTAACTGTGGCTAAAAAATATCTTAAACGAGCACATGATCGTAATCGTATTAAACGTTTAGTTCGTGAAAGTTTTCGTTTATCTCAACATAATTTGCCTTCTTGTGACTTTGTCTTTGTGGCGAAACGTGGCATTGGTCAGCTTGATAATCAAACGTTTTTACAAACTTTGGATAAATTATGGGCACGTCACATTCGTTTGGCACAAAAATCCTCATCGCTTTAATTAAGTTTTATCAAGTAGCGATTAGCCCTTTAATCGGGCCGCGTTGTCGTTTTGTGCCAACCTGTTCTTGTTATGGTATTGAGGCGTTAAAAACACATGGATTGTTAAAAGGTAGTTGGCTTACGCTAAAACGTGTATTAAAATGTCACCCCTTAAGCGCCGGTGGATTCGATCCTGTTCCGCCGAAAAAGATTAATAATAACGATGAGAAAAAATAATGGACTCAAGACGTAGCCTATTAGTGCTTGCACTACTCTTTATTTCTTTCCTTGTTTATCAGCAATGGCAACTTGATAAAAATCCACCTGTTCAACAACAGACCACGGAACAAACAACAGCCGCCTCTTCTGATGTCCCGGCAAGTTCTTCTTCATCTGCCGAAGTAGTGGCAGACTCACAAACAAAAGGTCAAATTATCACATTAGAAAATGATGTACTCCGTTTGAAAGTGGATACATTAGGTGGTGATGTAATCAGTTCTGAACTATTAAAATATGATGCAGAATTAGGTTCAAAAGAACCTTTCGTTTTGTTAAAAGATACAAACGAGCATGTTTACATTGCACAAAGCGGTTTAATTGGTAAAAACGGGATCGATACAAAAGCAGGTCGCGCGCAATATCAAGTTACTGGCGACAATTTCAAATTAGCAGAAGGTCAAAATGAACTTTCAGTGCCATTAACATTTGAAAAAGATGGTGTGACTTATCGTAAAATCTTTGTGTTAAAACGTGATAGTTACGATGTAGGTGTTAACTTTGAAATTGTGAACCAAAGTGGTAGTGCAATTGAAGTTGAACCTTACGGCCAATTAAAACACACATTAGTTGAAAGCAGCGGTAACGTGGCAATGCCTACTTATACCGGTGGTGCGTATTCTTCTTCAGAAACCAATTACAAAAAATACAGCTTCAGCGATATGAAAGATAAAAATCTTTCTATCGATACCAAAGCAGGTTGGGTTGCTATTTTACAACACTATTTCGTATCAGCTTGGATCCCAAATCAAGATGTAAATAACCAACTTTATAGTATTACAGACAGTAAAAATAACGTTGCGTCTATTGGTTATCGTGGTCCAGTCGTTTCTATTCCAGCAGGTGCAACAGAGACTATTACCAGCTCATTATGGACAGGTCCGAAATTACAAAACAAAATGGCTGAAGTGGCTAACCACTTAGATTTAACTGTCGATTATGGTTGGGCATGGTTTATCGCGAAACCATTATTCTGGTTATTAACTTTCATTCAAAGTATTGTATCTAACTGGGGTGTGGCAATTATTTGTGTCACCTTAGTGGTTAAAGCGATTTTATATCCGCTTACAAAAGCACAATACACTTCTATGGCGAAAATGCGTATGTTGCAACCGAAAATGCAAGAAATGCGCGAACGTTTTGGTGATGATCGCCAACGTATGAGCCAAGAAATGATGAAACTTTACAAAGAAGAAAAAGTAAATCCACTTGGCGGTTGCTTACCATTAATCCTTCAAATGCCAATTTTCATTGCATTATACTGGACATTTATGGAAGCAGTTGAACTTCGTCATGCGCCATTCTTTGGTTGGATTCAAGATTTATCGGCACAAGACCCTTACTACATTCTCCCAATCTTAATGGGTGGATCAATGTTCTTGTTACAAAAAATGTCACCGACACCAGTTGCCGACCCAATGCAACAAAAAGTGATGAATTTCATGCCGTTGATCTTCATGTTCTTCTTCCTCTGGTTCCCGGCAGGTCTAGTACTTTACTGGTTAGTGTCTAACTTAATCACTATCGTACAACAACAAATGATCTACCGTGGTTTAGAGAAAAAAGGGTTACATACCCGTAAAAAATAACAGATAGAAGGCATCGAAAGATGCCTTTTTTCTATCATTGATTGATATATAATCACATGGGCGTATTAATGCGCCCTCTCATTTTTTTATCGCAGATAAAAGTGCGGTCAATTTTTAGTGAGTTTTTATGAAAGAAACAATCGTCGCACAAGCGACAGCGCCTGGTCGTGGCGGTATTGGTATTTTGCGTGTATCCGGCCCAAAAGCGGTTGAAGTAGCACAAGCGGTACTAGGTAAATGTCCTAAACCACGCATGGCAGATTATCTACCTTTTAAAGATGCTGATGGCACAGTATTAGATCAAGGCATTGCGCTTTATTTTAAATCGCCGAATTCCTTTACCGGTGAAGACGTATTGGAATTGCAAGGCCATGGTGGACAAGTGGTATTAGATTTGTTGCTAAAACGAATCTTACAACTTGATGGCGTTCGTCTTGCGCGTCCAGGTGAATTTTCTGAACAAGCTTTTTTAAACGATAAATTAGATTTAGCCCAAGCTGAAGCCATTGCCGATTTGATTGATGCCACTTCGGAGCAAGCTGCTCGTTCAGCATTAAAATCATTACAAGGTGAATTTTCTAATAAAGTGAATCAGTTAGTGGATTCTGTGATTTATCTGCGTACTTATGTGGAAGCGTCGATTGATTTCCCCGATGAAGAAATTGACTTTTTGGCAGACGGTAAAATCGAAGCAAAATTACGAGAAATTATTGATCAACTTGATTTAGTTCGTAGCGAAGCGAAACAAGGCTCGATTTTGCGTGAAGGGATGAGAGTGGTGATTGCCGGTCGTCCAAATGCGGGTAAATCCAGCTTACTGAATGCTTTAGCGGGCAGAGAAGCAGCCATTGTGACAGATATTGCAGGAACCACTCGTGATGTGTTGCGTGAGCATATTCATATTGATGGCATGCCTTTACATATTATTGATACCGCAGGCCTTCGAGAAGCGACAGATGAAGTTGAACGTATCGGGATCTCGCGTGCCTGGACGGAGATTGAGCAAGCTGATCGTATTATCTTAATGTTAGACAGTAGCGATCCTGATAGCCAAAATATCGAAAAAGTGCGGTCAGAATTTTTATCAAAATTGCCAAATAATATGCCAGTGACCATTGTTCGCAATAAAGTAGATTTAAGCGGCGAGGCAGTTGGGCTAAAAGAAGAAAATGGAACAACGACCGTTTGTTTATCCGCCCAAACACATCAGGGTGTAGATTTATTGCGTGAGCATTTAAAACAGGCTATGGGCTTCCAAACAGGGATGGAAGGTGGTTTCTTAGCACGCCGTCGTCATCTTGATGCCTTAGAAAAAGCGGCCGAACATTTACAAATTGGGTTAGTCCAATTAACTGAATTTCATGCAGGTGAATTATTGGCGGAAGAACTTCGTTTAGTACAAGCTAACCTAAGTGAAATTACGGGGCAATTTACTTCGGATGATTTGCTCGGCAATATTTTCAGTTCTTTCTGTATTGGAAAATAAACGTTAGTTTATGACTTTTCATATGGTGTGGGTCATTGCGCTTGGTCTTTCGATGGATGCCTTTGCAGTTTCCATCTCTAAAGGCTTAGCAATGCGCGCTTTTCGATGGAAACAAGCATTAGCTATTGCATGCTGCTTTGGGTTATTTCAAGGCATTATGCCTGTTATAGGCTATGTTGTCGGGCTGCAATTTAGTCAGATGATTCAAAATTGGGATCATTGGATTGCCTTTGTTTTGCTTGCGCTCATCGGTGTGAATATGATTCGAGAAGGGCTTAGCTCGGATGATGAACCCGCTCCCTCATTGATTAGTTTAAAACACTTGCTAACACTTGGTGTGGCAACGAGTATTGATGCATTAGCCGTCGGTATCTCTTTTGCTTTTCTTTCCGTGGACATTTTATTGGCTGTCTTCATCATAAGTTTAACAACCTTCGTCATCTCTTTTATTGGTGTAAAGAGCGGTCATTTTTGAGGGAAAAAATTCAAAAGCAAAGCAGAGATTTTTGGCGGTTTAGTGTTATTAGTCATGGCTGTGAAAATCCTACACGAACATGGTGTTTTTTAAGTGCGAATTTTCGCCTTTTAGATTATAATCTTACGAACTTTGTCTTTTTTAAAAGGGTAATAATTGAATGTTAATTGAAAAAATGCATGGCATCGCCCATAGCTTTATCGGAAAAGCGATCTTTGCTTTAATTCCAGTTTCATTTTTGATTGGTGGGATGTCAGGTTATCTGTATAGCAGCAACGATAGTTTTGCGGCAAAAGTAAATGGCGAGACTATCTCTCAACAAGATTTCTTAAATCGTTATAACCAAGAGTTTGAAGCGCGAGCTCAACAAGAAGGCGAGAGCTTCCTAGCAAAAACTGACTCTGTGGAATTTGTGACTGCACTTCGTCAAAATTTAATTCAACGTTTGGTGGATCAAGAATTAATCCGTCAATATGCGAAAGAATTAAAATTAGGTGTAAGTGATGAGATGATCAAACGTGCGATTGTAAGCGATCCTAACTTACAATCTAACGGTAAATTTGATAACGCGCGCTATCAACAATTATTGACTCAAAATGGTCTAACGTCAGATACTTATGCGGCTATTTTACGTAATGCATTAACACTTGAACAAATGCAAAACGGTTTGGCTGACAGTGAATTTGTTGTGCCGGCTCAAGTAAAAGATAGTGCACAAACCTTTTTCCAAAAACGTATCGCTCGTCTTGCAACCCTTCCATTAGCCGATGAAGTGGCAAAACAAAAGGTGACAGAAGAAGAAATTAAAGCGTATTACGATGCGAATGCGAAATCACTTGTTCAACCTGAACAGGCGAAAGTGCAATATATTCGCGTTTCAGCGAACGAATTAGGTAAATTACAACCTGTCACTGAAACACAAATTGCACAATATTATCAAGAAAATAAAGCGCAATTCATTAGCCAAAAATTAGCGCATATCCAATTAGCCACTGAGAAAGAAGCGGATGCAGTTTATCAAGAACTGCAAAAAGGCGCTGATTTTGCTGAGTTAGCAAAAGCGAAATCTGTGGATAAACTTTCTGGTGCACAAGGCGGCGAATTAGGTTGGGTAAAAGACAACGAATTACCGAAAAACTTTGAAGATGCCGCATTATTATTAAATGTTGGTCAATATAGCACACCAGTTAATGTAGATGGGGCTTACCATATTATTTTAGTGCAAGATCGTAAAGAACGTACGTTAGATGAAGTAAAAGAGCAAATCGCGGATACCGTACGTAAAAACTTAGCAGGAAGTCGTTTCCAAGCGGTAGAAAAAGCGGTTCGTGAAAAAGCAGCAGAAAGCAGTGATTCTTTAGCTGCGGTAGCAGAAGCAGCAGGCGTGAAAGTGGAAGAAACAGATTATTTCGGTAAAAATAATGTCCCTGCGGCGTTAAATTTCCCAAATGTGACTTCTGCCATTTTTGAATCAGATATTGCAAACGGCGGCGCAAATTCTGAGCCATTAACTGTGGGTGAAAATGAATTTGTTGTGGTGCGTGTCGTGGATCATAAAGCTGAAGGTTTACAAAGCCTTGATGAAGCGAAATCAACGATTGAGCAGTTCTTAAAACGTGAAAAAGCCGATAAAGTATTAGCTGAAAAAGCAGAACAAGCAGTTAAAGAACTATCTGCGAATCCTGCTAAAGTTCCAGCAGGTATTAGTTTTGGTGAGCCACAAACCTTTACGTTAGTGGATAATAAAGATCCGGTGCTTTATGAAGGTGTATTTGCCATTGCAAAACCACAAGATGGCAAAGCGGCTTATCAAGTTGCTCGTAACAGCAAAGGTGATGTGGTTGTGGTTGCCCTTGAACGTGTAGAAGAACCTACTTTAAATGAGCAAGAATTAGCGAAATTTAGCACTCAACTTGTTCGTGCGCGTCAAGGTGAATTACAAGGACAGTTAATGCAAGCATTGCGTGAAAAAGCACAAATCGAGATTAATACCAGCTTTATTAATCAAGATGATTCAGAAGAAGGTGCGGCTCACTAAGCCGATTGAAATGTCATTCATCATCAATTTCTGATGGAAAATAAAAGCAAAGTGCGGTAAATTTTGACCGCACTTTTTTATATAAAACAAGGAGAAGACTATGGCTCAAGAAACGATTTTCAGCAAAATTATTCGCAAAGAAATCCCTGCCAATATTGTTTATCAAGATGAATTAGTGACCGCATTCCGAGATATTTCACCGCAAGCGAAAACCCATATTTTGATTATCCCAAATAAAGTGATTCCAACGGTTAATGATGTGACAGAACAAGATGAAGTTACCTTGGGTCGCTTATTTACTGTCGCGGCTAAAATTGCTAAAGAAGAAGGCATTGCCGAAGACGGTTACCGTTTAATTGTGAATTGTAATAAACATGGTGGACAAGAAGTATTCCATATTCATATGCATCTTGTTGGTGGTGAACCTTTAGGTAGAATGTTGGCGAAATAATGAAAAAGATCCTAATTACAGCAACGGTATTATTTTTAACGGCTTGTTCATCTGCACCAAATATTGTGGGAACCAATAAGCCAATTTTAAATATGGCGGCAAATTTAGCACCGGCTTTAGATGTTGATTTGTCGGATAATACCGCAGCCTTAAAAAATAAAACTACACAACAACTCAATGTGCTTTACCACCTTTATTGGTATAACACACAAGGTGTAACGCAAGTTTGGCCGAATCAGCAAGAAAGCCAATCAGGTAATATTTTGTTGCAACCACAAGAAAAGAAAGTGTTTGAGCTACCAAAACCAAGCACAGAAAGTACTAATTATCGTCTTTATTTACAATAGTTTATGTCCACACTATTAATTGACCTTGAAGGTCATGAGCTCAAACAAGAAGAAGTTGAATTACTGGAACATCCTTTAGTTGCCGGTTTGATTTTATTTACCCGCAATTTTTATGATCGTCAGCAAGTTCAAGCGCTAATTAAATCCATTCGTCAGCGAGTGAAAAAGCCTTTATTGATCACGGTTGATCAAGAAGGTGGGCGCGTGCAACGTTTCCGTGAGGGTTTCACTCAGCTCCCTGCGATGCAGGCTTTTGCGGCATTAGTTGAGGGCTCAACTCAGCAACAGCAAATAGCAAAAGAAGCAGGCTGGCAAATGGCAGCAGAAATGGTGGCGTTAGATATTGATTTGAGTTTTGCTCCCGTGTTGGATTTAGGTCACGAATGTCGTGCGATTGGCGATCGTAGTTTTGGCTGTGATGTAAAAAGTGCGGTCAATTTGGCGGCTGCTTTTATTGATGGTATGCATCAAGCAGGCATGGCAACAACAGGAAAACACTTTCCAGGACACGGTCATGTTCTAGCTGATTCTCATCTTGAAACCCCTTATGATGAGCGAGCAAAAGAAGTGATTTTTAATCATGATATTTTGCCATTCCAGCAATTAATTCAACAGAGTAAGCTTGATGCGATTATGCCGGCTCACGTGATTTATACGCAGTGTGATAGCCAGCCTGCAAGTGGTTCGACTTATTGGTTAAAAGAAATTTTGCGTAAACAGTTGGGCTTCCAAGGGGCGATTTTCTCTGATGATTTAGGCATGAAGGGCGCAGGTTTTATGGGTGATTTTGTGGCTCGTAGTGAAAAAGCCTTGAATGCTGGTTGTGACTTATTATTGCTTTGCAATGAACGTGAAGGTGTCATCCAAGTGCTTGATAATCTGAAGTTAGAGGAAACCACAGAGCATTTTGCAGCACGCCAAGCTCGCTTGAAATCGCTCTTTAAACAAAAATCCTTTGATTGGTCAGAACTCACAAAAACTTCGCGTTGGATTGAAAATCATCAAAAACTGACCGCACTTCAACAAGAGTGGCTTGCTTCTAAATGATTGATTGCTATCATTATCAAAAAGGCAATTGCCGTTCTTGTCAATGGCTTGAAATGCCTTATGAACAGCAACTCGCCAAGAAAGAAGAGCATCTAAAACAACAACTTGCCAAATTAGATTGTGATAATTTAATTTGGCATCCGCCTTTTTATTCCTCCGAGACTGCCTTTCGTAATAAAGCGAAAATGGTTGTAAGTGGCGCGGTGGAACGTCCCATTTTAGGTATTTTACAAGACTCGAATGATCCACAAAGTGCGGTGGATTTATGTGATTGTCCGATTTATCCGCAACGCTTTGCTGAACTCTTTCCGATTCTAAAAGATTTTATTGGCCGTGCGGGTTTAGTCCCTTATAACGTGGCTAAGCAAAAAGGTGAGCTCAAATATATTCTGCTCACAGAAAGCCAACATACAAAAAAATTGATGTTGCGTTTTGTATTGCGTTCAGAAACTAAATTGCCGTTAATTCAACGTGAATTTGCAGGCTTATTGGAAAAATTACCACAACTTGAAGTGGTGAGCGTGAATATCCAACCTCAACATGCGGCGATCTTAGAAGGTGAGAAAGAAATCTTTTTGACTGACCAACATACTTTATCAGAAAGCTTTAACGGTATTCCGTTGTTTATTCGCCCTCAAGGTTTCTTCCAAACGAATCCACTGGTAGCACAAGGGCTATATGCAACGGCACAAGATTGGGTGCAAGATTTGCCGATTACTACACTCTGGGATCTCTTTTGTGGCGTTGGAGGTTTTGGACTTCATTGCGCTAAAGCTTTACAGGATAAACATCAGCTAGAAGTAGAATTGACGGGGATTGAAATTTCGGCATCTGCTATTCAAGCGGCGACTCTATCCGCCCAGGTGTTAGGGTTAAACAACGTTAAATTCCAATCTTTGGATGCGGCTAATTTTGCTTTAACACAAGATGAAAACAAACCCGATTTGGTGATCGTCAATCCGCCTCGTCGAGGCATCGGAAAGGAACTTGCTGAATTTCTCAATGAAATGCAACCGCATTTTATTCTTTATTCCAGTTGCAATGCGATTTCCATGGGAAAAGATTTGCAGCATCTAACCAATTATAAACTTACTCAAATTCAATTATTTGATATGTTCCCACATACAGCGCATTATGAAGCACTAACATTACTGGAGCTCAATCCCTAATAAAAAAGCTAACATCTCTGTTAGCTTTTTTATTTAAAAATTTAATCGCACTTTTAATTTGCTATAAATTAGCGCAATTAAGAAAAATACAGCCTGTAACAAAATAATGCATGCACCAGTAGATGCATCAAAATGATAACTAAGTAGCACGCCTAATAGACTTGCAGTTACAGCGCTGATAATCGCGATAACAAGCATCTTATCGAAGCGATTCGTCAGTGTGAGAGCAGTGATGCCCGGTGCAATTAGCATCGCTACAACCAAAATAACCCCAACAACTTGCATCGTACTCACAATGGTGAGTGCAAGTAGTGTGAGTAGTCCATAATGTAATAATTTAGGCGAAAGACCTGCAACACGGGCATGGCTAGGGTCAAAGCAGTAGAGGAGAAAATCACGACGCTTTAAGCCTAGTAAAATAAAAATGATTAAGGCGATGATAGCCGTTTGAATCAGCTCTTGTCGGCTTACACCTAATACGTTACCGAATAAGATGTGTGTGAGATGTTGTGAAGTTTGGATTTTAGTGAACAGCACCAAACCAATGGCAAACATCCCCGAAAATACAATCCCCATTGCGGTATCTTCTTTGATACGGCTGTTCTCTTTTAAATAACCCACCCCTAAGGCACAGGCAATACCTGAGACAAAGGCACCAATCACTAATGGAATACCAGCTAAAAAAGCTAAAACAATACCTGGGAGGACGGCATGGGAAATAGCGTCTCCCATCAATGACCATCCTTTCAATACCAAATAGCAAGAGAGTAGCGCACAGATAACGGCAACCACTAATGCGGTGAGTAGCGCATTTTGCATAAAGTCAAACTGAAATGGCTCAGCGAAAATAGTGAATATTTCAGTCATGAACCACCGCCTTACGTCGTTTTTGACTCATTAATCCGTATTTTGGCGAGAATAGAAAAGCTAATAAAAATAACAAAGTTTGTAATGTTACGATGACACCACCTGTGGCTCCATCGAGATAATAGCTTAAATAGACACCGACAAAACCAGTGATTGCGCCTAATGCTACGGCAATTTTGATAAGAGTTTTGAACTTGTCAGTAAGTAAATAGGCGGTTGCGCCTGGTGTGATTACCATCGCAATCACTAAAATCGCCCCGACAGTTTGTAATGCCGCAACGACACAAGCACTCAAGAGTGTAAAAAAGAGAACTTTGTAAAACAGTGGTGAAAGTCCAACTGTAATTGCTTGCGTTTCATCAAAGAAAATCAGTAACAGATCCTTCCAAAAAATAAGCAATAAGACCAAGCAAATCAACATAATGATGGCTACTTGATAAATATCTTCATCGGCAATCCCGAGGATATTACCGAGAATAATATTTTGCACGTTTATTGAGGTTGGATTTAGAGAAATAATCAGCAATCCCAGGGCAAAAAAGGTACTGAAAATAAAGCCAATAACGGCATCTTCTTTGAGTTTTGAGATAGATTTGATCCATAAAATAGAAAGCGCGGCCAAAATTCCGGCAAAAAAAGCACCTAAAGCATAGGGGAGTGAAAAGGCATAAGCAATTGCCACACCAGGTACCACAGAGTGGGAGAGAGCATCGCCAATTAATGACCAGCCTTTCAGCATTAAATAGGCAGAAAGAAAGGCACAAATGCCGCCGACTGCAGTACTTATCCACATGGCTTTTTGCATATATTCATAGGAGAAAGGTTCCAGCAAATATTCAAGCATGACTTATTCCTTGTCAGACGGCGGCAGACGACAGGATTTTACAGCCGTTGCAGGCGGATCATTTTTGGTTTCACCATAGAAGACAACTGGGCGTTCATCATCCGTAAGCACGGTGACAGCACGTTTATCTTCATCATTATGCAGATCTTCACCCAATAATTTGATGTGTCGTAATACACCACCAAAGACTTTTTCCAAATTATGCTGATTGAATGTATCTTCCGTTTTACCGGCAGCAATCACAGTACGGTTAATCATCACCACTTGATCACAGAAGTCTGGTACAGAACCCAAGTTGTGGGTAGAAACTAAAATTAAATGGCCTTCAGCACGTAATTGGCGAAGGAGTTCCACAATGGCATTTTCGGTTTTAACATCCACACCTGTAAAAGGTTCATCAAGCAAGATAATTTTACTTTGTTGTGCTAATGCACGAGCCAAAAATACGCGTTTTTTTTGCCCACCAGAAAGCTCGCCGATTTGCCGTTCAGCTAAATGCTCGATGTTTACTCGTTGCATCGCTTCGAGCACTTTTTGTTTGTCTTCAGCTTTTGGAATGCGTAGGAAATTCATGTAGCCGTAGCGTCCCATCATGACAACATCATAAACGGAGACTGGAAATTGCCAATCGACTTCTTCCGCTTGCGGCACATAGGCAACCAAATTTTGTTTCAATGCTCGATTAATTGGCAAACCACAAAGCGCAATATTGCCTTGCTGTGGCTTGATTAAGCCCATGATGCTTTTGAATAGCGTTGATTTTCCGCTCCCATTTACGCCGACAAGAGCACAGATGGTTCCTCCTTGTAATGCAAAGGCAACATCATAAATTGCAGTGTGCCCGTTGTTGTAACGCACAGTTACATCATTAACGGAAATCGAAGCGGAAAGTGCGGTCATTATTTTTCAAATCCTTTGACTATGGTGGATACAGTGACATTCAGTAAGTCAATATAAGTTGGTACAGGACCGTCAGCGGCAGAAAGGGAATCGACATAAAGCACGCCGCCGTACTTAGCACCGCTTTCTTTCGCTACCTGTTGAGCAGGTTTGGCTGACACGGTACTTTCACTAAATACCACTGGAATGTGATTTTTTTTCACTAAATCAATAAGTTTACGCACTTGTTGAGGCGTACCTTGTTGTTCAGCGTTAATTGGCCATAAATAGCCTTCTTTGAGATCGTAATCTTTCGCTAAATAACTAAAGGCACCTTCACTGGTCACTAACCAACGTTGGTCGGCAGGAATCAGTGAGAGTTTTTCACGTAAAGGTTTATCGAGCTGTTTGATTTTTTCTGCATACGCCGCTGCATTTTTTTGATAAGTATCAGCATTTTGCGGATCGTATTTAACGAATGCATTTTTGATATTTTCGACATAAATCAACGCATTAGATGGCGACATCCAAGCGTGTGGGTTAGGGGCATCTTTATAAGGACCTTCATAAATAGAAAGTGGCGTGATGCCTTCGGTTACCACAACGGCTGGTTTATCTTTGATATTTTGGAAGAAACGCTCAAACCAACGCTCTAAATTTAATCCGTTCCATAAAATTAAATCAGCAGATTGAGCTTTTACAATATCTTTAGGGGTCGGTTCATACTCGTGAATTTCTGCACCAGGTTTGGTGATAGATTCCACCGTCGCGGCATCGCCCGCAACATTTTGTGCGATATCCTGAATCACAGTAAATGTGGTCACCACTTTAAATTTCGCTTCGGCTTGTAAAGCTGCTAAACCTAGAGCGATAACAGATAGGCTTTTAAATAAATGCTTCATGAGATCTCCTTAAAAATAATGATCGATTAGCATTCTGCAGAATAATATCATTTTTTATAAAGTTTTCAAATGAAAATAATTATCAAATCGATAGGTGATTAAAATTAAAAAGCGGAAAATTTTGTGCAAAATTGACCGCTCTTTTTGAAATGATTAACCACCAACTTGTTGGATTAGGCGATCCATACCCGCTTCATCATAGCCTTCTTCATATTGGGCTTCATCAACGGTAAAGTTGTGCATGCTACGCCCTGCGATACAACCGTATTGTTCCAATTTTCCTTTAGTAAAGTTAGTACGAAACGCAGATGAATGGTTATTTAAACTGATCACCCCAATGGTCGCGCGATTACATGGATTTTTATTCACAAAGACTAAATTATAGCCAGATTCGCGAATATAACCCGTTTTATTAATTGCCGCATCAAACACTTCTTCACGCACTAATTTATTGGTGTTTTTAACAAAAACGCTACGTCCGCCAGCTTGAATGAAAGCACTTGGCATATTCGAGAGGTTTTTGATTTGTGCTTTGTTAAGAGAGTATTTAGCCAGTTTTACGAGATCCATCACACTTGAAATGTTGCTGTCGGATAAACCAGAACTATCTGAAAAGCGGGTAGAGCGCATACCTAATTCTCTCGCTTTCTCATTCATTTTTTGGATAAATTGCAAACGACTCATGCCCGCAGAGCGAGAAAGGGCATGAGCAGCATAGTTGTCAGAATGG
Source organism: Haemophilus sp. HMSC061E01 (assembly GCF_001810345.1). Classification (NCBI taxonomy): domain Bacteria; kingdom Pseudomonadati; phylum Pseudomonadota; class Gammaproteobacteria; order Pasteurellales; family Pasteurellaceae; genus Haemophilus; species Haemophilus sp. HMSC061E01. The sequence continues at coordinate 303,312 of NZ_KV800998.1, forward strand.
ACAAGCATCGCTTTTAATAATTCATTACAAGAAATCGGCGTGTATTTTGGTAATTTTGTATGTGTGCCTTTAATGTAATCGTAATCGTCGTCAGTAATCGATGCAGTACAATTTGCGTTTCGATTATTTTCAAGAAACACATTTGCAGTCATTAACTTGGTGACGGATGCGATAGGTTGAACATGATTCGGTGAACTACTTTCGAGCACGCGATCATGGGTGAAATCATACACGACATAAGATTGTGCCGTTGCCATTGCTGGCACTAAACACAATACAGAAAGCACTTTTTTTAACATATCTTTTAATATTGACAACTTAGAGAATAAAACAAAGCTTGTATTCTATCAGTTTTTGTAAGGGTTTGGGATGTGTGAAAGAGAAAAAATTTAAAGTTTTTTAACCGCACTTTTTTCTTTTGTTTTTTGATTTTTGCGATAGCGATCGCAAAGAAGTGCGGTCAAAATTTTCTTTGTTTTTCAAATCTGCTAGCTTATCCGTCGGTAAATCTGTAAAATCTCGGCTCATTTTTAATATGCGAATTTTTTGTTGCTCAATTCTGAGTAACATCATCGCCGTAATGTGTAATAACGAGGCTTTATGTTAGAACAACCCCTTTCATCCGAAACGAATACAAAAAAGATTAACTTAATGGATTTAACGCGTCAGCAGATGCGTGAGTTTTTTGCTGAATTAGGCGAGAAACCATTTCGTGCGGATCAATTAGTGAAATGGATTTATCATTTTGGCGAAGATAACTTCGACAATATGACCAATATTAATAAAAAATTACGAGAAAAATTAAAAGCGGTCGCGGAAATTAAAGCGCCAGAAGTGGCGGTTGAACAACGCTCTGCAGATGGCACCATTAAATGGGCGATGCAGGTAGGTGAACAGCAAGTTGAAACGGTCTATATTCCTGAAGCAGATCGTGCGACACTTTGTGTTTCTTCTCAAGTAGGCTGTGCCTTAGCTTGTACCTTCTGTTCAACAGCACAGCAAGGCTTTAACCGTAATTTAACAGTGTCTGAAATTATCGGTCAGGTTTGGCGCGCATCAAAAATTATCGGTAATTTTGGTGTCACAGGTGTTCGTCCGATAACCAATGTGGTGATGATGGGTATGGGTGAACCATTGTTAAATGTAGCCAATGTTGTACCTGCGATGGAAATTATGCTTGATGATTTTGCTTACGGATTATCTAAACGACGTGTGACGTTATCCACATCAGGTGTTGTGCCTGCACTCGATATGTTGCGCGATAAGATTGATGTGGCATTAGCGATTTCACTTCACGCACCTAATGATGAATTGCGTGATGAAATTATGCCAATCAATAAAAAATACAATATCAAAATGCTGATGGATTCAGTACACAGATACTTAGAAGTATCGAATGCTAACCATGGTAAAGTGACTATTGAGTATGTGTTATTAGATCACGTGAATGATGGCACAGAGCATGCGCATCAATTAGCTCAAGTGTTAAAAAATACGCCATGTAAAATTAACTTGATCCCATGGAACCCGTTCCCAGAAGCGCCTTATGGTAAAAGCTCAAATAGCCGTGTCGATCGCTTCCAAAAAACCTTAATGGAATATGGCTTTACGGTGATTGTACGCAAAACTCGTGGTGATGATATTGATGCCGCTTGTGGCCAGTTGGCGGGGGATGTGATCGACCGAACCAAACGTACAGCAATAAAGCGTAAGTTTGGTGAAGGCATTGACGTAAAAGCGGTTAACTAAGCTAAATATAGCAATACTTGTAAAGGAAAAATGTCCTAGAGAAGAGTGATAAGAGAGAGGAGTGATAAGATGAAATTAATCCCAATTAACATTCTAAGTGCGGTCATTTTTCCTTTTGTTTTTTCGGCTTGTGTCTCTCAGTCTTCCGTTGACTTTAATAAACAACAAGCCGCAAAAGCTCGCGTTGAACTGGCATTAGGCTATCTTCAACAAAATGATTTTGTTCAAGCAAAACTTAATTTAGATAAAGCCCTTGAACATGATGAGCGATATTATCTTGTGCACTCAGCACTTGCGCATTTTTATCAATTACAAGGCGATACGGAAAAAGCGAAGCAAGCTTATTTACAGGCGATCAAGTTAGATGATAAGCAAGGCGATGTGTATAACAACTTCGGTGCATTTTTATGTGGACAAGGTGAGTTTGAACAAGCTTATTCACAATTTAATGCGGCACTCGCTGCGCCGAATTATTACCATCAAGCGGATACTTACGAAAACATAGCGCTTTGTGCTTTTGCTGGAAAACAAACCGATGTTTATCAACAGGCATTGGATAAATTGCGTCAAGTTGATCCTTCTAGAGCGGAAAAGCTCCGTTCACTCAAATAATCATTGCCAAAAGCCCCTTTCGACTTTAAAATTTAGCATTTAGTTTTTTATTGCTATTTCTTTTTTTATACCTATGAATACAATCCTTGAACAAACCGAAAAAACAGACATCTCCTTTGGGGATAAACTTCGTCAAGCTCGCGAAGCGTTAAATCTTTCTCTGGAAGATGCGGCAAAGGCAATTTCTTTGCGCCCAAGCATTTTGGAAAAATTAGAAAATAATGAATTTGTCCAAAAAAATGTGCCATCAACTTTTATGAAAGGATATGTGCGTAGTTATACAAAATTTTTACGTATTCCTGAGAGCGAATGGGCGCATTTAACCTTTGGTGAAGCATACAAAAACGATTTAAGTAAAAATGCACGCGCGACGCGTTCAGTAAACCAATACTCTTCTCATAGTCGCTGGGTCGGCACACTTACAACCATTATTTTACTCGCAGCTGTTGGGATGACAGGCTTATGGTGGTGGCAGAATTATCAAAAATCAAACGAAGAACGTGATAATTTAGTGCAAACCTACGTTGAAAAAGAAAAAACAGCAGAGGTACCGGTTACTCATTCGAATGACATCCCAGTCGCGGTGAATAACCAGCCTTTAACGTCAAATAATGAAACAGCACCTGTAACGGAAGCAAAAAATAATGCTGCTGAACCTGTTGTTTCAAATACTCAAGAGAATCAAGTTCAACCAGTAAACGCAGAAGTTTCAACTGGCGCAACTTCGGCCCCTACCGTTGAACAAGTTCAAGCCCCTGTTGTGGAACAAACCTTACCTAACACAGAACCTACAACAGAGCCAACCGTACCAGATGCTCAAAGTGCGGTTGAAAATCCAGCCATTTCTGAAGCGCCAACCACAGCAAAAGGCGATCTTGTTATTGAGATTACCAAAAATTCAAGCTGGATTAGTGTGAAAGACCAAAATCGTAAAGTTTTAGCGCAAAAAGAATATAAACAAGGCGAAGTCTTAACCTTTAATGGTAATGACTATGCATTGATTATTGGTGCGCCGGGTAACGTTCGTATTACTTATAAAGGCGAGGCGTATCCGCTTACCGTTGATGGCCGTGTGGCTAAATTTAAATTACCAAAACCTTAACGAATAATTTACAAAAGAATGTCTGCAGTAAAACCTACTATCAAACGTCGTGAATCGACAAAAATTTATGTGGGCAATGTACCAATCGGTGGTGATGCACCGATTGCTGTACAATCCATGACAAATACTCGCACAACTGATGTTGAGGCGACCGTTGCACAGATTAAATCGTTGGAACGCGTCGGCGCAGATATCGTGCGTGTTTCTGTACCTACCATGGATGCCGCCGAAGCGTTTAAAATCATTAAACAGCAAGTGAATGTGCCATTAGTAGCGGATATTCATTTTGACTATCGTATTGCGTTAAAAGTGGCTGAATATGGGGTGGATTGCTTACGTATTAATCCAGGCAATATTGGTCGTGAAGATCGTATTCGTGCAGTGGTGGATTGCGCACGCGATAAAAATATCCCTATCCGTATTGGTGTTAATGCTGGCTCATTAGAAAAAGATATCCAAGAGAAATTTGGTGAGCCAACACCAGAAGCCTTATTAGAATCAGCATTACGCCATGTTGAGATTTTAGATCGTTTAAACTTCGATCAATTTAAAGTAAGCGTAAAAGCATCCGATGTCTTCCTTGCGGTGGAATCTTACCGTTTACTGGCAAAAGCCATTAAACAACCATTACATTTAGGGATTACGGAAGCGGGCGGTGCACGTGCAGGAGCAGTGAAATCTGCAATTGGTTTAGGTATGTTGTTAGCGGAAGGTATTGGTGATACCTTGCGTGTCTCTTTAGCCGCCGATCCTGTAGAAGAAATCAAAGTTGGTTTTGATATTTTGAAATCGTTACGTATTCGTTCTCGCGGGATTAACTTTATTGCTTGTCCAACTTGCTCACGTCAAGAGTTTGATGTGATTGGCACGGTGAATGCACTGGAACAACGTTTAGAAGATATTATCACCCCAATGGATGTGTCTATTATTGGTTGTGTGGTAAATGGCCCAGGTGAAGCATTAGTGTCTGACCTCGGTGTTACCGGTGGTAATAAGAAAAGTGGCTATTATTTAGATGGCGAGCGTCAAAAAGAACGTTTTGATAACGACGCGATTATTGACCAATTAGAAGCAAAAATTCGTGCCAAAGTTGCACAACAAGATCCAAAAAATCGAATTATTTAAGGAAAACTCGTGGCAAAAAATATTCAAGCAATTCGTGGGATGAATGACTGTTCCCCAACTGAATCTCCACTTTGGCAATGGATTGAAGGGCAGGTTCGCCAAATTTTAAGCAGCTACGGCTATTCAGAAGTGCGTATGCCAATCGTGGAAAGTACGCCATTATTTGCTCGTGCAATCGGTGAAGTCACAGATGTCGTCTCAAAAGAAATGTACACATTTTGGGATAATGATGAGCAATTAACACTTCGTCCTGAAGGTACTGCAGGGTGCGTGCGAGCTGCGATTGAACACGGTTGGATTTACAACAATGAACAACGTTTATGGTACATGGGACCAATGTTCCGCCATGAGCGTCCGCAAAAAGGTCGTTATCGTCAATTCCATCAAGCGGGTGTAGAAGTATTTGGTATCGCAACCCCTGAAATTGATGCCGAGTTAATTATTTTAACGGCTCGTTTGTGGAAAGCATTAGGTATTGATCAACATGTTTCTCTTCAATTAAATTCGATTGGTTCATTAGAAGCACGTGCAAACTATCGTTCTGCATTAGTGGCTTTCTTAGAAAATCACCAAGATTTAATGAGCGACGAAGAGAAAGAACGTCTTGTAAAAAATCCATTACGTATTTTGGATACTAAAAATCAAGCATTACAAGATGTATTGGACGGCGCACCAAAATTATTGGATTATTTAGATGATGAAAGTCGCGAGCATTTTGCGCAGTTATGCGGTCTATTAGATGCGGTGGGCATTCAATATGAAATTAATCCAAAATTGGTGCGTGGTTTAGATTATTATAATAAAACTGTATTTGAATGGGTGACATCCGCATTAGGTGCGCAAGGTACTGTATGTGGTGGCGGACGTTATGACGGCTTAGTTGAGCAACTTGGTGGTCACGCAACCAGTGGTGTTGGTTTCGCAATGGGCTTAGAGCGTTTAGTGTTGCTCGTTCAAGAAGTGAATAAATCGATTCCAGTAAAAAGTGCGGTAGATATTTACGTTGTTTATCAAGGTGAAGGTACAACGTTAGCCGCATTCCAACTCGCTGAAAAACTTCGCTCAGAATTACCGCACTTAAGCACCATGTTGCATTGCAGTGGTGGTAACTTTAAAAAACAATTTAGACGCGCAGATAAGTCTGGTGCGACTCTAGCCCTTGTGCTTGGCGAAAGCGAAGTACAAAATAATCAAGTTGTGGTAAAACACTTACTTGGCGAAGCAGAGCAACAAACCATTGATGTGGACAATCTAATTGAACACGTGAAAGCCCAATTTTAATTTTAGAAGGATAGGAAAATGGCATATACCATTGAAGAAGAACAAGAACTGAACCAGTTAAAAGAATGGTGGAAAGACAATGGCAAAAGCATTATTGCCGCTTTTATTCTTGGTGTAGGCGGGATGTTGGGCTGGCGCTATTGGCAGTCTTATCAAGCCAATCAAATCATGCAAGCGTCTGCTGAATATGATGCCTTAGTTTATACAGCAAACAAAGATGCAGCAGCACAGCAAGCTAAAGTGGCTGAATTTGTGAAAGCACATGATAAAACCAGCTATGCAGTATTTAGTTTATTAGATGAAGCAAAAGGTTTTGTAGCAAAACAAGATTACGCATCAGCTGAAAACAGCTTGAAACAAGCGATTGCTCAATCACAAGATGATATCTTAACGTCTCTTGCTGCGCTTCGTTTGTCTGCTGTGCAATTCCAACAAGGTCAATTTGATGCAGCACTAGCAAGTCTAAATCAAGTGAAAAGCCAAGGCTTTAGTGCGCGTAAAGATCTTTTAGCGGGTGATATTCAAGTCGCAAAAGGCGATGTGAATGGTGCTAAATCAAGCTTTGAGAATGCACAGAAAAACGGTAACCCGTTAGAGAAACAAATGGCACAGATGAAATTAAATAATCTGTAATATTTTAATTAGCCCGAATTGCTCGGGCTTTTTTTATTGGATTTTTGATCTGATGATTCAGAAACCTATTGTGCCGCCACCCGTCATTTTTATTGGCTGTGCACTTATGATGGCATATTTGCCTAATCCTTATCCATTCGAAATCAATGTGTTAGCAGTTTATTTGATTGTATCGATTTCTTTTGTCATCGCTTTTTTCAGCCTTTGGCAATTCTATAAAAGTAAAGCAAATATTAATCCAATTCACTTGGAAAAAAGTGATGTGTTTGTGGCAAATGGTATTTATCGTTTCAGCCGTAACCCAATGTATTTAAGTTTAGCGGGCTTGCTAGTGGCATGGGCAGTTTTTTTGCAAAGTGCGGTCAGTTTTCTAGGTGTTTTTCTTTTTGTTTATCTTATCACACAATGGCAAATTAAACCTGAAGAATACTGGTTAGAGAAGAAGTTTGGTGAGTTTTATTTAGCTTATAAGAAAAAAGTCAGACGTTGGATTTAACTAATAAAAAAATCGCCTAAAAAAGGCGATTTTTTACATTTAGAGAAGTGATTATTTAGCTGAACATCCGCAGTTTGCTAATTTTTTAGCTAAACGCTCTGCCACGAAATCCCAGTTCACTACGTTCCAGAATTCTTTGATGTAGTCTGGACGACGGTTTTGGAATTTCAAGTAGTAAGCGTGTTCCCAAACGTCTAAACCTAAAAGTGGGAAACCTTCACAACCTGCGATTTCTTTACCCATTAATGGAGAATCTTGGTTTGCGGTAGACACAACAGATAATTTACCTTGGTTAATCACTAACCATGCCCAACCAGAACCAAAACGAGTCGCTGCTGCTTTTTCAAATTCAGCTTTGAAGTTTTCTACAGAACCGAAATCACGTTCGATAGCTGCTTTTAAATCACCTTGTAAAGTAGTGCCTTTTTTCAATGATTTCCAGAATAAGCTGTGGTTTGCATGACCGCCTGCGTTGTTACGTAATGCAGTACGTTTTTCAGCTGGGATTTTATCTAATTGGCTGATTAATTGGCCTGCACACATTTCAGAAAATTCAGCGGGTAAAGTTTCTAACACTGCATTTGCATTATTTACATATGCTTGGTGGTGTTTAGAGTGGTGAATTTCCATTGTTTGTGCATCAAAATGTGGTTCTAACGCATCATAAGCGTAGCCTAATTCAGGTAGAGTATAAGACATAATATGTTCCTTTTTTAAATGAAGTTAAGGTAATGTTTTTGATAAAACAACATCAAAAAGTAACTAAATAGTAACAGAAAATTTGATTTAGATCAGTAAATCTTTTAATTATTTGATTATCCGATGAAAAAGCTAGGAAAATTTAGTTTGTTTTAAATCAATAAATACACCGATCTACGCCTAAATAGTTATGCCTTTTAGCCCTTAAAATCTCGTCAAAATTTCCCCTTGTGGTAGAATACCCGCTGATTTTTCACAAGATTTTATTTTTAAGGCTGAGACTATGTTTCCTGCTCATCAACTTCAATTAGAACAATTAGCGTGCCAACGGGGCGATCGCGTGTTGTTCACTGATCTTTCACTGCAATTTCAAAGCGGTGATTTCGTGCAAATTGAAGGGCACAATGGTATAGGTAAAACAAGTTTATTGCGGATTTTAGCCGGCCTTGCACAACCTGTAGAAGGTAAAGTGCGGTGGAATTCAGAAGAGATTACAAAACAACGCGAAGAATACCATCATCAGCTACTTTATCTCGGCCATCATTCTGGTGTGAAACCTGAATTAACGGCATGGGAAAATTTAAAATTTTATCAGCAGATTAGTCAAAGCCAGCAAGGTACTGATATTTTATGGGATGTGTTGGAAACAGTGGGCTTACTCGGTCGCGAAGATTTGCCGGCAGCCCAACTTTCAGCGGGTCAGCAAAAGCGCATTGCCTTGGCGAGATTATGGATCTCAGAAGCACCTCTTTGGATTTTGGATGAACCTTTTACAGCAATAGACAAAAAAGGGGTTGAAGTTTTGACCGCACTTTTTGAAAATCATGCTAAAAAAGGTGGGATGGTGATTTTAACGAGCCACCAAGAAGTGCCAAGTACACTATTGAAAAAAATCAATCTGGCTGATTATAAATATAACTCTTAGATTTTTATGATATTTTTACAGATTATAAAGCGTGAGCTGAAGATTGCGACCCGTAAACAAGCGGAAATATTGAACCCACTTTGGTTCTTTTTGATCGTGATCACGCTGTTTCCATTGGTGATTGGGCCGGATCCTAAACTCCTTTCTCGCATTGCACCCGGGGTTGCTTGGGTAGCGGCATTGCTTTCTGCGTTGCTGTCTTTTGAACGCTTATTCCGAGATGACTTTATTGATGGCTCTTTAGAACAATTGATGCTTACGGCTCAACCTTTAGCGCTAACGGCACTTGCAAAAGTTGTTGCACACTGGTTATTAACAGGTTTGCCATTGATTTTACTTTCACCTATTGCGGCTTTATTGCTTTCGTTGGAAGTGAATATTTGGTGGGCGCTAGTGGTCACCTTGCTAGTGGGAACACCAATTTTAAGCTGCATTGGCGCGATTGGCGTGGCATTGACGGTAGGATTACGTAAAGGTGGCGTATTGCTGAGTTTACTTGTGGTACCATTATTTATTCCGGTTTTAATTTTTGCTTCAGCAATTTTAGATGCCGCCGCATTAAATCTCCCTTATGGCGGACAGCTTGCTATTTTAGGTGCAATTTTGGCTGGCGCGATAACATTATCGCCTTTCGCTATTGCAGCGGCACTACGAATTAGTTTAGATAATTAATCATCATTACGGTGAAAGTGCGGTCAGATTTTTAACTGTTTTTTATTTTTTGGAATTAAGGATCTTTTATGTGGAAGTGGTTACATCCTTACGCAAAACATGAAACCCAATATCATTTATGTGGTAAATTAAGCCCATTTTTTGGTGCGATTGCGGTTTTATTATTGGCTGTTGGTATTGTGTGGGGCTTAGCTTATGCTCCGGCTGATTATCAACAAGGCAATAGTTTCCGAATTATGTATGTGCATGTGCCAGCGGCGATTTGGTCAATGGGCGTGTATGGTTCGATGGCGATTGCAGCGATTATTGCGTTAGTTTGGCAAATTAAAGCCGCTCATCTTTCAATGATCGCCATGGCACCGATCGGTGCAATGTTTACCTTTATTGCCTTGGTAACAGGTGCAATTTGGGGCAAACCAATGTGGGGAACCTGGTGGGTGTGGGATGCGCGTTTAACCGCAGAACTCATTCTTTTCTTCTTATATATCGGTGTATTAGCCCTTTATTCTGCATTTTCTGATCGTGCGGTGGGCGCAAAATCAGCGGGTATCTTGTGTATTGTTGGCGTAGTGAATTTACCAATTATTCACTTCTCTGTAGAGTGGTGGAATACTTTACACCAAGGGGCAAGTATCACGAAGTTTGAAAAACCTTCAATTGCAACGCCAATGTTAATTCCACTGATTTTATGTATTTTGGGATTTTTATTTTTATCCATTTGGTTTACGCTTGTGCGTTACCGCGTTGAATTGCTAAAAGAAGACAGCAAACGCCCATGGGTAAAAGAGTTAGCAAGTAAGCTGAAATAGTTTTTTATTTTTATTTTAGGGAGCGGAAAATGTTTTTCCAAAGTTGGAGTGATTTTATCAATATGGGAGGCTACGGTTTTTATGTGTGGCTTTCCTATGGCATTAGCCTCGTGGCAATGATCATTTTGGCGATACAAAGCGTCAAAGGACGTAAAGCAGTATTAAAAGAAGTGTTACGCGAGCAACAACGTGAAGCCCGTTTAAACCAAGCAAATAAAGGAAATACCCTATGAATCCAAGACGTAAATCAAGACTTTCGATCATCATCTTTGTGATTTTAGGTATTTCGATTGCGACAGGTTTGGTGCTTTATGCGCTTCGCCAAAACATTGATTTATTTTATACACCTTCGGAAGTTATAGAAGGGAAAGATGGAAATCCTGATCAAAAACCTGAAGTTGGGCAACGTATTCGTGTTGGTGGTATGGTGGTTGAAGGCTCTGTTAGTCGAGACCCGAAAAGTCTCAAAGTTCGCTTTGATGTGAATGATATTGGTCCATCCATTACAGTTGAATACGAAGGTATTCTGCCGGATCTTTTCCGTGAGGGACAGGGTATTGTTGCGCAAGGTGTGTTAAAAGAACCAACCTTATTAGAAGCAACAGAAGTGCTTGCTAAACATGATGAAAATTATGTGCCGCCAGAATTAGGTGAGAAAATGAAGAAAATGCATAAACCAATGGGGGCAGAACTAAAAGGCGAGAGTGAAGCCGATCGTCGTTATAAAGAAACCCAGCAAAAATCGCAAGAAGGTCGCTAATGATTGCTGAATTAGGAAATTATGCGCTTGCTTTAAGCCTTGCCGTTTCATTCTTTTTAGCCATTCTCCCATTATGGGGAGCTGAAAAAGGTCATCCTCAACTTATGTCATTGGCTCGTCCAATGACTTATGGTTTATTTTTTACTTTAACCATTGCGTTTGCAGCATTGTTCTATCTGTTTGCTGTAAATGATTTCAGTGTGCAATATGTGGTAAATAACTCTAACAGCAGCTTGCCGATTTATTATCGTTTATCTGCAGTTTGGGGCTCACATGAGGGGTCATTATTACTTTGGATTTGGTTATTAACACTTTGGGGTGCAGCAGTAGCCTTATTTAGCAAACACTTGCCACAGGAAGCAGTAGCTCGTGTATTAGGTATTATGGGGATTATTAGCATCGGCTTTTTACTCTTCGTATTATTTACCTCAAATCCGTTTACCCGTACATTCCCTGACTTCCCAGTAGATGGCAGAGAACTCAATCCAATGTTGCAAGATGTGGGCTTAATTTTCCACCCACCATTACTTTATATGGGATATGTTGGTTTTTCTGTTGCTTTTGCCTTTGCGATCGCATCATTAATGACGGGTAAATTAGACTCAGCTTGGGCTAGATGGTCACGTCCTTGGACGATCGCTGCTTGGGTCTTTTTAACACTCGGGATTGTGCTCGGTTCTTGGTGGGCCTATTATGAGCTCGGCTGGGGTGGCTGGTGGTTCTGGGATCCAGTAGAAAACTCTTCTTTAATGCCTTGGCTTGCAGGAACCGCATTAATCCACTCTTTAGCGGTTACTGAAAAACGTGGCTCTTTTAAAGCTTGGACAGTGCTTTTAGCGATCCTTGCTTTCTCACTTTGCTTACTGGGTACGTTCTTAGTTCGTTCCGGTATCTTAGTGTCAGTACACGCCTTTGCTTCAGATCCTACACGTGGTTTATATATTCTTGCTTATTTGGTTGTAGTAATTGGTGGTTCTTTAACTTTGTACGCTTACAAAGGCAATCAAATTCGTTCGCGTGATAATGCAGAACGTTATTCTCGCGAAACCTTATTGTTATTGAATAATATCCTATTAATGACCGCACTTTGTGTGGTGTTCTTAGGGACATTATTGCCGTTAGTTCACAAGCAATTAGGTCTGGGCTCTATTTCGATCGGTGCTCCGTTCTTTGATCAAATGTTCCTGATTATTATGACCCCATTTGCCTTATTACTAGGTATTGGGCCATTGGTTAAATGGCGTCGTGATCAGTTCTCTGAAATTCGTACACCGGTTGTAGTGAGTGTGATTGTGATGGCGATTGCAGGCTTTGCCTTACCATATTTCCTACAAAATAAACTCACTGTTAGTGCGGTGCTTGGTACTATGATGTCTGTCATTATTGTATTACTGAGCCTCTACGAAATGAAACAACGTGCAACACACCGTGAATCTTTCTTTAAAGGTATTACCAAGCTTTCCCGTTCCCATTGGGGGATGATTTTGGCTCACCTTGGTGTAGCCATGACAGTTTGGGGAATAGCCTTTAGCCAAAACTTCAGTGTGGAACGTGATGTGCGAATGGCTGTTGGTGATACAGTGCAGATTGCTAATTATGACTTTAAATTTGCTGGCGTGAGTGATGCAAATGGTCCTAACTATATGGGCGGTAAAGCACAAATTGATATTTCAAAAGAGGGTAAAACGGAAGCAACATTATTTGCCGAAAAACGCTTTTATACCGTCAGTAAAATGCCAATGACGGAAGCGGCAATTAATTGGGGCTTTACTCGCGATCTGTATGTTGCTTTGGGCGAAAAGATAGATGATAACTCATGGGCGCTACGCCTTTACTATAAACCTTTTATCCGTTGGATTTGGATTGGAGGATTGTTTATGGCATTAGGTGGTTTGCTCTGTATGTTTGACCGTCGTTATCGTTTTAGTCGATTAGTTAAACAGTCTTAATTGTAATAAGGGGCGCATTGCCCCTAGAAATAGATGTGAAATTGATAGTGTTATGAATAAAAAACTACTTATCCCACTTATTGTTTTTCTTGCGGTAGCTGCAGCTTTTTTAGTTCAGTTAGGACGCAATGCACAAGGTGATGATCCCAAAGCGTTGGAATCTGCTCTTGTGGGGAAACCTGTGCCACAGAAAATATTAACGGATTTATTGGAAAATAAAACGTACGGTAATGAAATTTTCCAACAAGGTAAACCGGTTCTCTTAAATGTGTGGGCGACTTGGTGTCCAACTTGTTATGCAGAGCATCAATACTTGAATCAATTGGCTAAACAGGGCGTAACAATCATTGGTATCGACTATAAAGATGAATCACCAAAAGCTGTAAAATGGCTAAAAGATTTAGGCAATCCTTATAGTCTTGTGCTTAAAGATGAGAAAGGTTCTTTTGCATTAGATTTAGGCGTTTATGGCGCACCGGAAACATTCATTGTAGATGGCAAAGGTGTGATTCATTATCGCTTAGCGGGTGATGTGAATGAACGCGTTTGGAATGAGACTTTAAAACCGATTTATGACAAACTAGCGGAGAAACCATAATGAGAAAATCATGGCTTTTTTTGACCGCACTTTTTATGAGCGTCTCTGCGACTGCCGCAATTGATGCGCTAAATTTTGCTTCACCAGAGCAAGAAAAGGATTATCATCAATTAACGCAAGAGCTTCGTTGTCCTCAATGTCAAAATAATAATATTGCAGATTCGAATGCAACTATTGCTGTAGATATGCGTGGCAAAGTATTTGAATTGTTACAAGAAGGCAAAAAACGAAGTGAAGTCGTCGATTATATGATTCAACGTTATGGCAATTTTGTGACCTATGATCCACCAATGACGACGTCAACAATCGTATTATGGATTGCCCCAATTTTGTTAGTGTTGATTGGCATTTTATTTGTATTTAAACGTAAATCAAAAAAAACAAGTACGGTTAATTCCGACGCGATTTTAGATGATGAAGAGAATGCGCGTTTATCGGTTTTACTCAAAGAAAAGGATAAATAATGAATTTTGCATTAAGTATTATTGCGCTCACTTTAGTCGTAGCATTGATTTGTTTTTATCCATTGTTGCGTTCAGTTAAAGCGAAAGAAGATAAAAAGCGTGATGAGTTAAATAAAGCATTGTATTTTTCTCGCTTAAAAGAGATTGAGCAAGATAATCAGCAAGGTTTAGTAGAGAACGTTGAACAACTTAAACAAGAGCTACAAAAAACATTGTTGGAAGATATTCCTCAACAAGAAACACAAACGCTCGATAAAAATGCCAAAAATTACGGTAAGTTATGGTTTGTTTCTGGTTTATTAGGTTTGGCTATTATTGCTGGCGGGGCTTATTTCCCTTTGGGATCTTGGAAAGCCGAAGATATGATGGAAAAAACATTGGCAAAATTACCTTATTTCTTTGAACGAATCAAAGAAGAAGACACAAACCCAATGACGGATGCAGAAATGCAACAATTTTCTACCGCACTTCGTTTGGATTTACAAAAAACACCAAAGGATGCTAAAAAATGGTGGTTGCTAGGTCAGGTAGGGATGAATTTAGGTAATGGAAAATTAGCCTTTGATAGTTACCAACAAGCGAATAAGCTTGAGCCGGATAATTTAGATTATAAACTTTCTTATGCGCGTATGTTAATGTCTTCTGAAGATCAAACGGATAAACTGAAAGGTAACCAGCTTTTACGTGAGATTATTCGTCAAGATCATTCTAATCCTGAAGCATTAAGTTTACTGGCTTTCAGTTATTTTGAAGGTGAGGATTATAAAATGGCGGCAGTAACCTGGGCAATGATGTTACGTTTATTGGAACCAGATGATCCTCGTGTGCCAATGCTTGAAAAGAGTATTCGTGCAGCACGTGATGCCCTTGCTTTACAGGAAGAAGAAAAAGCAAAAAGCGTCACACCGGAGAAATAATGAAACCTCAATTATTAGGTTTTCACCATATTGCGATTATTGCTTCGAACTATGCACGTTCGAAGCATTTTTATATGGATATTTTAGGGGCAAAACAGCTGAATGAAACTTATCGGGCAGAACGAGATAGTTATAAATTAGATTTAAGTTTTCCTGATGGGAGTCAAATAGAGCTATTTTCTTTCCCAAATTCTCCTCAAAGAGTAACCAGCCCTGAAGCCTGTGGTTTACGGCATTTGGCATTCAAAGTAGAAAATATTGATGAGTACGTAGCTTATCTTTTAGAGAACGGAGTTTCTTGTGAACCAATTCGGCTTGATGAATTAACCAGAATGAAGTACCCTTTCTTCCGAGACCCGGATTATTTACCAATTGAATTATACGAGAACAATTATTAGCTTAGGGAATCACATTAGTATTATGAGTCATATTAAGAAAAAAATTGGGATTTACTCATTTTGTATTTTGGCATCATCAGCTGTTTTAGCCGAAGGTAGTAGTGTTGTATATGCAACAAAAGTAAAATCACCTGAAAATAATCTTTCAGTCAATGTTTCTGAAAGTAATGTTTCTGAAACCGTGAAATATATTGATGGAAAAGGACAGCGAAGTTTAGATCCTAAATCTGAAAAAGATATGGAAGAGTTGGCCAATAGCGTTGAATTTGAAGTATATAAATTTAACGAAACGGCGGCATCAAAAACAACGTTTCTTTCACCCGCAGGGATTTGTAGTGGTTTTAAAAGTGATGATGGCGTAGATGTTACGAACACCAGTAATTATTACATTAAACCTAATGATGCCAGCGAATATTATGGTAGTGTGTTAGGTGCAACGATTTATAAAAAAGGCGAGACAAAACATTCACAGTATGTGCCTGTTTATGCAATCAGAAATGCGAATGTAGCAAAATACATTGAGCAAAATGAGGACCCGAACATTAGAAAAAAAGCCAATGCTCGGATTAAAGAAGGCAGAGAAACACTTAATAAAGTGGTTTGTGATAAAAGGTAGCGTTATGAAAAAATTAGTTTCTATTGCAGCTCTATCTGTTTTAACAGCTTGTACAGCTCCCCAAGAGGCATCAACTATTGGAAATGGGGCTGCAGCGTACGATATGAATACCGTGCAGGATTATAATGCTCGAGTAACAAGTGGTAATACGGTAAGCGCTCAAGAAAAAGCGAAAGTTGCACAAAGAGACAGTATTCCAAATGAAATGAATGCGAGTGATCATCGCTCTAAACAGAGAGGGTATTCTCGTGTCCCTGTTGCGATAATGCCTAGTGTCGGTGTTGGCTATTGTCGCCACTGTTGGTAATTAAATTGATACAAAATAACCGCGCTTGAAAAAGTGCGGTTATTTTTTTGCTTGTTTATAAGCCTAAAATTGATTTCACAAAAGGAATAGTCAGATTTCGTTTGGCTTGTAGTGAGGCTTCATCGAGTTTCACTAATGCTTCTTTTAGTGTCGCCATATCACGATCTAAACGCGTGAATATAAAATTGGCAGTATCATCTGAAAGTATGATACCTCGTTGATGGGCATTCTGTTTCAATACTGCAAATTTTTGTTCATCGCTGAGTGGAATCAATTGATAACTTTCTCCCCATTTTAAGCGAGAAGCAAGATCCGGTAATTTAACGGGTAGGGCAGTTGGAGATTGATCTGCACTGACAACTAATAAGGTTTTACCATTAGCCTTAATGCGATTAAAAAGATCAAATAAGGCAATTTCCCATTCTGAATTTCCAATAATTGTTTGCAAATCGTCTAAGCAAACCAGTTCTTGCTGTTCTAAATTTTCAAAAACCGCCGTGGAAAAATATTGTGATTTACTCAGCGGGACATAGATGGCACTTCGTTGTTGCTGAATATATTCATTACAAAGTGCGCGCAAAAGATGGGTTTTCCCAACGCTTTGGCTGCCCCAAAGGTAGAAGAATTGTTGTTGTAAATCAGTCATGTTTTGACGTAAAGAATTAAGCAATAATGCATTATTATCGCTATAAAAATTCTCAAGCGTTTCATCATCAATTTGATGAATAGGTAAAGAAAGTTGCTGATTCACGGATTAACGAGTTGATTTAAAATAAAAAAGAAAGGGCTAAATTTTCATTTAACCCTTTTGTTTGGGAAGTTTTATTCTACTTCATTTTTTGCTTTTGGCAAAATCAAGTTCAGCACAATGGCAACGATGGCACAAAGGCTAATCCCTTTCAGGGAAACAACATCTCCGACGTTGACAAACATATTCCCGATCCCGAACGTCATTACCACGGAAATGATGCAAAGATTACGAGGTTCGGTCACATCTACTTTGCCTTTAATTAAGGTGCTCATCCCAACAACGGCAATCGAACCGAATACCAACATCATAATGCCACCCATTACGATGGTTGGAATTGTAGAAAGGAATGCGCCTACTTTACCACAGAAAGAAATTGCAATTGCCCATACAGCTGCCCAGGTCATAATGTTTGGATTAAAGTTACGAGTTAGCATGACTGCACCGGTTACTTCTGCATAAGTAGTATTCGGTGGACCACCAACTAATGATGCAGCAGCAGTTGCCACACCATCGCCTAATAGGGTGCGATGTAAGCCTGGTTTTTTAAGGAAATCTTTACCTGTTACAGAACTGATTGCCATAATACCACCCACGTGTTCAACGGCTGGTGCGATAGCAATGGGTAGCATATAAAGAATCGCTTCTAAATTAAATTCTGGTTTGGTTAACTCAGGTAATTCAAACCATTTTGCATCTAAAACAGGTTGGAAATTAATTAATCCTAGGAATAAACAAACCACATAGCCAGCAACGATACCAAACATAATTGGAATCAGCTTCATCATTCCTTTAGCAAACACCGCAACAGAAAGGGTGGTGACCAAGGTAATCATTGAAACCAATACAGAGTGCTCATAGCTATATGCACTGTTTTTACCTAATGCCATATCAACAGCAACAGGTGCAAGTCCCATACCAATGATGATAATTACGGGACCGACAACAACAGGCGGGAAGATACGCTCAAGCGCAGCACTACCACGTAATTTTACTAAGGTTGATAGTGCGAAATAGACTAAACCCGCACAAGCAAGTCCGCCCATTGTGGTTGGAATGCCCCAAGTTTGTACGCCATATTGAATAGGCGCAATAAAGGCAAAAGAGGAGGCTAAAAAAATAGGAACCTGTTTACCGGTACAAAGTTGGAAAAGTAGTGTACCGATACCTGCGGTAAGAAGGGCTGTATTAGAATTTAATCCAGTGATTAAAGGAACTAATACTAAGGCACCAAAGGCAACAAATAACATCTGTAAACCGACAAACGCTTGTTTGCCCATGCTTTGCACCTCAACAGGTGCGGTTGTAGTTTGATTACTCATTTAGTTTCAACTCTCGGTTTGAATTAACTGAAAGTGCGGTCGGTTTTAATGCTTTTTAGCTTTTGTGTTTTCACGCACGGAAAAAAGACGGCTATAAATGCCGTCTTATTAAAAGGGAATTATTTCGTCCCAAAAATCTTATCGCCTGCATCCCCCAAGCCTGGAATGATGTAGCCTTGTTCATTTAAGTGATCATCAATCGATGCGCAATAAAGTTCGATATCTGGATGTGCTTTTTCTAATGCTTTAATCCCTTCTGGTGCCGCGACTAATACTAATACTTTGATATGTTGGCAACCTTTTGCTTTTAATAGATCAATTGTAGAGATCATTGAACCACCCGTTGCAAGCATTGGATCCACAACGATAGCTAAACGTTCTTCTAAGTCACTGGCTAGTTTTTGGAAATAAGGGACGGGTTCAAGAGTTTCTTCATTACGATAAATCCCGACTACACTGATGCGAGCACTAGGAACATGTTCTAAAACGCCATCCATCATGCCGAGGCCTGCACGTAAAATTGGTACAACAGTAACTTTTTTACCTTTGATACGGTCGATTTCAACAGGACCGTTCCAACCTTCGATAATCACTTTTTCTGTTTCGAGATCGGCTGTCGCTTCATAGGTGAGTAAGCTGCCCACTTCTGTTGCAAGTTCACGGAATTTTTTAGTATCAATATCAGCTTCGCGCATCACGCCTAATTTATGTTTAACAAGCGGATGTTTTACTTCAACGAGTTTCATCTTTTTTCTCCCTTTAAAAAATAAATCGGAGAATTTTATATCAGAAATATTCAATTGCCTAGTATTTTTATTATGACAGTTGGGTATAAAAACAATTAAAAAATTAACCGCACTTTGATGAAATACATTCTCAACACAGGTCATAAAGCCAATGGCTCTCTTATTCACTCTCTTATAAATATTCACATTATTTTCCCAGCTAAAGGAAATCATTTAATGAAAATAAAAGTGCGGTCAAAAAAGATAATGGATTTTTTATAAATAAAAAGCGGCTAATTACTTAGCCGCTTTTGCATGATAATAAACCTAGTTAAGCTGTTTTTTTCGGTTTGAAGAAAATCATCGTAAAGATTTGCCAGAAGAAGGCTAGTGCACCGAAGATGAATACCACATCACCACCTAAACGAACCCAACGTAGGGTATCGAATAGAGGTTGTTGCATAAATTCTTCACTACGAGCATACCATAAGCCTTCAGAGATACTTGCATAACCTTGAATAATACCGATAGGTAATAAGCTTGATACGATCATTAACACTAAACCGCCATTTAACAACCAGAAGCCCCATTTCATTAACTTGTCATTAAATGGTGTATCTGGGCGTAAATAACGAGCAATTAAGAATACGAAGCCTAATGCTAAGAAACCGTATACACCGAATAATGCAGCGTGAGCATGAACGGCAGTGGTGTTCAAGCCTTGGATATAGTAAAGCGAAATTGGTGGATTGATTAAGAAACCAAATACGCCAGCACCTAACATATTCCAGAATGCCACGGCTACGAAGCAGTAAAGAGGCCATTTTAGGCGTTCCATCCAAGGTGTTTTTTGTTGCATCGCCCAGTGTTCCCAAGCTTCATGACCTAATAACACTAATGGAACTACTTCAAGCGCAGAGAATGATGCCCCTACAGCAATAATTGGAGTAGTTGCACCTGCGAAGTATAAGTGGTGGAAAGTACCTGGGATACCACCGATTAGGAACAATGCCGCTTCAGTAATGGTTGCCACAGTCGCAGTACGACGTGAAACTAAACCTAAACTTACGAAGATGAATGAAAGTGCCGCTACAGAGAATACTTCGAAGAAGCCTTCTACCCATAGGTGAACTACCCACCAGCGCCAGTATTCCATCACAGAAATGTGAGTGTGCTCGCCATAGAATAATGCAGGGCCATAGAATAAACCGATCGCAATTACGGAAGCGAAGAATAATGCCAATAAGTTTTTATCACCCGGTTGTTTAAATGCGTTCACTGTACCGCGAAGCATTAAGACTAACCAGAATAAGATACCTGCGAATTTCACTGCTTGCCAGAAACGACCTAAGTCAATGAATTCATAGCCTTGGTGACCGAACATGAAGCTCCATTCTTCTGGAAGAATATGCGCAATCGCTAAGTAGCTACCAGTGAATGAACCGACGACTAATACCACTAATGCCCAGTAGAGAACATCCACACCCAATTTTTGGAATTTCGGATCTTTTCCGCCATTAATGATTGGCGCAAGGAATAAACCACCAGCTAAGAATGCCATTGCAATCCAAAATAAGGCAGCTTGAATATGCCATGTACGCACTAATGAATATGGGAAGTATTGAGAAATATCAATACCATAGAATTCCTGACCTTCAACCGTGTAGTGGGCCACAACCGCACCTAATGTGACTTGCAATACGAAAAGAGCAAGCACAGTAAAGAGGTATTTACCTAACGCACGTTGAGAAGGAGTAAGTTGTAATTTTGTGAGTGGATCGAACTCAGGCATTGGTGGTTCTTTTTCGTCTTCACGTTTTTTGAATGACCAAATCCATACCACGAAACCAATACCCGCAATGAGGAATACCACACTCGCAATAGACCAAATCACGTTTTCTGGTGTTGGCACGTTATTAATTAACGGCTCGTGTGGCCAGTTATTAGTATAACTTGCATGAGTATTTGGACGTTCAGCTGATGCAGTCCACGCGGTCCAAAAGAAGAATTTAGCTAAGTCTTTACGAGCTTGTAAATCAGGAAGAGTATTATCCTTCATCGCAAAGTGTTCACGAGTCACTTTGGTTGCAGGATCATCACCGTATAAAGAGATGTAGTATTGTGCTGTTTTTTCCATTGCCGCTAAGCGGGTGTTCGAAAGCACAACGGTACCGTTTTCAACTTTGCTACCACGATATTCTTTGGTTAGACGCGCTTTTAATAACGTTTGTTGTTCATCATTTAAATCAGCGAAGTTTTTACCAAATTCTTGATTCGCTGTAATATCCAACCAGTTAGTTAATTCACGGTGAAGCCAATCTGCCGTCCAGTCTGGTGCTTGGTATGCACCGTGGCCCCAAACAGAACCCACTTGCATACCACCAGTGGTTTGCCAAGCGGTTTGACCATGTAAAATATCATCGTGAGTAATCACTTTTTCGCCAGATTCAGAAACATATTGTTGCGGAATTGGTGGTGCTTCACGATAAACTTCGAACCCATAGTAACCGAGAATGGAGAAGGCTCCAATCAATACGGCGACTAATAGGTACCAGAACTTTTTATACTGTCCCATTTTATCACTCCTAGATTATTAGAAAATATCACTTCCTGATGATTAAATGTCGTAGATAATCATCAGAACCTAGATTCTACGCCAAGTAGAATACCTGAGCAATTATATCTGGTATGTTTTACCAAAATTACCTAAAATTGAGTAATTTAATCAGGTAATGGAGAATGCAGAGCAAAATAATGTGTTTCTTTGGTGATGAATGACGTTATTAAATTTAAAAGGAAAGGATAGAGGCTAAGAAAAATCAACCAGATTATTAAAGACTGAGCTTTACGATGGTAAAGCTCAGGATGGAAGATATTAATTTTTAGAAAATAGGTTTTATTTAGAGACTAGAGAATGATACTTCCAATTAATGCAATAATAAAACCTACGACACCGATTGAGGTTTCGAGTAATGTCCATGTTTTTAAAGTCGTTTTTGTATCCATTTCTAAGAAACGACTGATTAGCCAGAAACCTGAGTCATTTACGTGAGAAAGCACAGTAGCCCCTGATGCAATAGCGATCACAATAAAGCAAAGATCAAATTGGCTTAAGTCAGTTGCCGCAGCAACGGTAGGAGAAATCAGCGCAGCTGCTGTGGTTAAAGCAACGGTTGCTGAACCTTGTGCGACACGCATTACCATAGCGATAACGAAAGCGGCAACAATGATCGGCATTCCTGTATTGGAAAGCATCGTAGATAGCACATCGCCAATACCACTGGCACGTAATACACCACCAAACATTCCGCCTGCCCCCGTAACAAGCACGATAGAACAGATAGGGCCCAAGGCATTATCACAAATTTTTTCAATTTGTTCATAACTACGTTGGTCTTTTAGTAACAGAATTGCGACGATTAAGGTGATTAACAGTGCAACAGGTGTTTTACCAATTAAGCGAAGTGCTTCAACCCAGGTTTGTGATCCATCAATGACTTTTGCCACGCTTAATGTATTTAAGCCAGTGTCTAATAAGATCAACAGAATTGGCAGTAATAATATTGTTATTACACGGGCAAAGCTCGGTGGATTTTGCACAGATGTTTCACTGATTGCAGTGGCATTTAAAAATGCTTTTGGTAAATCAATATGAACTTTCTTGCTGATGAATAGGCTAAATAAATAAGTACCGATATACCATGTTGGAATCGCACAAATTAAGCCCACAATCACCAATAAACCGATATTCACACCTAATAAATCACCAGAAGCTACTGGACCAGGATGCGGAGGTAAAAAAGCGTGCATTACAGCAAATGCGCCTGCAACAGGAAAGGCATAACGTAAAACGGAGCCACCAAAACGTTTAGCGACACTAAAGACGATAGGTAACATCACGACAAGCCCCGCATCAAAGAAAATAGGGAAGCCAAAAAGTAGTGCAGCAACACCTAATGCAAAGGGGGCTTTTTTCTCTCCAAATTTATTGATTAGTGAATCTGCAAGCACTTTGGCTCCGCCAGTAATTTCAAGAAGTCGACCAATCATTGCACCCAAACCTACCAATAAGGCAACTGCTGCCAGTGTATTACCAAATCCACCTAGCAAGGTTGGCAGGATTTTATCTACCGGAATCTGAGCAGCGAGTGCGGTAAGTAAACTCACAATAATTAATGCCACAAAAGCATGAACTTTGAATTTAATAATGAGTAAAAGTAGCAATAAGATTGCTACGATCATAATTGCAATGAGCATGGTTGTTCTCCGAATTGAATTGTTACCCGTAACATACGCTTGATTTAACATTTGGTAAACGATTACTTTTCAAAATTGTGATCTCATTCACATTATTTTTATCTTTAAAAGTGCGGTTAATTATGGTGATGAATTTATTTTGTGATCTTGATCACAAAATAAAATGTTACTGGTAACATTTTGTTTGTAATTAGAGTATGGTAAATGAAAATTTGAAGAGGTGTATGATGAATCATAAACAAGAACAGATGGGAAAAAGTTTTATTCTAATGGGCGTATCAAGTACGGGGAAAACCTCCGTAGGAACAGAGGTAGCTCATCGTTTAGGAATAAAATTAATTGATGGTGATGATCTTCATCCTAGAGCGAATATCATCAAAATGAGAGAGGGGCATCCGTTAAATGATGAAGACCGCGCGCCTTGGTTGGAGCGTATTCGTGATGCAGCATTTAGTCTAGAGCGAAAAAGTGAAGTGGGGATCATTATTTGTTCTGCATTAAAGAAAAAATATCGCGATCTCATTCGTGAAGGGAATGGAAACGTAAAATTCTTATTTTTAGAAGGCACTTTTGAACTGGTACTTGAGCGAATGAAACAGCGTAAAGGGCATTATATGAAAACCGATATGCTAAAAAGTCAGTTTGAGACATTGGAAGTACCTGGCCAAGATGAACCAGATGTTATTCATGTTGATATTTCTGGTCGTTTTGAGCAAGTGGTTGAACGCTGTGTAGAGGCATTAAAACCACTGATCTAAAATAAAAGAAGTGCGGTCAAAATATTAGTATTTTTTGATCGCACAGCTTATATGCTTTCACCTAAATGGATTTTAAATCCTAGATCAATTATTTTTTCTTTTAGTGGCTCTTTATTCAGTCTCGCTAACAATTCTTGTGCGGCAAGCTTGCCAATTTCTAAACGAGGGGTCATAACAGTTGCGAGCTGAGGTGTGACCGAAAAGCCTACGTCATGTCCATGGAACCCTGCAATTGCAATCTGTTGAGGCACAGCAATACCTAATCGCTGGCATTCAAATAATGCACCAATCGCTAAGTCATCATTTGTACAAAAGATCCCGTTTGTTTCAGGACGTTCTTCTAAAATTTTACGTAGCTGCTTTCCACCCAATGTGAAAGAAGAAGCGGCTTCAGTAATCAAACTATAAGGTTCTAACCCATATTTTTTCATGGCTTGTTCATAACCTTGCATTTTTAATTGGGTTCGCTTATCCATTCTTGCCGTGAAATAGACGATATTTTTATAACCACGCTGAATCATGGTTTCGACCATAGCTTGTGCTGCAACAACATTATCAAAACCAATGACTTGTTGAATACCTGCTTGTGAGCTATCCATGATTTCAATGACTGGAATATTGGCGATTTCAATCATTTTAAGCGTACGTAAAGAGTGGTAGTTTTCCGATAAAATTAATCCATCCACATTGTAAGAAAGTAAACTTTCAATACGTTCTTCTTCTTTTTTGACACTATATCCGTAGTGCGCAAGCATCGTCTGATAACCCGCAATATCGGCAACTTGCTCAATGCCTTTTAATACATCAGCAAATACATGATTAGTTAAAGAAGGGAGTAACACGCCAATAGCTTTACTTTTTGCATTAGACAAAATTTCTGGTGCACGATTAGGGATATAACCAAACTGCTCAATGGCTGCAGCGATACGTTGTTGGGTATCTTTGGCAACAGAATCAGGATTGCGTAAATAACGGCTTACCGTCATTTTAGTCATCCCAAGATGGTCGGCAATATCTTGTAAAGTAGGGCGTTTTTGTTTCATTGAAATGAGTAATTATGAATATTTTGTAGGAAAGTATAGCAAAAAACATTTAATTTTTTGACCGCACTTTCTATCAAAAATAAATTAATTTTGAGTAAAAATAATTGAGTTCTGTAATATACAGAACTCAGAATATTATTAATTGATCTATTTGATTTTATAGGTTGATCTTGTATAAACAAACTAACGTTTAAACATACCGCCTAAACCACCAAGGCCACCTAAGCCGCCTCCACCCATTAAGCCTTGCATACCGCGCATCATCTTCGCCATGCCACCTTTGCGCATTTTCTTCATCATACGCTGCATTTCGTCAAATTGTTTCAGCAGCTTATTCACATCTTGAACTTGAGTGCCAGAACCTAATGCAATACGACGACGGCGAGATCCTTTGATAATATCTGGATTGGCACGCTCTTTTAAGGTCATGGAATTAATGATGGCTTCCATTTTGATAAACATTTTGTCATCCACTTGATTTTTGACATGATCCGGTAAGTTTTTCGCACCCGGTAATTTTTCAAGCATTGACATCATGCCGCCCATTTTTTTCATCTCACGGAGCTGTTCACGGAAATCGTCTAAGGTGAAATCATCACCTTTCTTGAATTTCTGTGCCATTTTTTCCGCTTTTTCGCGATCCACTGAACGTTCAAGATCTTCGATAAGGGAAAGCACGTCGCCCATGCCTAAAATACGCGACGCTACGCGATCAGGATGGAATGGCTCGAGGGCTTCTGTTTTTTCACCCACACCAAGGAATTTAATCGGTTTGCCTGTGATTTGACGGATAGATAAAGCTGCACCGCCACGTGCATCACCATCCACTTTGGTTAAGATAACCCCAGTAAGAGGCAAAGCTTCATTGAAGGCTTTTGCAGTATTTGCCGCATCTTGACCGGTCATTGCATCAACCGTGAAAAGTGTTTCAATTGGATTTAATGTCGCGTGAACTTGCTTGATTTCATCCATCATCTCACTATCAACGTGTAAGCGACCTGCCGTATCCACAATTAACACATCGTAGAATTTGAGTTTAGCGTCAGCAAGTGCCGCTTTTGCAATCTCTACCGGTTTTTGTTTGACATCAGATGGGAAGAAATCCACGCCAACAGATTGTGCTAAGGTTTCAAGCTGTTTGATCGCCGCAGGACGATATACGTCGGCAGAGACTACAAGCACTTTCTTTTTGTGACGTTCACGCAAGAATTTCGCTAATTTACCCACGCTGGTAGTTTTACCCGCACCTTGTAAACCTGCCATTAAAATAACTGCAGGTGGCTGTGTTGCTAGGTTTAAGCTTTCATTGGCTTCACCCATGGCTTTTTCGAGTTCACGTTGAACAATTTTTAAGAACTCTTGGCCTGGTGTTAAGCTTTTATTGACTTCTTCGCCTAATGCGCTTTCTTTTACTTTGGCGATAAATTCACGTACGACAGGCAACGCAACGTCAGCTTCTAATAAAGCCATACGTACTTCGCGTAGGGTTTCTTTAATATTATCTTCAGTTAAGCGACCTTTACCGCTAATGTTGCGTAGCGTTTTGGAAAGGCGATCCGATAAATTCTCAAACATTTTAAATCCTGTTTTTTCTTAAAAAATTGCCGTGATTATACCGAAATTTGGGCGTTTTTCATCATTTCAAATAAAATTATGGCGATCTAGAGAAAAGATCCGTTAAAATAAGAATAATTCCTAGTAAAGAGAACGCATTATGTGGTTTGCCCTTTTTTCGATTATTTTTTACATTCTTAGTTTATTGTTGATCGCCCCGTTTTTGATGAATTCATCAGAAGGGAAGTTGAGTCAAAGCAAAACTCCATTTTTTCTGACCGCACTTGCTGCAATTATTCTGCATGCTGTCAGCACTTTCCCTTTGTTAGAGGATTTGGCCTCAGGGCAGAGTTTTACGCTAATGGAAATCGCTTCTTTAATGAGCGTAATTATTGCTGCCTTAGCGACGCTTTCAATGTTTCTGGTTTCCACGATGTGGTTTGTTTTACCTATCGTGTATGCGTTTTCGATCATTAGCTTGATCTTTGCGACATTCTTATCAAGCCATATCATTCAGATGCTTAATCAAAATACATTGATGCTGTTCCATATCGGTTTGTCGCTGTTTACCTATGCAGTTTGTTTTATTGCAACGCTTTATGTGATTCAGTTGGTCTGGTTAGACCGTAATTTGAAAAAACGTAAAATTCAATTTTCGCCAGCAATTCCGCCATTGATGGCAGTAGAACGTCATTTCTTCTGTTTATTTGCGATGGGTGAAGTATTACTGACTCTGACTTTAATTTCGGGTACTTATCATGTATTACAAGCGGTGACTCTAGAAAATCTGCACAAAGCGATTTTCTCTTTCCTTGCTTGGATTAGTTTTGGTATTGCTTGTTTTGGTCATTGGCGACTAGGCTGGCGTGGAAAAAGGATGATTATTTATGCAATTTCAGGTATCATTCTGCTCACGATTGGCTATTTTGGTAGCCGTTTGATTTAATCAAAATCAAAGAACAGGTAAAAAGTGCGGTGAAAATGACCGCACTTTTTGTTGATTAACGAACAAAAGGATTTACCCTTGGACAGTATCCCCCTTAGTACTTTATTTATTACACTCATTATTTGTTTAGTTTTATCAGCCTATTTTTCCGGCTCAGAAACCGGATTACTCTCTCTTAATAAATATCGCCTTCGTTTTATGGCGGAACAAGGTAATAAAGGTGCGCAAAAAGCAGAAAAACTGCTTGAGAAGCCAGATACCTTGTTAAGTTTTATCCTGATCTTTAATAACCTTGTTAACATCAGTGCTTCAGCTATCGCAACCATGATTGGTATGCGTTTATATGGCGATGCGGGTGTGGCTATTGCAACAGGTTTATTAACCTTTGTGATGCTTGTTTTTTCTGAAATTTTCCCTAAAACCGTCGCGGCAATGCACCCTGAAAAGGTGGGATTATTTTCAAGTCATATCTTGGTCTTACTATTAAAAATATTTTATCCGCTAGTTTGGTTAATGAATCTTTTCACGAAGACATTAATGCGAATGGTTGGTTTAAAACCTGATATGCAAAAGCAAGTGATTAGTCGTGAAGAACTCCGTAGTATTGTATCAGAAGCGGGAGAAGCCACACCCGATGAACAGCATCCACAAATGTTACTCTCTATTTTAGATATGGAAACGGTGACCGTCGACGATATCATGGTGCCACGTAATGAAATAGCAGGGATTGATATTGATGACGATTGGAAAGCGATTATGCGCCAGCTTAATCATGCACCACATAACCGAATTGTGTTGTATAAAGGCAGCCTTGATGAGCAAGTATTAGGGATTTTGCGTGTGCGTGAAGCGTTTCGTTTGTTATTAGAAAAAAATGAATTTACCAAAGAAACTTTATTACGTGCCGTTGATGAAGTGTACTTCATTCCAGAAGGGACACCACTGAAAACACAATTAGCGAATTTCCGTACGAAAAAAGAACGTATCGGTTTAGTGGTGGACGAATATGGTGACATTAAAGGACTAGTCACGCTTGAAGATATTTTAGAAGAAATTGTGGGTGATTTTACAACCACTACTGCACCGACTATTGAACAAGAAGTTGTTCAGCAATCTGATGGTTCGATGATTATTGAAGGCTCGGCAAATCTTCGTGATTTGAATAAAATGTTTGGTTGGGAATTAGATACAGAAGATGCACGCACCTTTAATGGTTTGATTCTCGAGCATCTTGAAGATATTCCTGATGAAGGAACGGTTTGTGAAATCAATGGCTTAAGAATTACTATTTTAGAAGTCAGCGATAACATGATCAAGCAAGCAAAAGTGGAGAAGTTAGCCTCCTAAATACGGCTTTTTCTAACCGCTCTTTTTTTAAGAAGTACGTTATTTTTACAAAGGACTGAATATGACGGATGAGATTCGTTTAACACAATACAGCCACGGTGCAGGTTGAGGCTGTAAAATTTCGCCTAAGGTGTTAGGGACAATTTTACAGACTAAACTCGAAAAATTTGCTGACCCCAATTTATTAGTGGGAAATGAAACAGCGGATGATGCTGCGGTTTATGATCTTGGTAATGGTACTGCAATTATTAGTACCACGGATTTCTTTATGCCTATTGTGGACGATCCTTTTGATTTTGGTCGTATTGCCGCAACCAATGCCATTAGTGATATTTTCGCAATGGGTGGTAAGCCGATTATGGCAATTGCCATTTTAGGTTTCCCGATTAATAAATTGCCGGCAGAAGTGGCACAGAAAATTGTTGATGGTGGTCGTTTTGCTTGTCATCAAGCGGGGATTTCGCTAGCTGGCGGACACTCAATCGATGCACCAGAACCTATTTTTGGTTTAGCGGTAACAGGCGTTATTGCAACGGATCGTGTAAAACGTAATGCCTCAGCAGAAGCGGGGTGTAAGCTTTATTTAACCAAACCATTAGGTATTGGTGTGCTGACTACTGCCGAGAAAAAAGGCAAATTAAAACCAGAACATCAAGGATTGGCAACAGCAGCAATGTGCCAAATGAATCTGATTGGTAGCCAATTTGCGGAAGTGGCAGGTGTCACCGCCATGACAGATGTAACTGGCTTTGGTTTGTTAGGGCACTTGGCTGAAATCTGTGAAGGCTCAAATCTTAATGCGGTTGTGCATTTTGATAAAATCAAATTATTAGATGGTGTAGCAGATTACATTGCAGAAGGTTGTGTCCCAGGTGGAACCAACCGTAACTTTGAAAGCTATGGTCATAAAATCGGTCCTCTTACGGATTATCAAAAGGCCGTACTTTGCGATCCTCAAACTTCAGGTGGTTTGTTGATTGCGGTTAAACCTGAAAGTGAAGCGGAAATCTTAGAGATTGCGAAAAAAGCCGGTATCGAGCTTAGCGAGGTCGGTGTATTGAAACCTCACCAAGAAGGTGTACTGGTTGAAGTCGAATAAATCATTTTCGTCAAAATAAAAAGTGCGGTGAATTTCACCGCACTTTTTTATTCTTTATTTTCCTTGTTTTCTTTGTTGTTGGAATACATCGAGTCAATAATATGACGATAGCGTTCCATAATCACTTTTCGGCGTAATTTGAGTGTAGGTGTTATTTCACCAAGTTTTACGCTAAATGCTTGAGAGAGTAGCGTAAATTTCTTCACTTGCTCGAAGTGCGCCAATTCTTTTTGAAGACTTTCGATACGTTGTTCAAACATCTTGATAATTTCAGAGTGTTTGAGTAATTCCATGCGATCTTGATACTTAATATTCAGTTTTTTCGCATATTCTTCTACGCTATCAAAACAAGGCACGATCAACGCTGAAACATATTTTTTTGCATCAGCAATAATCGCAATTTGTTCGATAAATTTATCTTTACCAATTTTCCCTTCAATATATTGTGGCGCAATGTATTTACCGTTAGAAGTTTTCATCAATTCTTTAATGCGGTCGGTAATAAATAAATTACCTTCAGCATCAAATTCACCGGCATCTCCCGTTTTCAAGAAACCATCTTCGGTGAAGGCTTGGGCCGTTTCTTCAGGCTTTTTATAGTAACCTTTCATTACCATGCCACCACGAACCAGAATCTCGTTATTTTCCCCAATTTTAACTTCGGCATTTGGCATTAATTTACCAATAGAATTCGGATTAAAATGATGGTCATCCCAACAAGAAATGGTAGCTGTGGTTTCTGTCATGCCATAACCGAGTTTGATATTAATCCCAATGCTATGGAAGAAAAGGCCAATGGTTGGTTCTAATTTTGCGCCACCGCAAGGCATCATTTTAATACGTCCACCTAACAATGAACGCAATTTAGACAGCACCAGTTTATCGGCAAGCGCATAACGTTTTTGCAAGAAGAACGGGACTTTTTTATTTTGAGAGAGAAGATCAAAACGTTTTTGCCCCACTGCAATCGCCCAATGGAAAATCATCTGACGAATAAAAGGGGCTTTTTGTACTTTATCAAGCACAGCAGAATAAATTTTTTCATAGAAACGCGGTACCGCACACATAAAGGTCGGGCGTACTTCTGTCAATGTTTCACGTACTTGATTGGTATCTTCGAGATAGCAAAGGATTGCTCCACGATGTAACACATAGGCAACCCAAGCTCGCTCAAAAATATGGCTAAATGGTAAAAAAGAAAGTGAAACCTCATCTTGATTAACATCTAATGCAATATCATGGGCTTCAAGTTGATGCGCCAAGTTATTGTAATCGAGCATTACGCCTTTCGGTTCACCTGTTGTGCCAGAGGTGTAGATGATCGTGAATAAATCATCCATCGTTTTATTTGCTAAGCGAGTTTCAAATTCAGCCTGAAATTCGGCTGTACCTAATTGAATTAAATCGTCCCAATGGCAAGAAAGGGTAGTTTCTGTCAGTTGAATTTGTTCTTTCATGGCCACAATTTTTTGTAATTGTGGACACTGATGTGCAATTTCTAACGCTTGGTCATATTGTTCTTGATCACCAACAAACAGAATTTTGACATCGGCATGATTTAAAATAAATTCAGCTTGCTGTGCCGTATTGGTTGCATAAATTGGAACAGTGATAGCTCGGACTTGAAGCGCTGCAATATCAGCGATTGTCCAACGTGACATATTGTGCGCAAAAATTGCAATTTTATCTTGTACTTGAATATTGCAAGCAAGAAAAGCTAATGAAAGCTGGTCAAGCTGTTGTTGGAATGCGTTCCATGAAATATCTTTCCACAAGCCATTAATTTTATGGCGAAGTGCGGTTGCATTTTGACGAGTTTTTGCCTGCTGGCGAATTCGATTGACGAAATGACGTTCTAAATTCATATAAGCCTTATTTGAGCGAACAACTGTACGCTAATATAAACGAAATAAATTTAAAATCTAGTGAAATGTTGTTATTTTGTGAATATAGAATAAATAATAGACATATTTATTTTTCTATTTTTATCTCCGGGTGAGAAATAAAGAATTTAAAAATATTGATTAAGTAAAATGGATTGGAAATAAAAAAACCGCTCTAAAAAGAGCGGTTAATTTTTTAGCTATTTTTGATTAGCCTTTGTAGTTGTAAATGTGTGCAACTAAGTCTAATACTTTGTTTGAGTAGCCAGTTTCGTTATCGTACCAAGATACTAATTTAACGAAAGAATCAGTTAATGCGATACCCGCATCAGCATCAAATACAGAAGTTAAAGCACAACCGTTGAAGTCTGTAGAAACTACAGCATCTTCAGTGTAACCTAAAACGCCTTTTAATTCGCCGTTGAAAGTTTTACCTTCAGCTGCATCTTTGATTGCTTGCTTGATTTGTTCGTAAGTTGCTGGTTTTTCTAAGTTTACAGTTAAGTCAACTACAGAAACGTTTGGAGTAGGAACACGGAACGCCATACCAGTTAATTTACCGTTTAATGCTGGTAATACTTTACCCACAGCTTTCGCAGCACCGGTAGATGAAGGGATGATGTTTTGTGCCGCACCACGACCACCGCGCCAGTCTTTAGCAGATGGACCATCAACAGTTTTTTGAGTCGCTGTTGTTGCGTGAACTGTAGTCATTAAACCATCTTTGATACCGAAGGTTTCGTGAACAACACGCGCTAAAGGCGCTAAACAGTTTGTAGTACAAGAAGCGTTAGACACGATGTCTTGGCCTGCGTATGCACCGAAGTTTACACCACGTACGAACATTGGTGTGCTATCTTTAGAAGGACCAGTCAATACGACTTTTTTCGCACCAGCAGTGATGTGTTTGCGTGCTGTTTCATCAGTTAAGAATAAACCTGTTGCTTCAACTGCAACATCAACGCCGATCGCACCCCAGTTAAGGTTTGCAGGATCACGTTCAGAAGTAACACGGATAGTTTTACCGTTTACGACTAAGTTACCGTCTTTAACTTCAACAGTACCGTCAAAACGACCGTGAGTTGAATCGTATTTCAACATGTAAGCCATGTATTCAACATCGATTAAGTCGTTGATACCTACAACTTCGATGTCATCGCGATGTTGTGCTGCACGAAATACGATACGACCGATACGGCCGAAACCGTTGATACCAATTTTAATAGCCATAAGATTTTCACCTTTTTTTCAAGTTAAACAAAATCGTTGCTCTAACGAGTTCCCGTGGATTATAGCATGGGCATTTTGATAAAAAAAAGGGTATATACCACTTTTTTGTGATCTCGATCACTTTTTAACAATTTGGTAAAACAAATGAAAATTTGACCGCACTTTTCGTTTTCTTTTTGTATAATAAAAACAAACAACAAGAAGAGGTTTCAATTATGTCTCAAGGTAATTTATATATTCTTTCTGCACCAAGTGGGGCGGGCAAGTCATCATTAATTTCCGCGTTATTAGAAAAAAATCAAGGCACGAAAAAAATGGTGTCTATTTCACACACAACGCGTTCTCCTCGTCCAGGCGAAAGTCATGGTGTGCATTATTATTTTGTTTCCGTAGAAGAATTTGAAACCTTAATTGAAAAAGGCCATTTCTTAGAATATGCAAAAGTGTTTGGTGGTAATTATTACGGCACTTCATTGCCAGCAATTGAAGAAAACTTGGCTAAGGGCATTGATGTGTTTTTAGATATTGACTGGCAAGGTGCACAGCAAATTCGTCAAAAAGTACCTTCTGTAAAAAGTATTTTCATTTTGCCACCGTCATTGCCAGAATTAGAACGTCGTTTGATTGGACGCGGACAGGATAGCAAAGAGGTTATTGCTGAGCGAATGTCAAAAGCAATCAGCGAAATTTCGCATTATGATGAATATGATTACGTTATTGTGAATGATAATTTTGAACAGGCATTGGCAGATTTACAAAGCATTTTGCAGGCAGAACGCTTGACCAAAGCTTATCAACAAACAGAAAATGCAGACTTAATTCATCAGCTACTAGCAAAATAAGCTTGAATTGAGTACAATGTTTTCCCTTTATAGACATTATTTTTAACATCGGAGTAAAACATGGCTCGAGTGACTGTGCAAGATGCAGTAGAAAAAATTGGTAACCGTTTTGATTTAATTTTAACCGCCGCTCGTCGTGCGAGACAATTAGAGTTACATCAAAGTGAGCCGTTAGTGCCGGAAGATAACGATAAACCAACTGTAATCGCATTACGTGAAATCGAAAAAGGGTTAATCAACCAAGAAATCATGGATGCAAAAGAGTATTTAGATGCGGCAGCTTCTCAACGTAACGAAGAAGTAGCAGTAGCGTTAATCGCAGAATAATCTCATTAAAGAGCGGTCAAAATTAAAGCTATTTTGATCGCCTAGTCTTTCTCTCTACAAAAAGTCAGGTGTCCTTTGGAATTGTTTGCAGATTTAGATCGAATTATTCAGGGGTATTTGCCCGCCGATAAAATTGAATTAATCAAACGTGCATTCGTCATTGCGCGAGATGCTCACGAAGGACAATTTCGCTCAAGCGGCGAACCTTACATAACTCACCCTGTTGCAGTAGCCTCAATTATTGCGGAAATGCATCTAGACCATGAGGCGATCATGGCCGCATTGTTGCATGATGTTATCGAAGATACTCCTTATACTGAATCCCAATTAAAAGATGAATTTGGTGCTAGCGTAGCTGAAATTGTTGATGGTGTATCGAAACTAGATAAATTGAAATTCCGTACCCGCCAAGAAGCACAGGTTGAAAACTTCCGCAAAATGATTTTAGCGATGACTCGAGATATTCGCGTTGTCTTAATTAAACTGGCTGACCGTACCCATAATATGCGAACGTTGGGATCATTGCGTCCAGATAAACGTCGTCGTATCGCAAAAGAAACCTTAGAGATTTATTGTCCATTAGCCCACCGTTTAGGCATCGAGCATATCAAGAATGAATTAGAAGATTTATCTTTTGAAGCAATGCATCCTCGCCGTTATGAAGTACTTAAAAAGCTCGTCGAACAAGCGCGTGGCTCTCGTCAAGAATTGATTCAACGAATTTCTAATGATATTTCACAACGTCTTGATAATGTAGGCATTACAAATCGTATTTGGGGACGTGAAAAACATCTCTATAAAATTTACCAAAAAATGCGCACGAAAGATCAGAAATTCCATTCTATTATGGATATTTATGCTTTCCGCGTTATTGTGAATTCGGTTGATGATTGCTATCGCGGGTTGGGGCAAATGCATAGTTTGTATAAGCCTCGCCCTGGTAAAGTGAAAGATTATATTGCTGTGCCTCGTGCAAATGGCTACCAAGCACTGCAAACGTCAATGATTGGCCCTCATGGGGTGCCCGTAGAAGTTCATCTTCAGACTGAAGAAATGGAACAGGTTGCTGAAATGGGAGTTACCGCCCATTGGGTGTATAAAGAAGGTGGTAAAAACGATAGCACCACCGCTCAAGTACGTGCACAACGTTGGTTACAAAGCCTGGTAGATATTCAACAAAACGTGGGTAACTCCTTTGAGTTTATTGAAAATGTAAAATCTGAGTTTTTCCCGAAAGAAATCTATGTCTTTACACCGAAAGGTCGTATCGTTGAATTACCAATGGGCGCAACAGCTGTCGATTTTGCTTATGCCGTGCATTCTGATGTGGGAAATCATTGTGTTGCAGCAGTAGTAGAGCATAAACCTTATCCGTTATCACAAGCTTTAGAATCTGGTCAAACCGTTGAGATTGTGACCAGTGAAAATACTCATCCAAGCGTTAGCTGGTTAAACTTTGTAGTGACGGCTCGTGCAAGAACTCGTATTCGTCATTTCTTAAAATTATTGCGTGCAGATGATGCGGTTCAAACAGGTAAAAAACAGCTAGAAATGGCCCTAAAACCACATTATCTCTCTGAGATTTCTGAAGAGAAAATCCAAGCAGTACTGAATGAATTGAATCTCTCAAGCCTTAATGAGCTTTTTGTGGAAATTGGTGTGGGTAATCAAATGTCGAGTGTCATTGCGCATCAATTAATGGATGAAGCCATTGAAATTGATGTGGATGGTGTGTCTGAAAACACACAAAGTACGCTAACGTTAAGCCGAGATGGCGAAATGAAAGCGTCTTTCGCTCAATGTTGTCATCCAATTCCGGGTGATCCGATCGTGGCATTAAGTACTGCGAAGAAAGGCGTGGTTGTACATCATCAAGCTTGTTCTAATTTAACGTCAAGCAATGCCAAAGATTTCACCGCGGCAAAATGGGAAGAGGCTGAAAGTGCGGTCAATTTTGATGCTGAATTACACATTGAAATGCTTAATGAACAAAATGTATTAGGTAGTCTCATGACAGCGGTCGCGACTTGTGAAAGTAATATTCAAAGTATTTGGACGGAAGAATTAGAGAATAATCTGCTATTAGTCATTATCCAAGTTGGCGCGAGAGATATCTATCATTTAGAAAACATTATGCGAAAAATCAAACAAATTACCAGTGTGATTCGTTTAAAGCGCAATATTAATGAAGCATAATGAGCACACAACTTCTCGATGCCGTTCCTCTAACCACTTTATCCGGTGTAGGCGCGGCAATTTCCGATAAATTAAGTCGTCTTGGAATTCATAATCTCCAAGACTTGCTTTTTCATCTACCTATCCGTTATGAAGATCGCACGAGAATTACGTCCATTGCCGATCTTCGTCCTGAACAATATGCCACCATTGAAGGGGTTGTCCAAACCTGTGAAGTAGCCTTTGGGCGCCGTCCTATTTTAACTGTTAGTCTTTCTGATGGAACGAGCAAGATTATGCTCCGTTTTTTCAATTTTAATGCGGGGATGAAAAACAGTTTTCAGATTGGTACGCGCGTCAAAGCGTTTGGCGAAATTAAACGTGGACGCTTTATGGCGGAAATTCATCATCCTGAATATCAAATCATACGGGATAATGCGCCATTGGTTTTAGAGGAAACGCTCACGCCTATTTATTCCACAACGGAAGGTTTAAAACAAAATTCATTACGTAAGCTAACCGATCAAGCATTGGCTTTACTCGATAAAATCCAATTAACGGAAATTTTACCTAATGAATTTAATCCACATCCTTTTAGCTTAAAGGAGGCTATTCGATTTTTGCATCGTCCGCCGCCAGATATCTCATTAGATATTTTGGAGAAAGGACAACATCCCGCACAGCAACGACTTATCTTTGAAGAGCTTCTTGCGCATAATCTTGCGATGCAAAAAGTGCGGTTGGGTACGCAGCAGTTTTTAGCGTTGCCATTGCATTATCAAACCGATTTGAAGCAACGTTTTCTTGCGTCTTTGCCTTTTCAACCAACAAATGCCCAAAATAGAGTAGTAGCGGATATTGAACAGGATTTAGCGAAAGATTATCCGATGATGCGACTTGTTCAAGGGGATGTAGGTTCGGGGAAAACGTTAGTGGCAGCCTTAGCCGCCTTATTAGCGATTGATAATGGCAAACAAGTGGCTTTAATGGCGCCAACAGAGATTTTAGCGGAACAGCATGCAAATAATTTCCGCCGTTGGTTAGAACCTTTTAGTATTGAAGTAGGCTGGTTAGCGGGTAAGGTAAAAGGAAAAGCTCGCCAAGCGGAATTGGAAAAAATTAAGTCCGGTGCGGTACAAATGGTAGTGGGCACACATGCTTTATTCCAAGAAGAAGTAGAATTTGCTGATTTAGCCTTGGTGATTATTGATGAACAGCATCGTTTTGGTGTGCATCAACGTTTGATGTTGCGAAAAAAAGGTGAAAAAGCAGGATTTTATCCACATCAACTGATTATGACAGCAACACCAATCCCAAGAACATTAGCGATGACGGTTTATGCTGATCTTGATACGTCGATTATTGATGAATTACCTCCAGGTAGAACACCGATTACGACAGTGGTTATTTCAGAAGAGCGTCGTGATGAAATCGTTGCTCGAGTCAAAAATGCCTGTATTAATGAAAAACGTCAGGCTTATTGGGTTTGTACGTTAATTGATGAGTCTGAAGTGCTAGAAGCGCAAGCAGCCGAGGCCATTTGGGAAGATTTAACGAAAGCCTTGCCGATGCTTAAAATTGGCCTTGTACATGGGCGAATGAAACCGCAAGAAAAACAAGATATTATGGCTGCCTTTAAAAATGCAGAGCTCGATTTGCTTGTGGCTACAACTGTGATCGAAGTGGGCGTAGATGTGCCGAATGCCAGTCTAATGATCATTGAGAATGCAGAGCGTTTGGGCTTATCACAACTCCATCAGTTACGTGGACGAGTAGGGCGTGGCAGTACGGCGTCTTTTTGTGTCCTAATGTATAAACCGCCGTTGGGTAAAGTGTCGCAAAAACGTTTACAGGTATTGCGTGATAGCCAAGATGGCTTTGTAATTTCAGAGAAAGATTTAGAAATTCGCGGTCCAGGTGAGGTGTTAGGTACTAAACAAACAGGGATCGCCGAATTTAAAGTGGCGAATTTGATGCGCGATCGTAAAATGATTCCAACCGTTCAACATTATGCTAAGGCATTAATTGTAAAATATCCGGATGTGGCAGAAAGTTTAATCCGCCGTTGGCTAAATAATCGAGAAATTTATTCGAATGCCTAAAGTGCGGTTATTTTTGAAAGAGTTTTATAAATGAATAAATCAACGGTACTTTTCTTTGATTCTGGAATGGGGGGCTTAAGCGTTTATCGAGAAGCGAAAAAGCTGATGCCAGATAACCATTATTTGTATTGCTTTGACAATGCAGGTTTTCCTTATTCAGAAAAATCAGAAGAAACAATCATTCAGCGAACATTGGATATTTGTAAAAAAATTAATCAGGATTATCCACTTGATGCCATTGTGATTGCTTGTAATACCGCGAGTACGGTGGTGTTACCGCCTTTACGTGAACAATTTTCTATTCCGATTGTAGGCACCGTGCCAGCCATTAAGCCAGCAGCAGAAATCTCACAAACGAAACATATTGGTCTATTGGCGACAAAGGGCACGGTTAAACGCCCTTATGTTAATGATCTTATCCATCAGTTTGCCACCCATTGTATAGTTGAACGATTAGGCTCCACTAAATTGGTTGAAATCGCGGAGCATAAAATCCAAGGGAAATCGGTTGATTTGATTGCATTGAAAAATGAATTAAGTCCCTGGGCATTAATAGAGAATTTAGATACGATTTGTTTAGGCTGTACCCATTTCCCTTTAATTAAAGATGAAATTCAAATTTGCTTACCTCAAGTGAAGAATTTTATGGATCCAGGATTTGCTATTGCCAAGCGGTTGCAGTTCTTACTTGATAAATTAGAAGAGCGGTCAAAATTAGAGGTGAAAAATCAGGTTTTTTGTACGCAAGATGTAGAGAATAAACATCAATTAGAACAAGCATTAGCACTTTGGGGATTTGATGGTATTACCGCTTTAAAATGATTTTTTCTCGTCATATTGGTGCGTTTGTAAGCAAATAGCAAAAAAATTTACATTTTTTTACAAAAAGATCTTGCAAAGGCATCTGAAATGCCTATAATACGCTACACAACGACGCGCTGTTGTGAATCTTAAGAAAAACCGGTGCGTCGTTCTTTTTTGC
>NZ_KV800999.1:0-128858 GCF_001810345.1 Haemophilus sp. HMSC061E01
CAGATTGTCTGATATATTGTTAAAGAGCAAAAAAATAATTGGTCGGCGAGATAGGATTTGAACCTACGACCCACTGGTCCCAAACCAGTTGCGCTACCAAGCTGCGCTACTCGCCGTCAGATTTCTCAATTAAGAGAAGATGGGGTGGCTAATGGGATTCGAACCCACGACAACTGGAATCACAATCCAGGGCTCTACCAACTGAGCTATAGCCACCATTGATTAGTTGTTCATCGCATTGACTTCTGGCGCGCTCGACAAGATTCGAACTTGCGACCTTTGGCTCCGGAGGCCAACGCTCTATCCAACTGAGCTACGAACGCGTTACTGCGTCGTTGCAGGGGCGTATATTAATGATTTCCAAATACCTTGTCTAGCACTTTTTTGAAAAAAAAATATCAAAAGATAAATTTTTGTTCAATTTGTATAGAATTTATTATGTATTCGTTTATTTTTAGTGCTAAAACGTAAAAAAGGATAGCAAATTGCTATCCTCTTTATTTCATTTATTGCTTGTTACGACGTGCGCGACGTTTCATTCTTCGTACCCATCGGGTGATTTTCCATGCTTTTGTAATTGAATAAGCATAAAGGAAGAATAATACAATAAACGCAATAAACATTGCCCATTCATTAATATAGAAGACTTCGCCTAAGATACCGATTGTGGCACAAATTGCCGCAAAGAAGGTAATTAATAAAAAGGCTTGGCGAGAGGTTAATCCAGCACGAACCATTAAGTGGTGTACGTGTAAGCGATCTGGACGGAATGGACTTTTCCCTTTGCGTAAACGGCGATAAATAATAGCCACCATATCAATTAAAGGCACTGCAATAATCCAAAGTGCGGTCACTGGATTCATCGGATGTCCTTTTCCTTGCGTACTTAAAAGTAAAATCCAAATAATAGTAAAGCCGATTAAAGTACTTCCAGCATCGCCCATGAACACTTTATATTTTGGCCCGAACGGAATCCCTAAGTTTAATAATAGATAAGGTAAAATCGCTACAATTAAGCCAAAACTCCAATATGCCATATCCATTTGTCCATCACGGAACATCAAGATACCAATAGCAGCAAATGAAACAATAGACAACCCACCTAACAATCCATCAATACCATCAATCATATTAAAGGCATTAATAATCGCGATTGTGGCAAATACGGTAATAATCAATCCGATAGAACCAAGCGTTAATTGGAATGGTCCGAGGATTTGGCCTAAATGATCTAAATAAACATTACCCAAATCGATCATTAAAATCGCAAGCACCGCTTGAATTCCTGCACGCAAGAAAGGGCTAATATCAAAGCGGTCATCTAAGATACCGATTGCGAGTAGAATAAAGATACTGAATATATAAAGATAAGGTAAACGAAGTTGATCCCACTCCATTAAATAATAGCAAAGATTTCCCATAAAAAGAGAAACACCGCCAATAAGTGGAATCGCACCTTGGTGACGCTTACGATAATTTGGTTTATCAACCAAACCAATTTTATTCGCAATTGGTCGCATCACAATCAAGGTTAAAAATGCCCCTAAGAAAGTTACAATAAGACTTAGCATAGTTTGTATCCTAAAAATTTTTTGCAAAGGATAACATAAAGAAAAATCAGCACACAAAGGTTTTTCTCAAATTCAGTTTTTTAGTACAATATGCCCACTTTTAATATAAGGATTAAAAATCATGACAAAATCAACCGCACTTTTCTCTCGTGCACAAGAAGTTATTCCTGGTGGTGTAAACTCCCCTGTTCGTGCTTTTAAAGGCGTAGGTGGCACACCCGTATTTATTCAAAAAGCCAAAGGTGCTTACATTTACGATACCGAAGGCAAACAATATATCGATTATGTGGGTTCTTGGGGGCCAATGATTTTAGGTCACAATCACCCTGCTATTTTAGATGCTGTATTAAAAGCAGCGGAGAATGGTTTAAGCTTTGGTGCGCCAACACCATCTGAAATTGATTTAGCAGAATTAGTCTGTGAAATTGTGCCATCTATTGAAATGGTTCGTATGGTGAGTTCAGGTACTGAAGCAACCATGACTGCTATTCGTCTTGCGCGTGGTTATACAAATAGAAGCAAAATCTTAAAATTTGAAGGTTGTTACCACGGTCACTCTGATTCACTTTTAGTCAAAGCAGGTTCGGGGGCGTTAACACTTGGTCAACCAAGCTCTCCAGGTGTGCCTGAAGATTTTGCAAAACACACTTTAACTGCAGAATATAACAATCTTGATTCTGTTAAAAAATTATTTGAAGA
This sequence comes from Haemophilus sp. HMSC061E01, assembly GCF_001810345.1. Classification (NCBI taxonomy): domain Bacteria; kingdom Pseudomonadati; phylum Pseudomonadota; class Gammaproteobacteria; order Pasteurellales; family Pasteurellaceae; genus Haemophilus; species Haemophilus sp. HMSC061E01. The sequence goes on from NZ_KV800999.1 coordinate 2,271, forward strand.
ATTCCCTAACGATATCGCTTGTGTGATTATTGAACCAGTTGCAGGTAATATGAACTGTGTTCCACCAAAAGAAGGATTCTTACAAGGCATTCGTGAAATTTGTGATCAATATGGTGCACTTTTCATTATTGACGAAGTCATGACAGGTTTCCGTGTTTCACTTGCGGGTGCACAAGCTTACTATGGTGTAACACCTGATCTTACCACATTAGGTAAAGTCATTGGTGGCGGTATGCCTGTGGGTGCTGTTGGCGGTAAAAAAGTGATTATGCAACACCTCGCACCAACCGGCCCTGTTTATCAAGCAGGTACTCTTTCTGGTAACCCGATTGCAATGGCTGCTGGTTTAGCCTGTTTAACCGAATTGAAAAAAGCAGGTAACGAGCAACACCTTGCAGAATTAACCACAAAACTTTGCGATGGCTTAAAAGCATTAGCTCAAAAACACAATGTGCCATTTGTGATTAATCATGTAGGCGGCATGTTTGGTATTTTCTTCACTGACCAAAAACAAGTTACCTCTTATGCAGAAGTCATGAAATGTGATACCGAAAAATTCAAAGTGTTCTTCCATAAAATGCTCGATCAAGGCATTTATCTTGCGCCTTCTGCTTTTGAAGCAGGCTTTATGTCTTTAGCTCATACAAATGAAGACATTGAAAAAACGCTTGCTGCCGCTGATACTGCATTTGCCGCAGTGGCTTAAAATATAAAAAGTGCGGTTAATTTTAACCGCACTTTTTTTATTTCATATTACAAACGTTCATAGAGCACGGTTTCTAACAATCCCCTTTCCTCTTCAGTTAATGCGATTCCTTTTTCATTTGTCAAAATGAAGAAGTCTTCGGCTTTTTCCCCTACTGTCGTAATTTTTGCATTACAAAGATTGAGTTTTAACTCGGTAAAAATTTGACTGATTTGAGCCAATAAACCGGGTTTGTCTAAAGCAACGATTTCTAACTCCGTATGCTCTTTTTTGGTTTCTTTCAAAAAACGTACATCAGTTTTTACGGTAAAATGTTGCAACTGTCGATTATTTGCAAAAGACACAGATGGCAATTTTTCGCCTAATAAAACAGAGGTTAATACTGCTTCTAATTCTCGGCGACGTTCTGAACGAACCAACTCACCATTTAATTCTGTGATGATAAAGCTGTCGAATACATACCCATCATCGGATGTTAAAATTTGGGCATCATGAATACTGAATTTTTTCGCACCAATGGTTGAAACCACTTTATTAAATAAGTTAGCTTGATCAGGGCAATAAACGAAAATTTCAGTCCCACCGCTAGAAAAACGATTACTAATTTTAACCAGTACTTCACCATCAAATTCAGTTAATAACTCGGTATGCCATGCAATTTGTTTTGGGCTATTTCGTAAAAAATAATCATCAGGACAACGTTGCCAGAGTGCTAAGATTTTTTCTTCCGATAATTCTGGTTGATCTTCGGATAAAATTGCCAGCGCCAATTGGCGATTTTCAAGGATCTTTTCTTTATTATCTAATAATAAATTCATCCCTTGTCGGAATTGTTGCGACGTATAATCGTATAAAGAGGCAAAAAGAGAACGTTTCCAGCTATTCCACAAGGTACCGTTTGTTGCACAAATATCGGCAACCGTCAAACAAGTGAGATAATCTAAACGCACATGATTTTGTACACTTTCCGCAAAGCTCATCACAACTTCTGGATCATGAATATCTCGACGCTGTGCGGTAATTGACATGAGCAGATGTTCTTTCACCAACCAGATCATTGTTTCAATTTCTCGACGATCAAAACCATGCAAACGAGCAAAGTCAGCGATATCTTCAGCCCCTAACTCTGCATGATCCCCTCCTCGACCTTTCGCTATATCATGAAAAAGTGCGGCAACATAAAGCAAAGTGCGGTCAGAAATTTGGCTAAATATTTGATGGCAAATGGGATGGGATTCGGCTTCCTCTTCAGCTAAGAAACTTTCTAATTTCAACATCACTCGCAAGGTGTGCTCATCCACGGTGTAAATATGGAAGAGATCAAATTGCATCAAACCTTCAATTCCCTGCCATTGTGGCAAATAAGCCGTTAACACACCATATTGGTGCATTGGGAGAAATGCTCGCTGAATGGCTTTCGGTTGATTAAATAACCGAATAAATTTCTCTCTTGCTTCAGGAATATCACATAATTTCTGCGTCAAGCTTTCCAACGCAATCTGAAGTTGGCGTAATGTTGAAGAATGAATTTCAGCTTGTTCATGCTGCGTTAGATATAAAAATAGATCCAAAATACGATCTGGATAACGTAAAAACAGATCATTTTTACGTAAACACAAACTTTGATTTACTAGCTCAAAATTATCATCCAAAGGATGAATAGAAACCTCGCCATCCGTTGATAAAAAATGTTCTTTATAATGCTTAATCAGGATATCGGTTAAACGAGAAATCGTGCGTAAAGCTTGGAAAAAACGTTTCATCATTTTTTCGACACCACGGTTTCCGTCGCCTTCAAAACCAAGCATCTCGCTCACTTTGATTTGACGATCAAACAACAAACGGTTGTCATAACGTTTTAAAATCAAGTGTAAAGCGAACCGCACTTTAAATAAAAATTCTTGGCTTTCTAATAATTGTTGGTGTTCTGATGGATAAATAAAGCCACTTTTCAAAATGCCATCAAGGGTCATTTCCCCAGTGTGTCGTAATGCGATCCAATATAAAAGATGAAGATCCCGCAAACCACCTGGGCTGTATTTTAAATCGGGCTCTAAATTGTAACTGGTGTTATGATAGCGCTGATAACGTTCAATTTGCTCTTGAACTTTAGCATCAAAGAATGGTTTTACCGCCCAAAAATCTGGCTTTTTCAGTATTTCCTCTAAAGCATTAAAAAGGGATAAATCACCCGATAAATAACGAGATTCAAGCAAATTAGTGGCAATAGTAATGTCCTGTTTGCCTTCCTTTTCACATTCTTCTAAAGAACGAACACTATGCCCTACGTCAAATCCACAATCCCACAAGAACTGCACAAATTGAGCAATTTTTTCTTCCGTTTCAGACTCTCTTTCTTCTTTTGAAAGAATAAGAACATCTAGGTCAGATAAAGGAAAGATTTCTTGTCTGCCATAACCGCCTACTGCAATTAAGGTGAGATGAGCTTTATTTAATTCAAATTGCTGCCAAAGCTGTTTTAACAAATCATCACAAAATTGTGTACGGTTAGCGATCAGCTCAAAAACAGAATAATCAGCAAAATGCTGACGTTCCAATTCCTTTAAATTTTCACGCTGAATTTTGACCGCACTTGGCGTAAGTGGAGAGTCGAAATGATAAGGAAAAAGCATAGGTATTCCACAAACAAAACAATTATAAAAAAAAGCCCACTATCGTAGGCTTTTAGCTGAACTTAAAGGTTATTCATTATACGTTGAATTCGACCTTCCGCAATTTCTTCATCACGAATAGTCATCACTTCACAACCAGTTTCTGTCACAACAATTTGGTGTTCATATTGCGCTGAATGGCTACGGTCTTTGGTTTTTACCGTCCAACCATCACCCATAATGCGTACTTCTTTTTTACCCGCATTAATCATTGGCTCAATGGTGAATACCATACCCGGTTTTAAAACCACACCGCCGTCATCAGCATAATAGTGTAATACTTGCGGTTCACAGTGGAATTCAGTTCCTACACCGTGGCCACAGTACTCTCGTACTACGCTAAAGCCTTGGCTTTCAGTATATTTTTGTACCGCTTTACCAATTTCATTTAAACGAATACCCGGCTTAACCGTACGTAATCCCACATAAAGCGCTTCTTGTGCCGCTTCAACCAATTTTTGGCTACGAATATTGGTTTCACCCACAACATACATCTTAGAGTTGTCTCCGAAATAACCGTCTTTAATCACAGTCACATCAATATTGACAATATCACCACGTTTTAATTTTTTATCGTCGCTTGGAATACCATGGCAAACCACTTCATTTATAGAAATACAGGTTGCTTTAGGAAAACCATGATAATTTAAGCATGCAGGAATCACTTTTTGTACATTCACCATGTAATCGTGACAAATGCGATCCAATTCACCTGTGGTCACACCTTCTTTGACATAAGGTTCGATCATAACCAAGACATCAGACGCTAATTTACACGCTTCACGTAACTTAACAATTTCTTTTTCAGTTCTTAATGGAATGCCCATTATTTCTCCTTATTTAATTCAGATTTATTCGCATATAATAGCACTAATTCCGTGAAAAATCTTGAATGAATTAACAGGTTATTAGATAATACAAGGATTATTTTTAGGAAAGTGGGGATAGAGATATGTCAGATTTAGATATGGCCGTACCGCTAACTTTTACTGATGCGGCAGCCAATAAAGTAAAAAGTTTAATTAGCGAAGAAGAAAACAACGAATTAAAATTACGCGTTTATATTACCGGTGGCGGTTGCAGTGGTTTCCAATACGGGTTCACCTTTGACGACAAAGTCAATGAAGGCGACCTAACCATTGAAAAAGCCGGTGTGCAATTAGTGATTGACCCAATGAGTTTACAATACTTAATTGGCGGCACCGTGGATTACACTGAAGGCTTGGAAGGTTCTCGTTTTGTGGTGAACAATCCAAATGCAACCAGTACCTGTGGTTGCGGTTCGTCATTCAGCATCTAATATGGATTTTCAATTTACCCATTATCTAGGCAATGTGCATGCCAAATGTTCGATGGAACACATTGCTCTAGCCAATTGGTTTAATTCAGAAGTGCGGTCAAATCCTCAAGCGTTTTTGACCGCACTTTCTGCCTGTGAGCAGATTAAAAATAATGATGAAGTCACGCTGATTGGTTCCGAATACACGCTTTTTATCAATACCGATGAAGTGATGATTCGCGCCAACAACCTTGCAATTGAAACAGATGAAATTTTAGAAGACGACTTCCATTATTATGATGAAGAAAGTATCGCCTTCTGTGGTACAACAGACTTCATCCACTTTCTTAATGCCTATTTTGAATTTATTGCTTAACCTCATTCTCTGAAGCTAACTATTATGTCGGAAACGGAAAACACCTCATCAGAACAACAAGAAACACAAGCGCCAGATAAGCGCCGTTCTTGTAAAATCTTTTTAGCTAAAGCGACCTTTACTTTAGGGACGCTTGCCGTATTTTATGGTGGCTATTTAGACTGGCAAATTCGCTCAAAAATGGATGGCCAGATTTGGCGTTTACCGGCTGAAGTGTATAGTCGCTTAGAAAGTGTAAAACTGTCTGATAACCTTTCTTTTGACGAAGTGATTCAAATCTTATTGGATAACGAATACCGTCAAACTACTATGATTGCAGCACCGGGCGATTTTAAACTCGAAGAGGATACCATCGTATTACTTCGTCGAGCATTCCCTTATCCTGACAAGCCTGAACCTCAACGTGTATTGCGTTTACGTTTTACAGATAACAAACTTTCTCGTATTGAAGATTTAGTCAACGTCAAAGCGGTTGATGAATTCCGTCTTGCGCCTAAATTAATTGCCATGTTGGAATCAGATAATGAAGATCGCTTAGCGATTCCATTACAGCACTACCCTCGCTTACTCATTGATGCCTTATTACTCACTGAGGATCGCCGTTTTTATGATCATAACGGGATTAACCCTATCGGTATTATGCGTGCAATGATTGCTAATATTAGAGCGGGTCAAACGGTTCAAGGCGGCAGTACACTGACTCAGCAATTAGTGAAAAACTTGTTCTTATCTAGCGAACGTTCTATTACACGTAAAGCCAATGAAGCGTTGATGTCATTAGTATTAGATTGGCGATATGATAAAAACCGTATCTTAGAAACCTATCTTAACGAAATTTACCTTGGTCAAAATGGTGATATCCAAATTCACGGTTTTGCATTGGCAAGCCAATTCTATTTTGGTCGTTCTATCCGTGAAATTAGCCTTGACCAAATTGCCCTTTTAGTCGGCATGGTAAAAGGACCATCCCTTTATAATCCATGGCGAAATCCACAATATGCACTCGATCGCCGAAATGTGGTGTTAAAACTGATGCTTGATCACCAAATGATTGGGGATGAGTTGTATGAGATGTTGAGTAAACGTCCATTAGGCGTGCAAGCTAAAGGTCAAATTTCTCGTAAATACCCTGCTTTCATTCAAACATTGCAAGCCGATCTTCGCCGTCAATTAGGGGAAAATAAAACCTCTGCGCTACTTGGTGCGCGTATTTTCTCCACTATGGATTTAAAACAACAGGAACAAGCTGAAAATGCTGTGGTGAATACGGTTAATCAATTACAAATACAAACTAAAAATCCACATTTAGAAGGCGCAATGATTGTCGCGGATTATCACTCGGGTGAAATACGTGCTGTTGTCGGTGGATTACAAACAGAATATGCCGGATTTAACCGAGCCTTAATGTCAAAACGTCAAATTGGTTCTTTGGTAAAACCATCCATTTATTTGACCGCACTGATGAATCCGGAACAATTTCGTTTAAATACGCCAATTCAAAACCAGCCAATCACGATTTATGTTAAAGGTAGCCAACCTTGGCAACCTCGTAACTACGATCGCAAATACAGCGGTTCGGTGATGTTGATGGATGCCCTTGCTCGCTCGCTGAATATTCCAACGGTAAACATTGGGATGAAAGTCGGTTTAAGCAAAGTGATCGATACGCAAAAAGCCATGGGCTGGGATAATGTAGCCATTCCAAAAGTGCCTGCAACCTTGCTTGGTTCTTATAGTATTTCACCTTATGATGTGACCAAACTCTATCAAACCATTGCAAATCAAGGTGGCAAAATTGAGTTAAGTACCATTCAAAGCATTGCTGATCGCCAAGGGAATATTATTTACGAACACAATACCGTGCCGGATCAAGTGGTGCCGAGAGAGGCTGCTTATCAAACCTTATATGCGATGCAACAAACCGTAGAACGAGGTACCGCGCGTAGTTTACAAAATGATTACGCGGATCTTCGTCTTGCAGGTAAAACAGGCACCACCAATGATGCCCGTGATACTTGGTTTGTGGGGATTGATGGTAAAAATGTTAGCACCATTTGGCTAGGTCGCGATGATAACGGTGAAACTAAATTAACGGGTGCCTCTGGTGCACTACAAATCTATAAAGATTATTTAAACCGTGTGGTTATTGAAAAACTGAAACTCGGTCAACCTTCTACCATTAAATGGGTTGGCATCAATGCTTACGGCAGTTGGAGTTGTGGTAGCAGTCGGACGATCCCTGTATGGATAAATAAAGATCAAAACTTCTGCGCTTCTGCACCAACGACGAGTACGGCAACAGCTACCGCAGCGCAGACTACGCAATCGCCACAACCTGAGCAACCAGAATCCGCAAAACAAGAAAGTGTATGGGATGTGTTAGATAATAAAGCGCCTGTTGAAGAAGTTGCACCCGCTCAATAAACTCGCTTATTTTTGACCACACTTTTATATCTCCATAAAGCGCCTAACAAAGACGCTTTATTCTTTTAAGCATACAATAACCCTCTAGACATTTCCGACTCTTGTGAATTTTTTGATCTCCATCACAAAAATTAAAATTATTTATTGTCATTTCACTGATATCAAAAGATAATTATAAATAGGAATTAATTTCATTTTAGGTAATGAGGTAAATAGACGATGCTATTCCGTTCTATTCGATTTTTCTTTTTAATTTTTTCACTCGCCTTTTCTTCTTCTTCACTCTTTGCACAAGATAACTATCAACAATGGGTTGATGATATTACGGCTCGCTTAGATAAAAAGTCTCAACTGCTCCAACAAGGCAATAAAGATGACGCCCGTACTGAAGTGCAAATGGCTTATTTTGAAGTCTTTGAAAATCTAGAAGGCCCAATTCGTATCAATTTCTCCGCACAAAAAAGTTACCAAATGGAAGCGACTTTTGGCGAGATCCGTAAAATGATTGGTGAAGGCAGTTCACAAAAAGAGATTCAGGCTAAAATCGATCAACTCAAAAAAGAATTACAAGAAGTGCTGCCATCATTGGTTGAAGGTCATCAACTCAATGCTGACGGACAACATGGCGTTTATGATAATCAAGCGATTGCCCCTTATTGGCAACAAAGTTTTAAAACCATTGATGATTTAATCGCTCAAGGGATCGATGCTTATCAAAATGGTGATCTTGCCAATGCCAAAAAATTGTTCCAACAAGCACAATATGATGGCTATAAAAACTCAGAAATGGAAATGTCCATTCGCCAAAATCGCTCTGCAGAAATCTCAGCTGCGATTAACCAACAGTTTTACAACATCATTCGTTTAAGCGAACAAGCCGATCAAATCACAGAGATTGGTTATCAAAGCACTCAATTATTACAAGATATTGAAGAAAACTTGCCTAACCTGCCAACGACACGTGAAGAACAAAATGTTCAATCCAATGCAGCACAGCAAGCAACTGATAACCAACAAGAGCAAGATTGGAATAAGATTAAACAAGAGATCAACCAACGTATCCAACAAGCGATTACCCTCTATCAACAAGGTGAAAGCAAAAAAGCGATTCTTTCCGTACAAGACACCTATTTCGACGTGTTTGAAAGCACTGGAATGGAAAACAAAGTAGGTTCTCGTGATAGTAACTTTAAAGCTGAACTTGAAGGCTACTTTACTCGTCTCGTGAGTTTAATGAAAGCTGAACAAGGTGATAAGTTACAAGCTCAAGCTGATGGCCTAAACCAGAATTTAACTAAAGCGGTTGAAATGTTACAGGGCGAAGAGCAAAGCGATTGGTCTATGTTCTTATATAGCCTTTTAATCATTCTTCGTGAAGGTTTAGAAGCCTTATTAATTGTTGCGGCTATCGTGACTTACTTAATTAAAAATAATCACCAAGATAAACTGCCGGTTATTCGTCAGTCTGTTTATGTGGCGCTAATTGCCAGTGTGGTTACCGCATTTATCTTCCAACTTATCTTTGAAAACTCGGGTCAAAACCGCGAATTACTCGAAGGCTTTACGATGATTTTTGCCGTCGTCATGCTCTTTATGATGAGTTACTGGTTATTGTCGAAAGTCGAAGCACAAAACTGGAAACGTTATTTAGAAGGTAAACTGTCTACTGCTCTTACTACTGGCTCACTCATTGGCCTATGGCTTACCAGCTTCTTAGCCGTATATCGTGAAGGGGCGGAAACGGTATTGTTCTATTATGCCCTTGTAGGTGATGCGAAAAGTGCGGTCAGTTTCATCTACCTTTTCGCAGGTATCATTGTCGGCGCAATTATTCTCACCATTTGCTACTTCGTGATGCGTTATACCGTGGTGAAATTACCGCTTAAACCATTCTTTATGTTTACGGGTTCATTTATGTACTTAATGGCCTTTGTATTCGCCGGTAAATCTGTTTTAGAACTCATTGAAGGCAAACTTTTCGAGCCAACGCTGATTAGCGGTATGCCTGAAATTTCGTGGTTAGGTATTTATCCTTATATGGAAACCTTGATTCCACAAGCAATCTTACTCGTCGCAGCCGTATTTGCTCTGTTTATTATGAAATATCAAAGCAAAAAAGCCGCGTAATACCCAACAATCCTTTAGGAGAAAAACAATGAAAAAAGCACTTTTAGCAACAGCATTATTTGCGGGTATTTTCACCGCATCTACTGCTAACGCATTCCAAGAATATCCAATCGGTGAAGCGGTAACCATGAATGAAATGGAAATTGCGGCGGTTTATCTCAAACCAATCGATATGGAACCACGTGGTATGGGTTTACCTGCTGCGAAATCAGATATCCACTTAGAAGCGGACATCCACGCAGTAAAAGGTAATAAAAATGGCTTTGGTGATGGTGAATGGATGCCTTACTTAACCATCAACTATACTTTAGTAAATGCTGATACGGGTGAAAAACAAGAAGGTACCTTCATGCCAATGGTAGCGGGTGACGGTCCTCACTACGGTGCTAACGTGAAAATGATGGGCGTGGGTAACTATAAATTAACTTACCACATCGACCCACCATCAAAAGCGGGTATGCACCGTCATACCGACTCTGAAACAGGTGTTGGTCGTTGGTGGAAACCATTTGATGTTAACTATGAATTCAAATTCACTGGCATCAAATAATCTAAGGTAAATCTCATTTTACCGACTTGCCTTCCCTTGTTTGTCAGGGGAAGGCAATAGCATTTCATTTAACCTTAAAATATCGTCTGTTTTATCCTATTAAATGGTCAAACTATGAATTATTTTTTTACTTTCCTGCTTCAAGCACTTTTACCTTTTTCATTATTGCTCGGTGTTTATCACAGTAAACAATCCACTGTAAGTGCGAAAAAAATAATTTGGCTTAGCCTATTCGGTTTTATTGCCGGTATCGTACTGCGCCTTAGTTTACCTGCGGGACAAATCACCAATTTAATCGTCAATGCGGTGATATTGGTGCTCTTGACTATCTTTGCCTTATGTTTAATTTTCGGCAAAGGTCGCTTACCTGCCTTTTGGCAAACCATATTAATGCTCATCGCGGGAAGCTTCTGGGCAAAAGATCCTAATATTACTGCCCTCGTTTCTACTGATGTTATCAATACCGATTCGATCTTACATATAAGTGCGGTCATTTTTGCCTTTGTTTTTTGTCTATGCTTACAAGGCTGGATCTATTTACTTCTAAAACAAGCGGTAAAAACACAACAAAAATCAACCGCACTTTTAAAAGGTGCAATTAGCCTTCTCTTAATTAGCTTACTTGTTCCACTTATTGGCGAACTCTTATTAATTTTAATGAAACTCCAAGTGCTTGAACTCACCAAACTACGTTTAAGCTTTGTTGCGAAATCAGGCGAAATCACTCACTGGTTAAATTACATCTGTGCTGCCTTACTCTTCGTTGTACTTGCCATCTTCTACGGCAAAATTCATTTATCACGCAAGCAACAAGTTAATGCCACACAAGAACCCATTGAAAAACGCCAAAAATTAGCCGCATTGCGTACCTCCTCTCGATTACTTGGTTGGGGATATTTGGCTTTAGCGATTATTTTTACTACCCAGCTTTATTGGGAGCAAATTGCCTCTCGTCCACCACAACTTTCAGAAGCAATTCCTCTGACCTTAGATGAAAAGCAACAAGTCCATATTCCAATTGAACAAGTAAAAGACGGTAAATTACACCGTTTTGTCTGGATTGCTGATGACGGTAAAGCTGTGCGTTTCTTTGTCATTAATCGTCAACCAGATAAATTGAGTCTAGCTGCGGTATTTGATGCCTGCTTGCTTTGTGGTGACCAAGGCTATGTAATGGAAGGTAACCAAGTCGTTTGTGTAGGCTGCGGCGTACATATGTTTATTCCATCTATTGGTAAACCGGGTGGCTGTAATCCTGTTCCAATTGAAGATTGGCAACAAACTGAGACTGAAATTCTCATTAATCGAACCAGCTTAGAAGAAGGGTTAAATTTATTTAGCACGATTGTTGAAATAGATGTAAAAGATCCAATTAGTGGCGCCCAAATGAAAAACACTAAAACAGAGCACAAATATAATTACGAAGGTAAAACTTACTTCTTTGAAAGTGAGAAAAATCTTGATTTATTCCGTGATAACCCTGAAAAGTATTTAGGTAAGGGGGAATAATGCTAGCAAGAATGTTATTTCAATCTTGGCGCTTCAGCATTAAACGTAAACTGTTGGCCGTTATCACTATTTTCTTAGCGGCTGGCTTAGTCTCTGCGCTCTTGGCGGTATCCATTGATATTGGCGATAAAATGGCAAAAGAGCTCAAATCTTACGGAGCCAATATTTTAGTTGAACCTGCAAGTAATGCAGCCTTGCCTGATGAACTCAGTCATAACGCAGATTTAAGTAGCCAAGATTTTCTCGATGAAAAAGAGCTGCCGAATATTAAAGATATTTTCTGGCGAAATAATATCGTAGGTTTTGCACCGTTATTAAGTGCAGATGTAAAAGCGGAAACGCTTTCCACAAACACTCACGATAAATCAACCGCACTTGGACAAATTAATGTGTTAGGTACGTTTTTCGATCACAACATCCCTGTACCAGATGAAGATGATTACCACACAGGACAAAAAATCATTAGTCCTTATTGGCATGTGCAAGGGGAATGGGTCAACGACCTTGAAACACCAGAGGGAGAATTTATCCCTGCATTGATTGGTGAGCAATTGGCTCAACGAACTGGCCTAAAACAAGGCGATAAAATCCAGCTTCGCTATCAAACTAATGAGCTAGATAATCAAAGTGCGGTTGAAATTACCGGTATTTTATCCACGGGTGGGGCTGAAGATAATCAATTAGTCATGCCCCTCAACGCTGTGCAAAAATTACTGGGCTTAGAAGGAAAAATTCAATCAGTTAAAGTCTCTGCGCTTACCGTACCTGAAAATGACCTTTCTCGTAAAGCCCGTGCTAATACCGATGCATTGGATGCGGAAGAGTACGATCGTTGGTATTGTACGGCTTATGTCTCGTCTATTTCACACCAATTAGAAGAAGCTATTTCTGGTGCTATTGTTCGACCAATTTGGCAAGTCGCCGCATCAGAAGGTGTCGTCATTGGTAAAATCCAGTTATTGCTTGCTGTCGTGACTCTCGCGGCCTTAATCGCCGCTGCTATGGGCATAGCCTCATTAATGAGTACAGGGATCATTGAGCGTTCAAAAGAAATTGGTTTAATGAAAGCGTTAGGCGCATACCAATGGCAAATCGCGTTATTGTTTTATTGCGAAGCCATTATCAGTGCCTTAATTGGTGGTTCGCTTGGTTGTATTACTGGTTGGGGCTTAGCAAGATTTATTGGATCTGCGCTATTTGGCGTTCCGCTCAGTTTTGCTTGGATTGTAATCCCTTGCGTATTGATGCTGTCTATTTTAATTGCTGTAGTGGGTACTTGGTTCCCTGCTCATCGTATTGCCAAACTTTACCCTGTGGAGGTGCTCTATGGCCGCCAATAAAAGTATGTTTTGGCGTTTGATCTTCCAAGCATTACGCCTACGTTTACAACGAGTATTTATTATCTTCTCTGCACTGACTGTTGGTGCGTCCATTGTGACGGCAATGGCTGCGGTGTATTTCGATATTAATACCAAAATGAGCCAAGAGCTCCGTACTTTCGGGGCAAACTTTTACATCGGTGCAGCCAATGGTGGATTGATGAAAGAACGCCAATTAAAGCAAATTCTGCACAATGCACCGGATAATTTCATCACCGCTGCCAGTCCTTATTTATATGGTGTTGCGCGAAGTGATTTAGAAAAAATTGTGATTATGGGCGTGTGGTTTGAAGATATGCGTGTGCTTGCACCTTATTGGCAAATTACCGGCTCAGCCATTAATGTGAATTTTGATGATCGCAATGCCATGATTGGGAAAACCTTAGCAGAACGCCTTAATTTAGGTGTTGGAAGTAAATTAACGCTGTCTAAAAATGCGGTTGAAAAACATGAATTCACGATAAAAGGTATTGTTGAGGCAGGTGATGCCACAGACAACATGCTAATCGTGAATTTAGAGTTTGCCCAAAATTGGTTGGATAAAGAAGGATTAGCAAATAACGCCTTACTCAATGTAAAAAATGAACAAGGTAATGTCGCACAATTTGCCCAGGACATTATGCAACATCAACCTGATCTGACTGCTCGACCAATTCGAAAAGTCTCTGCTTCTGAAGGGCAGATTTTAGATAAAATCAAAGGATTGATGGGCTTAATCTCATTGGTCATTTTGATTCTCGCCACCCTTTGTGTTAACACCACATTGATTGCGATTGTTGGTGAGCGAGCAAAAGAATTTGCACTACAAAAAGCCTTAGGTGCCAAACAAAGTGACATCATTAAACAGATTAGTACCGAGATTCTGATCATTGCACTTTGTGCAATTGTCGCGGGCCTGATTTTCGGCTACATCTTGGCTCAATTACTTGGATTAACCGTATTTAAATCTTATATTGATATGCGTCTACCGGTTATTCCAATTACTATCGTCTTATCGTTATTGGTTGCCTTTATTGCGGTGATTGTACCAACCAAACGAGCTTTAAATATCCAAACCGCAAATGTATTAAAAGGGGAATAAAATGAGTGAATTTGTAATTGAAACGCAACATTTATATAAACGATTCGGGCAAGTCACCGCTTTAGAAGATATTAATATTAAAATTCGCCAAGGTGAATTTATTGCGATAATGGGTGCATCAGGTTCCGGTAAAACCACGCTGATGAATATTCTAACCGGCTTAGATACGGCTAGTGAAGGTAAAGTCATTCTAGATGGTGTCGATGCGGCACAATTGGATGAAATCGGTCGTCAGCGTTTCCGTGCAGAAAAAATTGGTCTAGTCTTCCAGCAATTCCATTTAATTCCTTATTTGACCGCACTTGAAAATGTGATGCTGGCTCAGCACTATCACAGTGTGATTGATGAAGCAGCGGCTAAAGCGGTACTCGAACAAGTAGGATTGGGTCATCGTATAGATCACCGTCCAAGCCAACTTTCTGGGGGGGAACAACAACGGGTATGTATTGCTCGCGCATTAGTGAACCAACCACCCGTTATTTTTGCCGATGAACCTACGGGTAATCTCGACGAAAAAAATGAATCGCTTGTACTGGATTTACTACAAGAATTAAATCGCCAAGGTAGAACCATTGTGATGGTGACGCACAATCCAGAATTGGGTGAGTTAACCGATCGTGTTATTTATCTCCATCACGGAAAATTTGTAAAAGAGGAAATTCATGAAAAATAAATTCGTCAAACTACTAGCCATAAGTGCGGTCATTTTTGGCAGTGTTTCTTGTAAAGACGAAGTTGCTGCGATTGGTCAAAAAGCACCAGATATCGCAGCCTATGATTTACAAGGTAAAGAAGTGAAACTTGATGATTGGAAAGGCACTCGCTTACTGACATTCTGGTCTGAAACCTGTGGGCGATGTGTTGCCGAATTAAAAGAATTCGAAAAATTGGCCGAAGCGAATCCAGATAAAGTTCAACTTATCGCCATTAATGTAGATGGCGATAAAGTGGATACCAAAGCCGTGGTCGCCAAACGTCAGCTTACGTTGCCGGTTATCAAAGACCAATTAAAAATCACAGCAGAACGTTATCAACTTATCGGTACGCCAACAAGTTTTGTGATTACACCTGAAGGTAATATTCAGGCTAAATATGAAGGCGCAATTCCCGCAGAAGATTTAGATAAATTATTTAAAGGCTAGCCAAAATGAAAAAACGAATTTACTTACTCTCTACACTTTTACCCGTTTTAGGCTTTTTATTTGCCCCTCCTGCCCTTTCTGCCGAAGCTGACTTAGTGAAAGCGGAAAAGGTATATAAACGCTCTTGTGCAACTTGTCATGGGAAACAAGGCGAAAAACCAGCAATGGGTGAGTCAAAAATTATTAATCAACTAAAACCAGAAGAAATTTCAACCGCACTTTCAGAACGAAAAGCGGGAAATATTACTGGTGCAGGAAGCCCTGCAAAACAACGTTTAAGTGAGCAAGATATTCATGATTTAAGTGAATATATTCAAACACTAAAATAGTTTTTGAATTTTTTTTAAACTAATTCTAAAATGTACGGTCTTAGAAGGGGCTTAGTTTTTATAAGCTAAGAAATTTTTTATATATCAATAAAGGATTGTTTATGAACAAATTTACTAAAATCAGTGCAACTGCATTATTTGCATTATTCTTAACTGCTTGTGATAAACCAGCAGATAAACCAGCTCCAGCGAAACCTGAAACTACTCAGCCTGCGCCAGAAGCTAAACAAGAAGCAGCAAAACCAGCTGAAGCGGCTAAACCTGCTGAAGCTACACCAGCTCAAGAACAAGCTGACTACAACAAATTACTTGAATGGAATGCAAGCCAAGCGCAAGCTCAAATGGCTGCACAACAAAAACTTCAATCTGATTTAACTGCTGCGGTTCAAGCAAAAGATGAGAAGAAAATTGAAGAAGCAATCAAAACGTTCAACAAAACTGTTGAAGATACAATTGCAAGCTTAGATAAATTAGATATTACAGCACCTTCAGTGAAAAGCATTAAAGATCAAAATAAAGAAGTACTTGCATTATCAAGTGAATTATTAGTTGATCAATTAAACTTAGCAACTAAAGCACCAACTGAAGAACAAACTAAAGCTTATCAAGCTAAAGTTGAAAAACTACAAGCTGCAGTAGCTAAATTACAAAAAGACGGTGCTGATTTAGCACAAAAATTTGCACCTGCAGCACCAGCTGCTCCAGCCGCTCCAGCTGCAAAATAATTAATCGGTTAAGATGAAAAAAACCTTACTGTAAAAAGTAAGGTTTTTTTATGAGGTAAATTTGCAATATCTTAGCACTTTAAATAATAAACTGTAGCTATTTACCTGGTTTATTATATTTACTTTCAATAGTTATATATATTTCTTCAAAGGTCTTATTCTCTTTTTCATTTCCATCATGGTAAAGATCCCAGTCAAACCCATACAATTCTGTCGGTTGGATAGTTATACATAGCCCATTACTTTCAATTTTTTTCTCCCAATCTAAAATATCACTAGAATTTATCACATTAAATTTAGATAGCTCCTCTAACACTGGAGTTAAATCTGATGGACGTCTGATAAGCACATAAATTTTATTTAGATGTAAATTGATAAATAATCCGAATCCAAAATATATATCACCATTCTTGTATTCAAAATCTGTGTTTTTAGCTTCTAGCATCATTTTTATTTTCTCTACTTTAAGTTATTCATCCTTTTGCTTTGCAACTCTTTATCACATACCTAAGTATTTAGAGTTTTTATATCGTTATTCTTGTTTTTAAAACATCCACAAATCGCTCTGTCACCCCTTCCCAACGATCTAAATATAACGCAGGCTCAATCAACTCCAATTCATTTAATAAAAATGTACTGTCAATAATCGTTCCATCTACGCGTGCATAGACAGGCATCTCTGGCAATTTATGTAAAACATGGCGAGCGGTTTCAATAATATGACGATCAACCTCAACAGGGATAATTTCAACTTTATATTGTGAATTCGCTCGCCATTCATTTTGAGGTGGCTGTCTGCGAATAGCATGACTAAATACACCATTGAAAAAAATCAAACTGGTTTCACCATTTGTAGCCACTTCAGGAATAAACGGCTGTAACACAACTTGCTCACCATACCCAGAAAGATCGGGTAATGCTTCACCTTGTGTTAGTTTTGTTACCAAATTACCACTCTGTCCTACAGCAGGTTTAATAACAAACTCTGGCCAATCTTGGCGTTCAAGTGCGATCAAAATTTCAGATGTTTTTGTTGAGCAAATAAGAGTGGGAATGACATTGATGCCCCAATTCTGCAAATCACATAGATAGCCTTTATGACTATTCCATAACATTAATTCTGCAGGATTGATGAACGCATTCTTATGCTGTTTAATCCATTGAATAAATTCATTGTAGAAATTCGCATAATCCCATGCTGCTAAAGGCAGAATAAAATGACTCTGTAATGTTTCTTGCCAAGGCAAAAATTGAGTAGGAATACCTTGATTAGAAAGTTGTGTTTGAACAGGAATAAGATTTTGAGGGACCGAAGGATACGTTTTACAAGTGGTAATCGTAAGCATAGTAAATAATAACGGATTTAAACATAAAGAAGATGCGCCAATTATTTAACTGGCGCATCGATTTCAAAGATTATTTTACTTGAGCAAAATATTTTTCAAGACGACCTTTATTCGTCATTGATTTCTTCTCAAGATCTTTCACTACTTTCTCTGCTTGTTCTTTGTTTGGTAGATTATCACCCACTTGAATCACACCATTCATATTCATTGAACGATGTACTGGGCAGGTATAAACATAAACACCTTCTTTATCTAAAGTGATTGTGAGTTCCTGATCTTCTTCAGATTGGAATTTTTGTGCGCCTTCAGGAATCGCTTTACTGTGTACAAAGTGGCTTTTATTTTCTGCACGAAATGTCACCGTATCACCTGGTTGTACTTTTAAATAACCCGGTTCAAAAACCATTGAGCCTTCACTGTTTGAATTCAACATTTTGATGTCATAATGTGCGGCTTGAGCAGCAAAACTTAATCCTAATAATGCTGCAAGTGCGATTTTTTTCATTTTCATTTCCTTCTTAAGAATGCGCTGATTTACGTTGTGGACGAACCACCGGCAAACCGGCACTACATTGTAATAATTCAACGTTTACACAATATAAACGATTAATGGTTTCTACTTGTAAAACATGATGAGCGTCGCCCACGCCTTGCACTTTACCTTCACCAAGTAAAATCAACTCATCTGAAAATTGAGCAGCAAGACTTAAATCATGTAATACCATTATAGTAATCAGATTTTTCTGTTTCGTATAGGTGTAAACTTCTTCTAATAGATTAAGCTGATGATGCATATCTAACGCACTCACCGGCTCGTCCAACATTAAAATCTGTGGCTCACGTAATAAAACCTGGGCAAACATCACCATTTGACGCTGTCCCCCACTGAGATTCAGAATATCACGATGGGCTAAATGACCAATACCTAATTGAGCCATAATGCTTGCTGCTTCAGTAAGAAGTTCATCGCTTACTCGCATCGTTAGACTATCCATTCGCCCCAAAAGGACAACTTCAAGTGCGGTCAAACTTGCATCTACTCGGCTATCTTGAGGCATATAGCCAATGGGTTTACGCCAATCGGCTAACTTCGTCTGTTCTAGCTGTTTGCCTTGATAGGTAATCATTCCTTCATGTGGTAATTCACCAAAAATGGTTTTCAGCATAGAGGATTTTCCTGTGCCGTTTGGCCCAAGTACCGTATACACTTTGCCTTCCTCAAAACGGACATTAATGTGATCCGCAACGGTGAGATCACCTCGTTTTACCGTAAGATTCTTTAATTCTAACATTATTGTCCCCACTTGTTATTTAAAATAATCCAAAAGAAGAAAGGCACCCCAATAAACGAGGTGACAATCCCCACGGGGAATAATGCGCCAGGGATAATGACTTTGGATAATACCGAAGAAAGAGATAAGAATGCTGCACCAACCAGCATGGCTCCCGGTAAGAAGAAACGTTGATCTTCACCAAGCAACATTCGAGCAACATGTGGTGCAACTAAGCCGATAAAGCCAATCACGCCCACAAAACTGATTGCTGTCGCCGTCATCATAGCGACGAGAACTAAAACCTTAATACGTAATACTTGCAAATTGATGCCAAGACTCGCCGCACGATCTTCTCCTAAACGAAGTGCGGTCAATTTCCAAAGCTCTTTTGAAAGTAATGCAACACAAATTGTAGTGACGACAATAATGATGATTAAACTTTGCCACGTCGCTTTATTTAGACTACCAAATAGCCAGAATAGAATTTGTTGCGAGACTTCCGGCGCCGAAATAAATTGCACTAATGAAAGTAAGGATTGGAAAATAAAGAGCAATGCGATCCCTACCAACACGAGCATTTCAGAGCTAAAACGACGTTTAGAGGCAAATAAGAAAAGAATCCCCGAGGCGAGCATAGTCATGACAAATGCACCAATTGGCACGGCAACTTGTACGGGTAAACCAAAACTTCCGAAAGCAATCACAATAGAGGCACCAAAACCTGCCGCAGCTGCGAGACCTAATGTATAAGGACTCGCCATAGGATTATTTAATAAAGTTTGGATCTCTGCCCCACCAACAGCCAATGTTGCCCCCACTACAAGCGCCATCAATGCCATCGGTAAACGTAAATTATGCACAATATTGTTTGTCATTTTATCGACTTCACCAATGCCGAATAAGGCGTTCACAACTTCTGACACCGATAGCATCGCAGGGCCAGTCATCACATCGAGAATAAGACTGACCACGCCAATCACTAGAAAAGATAAAATAACAAACCAGCGTTTGCGTTCAAGCTTACGCTGGTTAGCCACAATATCTGCTACAACAGAATTGTTTTTCATTGATTAGTATTTCCCTTATTTGGTTTCAGGGAAAAGATAAATCGTACCTTCCGGGGTAACCGGTAAGTAGTTTTTATAGAAGTTTAAGTAAGTTTGTTGCGGATCTAAATCTTTAAACAGATCAGGATAAGCCGCTTTAGCTACAAACTGAACAGAAGCACTATCTGATAAAGTACGAGAGTTCGCATGATAGGCTGCATAAACACGGTTGTTTTTCACTGCCGGTAATTCAGCCCATCCCGCACGATGTTTGAATGCGTTTAAACGACGTTCCGCTTCTGCTTTTTCAATACCGAAGCCCATTACCATACCGTCTTGATTTTTCTTCAATTCAGTTTCACGGCCTGTAATAATAATTGCATCCGGTTTCGCAGCTAATACTTTTTCAGCAGCTAATGTGCCCCATTTGCCAATTTCTGCAGGCGCCACGTTTTCTGCACCAACAAGGCTAATCATTGAGCCCCACATGCTAGAGAAGAACGTCATCCCTTGTTCAGCTGGACCACCACGACCAAACTCTACATACACTTTCGGTTGTTTTACTAATTTCGCATTTTTAACCGTAGTCTGGATATGTTCAACAATGTCTTTGTATTCTTTCGCAATTTTTGCTGCGCGATCTTTCTGACTGGTTAATTCGCCAATAATTTCAGTAGATTTAATGTGCTTATCTAAGGTTTGAGCATTGTAATCTAATACCACAATTGGAATGCCCGCTTCATTAATGGCGTCTAAATCAGATCCTAGCATTTCGTACTGCCAATCTGCTAAGACTAAAAGATCAGGTTTTAATGAAAGCACTTTTTCCACAGAGAATGTGCCTTCTTCTACTTCGCCCACATCATCTAATTGATTCAATTTTGGCACCGCTTTGCTGAATAATTCCCAGCTTGCTGGTGCCCAAGAAGACCATACTTTCTTAGAAAAACCGACAACGTTATCTAACGCTTTGTCACCACCAACTGCCATATAATCCTGATAATAGAAACCAAGTACCACGCGTTTTGCCGGTAAATCAACAGTGACTTCACGATCAAGTATATCTTTTACTTTTACGGGGTCAGCATTGGCAAAACCAGCAGTTAAACCAAGAATGGTCGCAATTGCTAAAGTTGAAAAACGTTTTTTCATAAGAAAAATCTCCTGAGTAAAATTAAAAAATAAATGATAATAATTATCGGTGCGAATAATACCGAAAACGATTGCTAAATTCAACTCAGGCGATTACTTATTCTTCGTAAGCTTCGTCAGTTAATGTTTTTAAGAATGCTTCTAACGCATTAATCTCTTCATCTGTAAGCGGTTTTGCTTTTAAAACATCAGGATTAATGGTTTGAGCATATTCGGCTTTCTCCCATGCTTTCCCTGTTTCAGGATTCACTTTACGATTAGGATTATTGAAACTGTCTTTAAATAGTAAAACGGTTTTTAAATCGCGGAAAACACCGTTATGCATATAAGGCGCAGTAACACCAATATTACGCAAAGTTGGCACTTTAAATTTGCCTTTTTGCTTTTCATCGCCTTTCACCATCGGATTATCCAATAACCCATTATCCACAAAATCGACAGCTAATTTATTGTGCTTAATTAATTCTTGATTACTTGGTACGCCGATATTGAAATAGCGGTAATTCGTAAAAGTTTCTTTTGCTGAATTCGCTTCACTTGATTGGTGGCAGTTACTACAATTTGTGCGTGTTTTATCGAAAAATAATGCCTTACCTTCAGATTCAAGTGCGGTCAATTCTGCTTCACCTTTTAAAGCACGATCATATTTTGAAGAGAATGGCGCAAATAATTCCTGTTTTTCGAACTCGCCAATGGCTTTTTCCATGATGGCATAAATCTTGTCGGTATCTGCCCAAATGCTTTCGCCATAAAGATCTGTAATAGGTTTGTAATAGGTCGGATCTGCTTTTAAACGTTCAACAATAGCTTTCTTATCCGGCATGCCCATTTCTACTGGGTTTACTGGTGGTCCGCCTGCTTGCTCGGCTAAATCTTTCGCACGACCATCCCAGAACTGTCCGCCTACATAATCTTGAATTTTTTTATCAAAATGAAAATCTGGTGAGAACATCGCATAAAGCGCAGTATTAGCATTACGATTACCATGAAGATGAGGATTATCCCCTTCTGAGACCATTTGGTTTGCAGAGTTTTTACGTTGATCCACAAAAGCGGAATCTGGACTATGACAGGTTGAACAGCTTTGTGTTTTATTAAAAGAAATCGATTTATCAAAAAACAACACTTCACCTAGTGCTTTATAATCCAATTCTTTTTTCGTAACTTGATCAGCCAATGCATAATTACTCTGCATCAAAGGTGCAAACAATAAAATAGAAAGCCATTTTTTTTGCATCGTTTTCTCCAAATATTCAAATTATAGATAAAAAATAATCCAACAAAGCTTTGTTGGATTATAAAAGGAAAATAATTTTCTACAAGCTGGTGGCCATCTTAATGCGATCAGCAAACATACCAATGCTCACGCCGAAGTAATTTGATTTGTTCCAATCTAAAATCGTGCGGTAGTTATTGGAAACCAAGAATGCGCGACCAACTTCTTTATCAGGGCGAACGAGCCAAAGATCAGCTTGAGAAAGCGCAGCAAGTTTATCTTGTTCTTGTTGGCTAAAGCTCGCTAAAGTGACGCCTTTAGACTGCCAGTCGCTGAGTGAACGAGCTTTGTTCTTCTCAATACCTGAAAGCGATAAATCTAATGGTTGATTTAATGTTACTTCAACGCCCCAAGGCAATTTGTTATCCCAACCTACAGTGTGGAGATAATTTGCAATTGAAGCAAACGCATCAAATTGGTTCGTCCAAATATCCTTCACGCCATCATTATTACCATCTGCCGCATAGTTTAAGAATGCGCTTGGCATAAATTGAGTTTGTCCCATTGCGCCTGCCCAAGAGCCTAACATTCTATTACGTTGAATATGATCACGTTCTAACATCTTCATTGCATTCACAAATTCTTTGCTAAATAAGGCTTCACGTCTGCCATCAAAGGCTAATGTGGCTAAAGCTGATAGTACATCATAACTACCTTGATAATAGCCAAAACTACTTTCCATACCCCATAAAGCAAGGATATATTCTTGTTGAACGCCATAGCGTTGGCTTGCTTGTTGTAATGGTGCCTGGACTTCCCAATAACGCTCTTCGGCAATGTCTACTTTGTTTTGGGTCAGTACTTTATTCAAATAATTCGTTGTACCGTTTGGATTCGGTAACTGTGGTTGATCCGCATTACGTTGGCTTCTCCCCGCTTGTGCACGATCCAAATCTACAGCCTTTTGCATATATTGAATATTATTTTGTGCATTCAATACTGACAATGATACGCCTTCAGCAGCCGCTTTGCCTTTTAAGAACTGAACATAATCATTAAAGTTATCTAAAGTTCTTGGTTTGCTATAAACAGCATTACTGCTTACTGACGGAATACTTTTCGTGGATGAGGTTGCCGTTGTTGTCGTATTACTTGAACAACCCGCCAATAAAAGTGCGGTCGATAATGCAGTCATTTTTAACGTTGAGATTAAATTCATTTCTTTTCCTTTTTTTAATGTTCAAAATATCGCATTATTTGCGTAAAAATTTGTTATAAACAGCTTTCAATAATGAGGTTGGTAATAAGCGAGAACCTGAGCGCAAGGCAAAGGTGAATAAGCCTGAAAATAAGCCTTGAATACCTAAGCGATGTTTCAATTTAAATAAACGCCATTCTGCTTTCGCTTGGTTTAAACCACGACGACGCCCTACCATGCCATTACCCACGCGGGCATAAACTAAAATGTCCGGCAAGTTTGCCACTTTTTGTCCTTGCGCCACAAGCTTAATCCACAGGTAATAATCTTCCTGTAAATCCTCATATCCACCACAATTAATAACCGCACTTTTTTGATATGCCACCGTCATGTGATTGAACGGACAACGTTTTTGGGTAAATTTAACGATATCTTGTGCTTCAGTCGGCACGTTACGATATGCCACGATGTCTTGAATATTTTCGCCAAACTCAGCAATCTGCCCACCGAAAATAATCGTATCCGGATGTTGCTCAATAAACGACACTTGTTTTGCAAAACGTTCTGGCACACAAATATCATCGGTATCCATACGAAATACCCAATCGTGCGAACAATGTTTCAAACCTTCATTAAGCGCTTTGCCTAAGCCTAAATTTTTTGGCAACTTCACTAAGTTTAAGGGTAATTTTGTTTCGAATTCAGAAACCACGGCCTCCAATTCAGGTGTGACAGCACCATCAAACACCAACACAATCTCATCTGCAGGATGGGTTTGAGCCACTAAACTTTCAAAACACTCTCTTAAATATTGTGGATTTTCCTTAATGTATAAGGACATTAAAACTGAAAATTTCATACTTCTCTATCTAATAAGTTATCTACATAAACCGTTTCAAATTAATTGCCAATTTAGGTGAAATTAAAACCACAAAGGCAATGACTAGCTGCTTAATACTTTTCGTTAATTTAAAAATCTCAAAATAGTAAAAAGCGGCTTTACGGGATAAATTCATAATATGTGGGTAAGCCAACATATATTGTGCGTTGATGGCAAAATTCTTTTCTTGCTCTGCCGTTTTCACATAATGTTCACGGATATAATCAATCGCTTTTTGCGTATTAGTCGTATCCGTTGATACGCTAGAACGCTTGGTATGGAAGGTACAATAAGTTAATGGTTCTGCCACTTTGTACGCTTTAAACGTTGGATCTTGTACAAGCTTCAGCAAGAAATCGTAGTCTTCCAATGAACGAAGTGCGGTCGATAATCCACCAATTTTTAAAAACAGATCTTTTTTTACCCCAATCATCGGCATACCACCGATTTTATTCGCCAGTAAAATTCGCTCTACGCTAATCTCTTGTGGATCAATGGGGTTAGTCACATAGCTAAAACCTTCATTGACCATTTCACATTTAGCTGGATGATACACAAAGTTAACATCGGGATGCTCGGCAATCACATCGGCTAATTTCTGACATTTATCATTTGCAAAACGATCATCGTCATCAAGAAATAACAACCATTCATTATCCGCATTTCGTACCCCAATATTACGGCTTTCTGCCGCCCCTTGATTGGTTTCGTTACGAATAACTTTAACTGCAAATGGATACGATTGTGTCACTTCAACGGGTTCTTTCGAGCAATCATCCACAATCACCACATCAAAATTATAGGTGGTTTGCTTAGTTAAACTTTCCAATAAGGCAGGAATTTCTTCTTTCCGATTATAAGAAGGCACGATGATACTAAACATCTTTCTGCTCCTGTTGTTTAAATAAAATAAGTTGTTTACCGTGAGTGCCAAAAAGCGATAAGAACATCAGCATGACAAACATAATGCCTGGGAAAGCAAAGGTATCCGCTTTGATGTTACAGAACGCTAAAATCACAAAGGCAGAAAGAATAAATTTCCAGCTGCCATCAAACCAGTTTAAGGCAACTTTGCGTACAAAATAGAATGTCACGGCAAAACACACTAAAGCATAAGACACGCCGCCATAAAGAATTTGGCGTAAGAAACCAGAGTCCGTATGCCCATAATAACGGCCAACTTCTAACTCACCTGTCATATACATACCATCGCCATAAATGAACTGCTTGAGCGTTGGCATAAAGAGGTGGTTTTTCATCAAGGTATCTGTTGACGAACTGACAAATCCTGCACCGTGTAATAAATTAATCACGGGCTCTAAAGCATGTGCCACATAAGGATTTTCAGGTAAGAAATAGGCCAGTAATAATACCAAAACAGCAAACGCAATGAGTGATGGAACATAACGCCATTTGAAATACACTAAAATGCTCACAACCGATAACAGAAGGAATGTACGCCCTGAAATTAATCCGATACATAACATTAAAAATACCAGAATACTCGGAAGCGTATTATGTTTAGCGTTGTAAGCCAGTAAGAAATGCAACAGCATTAAATAGAATAAACTCAACTGGAAAAAGGCAGTTGCGGTGATGTTATATAAACGATACTCCTGCTCCGAACCATAAAAACGTGCAGGCAACACCGCATTGGTTGAAAGCAAGAAATCAATCATAAATGATGCACCGAGTAAGCCAATCACGCCTACTGCAAACTGCACTACTACACCGAGTTGTAAATCACGCACCACCTTCAGTTGATCATTTACATTGGCATAGAAGGCATTATAAAGTCCCACGCCGAAGATAAATAAAATCAGCTCTTTCACATACATGGTGATGACAGAAAAATCTCGCGTACCATTGACTAAAAGTGGAATCACGCTAAATGCAATCAGCCCAATGATAACGACTAAACTATCCACTGGCACGGTAATACCTTGTGGTTTCTGCTTTTTAAAATACTGATAAGCCAATACAACCAATGCCGCTAAACCTGCGACGAATGACATTCGTACAACATGAAACAGCCAAGGATCGTAAAGATAAAAAAGATTAAAAAGTGCGGTCATTTTTACGTTATTTTCCTAAATTCTTTTTCACTGCTAAGATTTTTTTGAGTGGATATTTAATTAATTTCTTCACTAAATTATTAGATTTTGAACCGCGAATCGCTTCCAAATTACTCACTAATTGTGGATTTTCAATCGCCACAAGCGGTCGAACCACATTGTTATTAATCTGGAATTGGGTTTCAAATAGCAAGAAATCATCAGCAAGCCAAAACGGTTTTTCTTGTTCAAGTTGCTTTAAAAATGCACGTGCCGCTGATTTTTTGATTAAGTATGCCACCGTACCTGCGAAATAACTTTTATACGGGTAAGCCACGGTGACATCACCAATAGTTTGGCGCAAGAATGAAAAAGTGGTTGGATAATTAATTTCTAATTCCACATCATCAAATTCCGCAATTTTTGACTGCCCGATTAATACAATATCTGCATCACATTTTTCGGTTAAAAGTGCGATCGTTTTTGGTGATAAATTAGCATTAAATAACGCATCATCTTCACAGATCAATGCATAGTCATTTTCCGTCACATTTTGATCTTCTACGATCTGGCGATAAACCGCTAAATGACTTAATGTACAACCTATTTCACCTTTTGTGACGTTGCGCCCATAATGCTGTTCAAACTTCGTTGGATTGAATACTTCTGCCAATTCATCCCATTCTTTTTTCATGGTATTAATGGCTGAAAATACAACGAAATCTGCCGTATCTGGTTGAGCAAAAAACAGCTCACGACGCTGAACATCTTTATCTAGTGAAATCAAATATTTATTCATAATTATCTCAAATTTGGTTTTTGCAGTATTTTGATTACAACAAACGGAAATAGTTGCAAATTATACTAAAGAAATAGTCCTATGGCATGGCTTTTAACACAACTTTAAAAAGCCTTAAAAAAATAACCGCACTTTAAATGCTTAAAGCGCGGTCTATTTTAAACGGATTAATATGTTATTTCTTTCAATTAGAAAATTGCAGTCGCTAAACCGACTACAACACTTAAAGAAAGCACTACAGCTAACATTGCGTAACCAAAATCACTCATTTTAATTTCCCACTTGTTTAGTTAAAGATAACCCATTCTAACAATAAAGCACGTTTTTTCAAAAATTTTTTATAATTTACTTAACCTATTTGGTGACAGTCTTTATAATAGGAAAAATTCTCTAGAGGCAAAATTATGGCAACAATTAAAGATGTCGCGAAAATGGCCGGTGTTTCCACCACCACTGTTTCCCATGTAATTAATAAAACCCGTTTTGTAGCAAAAGAAACCGAAGAGGCGGTGATGCAAGCCATTAAAAGCTTGAAATACTCACCAAGTGCTGTTGCTCGGAGTTTGAAAGTCAATACGACAAAATCCATTGGGATGATTGTTACCACCAGTGAATCCCCTTATTTTGCTGAAATCATTCATGCCGTTGAAGATCATTGTTATCGTCAAGGCTATTCACTTTTTTTGTGTAATACACAAAATGATCCTGAAAAAATTAAAAACCACGTCGAAATGCTTGCCAAAAAACGTGTAGATGGTTTATTGGTCATGTGTTCTGAATACACACAACATTCGCTCGATGTACTTTCTAGTTTCTCGTCTGTGCCGATGGTGGTAATGGATTGGGGGCCAAATACAGATACCGATATCATTGAAGATAACAGTTTTACGGGCGGTTACCTTGCCACGAAACATTTAATTGATTGTGGCCATAAAGCCATTGGTCTTATTGCGGGTGAATTAGATAAAACGACTGCAAGAACCCGTTACGAGGGCTTTGTAAAAGCCATGAATGAAGCCAATCTACCGATCCATGAAAATTGGATTATGGAAGGTTTCTTCGAGCCTGAAGACGGTTACGAGTGTATGAATAAAATTCTTGCACAAGATAGTCTACCTACTGCCGTGTTCTGTTGTAATGATGTAATGGCATTAGGTGCAATTTCTGCGATTACGGAAAAAGGCTTGCGCGTGCCTGATGATATTTCGATTATCGGCTATGATAATATTCACTCATCACGTTTCTATGCACCGCCGCTCACAACGATTCACCAATCGAAGTCTCGTTTAGGTGCACAAGCGGTTAATCTTTTATTTGAGCGTATTGCCAATAAAGATAACGATAATCACGAAAAACACCGCATTGCGATCCATCCTGAACTCGTCATTCGAAAATCAGTTCGCAACCTTAAATAAACATTAAACTTTTTGACCGCACTTTGAATTTTATCTAAAAAAGTGCGGTCATTTTTTTACTTATTTTAGCCTTTTTTGATTTAATGCAAGTTTTTGACGTAGAGCATTTGATCCCGATACATATTTTTGGTTATATCTCCCCTAGTTTTATTTTTTTCTTTATCGGAGTTCATATGACTGATGAGTATCGCACTCTCCGCCATAACATTAATATGCTAGGGCGTTTTCTTGGAGAAACCATTAATGATGCACAAGGCGAAAACATTCTCACCTTAATTGAAAATGTTCGTCAATTGTCCAAACAATCTCGAGCGGGTGATAGCCAAGCACGTAAAACATTGTTAGATACCCTTTCCACCATTTCTAACGAAAACATTATTCCCGTTGCGCGTGCATTCAGCCATTTCCTTAACTTAACGAATATCGCTGAACAATACCAAACGGTCTCTCGCCAACACAAAGATTTACAATCTTCTAATCGTTCATTAAGTGCTTTATTCCAACGCTTAAAAGCATTAAATATTTCAAAAGAAGAAGTTTACAAAACCGTTGAAAACTTGCTCATTGAGCTAGTATTAACCGCACACCCAACCGAAACCACACGACGTTCGTTAATCCACAAACACGTTGAGATCAATAAATGCTTAAGCAAATTAGAACACGATGATTTAACACCGAAAGAACGCGGCATTATTGAACGTCTGTTGCTTCGTTTAATTGCTGAAGCTTGGCATACCAATGAAATCCGTACTGTTCGCCCTACCCCATTCGATGAAGCAAAATGGGGCTATGCCATGATCGAAAATAGCCTATGGCAAGGAGTACCGGAATTCTTACGTCAACTAAATGAACATGCTCGTGAATTCTTAGGCTACGATTTACCTGTGGGCTTACGTCCTGTCAGAATTTCTTCTTGGATGGGCGGTGACCGTGATGGTAACCCATTTGTTACTTCAAAAATTACGCAACAAGTGCTCTATCTTGCTCGTTGGAAAGCGGCGGATTTATTCTTAAATGACATTAAATCCCTTGCCGATGAATTATCCATGGTGAAATGCACACCAGAATTTACCGCAAAATATGGTGAACATTTAGAACCTTATCGTTTTGTGGTCAAAGCGCTTCGTGCAAAACTTATCGCGACCCTTGATTACTTTGAAGATTGCATGGCAAATCGTCCGCCACGCGTAAGCCAAGCAGATATCATCATGGAAGATAATCAACTTTGGGAACCACTCTATGATTGCTATCAATCATTGATGGCATGCGGCATGCGGATTATTGCCAATGGATCCTTATTGGATATTTTGCATCGTATTCGCTGTTTTGGGGTTACCCTTTCACAAATGGATATCCGTCAAGAAAGTACGCGTCATACAGATGCGATTGCTGAAATTACCCGTTATCTTGGTATTGGAGATTATGCACAATGGAGCGAAGCAGAAAAACAATCTTTCTTGGTGCGTGAATTAAATTCTCGCCGTCCATTAATTCCAACCCATTGGGAGCCATCTGCAGAAACCCAAGAAATTTTAGAGACTTGCAAAGTCATTGCACAACAAAAACAAGGTGTAATTGCTTGCTATATTATTTCCATGGCAAGAAGCGCCTCTGATGTTCTTGCTGTGCATTTATTATTAAAAGAAGCGGGCGTGCCTTATCACATTCCTGTCGTGCCACTCTTTGAAACCTTAGATGACTTAGATGCCTCTGAAGGTGTCATGCGTCAATTGTTTAATATTGGTTGGTATCGTGGCGTAATTAACAATCACCAAATGGTGATGATTGGTTATTCTGACTCAGCTAAAGATGCGGGAATGATGGCAGCTTCATGGGCACAATATCGTGCACAAGAAGCATTAGTCAATTTAACCGAAGAACTGGGTATTGAACTCACTTTATTCCATGGTCGTGGTGGTACAATCGGTCGTGGTGGTGCGCCTGCACATGCAGCATTACTTTCTCAACCTCCACGCTCACTCAAAAATGGTTTACGTGTGACTGAACAAGGGGAAATGATTCGCTTTAAACTTGGTTTACCCGAAGTTGCGGTTGAAACCTTTGATCTTTACGCGAGCGCGATTTTAGAAGCAAACTTACTCCCACCGCCAGAACCTAAAGCAGAATGGCGTACCGTCATGGATGAGCTTTCCGCTACTTCATGTGACATTTACCGTAGTGTTGTTCGTGGGGATAAAGACTTCGTGCCTTATTTCCGCAGTGCCACACCAGAACAAGAACTGTCTAAACTACCACTTGGCTCTCGCCCTGCAAAACGTAATCCAAATGGTGGCGTAGAAAGCTTGCGTGCCATTCCATGGATTTTTGCTTGGATGCAAAACCGCTTAATGCTACCGGCATGGCTTGGTGCGGGTGCGGCAATTCAAAAAATTGTAGATGAAGGCAAAGGTCATATTATTGAAGAAATGTGTAAAGCTTGGCCATTCTTCTCTACTCGTGTGGGGATGTTAGAAATGGTGTTCAGTAAAACCGATACTTGGCTTTCTGAACAATATGATCATAACTTAGTGAAAAAAGAACTTTGGTACTTAGGTGAAAATCTGCGTAATCAACTGAATGCAGATATTAAAACCGTGCTTTCGCTTTCTCACAAAGATGAATTAATGGCGGACTTGCCGTGGATCGCCGATTCTATTGCGTTACGTAATGTTTATACGGATCCACTCAATCTTCTTCAAGTGGAACTGCTCCGTCGTTTCCGTGAATCGCCTGAAAACCCAAGCCCTGATGTAGAACAAGCCCTGATGATTACCATCACAGGTATTGCCGCAGGTATGCGAAATACGGGCTAGTTACGGCAACTAAAAATAAGTGCGGTCAAAAACAACGATAAATTTGACCGCACTTTTTGTTTTCTGTTTCTTGCGGTATCATACGTGCAATTGACTTAATGAAGGAAAACCCAATGACAACTGATATTCAAAAACTCGATCCAGATGCAGCGATTGATCTTGCTTATGATATTTTCTTAGAGATGGCGGGCGAAAATCTCGATCCAGCAGATATTATGCTATTCAATCTGCAATTTGAAGATCGTGGTGCGGTCGAGTTTGTCGAAACGGCAGATGATTGGGAACAAGAAATTGGGGTATTAATCGATCCTGACGCTTTTGCTGAAGTTTGGGTGGGATTAGTGAATGAGAAAGATGAAATGGATGATGTGTTTGCAAAATTCTTAATTTCACACCGAGAAGAAGATCGTGAATTCCACGTTATTTGGAAAAAATAACTACCCTTCTCGCACATATCAATTCACAAACTAAAACCGGTTTAATTTAACATTAAACCGGTTTTTGCTTAACAGATTCGTGGTAAAGGTTCGTTACGCGGTAAGTCTAACAAGCGACTTTGACCGAAAAGCCCAACAGCACGAACTTTGCCATCAGTCGTTACCTCGCCGATTACGGCCGCATTTTCACCTAATGGATGGCTACGAAGTGCGGTCAGAATTTCAGCTGTTTTTTCTTTATCCGCCACAATCACCAATTTACCTTCATTAGCAAAATTTAACGCATCTAAACCGAGTAATTCGCAAATACCGCGTACTTCCTGACGAATTGGTAATACCGTTTCATCAATTTGAATCCCTACTTTCTGTGCCTGTGCAAATTCATGGAGTACCGCATTCACACCACCACGGGTTGCATCGCGCACAGCTTTCACGCCTTCAATCGGACGAATACAATCAATAAGCGGGGCAAGCACAGCACAATCACTGCGTAAGTCCGTTTGAATACCAAGATTTTCGCGTAAATTCAAAATGGTTGCACCATGATCACCCAAAGTACCACTCACGATAATCTGATCACCTGGTTGAATGCGATGTACACCCCAGTCGAGTCCGTTTGGAATCACACCAATGCCTGCCGTATTGATAAACACTTTATCTATCGCGCCTTTTTGTACTACTTTGGTATCACCTGTTACCACTTGAATACCAGCTGAATGGCAGGCTTTTGCCATAGATTGAATCAATTTTTTTAAAGTTTCTAATGGTAAGCCTTCTTCCAGAATAAACCCACAGGATAAATATTTTGGTACGGCACCACATACCGCTACATCGTTAGCTGTGCCACACACGGCGAGTTTACCAATGTCACCACCCGGGAAAAAAATCGGATCAATCACAAAACTATCGGTAGAAAATGACAGAGTCTCACCTAAAGCATTCAACTCTTGTAAAGCAATGCGAGCCTGATCTTCGCCTTGTGAAAGTATTGGGTTATCAAATGCCTCGACAAAATAATCGCGGATCAACTCTTGCATTGTGGCACCACCATTTCCGTGTGCCATTGTAATAAAATCAGTCATTGTTTTATTCCCGTCTATATTGATAATAGGCCGCACATGCCCCTTCGGAAGACACCATTAACGCACCATAAGCATTGTCTGGATTACATTTTTTAGCAAATAATGGGCAATCAGCCGGCTTGCATTTACCGATTAATACATCACCGCAGCGAGAATCAGGATCATCAGCAACTTGATGTGGCTGACATGCAAAATGCGCTTCTGCATCAAAGCATTGATAATCATCTGTCAGTTCTACGCCTGATTCTGCAATTTCGCCCAATCCACGCCATTCGCTGCTGGCTTTCAAGCGGAATACTTCACTGATTGCCTGTTGAGCCAACACATTGCCATGTTGGTGCACAATGCGTTTATACTGATTTTCCACTTCACAGCGTTGTTCAGCAATCTGTGTTACCAACATTAAAATTGCTTGTAGGATATCTAAAGGTTCAAAACCAGTGATCACAAAAGGCTTATGATAGGTGTCACATAATTCTTGGTAAGGTTCAGAACCAATTACCATGCTGACATGACCGGGCGCAATAAAGCCGTCAATTTTTACTTGTCCTTGCGACAATAAGCTGTGTAATGTCGGGATGATAGTAATATTTTGGCATACCACAAAAAAGTTTTTTACCTGTTGTTTTTTCGCTTGTTGCAAGGTAATTGCGGCACTTGGCATGGTCGTTTCAAAACCAAGTGAAAAGAACACCACTTTTTTGTCTGGATTATTCAATGCGATATTCAATGCATCAAGCGGTGAATAAACAATTCGAACATCTGCGCCCTGTGCTTTGGCTTCTAATAATGAACCTAAACGTCCGCGTACTCGCATGGCATCACCGAAAGTACAGAAAATCACTTCTGGACGACGAGCAATCTCAATACAAACATCAATTCGCCCCATCGGTAAGACACATACTGGGCAGCCTGGACCGTGAATAAACTCAATACTTTTGGGTAATAGACGATCTAGTCCAAATTTAAAAATGGTATGGGTATGTCCGCCGCAGACCTCCATTAGATATAACGGATTTTCTGGCGTAAAGTGCTGTTGTTTTTCCATTATTTTTTGTAGTCGCTGCAACAGACTTTTGGCCAGTTCAGGATCACGAAATTCATCAACAAACTGCATTTGATGCTCCTATCGTTCTTGCGCTTTTAACCAGTCTAGCCATTGCTGTAATCCTTCTCCACTTTGAGAAGACAACTGGATAACCTCAATTGTCGGATTCACTTGTTTCGCATAAGCAATACATTTTTCCACATCGAAATTCAAGTAAGGTAGTAAATCCACTTTATTTAAAATCATTAATTTAGAAGCCGCAAACATATGTGGATATTTCAGCGGTTTATCTTCACCTTCTGTCACGGATAAAATCACCACTTTGGCATGCTCACCTAAATCAAATTCTGATGGGCAGACTAGGTTTCCGACATTTTCAATAAACATCAGACTATTTTCCTGTGGCTGCAATTTCACTAATGCATTACCAATCATTTGTGCATCTAAGTGACATCCTTTACCTGTATTGACTTGAATTGCCGGCACACCGGTTTGACGAATACGATCCGCATCGTTTTCTGTTTGCTGATCCCCTTCGATCACATAACAAGGATAGTCATTTTTTAATGCATTTAACGTAGTCGTCAATAAGGTTGTTTTGCCTGAACCAGGACTTGAAACAAGATTAAGTGCCAAAATATGCTGATTGGCAAAAAAGCGACGATTCATATCGGCTAACTGATTGTTGGCACCAAGAATATCTTGCTCTACTTTCAGTAATCGTTGCTGGGTTTCTTCTTGTTGCGGCGTGTCTGGCATGCGGAAGGAGGAATGAGAAAAATTAGGTAGTTTTGTTGCATGTTGCGCATTGGAATCATGATGAACATGCGGTAATTCACCGATTCTGACTTGATCTGGATGGCCACAGCCACAGGTTGTACACATAAGTCACCTCAATAATTTTTCGTTTATTCTGTAAATACTTAGAATCTATGGTAATTCACATGCGTTAGAATACCATATTCTCTATCTTAAATATATTCTTTGAAGAGAGATAAATACATACTATCAAGTAGTTAGCGTATTTTATATTCAAAAGATCAAATTTAATTTGTCCATTTAGATATCTTTGCTATTTTACGGCAATTTCTTTCACTCTAAATTCGGTGCCACTTCGACGTTGTAAATATGCACTGTGACAATGTGGACAGCAATCTTGATAGGCTTCAATCTCAACTTCCTTTTGACATTGCCAGCACCATGCAATCGCAGGTAAATGAATAAAATGTAACTGACAGTTTTCAGCAACGGTATCTTTGCGCATAATTTCAAAGCAAAATTCTACCGCACTTTGCTCGACACAAGACAGTGCCCCAATTTCTAGCCAAATATCTGTCACTTCATGGATTTCATGCTTTTTCTGTTGTTGATCAATAATTTCCATAATATTCTGACAGAGAGACATCTCATGCATGATTTTCTCCTTAAAATAAAAAAGCAGTCTGTTCCAATTTTACTCTTTTTTGATGTTTATTTTCAGCTTTTCTATGTTTCACTGTTCGATATTTAAACATTATTTGAAAAATTTTTACTGGTACTCGTGCTAGACATCATTTTAGCGGCACAAAATTAATGCCGCTATGCTGCAATAAGGTATTCATTAAATCATTATTTTGTTCAAACTGGCTACATTTGCCTTTGAGCTGAATTAAGCGAATTCGTAAGTGAGCCAATTCATGGATCCGTTTTGACACTTCTCGAATATGTCGATCTAGCAGCTCATTGATTTCTCGTTCCTGCTCTTGAGTGGCACATTGAGGATTGAGCAACATTTTGATTTCTTTTAGTGAAATATCCAAACTGCGACAATAACAAATAAAAGAAAGTTGTTTCAAATGCTCTTCCGTATAAACACGAAAATTACCGCTCGTTCGTTTGGCTGGCTCGATTAATCCTTGTTTTTCATAGAAACGTACAGCTTCCACCGTACAGCCAACAATGTTGGCTAGTTGACCAATTTTCATTTTTTATTAAATTACACTTGACTCTGAAGTTACTTCATATTTTATACTTTATCACAGTATTCACATGTTAGAAAAGGAGAACTTCCATGAAAAAAACAGCATTGTTTATTACCGCACTATTCGGTGCTTCACTCGCTAATGCACATAATGTTTGGTTGAAGCCTGCTAAGGATGCAAAAGGGCAATATGTGGTTAAATTTGGTCATGAGGAAACCGAAACCTATCCTCAAAGCAAATTAAAAGCGGTACGCCTACTTGATGCTAAAGGCCAATTGCAAAATGCCACAGTAAACTTTAAAGAAGGCGAAGCGCACTTTGCCGCACCTGATGCTGCCATCGCATTTATTCGCTTTGATAATGGTGTTTGGTCGAAATTGCCAAGCGGTAAATATGTCGAAAAAACCAAACAGCAAGCACCTGAAGCTGTACTCAGTGTTAACCCAGTCAAATTCGGCAAAGCGATTTTACACTGGGATGCGCAAGCGAATAAATCACACAATATGGATTATGAGCTTATTCCACAAAGTGAACCGAAAGCGGGACAACCACTGGATATTCTCGTGTTAGTAAAAGGTAAACCAGTGCAAGGCATCAAAGTGGGTTTAGGCGAAGATCACCCATTCAACTTAACCAATGAAAAAGGTATTGCACAATTCACCCCTAAAGCGGGCTATAACAAAGTCTGGGCTGAATTTGACGAGCCGGTTAAAGACAATCCTGACTATAGCAAACGTAGTGTTGAATATATGCTGACTTTTGATGCGAAATAATGAAAAGAGTTGTATTTTTAACCGCACTTTTCACCTGGCTGTGCGCACCATCCGCATTGGCTCATAGTTTGCATGTTTTTGCACAATATGATGGACGCACAGTTTCTGGCAAAGCCTATTATTCCGATATGACCCCAGCGGCAGAAACCTATATGGAGATTTTGCAAGCTGGCCAGGACTCCCCTCTATTGGAAGGCAAAACAGATCGAGATGGGCTATTTGCCTATCCGATCAATACCACTGCCGAAGGTGCCATTAAAGTAGTGATAGAAGGTGAAGAAGGACATCGAGCCTCAATTGTTGCCAACAGAGTATCTGCGCAAGCCACTAATAACAATGACAATGCATTGATGTTGGTCCGCGAAGATATTTCTAAATTAAAAGACAAAATTTACCTACACGATATTATTGGTGGTATCGGTTATATTGTTGGCATTTTCGGCTTATGGGCATTGATTAGAGCCTCAAAGATGACGCGTGCGTCGCAATCTAAGGAAAGATAATATGCATTTATCGGAAGGTGTGTTGCATACACCCGTATTGCTTAGTGGTGCAGCTGTCGCATTAGTCTGCGTAATGATTGGTCTTAAACGACTCAATTCGCAGCAATTGCCGCTAACAGCATTGTTTGCTGCTGCTTTTTTTGTTGCTGGAACCATTCATGTACCGGTAGGCATTGGTAGCGTGCATCTTATCTTAAACGGCATGGCTGGTCTGTTTCTTGGCTGGGCCGTTTTCCCTGCCTTTTTAATCGCATTAGTCCTACAAGCCCTGCTCTTTTCCTTCGGTGGATTTGCTGTATTAGGCGTCAATTTATGCGTAATGGCATTACCTGCTCTTCTTGTACATTGGTTATTTGCAAAAAGACTTGAAAATGACAATTCCCGTCGAACTCAAATTACTGCAGGTATTGGTGCTGGCGTGATCGGCGTTGGCGGTTCAGCCTTGCTCGCCTCTTTAGTCTTGGCTCTAGATGGTGGTAAAGCTTACAGCGATC
This sequence comes from Haemophilus sp. HMSC061E01, assembly GCF_001810345.1. Taxonomy (NCBI): domain Bacteria; kingdom Pseudomonadati; phylum Pseudomonadota; class Gammaproteobacteria; order Pasteurellales; family Pasteurellaceae; genus Haemophilus; species Haemophilus sp. HMSC061E01. Next base: position 40,061 of record NZ_KV800999.1, read on the forward strand.
TGATCATGCTGCTGGTAATATCACATATTCCTGTGTTTATTATCGACAGTATCGTCAGCGTCGGGGTGGTCTTATTGTTAAACAAAATGTATCCAACAGCGCTCAGTGTGGTGAAATGAATTTTCTTGCTATTTTTCAACCGCACTTGCGATTAATTTATGTGTTTTTGTGTGGACTTATCGTCAGCACAATGACACATATTTCAATGCTTATTATCCTTAATCTGATCGTATTCAGCGGGTTACTTATTACGCTAATTCGATATCAAAAATCCCTCGCCGATTATTTTAAATATTGGTTGAAACTGAATTTCTTTACTTTGCTTGTTTGGTTGACCTTAAGTTGGAAAATCACTGAACAAGGCTTAGCATTGAATCCAATGGGTATTCAGCTCGCGCTACTCATCACGCTACGTTTCAATTTAATTTTAAGCTTAACTCGCCTCTTGTTAATTGATATGAACGAGAGCCTTTTATTGCAAGCATTGTGTCGTTTGCCATTGCCTGAAAAACTACTTCACCTATTCGTTCTGACCGTGCGTTATATTTCTGTACTTGGTGATGTACATAAAAAAATGGATATGGCGATGCGCGCACGCGGATATCAGCCAAAACTTAACGGTAGAACCTTATTCATTGCCTCACAACGTGTGGCATTATTATTAATTCATGCACTCGTTAAAGCAGAAAAAACAGAAATGGCGCTAAAAGCACGTGGCTTTCAACTGAATGATATTAAAAAAACACAGGATAAATCTTGATGAACGTCCTCGAAGTCAAACAATTACAGATCATGCGCGACCAACGCATGATTATTGATAACCTTTCTTTTGAACTCCCTGAAGGTCATCGCCTTTTTTTACAAGGTGATATTGGTTGTGGGAAATCAACCCTATTACACTGTCTATTAGGCTTTATCCCATACCAACAAGGAGAAATTAGCTGGTTCGACAACACCTGCCGCCAAGAAAAAGATTTTGTACCACTACGTGGAAAGGTCGGCATCTGTTTCCAACACGCGGGCGATCAACTTTTTGGTCCAACCGTACTTGATGATGTGGCGTTTGGTCCACTTAATCAGGGCTTGAACAGAAATGAAGCCTATCAAATTGCATTACAGCAACTAGAACGTCTGAATATTGTTAGGTTAAAAGATCGCTCAGTAAATACCTTATCTGGCGGTGAACAGAATTTTACTGCGCTAGCCGGTGTTCTGGCGATGCAGCCAAAAGTATTGCTGTTAGATGAACCAACCAATGGACTGGATGTAAAAAATATTGCCAAACTGACCGCACTTTTACGCGAATTACAGTTGCCAATGCTTATTGCCTCGCATGATTTACGCTTTAGTGAAACACTTGCGGATTCCTGTTTGTCTTTAGCCACAGATAATGATGGCTAAATGCATTCATAATGCGTAAGAAAATAATTCAATAAAAAACGGGCGAACCATTAAGTTCGCCCGTAATCTATTTATAACGCTAATCAAGCCACAAGTGCGGTTTCTTTTAAACGATTTTTTAATTTCGCGTATTCAGTTACCACATAGCGTTCAGCCCAGGCTTGGTCTTCGATTTTATCAATACGAACCGCACTGTATTTGTATTCCGGTGTTCTAGAACCCGGGTTCAAATGTTCAGCGGTTAATTCGTTACATTTACCGATCCACCATTGATAGGTCATATAACAAGCGCCTTTGTTTGTACGAGTGCTCACATCTGCACGAGAAATAACTCTACCACGAGAAGAAGCAATCCAAACCAAGTCGTTGTTTTTAATACCCAACTCTTTGGCGTCTTGATCGTTCATTTGTACGAATCCCGGTTCATCCGCAAGTGCCGCAAGTGCACGGCAGTTACCGGTCATTGAACGGCAAGAATAGTGACCAACTTCACGTACTGTAGAAAGTATCAATGGGAATTCTTCAGAGAGATCTTCCATTGGTGGTTCCCAGTCGCAAGCAAAGAACTCAGCTTTGCCGTTTGGACGGTCGAAGATTTGGCCTTTATACAAGTATGTTGTACCTTGATCTTCAGGGCCCTCATCAGTACATGGCCATTGGATATAACCCATGCCTTCCATTTTTTCGTAGGTTGCCCCTTTGTAAATTGGGCAAAGTGAACGAAGTTCATCCCAAATTTCTTTGGTATTGTTATAGTGCATTGGGTAGCCCATTGCTGTAGCAAGTTCGCTAATGATTACCCAGTCATCCTTGACATCGCCAGTTGGCTCAACGGCTTTATAGAAACGTTGGAAACCGCGGTCAGCGGCACTATACACACCTTCATGTTCAGCACAAGAAGTCGCAGGTAATAAAATATCTGCTTCTGCGGCTGTTTGAGTCATGAAGATATCTTGAACGATAAGAAGTTCAACTTTCTCGAAGGCTTTTTTAACCGCATTAATATCAGGCTCAGTTTGTAATGTATCTTCACCCATAATATAGAATGCTTTAATTTTATCTTCCATGATCGCTTTAGGTACTTCACTCAACGGCACACCTGGTTTGGTTGGAATAGATGGCACGCCCCAAGCTTTCGCAAATTTTGCATTAATTTCTGGATCAGCAAAACTTTGATAGCCTGGTAATGTGTTGAATAACGCGCCCATATCGCACGCACCCTGTACGTTGTTTTGTCCACGCACTGGGTTTACCCCAACATTTGGTTTACCTAAGTTACCGGTAAGCATTGCCAAGCTTGCTAATGCACGCACGGTTTCTACACCTTGACGGAATTGGCAAACGCCCATACCCCATAAGATAGTAGCGGTTTCCGCTTTTGCATAAGTGCGGGCAATTTCACGCAACATTTCAGGCTCAATACCTGTGATGTGTTGAGTGGATTCCGGTGTATAAGCTTTCACGGTTTCATAGAACGCATCGAAGTTTTCGGTGTGTTCATCAATAAATTTTTGATCTTGTAACCCTTCTTCCAAAATCACATTCATCATCGCATTCAAGAATGCGACGTTAGACCCGTTAGCAAGCGGTGCATAAATATCCGCAATACGGGCTGTTTCGATTTTACGAGGGTCACAAACAATGACTTTCGCCCCTTTTGCTTTGGCGTGGTTAATCCGACGCGCCACAATAGGGTGTGAAGTGGAGGCATTATAGCCAAAAATAAATACGCATTTGGTATCTTCAATCTCAACAATTGAGTTGGACATTGCGCCGTTACCGACCGATTTGAGCAGACCTGTTACAGAAGGGCCGTGTCACACGCGCGCACAACAGTCAATGTTGTTATTTCCTAATACCGCACGGGCGAATTTTTGCATCACGAAGTTCACTTCGTTACCTGGTCCACGGGAAGAACCCGTTACCATAATTGATTCGTTACCGTACTTTTCTTTGATTTCACTAAGACGTTTTGCTGTGTAAGAAATCGCTTCTTCCCAGCTCACTGGTGTGAATGGTTCGCCACGTTTGTAGCGGATCATCGGTTGAGTTAGGCGAGGAGTCAGGATTTTTGTGTCATGCACAAAATCCCAGCCATAATATCCTTTTAGGCATAACTCCCCTTCGTTTGTTTTTCCGTTTGCACCTTCAGCACCCACAATTTTGTTGTTTTCCACCAAAAGATGGATTTTACAACCTGAGGCACAATACGGACATACGGTAATTACTTTTTTAATAGCCATAGTAACGTCCTTATTTTAATACAACACGAGGTTAGAGATAGAATTAGAATAATTAATTCTGGGTATATATTACACCCAAAATCAGTTCATAGTCTTACAAAAAACATGGATTTATTGATATAAAACAGGTTTTCGTAATATTTTTAAAATATGTTTAGAAAATCCCCCTCACTTTTTCTACAAAACAGGAATCTCTTCAAGCGATCTTCCCTCTTTTAAAAAATCATACATAAATTGCACAGACTCTTTTACGCCGTCTGTCATCGGAAAGCCAAAAGAAACAAGATCCGGTTGAAGACCAACGAAGACAATTTGCTTAATATCTTGTTCCAGTTGCTCGATAAGGTAATTGAGCGGCATATTATGCGTGCTCATAAAAAACATTTCCGCAATGCTCTCTTTTTCAATGATTCGGATTTTACCCGGTGCTAATTCCATATCAGCCGCATCAAAAATCAAAAGCAGATCGGGTTTCATATCTCGCACAATATGCGCAACATTTTCGGGGGCTGAGCCGCCGTCAAGTGCGGTCCAATTTGGCAATGGATTTTCACTTAATAACTGATAGAGATAAGGACCCGCACCGTCATCCCCCATCATACTGTTGCCAACGGTTAAGATCACATTATTCGTCACGACGTTTCACCATAATATACATCACAGGTTCACGCTGAATTGATGCTAACGTATCCATGAGGATTTCGACCCACTCTTGATGTTCTGGGGTGAAATTGGCTTTGTTTTCATCCATCGCTTTCGCCAATAAATTGACATGGCTAGAATCAATCACTATTTCACCGAATCGCATTAAGCCGGAAAATTTACGTTTAGCATCCCCTTCTGGAAAGCTATCTACAAAACGTTGATAAGCATCGTAGTCACAAACCAGTAATTTTTTAAAACAATCAATTACGCCAACATGGTGACCAATCGCCAAAGAGTAATACATCACCTGTTTTGCTTGCTCTGGCACTTGTTCATCATTTTCGACGAAACGCTCGTTTAATAAATAGAAAAAGACTTTCGTTGTCATAACATTCCCATTTTTATAGGGGCAATCACTTGCCCCATCATTAATTATCCCGAAAACGGCATACTAATCGCATGCAAACGATTGACGATTTCGCTTAAACGCGGATCAGCTTCGCGTTCTAGGTATTCACCTAAACGTACACCAAATGGCACTTTATCATTTTCTGTCATCATTGCCATAAATTGGTTAGCGATGTTGCCGCCTTGACGATAACCGGCAAGACGACGTGCTTCACGTTCAAGACTAATACGCAAATCTAACGGAATGGTTGGGAAACGCAATTTAGCTTCTGCGTTAGGATCAGCTTTTTCTTGTTTACCTTTGAGTTTTTGATCAAGCAAACCAAGTGCTACTGCGAATCCATAAATGGTCGCTGCTGGAGTTGGAGGACAGCCAGGGATGTACACATCAATTGGTACAATTTGATCACTACCGCCCCAAACGCAATAAAGATCGTGGAAAATACCGCCGCCGCAACCGCAAGCACCATAAGAAATACAGATTTTAGGATCGGGCGCAGCTTGGTAAGCACGCATTGCTGGTGTGCGCATCGCACGGGTAACCGCACCGGTGAATAATAAAATGTCTGCATGACGAGGTGAAGCAACCACTTTAATACCAAAACGTTCTGCATCGAATGTTGGCGTAATGGTACTGAAAATTTCGATTTCACACCCATTACAACCGCCGCAGTCCACACGATAAACGTAAGCTGAACGTTGAATATCTTTCAGCAACGTTTGTTTCATTTTGGCAATATTTTCATCAATACTAAACGGTGTTGATATGCCATTGACCGGCATTGGAATTTGTGTGTTCATCGTCTTTCGCCTCCTGCTAAAACGTTAGGTACATCAACCGCACTTTGTTCTCGTTGTTCGAGTGCTTTTTTGAAATTCAAGCGAATCGGCTCTTTAAAGTCGATTAATTTCATCCGCATGTTGGATTCCATATTCGCGGTTTTTTCTAAGCTGTGCTGACGTTTACAAACCGGACAAGTATGCAACTCCGCCAATTTTTGTTTCACTAATTCTGGTTTATCCAAAGTTTGTTTGAATAAATCAATGGTGTAATTCAGCTCTTTATAAGAGATAAACGGTTTACCACACTCTTGACAGCTCACTGTAGAAAAGGTGGTTTCTTGGAAAAGATCCTGTTTATTGGTCACTGATAATTCAAAGTCTTGTGTTAATCGAATCGCCTTAGTTGGGCAAACCTCTTCGCAACGGCCACAGAAAATACAACGACCAAGGAATAATGACCAGGTACGTTCGCCTGTCACTGGATCCGTTCTCATGGTCAACGCATTGGCTGGACAGGCAATGGTACAAGCTGCGCAGACTATACATTGATCAGAATTGAGTTCCGGTTTTCCTCTAAAATCATCATCAACTTCATAAGGTTTGAACGGATATTTGGTGGTAACATCACCGGCTTTAAATACCGTTTTTAGTAATTTAAACATTTTCCGCCTCCCCTATTTCAATGGTGAATTTTTACGTTCGATACCGTAGCGTTCAATCTCTTTATAATCCACGGTTTTCGCTTTGCGTTTACGTACATCCACCACGGTGACACGGTCGGTACAAGAATAGCAAGGGTCAAGACTACCAATAATAAGTGGCGCATCAGACACAGTGTTGCCACGCAACATATAGCGCAAGGTTGGCCAGTTAGCATAAGTGGCAGCACGACAACGCCAACGGAAAAGTTTTTGGTTGTCGCCTAGCATTGACCAGTGAATATCCTCACCACGTGGCGCTTCCGTAATCCCTAAAGCAAAACGTCCTGGCGTATAATTGAAACCTTCTTTTAAGATTTCACCACTCGGCAAATTGTCCACCATGTAATCAATGATATTCATAGACTCAAACACTTCATTAATCCGCACTTTCACACGGGATAATACATCACCATTTGCTTCAGTGAAGAGATTGAAAGGGATATCGCCATAACCGGAGAATGGGTGTACTTTACGCACATCACGCGCAAAGCCAGAACCACGAATCATTGGACCAACCGGACTGAAGTCACGAGCGATATCTTTTGCCAAGACACCAACGCCTACCGTACGTTGTTCCATATTCGGTGTATTTAATAAAATATCGGTTAAGGTTTTGAGTTCTTCACGCATTTCACCGATAAGCTTGATACATTGCTCACGTTGATGTTTCAACATGTCGCGACGCACACCACCGATAAGGTTAATACCATAGGTTTTACGTGCACCAGTTAGCACTTCAGCCAAGGTCATGGATTTCTCACGAACACGGAAGAATTGCATAAAGCCGGTATCAAAGCCGGTAAAGTGGCTAGATAGACCTAAGTTTAATAAGTGACTGTGTAAACGTTCTACTTCTAACAAAATCGCACGGATCCATTCAGCACGTTTTGGAATTTGAATCCCCAAAGCGCTTTCTACGGAATTAGCATAGGCCACACTATGTGTGAAACCACAAATTCCACACACACGGTCAGCAAGGAAGTTAACTTGGTCGTAATCCATACGGGTTTCCGCCAATTTCTCCATACCACGGTGCACATAGAACAAACGATAGTCCGCATCAATGATATCTTCCCCATCCACGAATAAACGGAAATGTCCTGGTTCATCCGAAGTGATATGTAACGGGCCAAGTGGAACAATACGTGCTTCGCCTTTTTCGTTAATAAATTCGTATGTTTCTGTCGCGGTTGTCGGATCGGGACGTAAACGATAGTCCATTGAGTCTTTACGTAATGGATAAAGATCATCCGGCCAATCATCTGGCAACACTAAGCGACGTTGGTCAGGTAAACCAACGGCTTTCAAACCATACATATCGAATAATTCACGTTCGCCCCAAACCGCCGCTTTGACTTTTGGTGTCACAGACGGAAATTCTAAGCTCACAGGATCAACTAAGGCTTTAATGGTGATAAAAGTTTTCACTTCCCCTTCCATGGAAAGCACGTAGTACACTGCATAGTTGCCATGAATTGAACGCTCATCATTCCCGAATACCAAAGGTAACCAACCTTCATGTTGATAATAAAGGTATTCAACAACATCAGGTAACATATTGGTTTTAATGGTAAGTGTAACCTGATTTGGTGTTGACCACTCCTCATCCAAAATGGTATTTGGAAATTTTGCATTGACTGCTTCAATGTAATTTTTGCCAATCATTTTGGCTGGATCGACTGATGTATTTTTAGTTAATTCCATATATTTATCCCTCCTGTCGATCATTGCGCTAAACTTTGCCAAGGTAAAACTAACATTTCACCAAAAGACACTTGTTCAGATCCGAGTACAATTCCGACCGCACTTTTTAATAACTGCAAAATTGGTTCGGCAATATGAATACCCATAATAAACATGAATAACAGTAAAATTGCCATCGCCACGAGTGAAACTTTGTTCACATCCCCCACTTCAACATTATCCGGTTGTTTGCCTAATACAGTTTTTAATACCATTAAAGACAATCCTGCTAACACGATAGTGAGTAAAATTAAACAGAACACCATTAACCAAGTTTTACCTGCGTAAATACCGGCAACAGCAATACTGAATTCACTGACGAACACGTTAAATGGTGGGATACCACCTAGTGCTAATGCACCACCGGCAAATAATACCGCTGTCATGGGTGCCACACGCCATAAACCACGTACTTGGTTCATATCACGGGTTTTATATTTTAATAATATGTTACCTGAAGCACAGAATAACAAGGTTTTCGCTAAACTATGGTTGATAGTATGTAATAAACCCGCAAATACACCGATTGGGCCACCTAAACCAAAGGCAAAGCTAATTAACCCCATGTTTTCAATACTGGAATATGCCAATAAACGTTTGATGTCGAATTGGACGATAATAAACAACGCCGCCACTAATACAGAGAGTAAACCAAATACCAACAATAAGGTTTGCGGGTATGTAGAACCGACTGCTTTAGAAACTAAGATGTAATAACGCAATACCACCAACATGGCACAATTCAATAATACAGCAGATAGAATCGCACTCACTGGACTTGGTGCCTCACTGTGTGCATCAGACAACCAAGTATGCATTGGAAATAGACCGCATTTAGTACCAAACCCAACCAAAATAAAGGCGAAAGCAAGATACATGAGCATTGGATTCAAACCCGCTGCCTGTTGATTGATTTCTGTCCAGAAAATAGCTTGGCTTGGATCTGCTAAAAGATTTGTTCCATTAGAGAACGTTAAAATTGTGCCATACAATCCAAACGCCACCCCAACTGAACAAATAATGATGTATTTCCATGCTGCCTCAAGAGAGGTTTTTTGTTTGTATGTGCCGACCAAAAATGCAGAACTTAATGTGGTTGCTTCAATGGCTGCCCACATCAAAATCACATTATTGGTGATCACAGAAATAATCATGGTGAAGAAAAACAAATGCAAAAAGCCGTAATAATTGCAATATGTTTTCAAATCAAGATGCCCTTCACGATATTCCGTACCAATGTAGCCGATAGAATAAATACCGGCTAATGTTCCGACAATAGCGATGAGACCTAAGAAAATAGCAGATAGACTGTCGATGTAAACCCAGTTATTTAATGCACTGATTTCCCCCTGAGTTAACACGCCATTAATAATTTGTAAGGCAAATGCTAACATCAAAATCAAACCTGTAACATGAAGTGCGGTACAAATTGTCCGTGCTTTTGTCACGCCACAAGCGAAACTGGCAAGTGATATTGCTAAAGGTGCGATTAATAACGCGATTATCCATTGTTCATACATAGCGTTACCCCTTCAAACTCATAAGTTGTTTTGCATCTAATGAATGGAATGTACGATAAATTTTGTTTACCAACACCACCATTATGATGACGGCAAAAATAGCATCTGTGGCAATTCCGATTTCCACTAACTCAGGTGCTTTATTTGCCAATAAGGCTAATGTGAGATGAGAACCGTTTTCCATCAAACAATAACCGAATACTTGTTTTACGATATTGCGTTGGCTAACAATGCATACTAAACCTAATAAGAAGTGACTTAATGACACTGATAATGCTGGTTTAAGATGTGCAACCAACGGTAAATCGATTGGGACAACAACAAAGTAGCACAATGTAACTATCACTGCTGTGATCGGGATCAACCAAGCGACATTTATTCCAGCTGGAGTTTGACTTTCATCAACTTTTTTCATCGCATAGATTAAAATTGCTGGCACCAAAACCACTTTGGTAATAAATGCGCTAATTGACCACATATAAAGTTCGTGGGCTTGCATTTCATTGGCAAGATAGACAAACAGTAACACCAACACCAATGATTGCAAACTATAAAATAACGCAGCTTTTTTGGCGGTTCGAACCATAATTACGCAAAGAGAGGTAATAATGAGTAAACACGCAAGTCCATTTATCATTAACATAGATTCCTCCTTAACCTAACCAGCCAAACCTAGCCAATATGCGGCGATAAAACTGGACACCACGGACATCACCATTAATACAACTAACACAAAACGCATAGAGAATGGTATAGGTTGTGCATTGGCAACTGCTTCTGATGGTTTACCGATGACACATTGTCCGAATTTATACAACAACCACACGAATGTCGCGGTAGATTCAACTAAAGCAAGTACCATTAACCAAGTAATCCAGCCATATTCATTGCCTAATTCAAATCCGGCCGCAAATAATGGATATTTACTGAAGAATCCGTTAAATGGCGGTACCCCAGCAATAGCTAATGCTGCAACACCAAATCCTGCACCGACCACTGGCATTGTACGCATAATACCTCGTAACAATGGCATTGAGCGGGTTCCTGTTGCATAGCTTAATGAACCAGCAACCAAGAAGAATAAGCTTTTCGCGAAAGCATGGTTGAAGATATAGCTAATCGCTGCCACAAAGGCCAATTTAGAGCCTAATGCGGCAAGAGAAATCCCAATGAAAATATAAGAAAGTTGGGTAATGGTTGAATACGCCAATAAACGTTTTAAGTCAGTTTGTGGCAAGTACATTAAGAAGCCATAAATTAAGGTAATCATCGCCATGATGATGCCGACTTCACCCACAATATGTGGAATCTCACCAGCAGACATAACTGAACGAGCGAAAATATATACCCCAACTTTAACCATTGATGCAGCGTGCAAATATGCACTCACCGGTGTTGGTGCTTCCATCGCATTCGGTAACCAAATTTGCATTGGTAATTGCGCTGATTTACCCCACGCAGCAAACATCACACCAAATAGCACAATGGTTTTCGCACTCGGATCTAAATGCTCTAATGCTGTGATGGAGAATGTACCTGATTGGCTGAACAAATAGGCTGCAGCAATATATAACCCGATTGCACCAACATGGGTAATAATCAAGGCTTTCATTGCAGCGGCTTGGGCTTTTGGTGTTTGGTAATAACTGATTAATGCCCAAGAACATCCCCCAGTAATTTCGAAGAACAATAATTGTCCTGCTAAAGTTGAGGAATACACCAAACCTGCCATGGCACCAATAAAGATAAGCAAGAATGCATAAAAACGTGGTAACCCATTATGTGGGTGCTCACGGTTTTTATCGGTTAAGTATCCGCAAGAATATAAGCAGATTAAGAAACCCAAGGCCACAACGGCAAAGGCAATTAATGTACTGACTGCATCAAGAGTAACACCAAAGATCGCAGTTTTATCAAAAGCGACGATGTCATAAGTGACGCTTTGATGACCATCGGCAAACCATTGCCCAGCAACTAACATGGTTCCTAACGTAGCAAGCGCTGCAAATACAGTGGCAATTTGAGCAAAGTGTTTTTTGTTCAAACCGACAATAAACGCTCCTACGAAAGGTAAAATGATTGTAATCAGAGCTAAACGTTCCATATTTGTCCTCCTTACAACCCTGTGAAGTAAAATACAAACGCTAACACAGAAATGCCGAAGCCGACTACGGTTAAACGTCCTGTTAACATAAAGCGGGTACGAGAGAGTGTGTTTTCAAAGACACAAGCCAATACGAACACCACTAATAATTTCACGAAGAATAAAACACCGCCTAAAACGACCGCACTTAAGCTCATCTCTGTTGGGATACCAAACGGAAGCAACACGCTCACAAAGATAGATGCTACAACCATAGATTTTAAGCTTAAGCCGACTTTTAATAAGGCGAGTGCTGGACCAGAATATTCAGTCAATGGACCTTCTTGTAATTCTTGTTCCGCTTCTGCCAAGTCAAATGGAATTTTCCCCATTTCAATAAACACGGCGAAGAATGCTGCGGCGATAGCAATCACTGTCGCAATTGGATATTGCCAAGTATTTTCGGAAAGTGCATTACCGATAACCGCAAAATTGGTTGAACCGGCAATTAAAGCAATCACAAGGAATGCCAACATGAGAATAGGTTCTACCAAAACACCTAATGTGACTTCACGGCTTGCCCCTAAACTTGAGAATGTGCTGTTTGAATCCAAACCCGCAATTGAGAAAAAGAAACGGAACAAGGCGAATAAGTAAATCACGGTGATTAAATCACTGCCAGCGCCAAATGGTGCGATACGAGTAAATAAAGGCAAACTCATGGCAACCACCATCACTGTGCTAATTAGCACATAAGGCATCGCTTTAGAAACCCACCCCGCATTGTCTGGCCAAATGTTTTGACGTTTCATTAATTTTGCAATGTCACGATAATCTTGTAACACGCCAGGACCCCGACGAGATTGAATACGAGCACGGATCATACGTGAAATACCGGAAAATAACGGTGCAAGGGCAAGCAAAATCAAGGCTTGCACAATGGCAAAAACAAACATTCCGGCAGATGTTGCAATTTCTGAAGGTAACGTAATCATCTTCAACCTCCTACATCAACGCAATGGAAAGTAGTATTGCCACCAAGGCAATCACGAAGTACACACAGTACACACGGAAATCACCTTGTTGCAACCATTGAATTTTAGTTCCTAACCAAGGAATAAAACGAGCGATTGGCATCGTCATTTTTTCTTCCCAGAAAGGTTCAGCTTTTGTTGCACCTTTAATTACCGCTTGGATACCTTTATCACCTAAAGGTGCGGGATCCAACACTTCGCGCAAGGTATAAAGTGATTTGAAAATCGTACGCAACGGACGAGTGAAACTACCTGCAGAGGCCGCCATATCTTGTTCATAAGCATAACCACAAGCCCATGGATTGCCTTTTGCACGATCGGATAAACGTTGATTTTTGGTGAAGGCGTAAAAACTAAATGGCAAGAAGAAGAATGCCAATAGCATGATAGTCACCATCGGTGTTGAAAGCGCGGTATGCGGTTCAGCTTGTGCGACCACCACGCCATTTTGAGCCAACATTAGCGGTTCGCTATGAGCAAGTGCGGTCGAAATTTTCGCAATTATTGGCGTTACAACAGATGCGCCAACACCGAGCAACACACAACATAACGCTAATACCGCCATGGCAATCACCATTGGTTTTGGCACTTCACGTGCATTGGCTGCTTTTTCGCTACGCGGTGCACCACCGAAACTGATACCGTACACTTTCACGAAACAAAGTGCTGCTAACGCACCCGTTAATGCCAACATAATGATGGCAATTGGACCGGCAAGTTTTAATACGAAGTCATCACTTTGGCTTAATGTGAACAAGGATTGATAAGTAAACCATTCACTGACGAAACCATTAAATGGTGGCAATGCAGAAATCGCCATGGTACCAATTAAGAAACAGAACGCAGTGTAAGGCATAAGTTTGCCTAAGCCACCCATTAAGTCCATGTCTTTAGTATGCAAACGATACATTACAGAGCCTGCACCTAAGAATAATAAGCCTTTGAATACAGCATGGTTAAGTAAGTGGTATAACCCACCAAGTAAGCCCACGGTTGCTAATACTGGATGATGTGTCGCGATACCAATCATACCAACGCCTACACCCATCATAATGATGCCGATATTTTCTACCGTGTGATAAGCCAAGAGTTTTTTGATGTCATGTTCTGCCAAGGCATAAAGTACGCCGAGTACGGAAGATACTGCACCGAAACCAAGTACGATAACGCCATACCAAACATTGGTAGAACCGAGAAGATCAACACCTACTTTAATGATCCCGAAAATACCAATTTTTACCATCACTCCAGACATCATCGCTGAGGCATGAGAAGGTGCAGCTGGGTGAGCTTTTGGTAACCAGCTATGTAATGGAATCATCCCTGCTTTGGCACCAAAACCTAAAAATGCCAAAATAAAGGCGGTAAAGGCAAGCGGTGCCGGTAAAGTAGTTTGACGGAATGCGCTAAATTCAAAGCTACCGGCATAGCAGTAGAAAATGAAGAAGGCGATCATAATTAATACCGAACCGGCATGCGCAATAAAGAAATAAAGCAAGCCTGCATTTACGGCATTATCATCTTGTTCGGTAAGGACTAAGAAATAAGATGCCAATGACATCATTTCAAAGAATACAAGGAAGTAGAACGCATTATCGCTGGTAACTAACGCAACCATGGAAGCGATAAATAAATTCATAAAGAAGCCCATGGAACCTGCGCCTTTACCTTTATATTCTTTTACATAAGAGAAAGAATAAAGTGCGGTCACAATCACTAATAAAGAAATGACACACACCATAAACGCTGCCAATCCGTCAATACGGATGGAGAACGAGGCAAATTCAAATGGGGTTTTGAAAACATCAACGACTGTGTCGCTGCTGATCAGAACGGGGATGCAGGCAACAATACCTAACACTCCAGCAAGTACACCGGTCACGCCGGATATATTGATTGAAAGTTGTTCATTTCGTCTCACTGCGAGCGAAATAAACGCACCTACGACATAAATCAACAGGGTCGTGATGAGTAAATTGATAGGTAAACTCATAATATCACTCCATTGATTACAAGTTAAAACACACTAATTATCTTGGAATAGCAGGCGAAGAAACCATTGCCATTTCACGTTTTCTTTCGTTAGCCTGCTTGATACTCTCATCACTAATAATAAATAAGGTTTTGGTCGGACAGGTTTGTACACAAGCCGGACCATCTTCACGGAAATAGCAAAGATCGCATTTCACCGCAATGGCTTTCACGCCTGGTTGCCATGCCAGCATATTGTGTAAATCTGTATTATCTGGTGCTGTACGAATATCTCGTTTTACCGCATCGGTGAAGGAGAACCCTTCGTAATAAGTAGGTGCGTCAATCGGTGCAGAACCATGTTGGGTAATTGCACCGAATGGGCAAGCAATACCACAAAGTTTACAACCGATACAGAGACTTTCGTTAAGTTGAATGGTGTCATTAATATGTGTGATTGCATGCACTGGACACACGGTAGCACATGGCGAATCATCACAATGACGACAGAGAATTGGCACGGTTACATCATCATTACGCATGACTTGTAAGCGTGGAAAAGATTGTAATCCGAAAGCTTTATGCACTTCGCTACAAGCGGCCATACAGGTGTTGCATCCAATGCAATCCTTCGGATCACCGATTACAAAACGATTCATACATTCCCCTCCTTGTATGTAAATAACGTTTCTACAATAACCACTCTAGAAGTAAGGATACTCCTGTCGAAAAGTAAAGCTCAAGAAGTAATTCAAAAAATTGTGATTAAGATCAAAAGATTTCCATTGTTTTTCCATTACTGTGATGGACCTGTTAAATAACAGTGAAACATAATAATTTTATGTTAAAAATGTGAACAGATTTTCAACAATAGACATCATCCTATTTGAAATATCGCTATACAAATTTAAGTGGTTACGTGATAAAATTTACCCTTCGCAGTATGTTTATTGGTGCACAATAAACAATTCATCTCATAAACATTCAAACTAAGGACAGATTATGTGTTTAGGTATTCCGGGACAGATCATTCAAGTAGCTGACAGCGCATTACAGCTTGCTGTAGTCGATGTCTGCGGAGTAAAAAGAGAAGTTAATATTTCATTAATTTGTCAGGATGACCCAAAACCTCTAGTTGGCAAATGGGTTCTCGTACATGTGGGTTTTGCCATGACAATTATTGATGAAGAAGAAGCCAAACAGACTCAAGAAGCCTTAATTGCCATGAGCCAGCTAGAACACGAAGTCGGCGATTTTCTTGGTCTCAATCAAAAATAAACAGGATTGCGTTATGCAAGGGATCGAATTACGCATAAAAGGAAAAGTTCAGGGCGTGGGATTTCGCCCTTTTGTCTGGCTTCTGGCAAATCAATATGGATTAAATGGAGATGTCAATAATGATGGACAAGGCGTGTTAATTCGTTTTGTCTCTCCACCAGCAAATGCACTTGAGCAATTTTTATCCGACCTACAAAATAAACTCCCACCTCTAGCGCAAATTACTGACATTACTCAGCGCACCATAGATTGGCCTGAAGCAGCCACAGTAACAAGCTTTACTATCCGGGAAAGCGAAAACAATCAAATGGACACGCAAATTATTCCCGATGCAGCAACCTGTCCACATTGTTTAGCTGACTTATTCGATCCCAACAATCGACGTTATCACTACCCCTTTACCAATTGTACCCATTGCGGTCCGCGTTTTACCATCATCAAGGCAATTCCTTACGACCGAAAAAACACGGCGATGTCTGTTTTTCCGCTTTGCCCACAATGTGAAAAAGAATACAAAAATCCCGCTGATCGTCGTTTTCATGCTCAACCCAATGCTTGTTCGGTCTGCGGCCCTCATATCTGGTTACAAGATCGAGAACAAACGCTTGCTACTCATGAAACAGCACTAAAACAGACCGCACTTTTATTGCAACAAGGTCACATCGTCGCGGTTAAAGGTTTAGGCGGTTTTCATCTGGCCTGTGATGCGAATAATCAAAAGACGGTTGATTTATTACGTCAACGGAAACATCGTCCCACAAAACCATTAGCCATTATGGTGCCTGATCTGCCGTTTTTACAGGATTTGAGTTCTCAAGAAACAGAATTGCTAACCAGCAGTGCAGCTCCGATTGTACTGCTAGCAAAACATAAAGTACCCAATATTGCTGATAACATCGCACCTAACTTGCAAGAAATCGGTGTCATGCTTCCAAGTAATCCACTACAACATTTGTTGTTACGTGCGGTTAATCGTCCGCTAGTCATGACCTCTGCGAATGCCAGTGGGCAACCTCCTGTATTGAAAAATGAACATGCAGTGGAACAATTAGCTGATTTAGCGGATTTTTATCTTTGTCACAATCGCGATATTCTACAACGTGCTGATGATAGCCTTGTTCGCGTTGCCTTCGATGGATTAGAAACACTACGTCGTGCTCGAGGCTATGTGCCCGATGAAATACCACTTGAAACACAAAGCACAAAAAATGTGTTGGCGTTGGGTTCTGATCTGAAAAATACCTTCTGCTTACTACGTCACAATAAAGCCGTACTGAGCCAACATATTGGTGATACTGCAAATGAGCAAGTGCGGTCACAATTAAGTGAAAACCTTGCATTATTTCAGCAGATTTACCAATTTAAACCAGACATTATCGCGGTGGATGCTCACCCTGGCTATTTTTCATCTTCTATCGGGAAAAAACTTGCCGAACAGCAACAAATCCCCCCCATCGAAGTACTTCATCATCATGCTCATATTGTCAGCGTAATGGCCGAACATCATTGTAATGAACCTGTAATTGGTCTTGCACTAGACGGTATCGGCATGGGGGAAAATGGACAACTTTGGGGAGGCGAATGCCTACTCGTTGACTATCAACATAGTCAATATTTAGGTGGTCTGCCGGCTGTTGCTCTACCAGGTGGCGATCTTGCAGCTAAACAACCTTGGCGAAACTGGTTGGCTCACCTGCATCAATTTGTGCCACAGTGGCAAGAAATACTCACAAAAACTTGCACTGAACCGAATTGGCAAATATTAGTTAATGCCATTGAGCGCGGACTCAATTGTCCACCTATATCATCTGCGGGTCGTTTATTTGATGCCGTAGCTTATGCTCTCGGTATTGCACCAACCATTGTTTCTTGGGAGGGCGAAGCTGCCTGTCATTTAGAAGCACTAGCAAACACCTCGTCTTTGGTGACACAAGCACAAAGTGCGGTCAATATTCCAGTAAAAATTCCACTTATAAGCAATAAACTGGATTTGGCGTACTTTTGGCAAAGTTGGTTGAATTACCATGCGCCTGTTGAAGATAAAGCCTTTGCCTTTCATTATGCTCTCGCCCAAGGTTTTGCTGAACTTGCTGCAAACCAAGCACGCCGGCACCAATGCCGTACTATCGTGTTATCTGGTGGTGTGATGCATAACCAACTGCTACGTCGCTTATTAAAAGAACATCTGGGCGAATTCCATGTACTGAGTGCGCATAAACTACCGATGGGTGATGGCGGACTCAGTTTAGGTCAGGCTGTTATTGCCATGCACAGAAATTGATACTCCTTAATATTAAAATATAAGAAAAAGAGTTAATCGAAAAATAACGATTAACTCTTTTGTTTTTTTTGTATTTCTTTTTATAGCGGAATACTGGAAAAGAAAACTAGTAGTAACGGTGGCAGAATATTCGTGACAAATCCGAATGAAATCGCAATTGGCGTGACTTCAATACCTCCCGCTTTTTGAATAATTGGCAAGGTGCAATCTATTGCTGTCGCCCCCGTAATCCCAATTGCAGTAGAACGGAAATGACGCATAAATAATGGGATGACAAATAAACTGACAATTTCACGGGATAAGTCATTAAAAAAGGCAATACTACCCTGTACTGGTCCCCATGCATTGGTTAATACCACGCTGGATAATGAATACCACCCCATTCCAGAAGCAAACGCCAGTCCTTGTGTAATTGGCATCGCTAAAACAAAAGCGGCAATCACACCACCTAGTAACGAGGTAAACGTAAACACCATCCCCGTTTGGAAACCTCGTTTATTGAACAGAGCTTCTTTCAAGGAAATGCCGTTGTTTCTTAGCTGAATTCCTACAAAGAAAATCAATACGATCAATACATACAGATTAATTCCAGTAGGCAACATGAGATAGGATTTGAATAAGAAACCACAAAGGGTACCAATCACCACTGTGCCGGAAAGTTTGAGCGAGTCAATTAAGGAGTGCCAGCGAGAATCAATTTTACCTTGTGATTTAAGTGGCTCAGCCGGGTTAAAGCGGTCATAAAGCATCAAACCAATCAGATTGGATCCCAAAATGATCGCAGATAGTGTTACCGCAGTTGTGCCAATAATCGGCAATTTATGCTCTAAATCATCTAACTGGCCGAGTAAATAGCCCATTAAGAAAAGAATGATGTAAAGCAAAAACATCACGATATGATTAATTTTTGCAATATAGGATTTATTATTGACCTTTAATAAATAACCTAACACCATTGGTATTAAGACAATTAATAAGCCATTTATCATATCCTGCATCATACTTCTCCTTTCTTATTCCATTGAAGCTAGCATACCCCTTTTCGTCCTCTTTTTCAAAGCGCATAAAAAAAGTGCGGTCAAATCAACCGCACTTTTAATCATCTGAAAATTAAACTGATTAGCCATTTACTTGGCGACGTGCTAATACAGCATCAGATAACTGTTTTAACACGATTTCTGTATCTTCCCAACCAATACAAGCATCAGTGATACTTTGTCCGTAAGTCTGCGCTTTACCATCGACTAAATCTTGACGCCCTTCAACGATATGACTTTCTACCATGACACCAAAGATCTGTTTTGAACCACCTGAAATTTGCTGGCAAACATCTTCACAAACGTCCATTTGTTTTTTGAATTGTTTGCTACTATTTGCATGGCTAAAATCAACCATTACATGTGGAATACGACCTGATTTTTCGATCTCTGCACAAACTTTTGCAATGTCTTCCGCCTTATAGTTAGGGCCTTTATCGCCACCACGTAAAATAATGTGGCAGTCTTCATTTCCCTTTGTTGAAACAATAGCAGAATGACCAAATTTTGTTACAGATAAGAAATAATGGGAAGCTTCTGCTGCGCCCATTGCATCTAATGCCACTTTCACACCACCATTTGTGCCATTTTTAAAACCCACAGCACAAGATAAACCTGACGCTAATTCCCGGTGTACTTGAGATTCAGTTGTTCTCGCACCAATTGCACCCCAGCTCATGAAATCAGCTACATATTGTGGTGTGATCATATCTAAGAACTCACCGGCTGATGGTACGCCTAAGTTATTGATGTCAGATAATAATTTACGTGCAATACGCAAACCATCATTTAAACGATAGGTATCATTTAAATAAGGATCATTAATTAACCCTTTCCAGCCCACTGTTGTACGCGGTTTTTCAAAGTAAACGCGCATCACCACTTCAAGTGTATCTTTATATTTATCACGTAATACTTTTAAACGTTTTGCGTAATCTAATGCGGCTTTAGGATCATGAATAGAACAAGGACCAATTACCACAAGTAAACGGTCATCTTTCCTATGAATAATATTGTGTGCATGTAAACGGGTTTTATGAACTAAATCTGCAGCTTCTTGACTTGCTGGAAATTTTTCTAATAAGGCAATGGGAGGCAATACCTGATCGACTTTTTCAATTCGGGTATCATCATTTGCAACTTTTACTTCGATTTCTTCTTTCTTCGTCGCCATATGTCACTCTCTAAATCTTAAATGTTGTGCTTAAATCTAATGGCGTTACTCTACACCTATTTTTTGTACTAGTAAACTAGTTCATTTGAATTGTTACACAATTATTATGTGATTGCGTAAAATTTATACTACCTAAGCAGTAAAATAGGGCGTTATTAAACTATATTTCCGCCTTGGCTGGCAAGGTTTTTGACGTAAAAATAGGTTGTACCAGCCCTATTTAAACAGAATGATTCTTTTATCCTTCAAATTAACAAAGAGGTTTAGATAAATGCGGGCAAAAAGAACAATTTCAACATCTACCACACTTTTTAAAAATATTTTTTCAATGCCCTTGTTTTTACTGAACATCCCCCTCATTTTTTTGTCTGATTGAACACTTATTCAGTCATTTATTTTTACTTGGAGAACTCTATGAAGAAAAGAAATTTTGTATTAACCGGTATAGCATTAGGTTTAAGCGTGTTTGCAACCTCTTTATCCGCTCAAGCGGCTATTCCAAATGAAATTGTCGAACAAGGCAGCCTTGCGCCCATGTTAGAAAAAGCACAAGCAGCAGTTGTGACCCTTTCTGTTGAAGGCAAAGCAAAAGCAAACAGCCGTTCAGCATTACCTGATGATATTCCAGAAGAATTTAAATTTTTCTTTGGTGATCAATTTGGCGAACAATTTGGTGGAGATCGTGGTGCATCACGCAACTTCCGAGGTTTAGGTTCTGGCGTGATCATCAATGCAGATAAAGGCTATGTTTTAACTAACAATCACGTGGTAGATGGTGCGGATAAAATCACCGTAAAATTGCAAGACGGACGTGAGTTCAAAGCCAAACTCGTTGGAAAAGATGAACAATCAGATATTGCTTTAGTACAAATCGAAAAACCAGCAAATCTCACTGCGATCAAAATGGCTGATTCCGATAAATTACGTGTCGGTGATTTTACCGTTGCTATTGGTAACCCATTCGGTTTAGGCCAAACCGTGACATCAGGTATTGTTTCAGCACTTGGTCGTTCTACTGGTTCAGATAGCGGTGCATATGAAAACTATATCCAAACGGATGCGGCGGTAAACCGTGGTAACTCTGGTGGCGCATTATTGAACTTAAAAGGTGAATTAATTGGTATTAATACCGCGATTATTTCTCCAAGTGGTGGTAACGCCGGAATTGCCTTTGCGATTCCAAGCAACCAAGCCAATAACCTTGTGCAACAAATCTTAGAATTTGGTGAAGTACGCCGTGGTTTACTCGGTATTAAAGGTGGCGAATTAAATGCCGATTTAGCAAAAGCCTTTAATGTTAGTGCGCAACAAGGTGCATTTGTGAGTGAAGTCATTCCAAATTCTGCTGCCGAAAAAGCTGGCTTGAAAGCGGGTGATGTGATCACTGCAATGAATGGTCAGAAAATTTCAAGCTTCGCCGAAATGCGTGCAAAAATTGCAACTTCTGGTGCAGGTAAAGAAATTGAACTCACTTATTTACGTGATGGCAAAACTGACAACGTAAAAGTGACTTTACAAGCAGACGATGGCTCTCAAACGGCAAGTAAAACAGAACTTCCTGCACTAGATGGTGCAACCTTAAACAACTACGATGCAAAAGGTGTTAAAGGTGTAGAAATTAGTAAAGTACAGCCAAATTCAATGGCAGCACAACGCGGTTTAAAATCAGGTGATATCATCATCGGCATCAACCGTCAGCCAATTGAAAGCACGCAAGACTTACGCAAAGCGCTAGATGAAAAACCATCTGCTGTTGCACTCAATATCTTACGTGGCAAAAACAACTTCTACTTATTAGTGCAATAAAATAAAAAGAGCGGTTAATTTGACCGCTCTTTTTCTTTATTCAGATATCATAAACTGCTCTCTCAATTGATGAAGTTGATCACGTACAGCAGCGGCTTTTTCAAATTCGAGATCTTGAGCAAATTTATACATTTGTTGTTCCAATTTCTTAATTTGTTGTTGGAATTCTTTGGCTGATTTAGGCGCATTGTAAAGTGCGGTCGGTTCAGCTGCTGTTTTACCACGCTGTTTCGATTTGGCTTTTTGATTTGCACCTTGACCAATATCTAACAACTCGCCCACTTTCTTATTCAATGCCTGTGGAACAATGCCGTGCTCTTCATTGTATTTCATTTGTTTTTCACGACGGCGATTCGTTTCGGTAATGGCTTTTTCCATAGATTTAGTAATGCTATCAGCATACAAAATTGCTTTACCATTTAAGTTTCGAGCAGCACGGCCGATAGTTTGGATTAAAGAGCGCTCAGAACGCAAGAAACCTTCTTTATCCGCATCTAAAATCGCCACAAGAGAAACTTCAGGAATATCCAAGCCCTCACGTAGCAAGTTGATACCAACCAATACATCAAATTCGCCTAGACGTAAATCACGAATAATCTCTACACGCTCAACCGTATCAATATCAGAATGCAAATAACGCACACGAATGCCATGTTCATCTAAGTAATCCGTTAAATCTTCTGCCATTTTCTTCGTCAGCGTTGTCACTAAAACACGCTCATTTTTGTCCGCTCTTTGACGCGCTTCGGAGAGCAAATCATCCACTTGAATGGATACTGGACGAATTTCAATTTGTGGATCGAGTAAGCCCGTTGGACGTACTACCTGATCGACAATTTCACTGCCTGATTTTTCCAACTCATAAGGGCCTGGTGTTGCAGAAACGTAAATCGTCTGTGGTGCTAAACGCTCAAACTCTTCAAAGCGTAATGGACGGTTATCCAATGCAGAAGGCAAACGGAAACCATATTCCACCAAGGTTTCTTTACGAGAACGGTCTCCACGATACATCCCACCAATTTGCGGCACAGTTACGTGCGATTCATCAATAATCAAAATCGCATCAGACGGCATATAATCAAATAATGTCGGAGGCGGTTCGCCTTCATTTCTGCCTGAAAGATAGCGTGAATAGTTTTCGATACCTGAGCAATAGCCTAGCTCGTTCATCATCTCAATATCAAATTGTGTACGTTGGGTAATACGCTGCTCTTCCAGCAATTTATGTTCCTTGATGAAATATTCACGGCGTTGCACAAGCTCCGCTTTGATTTTTTCAATGGCATCTAAAATACGCTCTCTTGGCGTCACATAGTGGGTTTTCGGATACACCGTAAAACGTGGAACAGTGCCAAAACTTGTGCCCGTTAAAGGATCAAATAAACTTAAACGTTCAATTTCATCATCAAATAACTCAATTCGTACTGCTCGATCGTCAGATTCCGCAGGGAAAATATCAATCACTTCGCCACGCACACGGAATGTACCACGCTGAAAGGCTTGATCGTTTCTTGTATATTGCAATTCTGCCAACTTCGCTAAAATCTGACGTTGATCGATAATTGCACCTTGTTGTAAGTGCAACATCATCTGCAAATAGCTATCTGGATCACCCAAACCATAAATCGCTGATACGGACGCCACTACAATAGTATCTCGACGTTCTAAGAATGACTTCGTGGCAGAAAGACGCATCTGTTCAATTTGATCATTAATTGAAGCATCTTTCTCAATGAAGGTATCACTACTCGGTACGTAAGCTTCTGGCTGATAATAATCATAGTATGAGACGAAATATTCCACTGCGTTTTCAGGAAAAAACGCTTTCATTTCCGCATAAAGCTGAGCAGCGAGGGTTTTATTTGGGGCAAGTAACATCGCCGGGCGATTTAATGTCGCTATGACATTTGCAATGGTAAATGTTTTACCTGACCCCGTTACCCCTAAAAGGGTTTGATGAGCCAAACCATCCTCTAAATTTTCGACTAATTTTTCGATTGCTTGGGGTTGATCACCGGAAGGTTTAAAATCAGAATGAAGGATAAAAGGCTTAGTATTGATTTTCTCTGCCATAAGTGCGGTCAATTTTTTAGGTATTTTATAAGTGGAGCTATTTTAGCACATTTATTGCTCCAAATTGAGTGATAAAAATCCAAGTTTTACACATACTTAGGCGTGTCAAGTCTGAAACACTTCAAAATTGAAAAATATTTTATTTTTTTTGCTGGACTTTATGTAACGTATTGATATTTAAACAAATATCAACGAATGGCTAATAGATGAACAATTTGAGACAAAGCCAGTCTGCACCAGTGGTTGACCATTTTAAACAAAAACAATCCACAAAGTTATCCACAGGCTTTGTGGATAGCAAAAACGGTAAATTTTTTTGTCATTTTTTTCATTTTGAGTATTGACAAGCGACAGGTCGCTCATTAAAATGCGCGCCTATTCTTTGTGATACCAAATTTATTCCTCCTTAGTTCAGTCGGTAGAACGGTGGACTGTTAATCCATATGTCGCAGGTTCGAGTCCCGCAGGAGGAGCCAAATTTCTCTTTTGGTTTAGCTTTCGTTTGTCTCCTTTTACGAATCCTAAATTTGTAGCCAAAAGAATTTAAGCCCATCGTGTTGATGGGCTTTATTTTTATCTAATCAATGCTTATTTGATGAATTATCAGGCTAATTTAATGATGAGCGGTCATCCATTAAGTTATCACATTCCCAGCCAATATAGTCGCCTGAAAACTCCATAGCTAATTTTTCAAAGCGCTCTACCCACTCGAAGATCTCATTACTGTCTAATGAAAGCTCTTGCTCCAATTTCACCATGAAATAAGGCTGTTCATCTTCTTCCGTCTGGATGGCTTGGCTTGAATATTTCAGCGTACTAAAAGACACTTTTCCAAGCGTTAGTTCATCCATAAAGGGAAACATTTTTTCTTCTTCATCAAAATGGAAAGTATGCTCAATCAAATAAGTATCACTTAAATTACGCCCTTTGCTATTCAGCATACTCAAAATCTCTTCCGTCGCATTTAATTTCATTTCCAATGGAGAAGCCAATAAGAAATCGAAATAGGTATCCCAATTGGGATCATCCTGCACATTGATTTCTGAGACAAAATCAAGCTGCTGAAGCGTTTCTTTAAGCAAAGCATCGTGTTCACAATAAAAATGCATTTTTGCCTGATGGTTGCAAATAAAATGCCCTGCAAAGAAAACATTTGGAAGTGCGGTCAATTGTGCAAGGATTTTAAAAAGACGATTAATCAATTTTTCATATTCGTCTTCATTCGGCAAACCGTCCTCATCTCCCTGATAAGGCACGGTAAATTGCACAACTTTACTAAGATGCTTACCATGATAAACATCTAAATCTTCAATATTTGCGGTAAACACGGCAGGCATGCCATTCACTTGTGAACGGTAATTCTGCCAATTTGCCATATCCATGTTGCTTTCCTATTTAAATTCTGCCCAGATTGGTGCGTGATCGGACGGTTTTTCCATTGCACGAATATCTAATGCAATGCCAACATCAACGCAACGTTCTGCTAATTGACGATTCACTAAAATATGATCGATACGTAATCCACGGTTGTCATCGAAACCTTTTGAGCGATAATCAAACCACGAGAACTTGTCATTGACTGTTGGGTTTAATTTGCGGAACGTGTCTTCCAATCCATAATCGTATAAGCGTTGATACCATTCACGCTCTTCGGGTAAGAATGAGCATTTGCCAGTACGCAACCAACGTTTGCGGTTTTCATCACCGATACCAATATCTAAATCACTTGGACTAATATTCATATCACCCATAATTAAAACCGGATTGGCTTTATCGTGATCTTGTTCTAAATAGCGTTGAAGATCCGCGTAAAATTTTTCTTTTGCTGGAAACTTAGTTTCATGTGAACGGCTTTCGCCTTGCGGGAAATAGCCATTAATTACTGTTAACAAACCAAATGGGGTTTCTAAATCCGCCATAATAATACGTTTTTGCGCATCGTCATTATCTGTTGGAAAACCACGACGCACCGCTTTAGGTTCTTGTTTGGTTAAGAGCGCTACACCATAGTGGCCTTTTTGTCCGTGATGAAAAACGTGATAACCCAGATTTTCAGTAATCGCATAAGGAAAGTCCTCATCTGCTACTTTGATTTCTTGTAAACCAATCACATCCGGTTGGTATTTTTCAATAATTGCTTCAAGTTGATGAGGGCGAGCACGTAAACCATTAATATTAAAAGAGATAAATTTCATTTTTGTTCCTAATGTGAAAAATTGGGTCTATTATACAAAATAATTGAAATCTTAACCGCACTTTTCCTCTTGTAACAGAAGAAGTTACGCCTATTAATGTGATTACGCTTCAGTTGCACTCAAATGAATTTGCTCCTTCTTTCTCATTAAAATTTTTCCTAAAAACGCACTTTATTAATAAAACTAACTTGCTTATACTGGCGGCGTTTTTATTACTTTACTCGGATCATTTTATGAATATTTATACTTACTTGTGTTTCCTCACCACAATAGCCATTCTTATCAGTTTTATCACACGCAAACTGAACGATAATATCCAATATACCATTGCCATCACCGCCACTTCTATGGCTGGCTCGCTTTTCCTGGTGTTATTGGGATATTTCGGCTGGTTTAATTTGGATGATATCGCCACTCGCGTCATTGAACGCATTGATTTTAAAGATTTCTTATTAAATGGGATTTTAGGCTTTTTACTCTTTGCCGGCGCCTTAGGCATTAAACTTCCGGTCTTGAACAATCAAAAATGGGAAATTACCACTTTCGCTCTTTTCTCAACGCTTGCCTCCACCTTTTTTATTGGTTTTCTACTTTATGGCGTTGCCTTACTTTTCGGCTGGCATATTGATTTAATTTACTGCATCTTATTTGGTGCACTCATATCGCCTGATGACCCTATTGCCGTACTTGCCATTATTAAAAACTTAAAAGCACCAAAACGCTTATCCATGCAGGTGGAAGGCGAATCACTTTTTAATGATGGGATTGGCTTGGTGATTTTCACCACTGTTTTTGCTGTCGCATTTGGCGGTCATGAACCGACAGCAAACGGTATTCTTCATTTATTTTTTAAAGAAGCCTTAGGTGGGATTGCCTTTGGATTGGTTTTAGGTCTATTCGTCCATTATCTGATTTCAGCCACTGATGATGGTTCGTTAGAAATTCTCTTAACCTTAATCGTACCTACTGCGGGCTTTATGCTGGCTAATCTCTTACACGTCTCAGGTGCATTAGCCATGGTTGTCGCGGGGATTTTAATTGGTAACTGGACAAGATACACCGGCTTTTCTCAACAAAGCCAACGCTATTTAGATCACTTTTGGGAAATGATCGATCACTTTCTCAATTCCTTACTCTTCATCTTAATCGGTTTAGCGATTTTATTGATTCATGTGTCTTGGCAAGGGTTAATCTTAATTTTTCTTGCTATTCCGGTTTGTTTAATCTGTCGCTATGCCAGTGTTTGGCTACCATTCCAAGTCATGAAACGCTACCGTAAATACAACCCTTACACGATGAAAGTGCTCACTTGGGGCGCATTACGAGGCGGATTAGCACTCGCTATGGCGCTTTCTATTCCAAGTGGCCAATTTTATATTGAAGGATTAGAAATGGATGTTCGCGATCTTATTTTAGGTATGACGTATGCGGTTGTGGCATTTTCAATTCTCGTACAAGGCATGACAATTGAAACCTTAATTCGTAAATCAAAAGAAGCCACCATGCGTGAACGTGGCTATACAGGTATCGGATTAGCGAAATAATCAATCACGTTTATATCTTTGGCTCAGCATTTGCTGAGCCTATTTTTTGAATCTGAGACATAACACCTTCACGATGCCACCACTCCCCTTCTTTAGGAAGAGTAAACACATCAAATGCCTGACCTTTAAATTCAAATTGCAATCTTGCAGCGTGTAAATAAGTGCGGTCAATATTTTCAGTGTTTTTACCATAAAGTGCATCGCCTAAAATAGGGCTACCCAAGCTTTTCATCGCTACACGCAATTGATGAGTTTTGCCTGTTTGTGGCTTTAAGATAAATAATCGTAAATTAGGCTCACAACTTACACTTTCAAAACGAGTAATCGCGGGATTTTCTTTCGATTGGCAGAGTTTCCAGGCTCCGTTCCTGGCTTTTTGCATATCCCCTACAATCAATCCTTGTTTCTTTTTGGGTTTCTGATTGCTAAGAGCGAGATAAGTTTTTTGAATATGGTGTTCAGAAAAAAGTCGGAAAAATTCAGCCGCACTTTCGGCGTTTAATGCTAAAATGAGTAAACCTGATGTCACTTTATCTAACCGATGTACAAGCCAAACTTGTGACACGCCAAGCTGCTCAGCAAGCAAAGTGGTTAAACCAATTTCGCTTTGATCTTTATGCACGCTCAGACCACAAGGCTTGTAAATAATGATAAAATCATCAGTCTGATAAACAATGTCTAATTTCATAAGTGTGGTTAAAAATTAATGAATTTTGAACATATTATACTGGTTTATATTATTCCCGTGTTAATTTGGGTGGCGGTTATTTCTGTCACCTTGCGGTTGCTCGTCAAAAAACAAGCGGTTTCCGCTACGTTGTCATGGCTGATGATTATTTACCTCGTGCCGCTGATTGGTGTCATTGCCTATTTAATTTTTGGTGAAGTGAAACTCGGTGCTCGCCGTGCCAAAGCATTTCAGTTGTTAAAACCTAAATACATCAAATGGCTTAATCTGCTTTCAGAGCAAAAAGATGTGGTCACTCACTCTAAAGACCCACGTTATCGTGCTTTATTTAAATTAGTCCACCAACGCTTAGGCATTCCGAATATTCGAGGAAATGAATTACATATTCTCGATACCCCGGAAACCATTATTCGAAGTATCATCGGTGATATTCAACAAGCTCGCCATTCCATTAATATGGTCTTTTATATTTGGAGTAATGATGGGTTAATTAATGAGGTTAAACAAGCGTTAGAAGAAGCTGTGCAACGTGGCGTAAAAGTTTGTCTTTTACTGGATTCCGTTGGTAGTAGAGCCTTTCTTAAAAGTGTTATTTGTAAAGAAATGCGAGCGAAAGGGATTGAGATTACAGAAGCACTACACGTAAACTTATTCCGAATGTTCTTCAGCCGAATTGATTTACGCCAACACCGTAAAATTATCGTGATTGATAACCAAATTGCTTACACAGGCAGTATGAATATGGTGGACCCCAATTTCTTCAAACAAGAAAGTAATGTGGGTAATTGGGTAGATATAATGGTGCGAATTAACGGCCCTGTTTCGCCTATTTTAAACAGCTTACATGCTTGGGATTGGGAAATTGAAACCAAGGAAGAATTACCCCTTTTATTACCCAATTGTCCGATTGTGGAAATTGATGACAATGATACCCACTCCGTACAAGTTATTGCGAGTGGTCCAGCTTTCCCGGATGATTTAATTGCACAATCCCTTGCAACAGTAATTTATGCGGCAAGAGAAAACATTGTGATCACCTCACCTTATTTTGTACCAAGTGACAATATCGCTGAGGCACTACGTATTGCTGCATTCCGTGGCGTTGATATCACGCTTATTTTACCTAAAAAAAATGATTCCTTGATGGTTCATTGGGCGAGTCGGACGTTCTTTGATGATTTACTCGAGGCCGGTGTCAAAATTTATCATTTTGAAGCAGGACTTCTACACACTAAAAGTGTGTTAATCGATAATAAACTTGCACTTATTGGTACAGTAAATATGGATTTGCGTAGCTTCTTGCTTAATTTTGAAGTCACTATTGCTGTAGAAGATCGTAATTTTGCCAATGAAGTAGCAATGCTTCACGAAAATTATTTAGCGAATTCTTCCGCGCTTAATATGCAAGAATGGATCAATCGCCCTTTCTATCATCGAATCATCGAGCGATTATTTTTCTTCTTTAGTCCATTACTATAATTTTTATAACCGATACAAAAAGGGCGTATCATATGATACGCCCTCTCTTATTTCACTTATTGGTTAACGTTTTTTTACGATAAACACTAAAGCGACTAAAACAACTGCTGTTGTCACAAATCCCGCTAAACCTGATGCTGTAAAGCCTAGCACAATATAACCCACAGCACTTGCTGTCGCGACAGTTGCTGCATAAGGTAACTGTGTGGTGACGTGATCCATGTGGTTACATTTTGCCCCAGTTGATGACAGAATCGTTGTATCTGAAACGGGTGAACAGTGGTCGCCACACACCGCGCCAGCCATGACTGCAGATAGACAAGGGAGTAATAACTCCGGTGCTGAATTGGTTGCCATTGCTGCTGCGATTGGCAACATAATCCCGAATGTTCCCCAACTTGTCCCGGTTGAGAACGCCATTGCCGCACCAAGTAAAAATAAAATAACAGGTAAAAATTGAACAGGAATGCTACCACTCACTAAAGAGGATAAATATTTACCGGTTTGTGCATCACCTACCACTTTATTAATTGTCCAAGCAAAGAATAAGATTGCAATTGCACCTAACATAGATTTAATACCAGCAATCCATGCTTTTCCATATTCTTGTAAAGAAACTTGACGCTCAAGAATAATCAATAATGTTGACATCGCAACCGCACTTGAACCACCTACAACAAGTGAAATTCCTACTGTCGTATTTTCAAATGCACCTAAGATACTGAATGGTTTTCCATCTGCCGCTAAGGCCTCACTACCTGTGTGAATCATCATAAAAACAGTGACGGTAATTAAGACTAAAATTGGTAAAATTAAGTTGCGAACTTTACCTTTCACACCTTCAATGACTTCTTCTTTATAATCGCGCTCCATGGCTAATTTTTCATGACGTGCCATTGACGCAATATCAAATGAGAAATAAGCCACAAAGAATACCATCAATAATGAGAAGATCGCATAGTAGTTCATTGAACTCATAGCAACGAATGCGCCCATTGGTGTATAAGAGGTAATAGAATACGTCGCCAATAAACCAGCCACGAGGGTAATAATGTATGCACCCCAGCTTGATACCGGCATCATGACACACATTGGTGCAGCTGTAGAATCAAGAATGTACGCTAATTTTGCACGAGAAACTTTGAAACGATCAGTAACTGGACGTGCAATCGCACCTACAGCAAGACTATGGAAGTAATCATCGATAAATGTCACAAACACTAAAGATGCCGCTAATAATTTCGCACCGCGACGACCTTTAATTTTATTTTG
Source organism: Haemophilus sp. HMSC061E01 (assembly GCF_001810345.1). NCBI lineage: Bacteria > Pseudomonadati > Pseudomonadota > Gammaproteobacteria > Pasteurellales > Pasteurellaceae > Haemophilus > Haemophilus sp. HMSC061E01. Next base: position 71,420 of record NZ_KV800999.1, read on the forward strand.
TGCCCATTCAGCAAACGCACGGTTGCTGCCTGACACAGTTAAAAGTGCGGTTAATACGCCAAGTAAAACTAAGAAAAACACGATATTCATATTTGAATTCATGCCTTCTTCGCTACTATAAACTAATGCCACAACATTATCTTTCAAATAAATAAGTGCATTCAATGGATTGAAATCAACCAACATTAACGCACCGACAATAATCCCTGCACTGAGGGACACCAAAACCCGACGAGTTGCAATTGCTAAAATAATCGCAAGTAATGCGGGTATAATTGAATAAATAGATGAAGAATAATCGACTAGTTCCATTAAGTTATACCTAATAATTTAATGGAGACAACGGCAAGAAAAGACACAAGCATGACCAGACCGAACCGTAGCGCTCCATAGTTAATACACAAAAACTATGACAGTCACGTTCCTTTCGAAGACGTGACCAACCGAATAAGATGACGCCTATTCGATTTCGGCAATCATTCCTTTCCTTTCCCTTCAACGCTATCCACTCCAGGAAAATACTCATAATGACCGCACCTCTACTGTTGTATAGGATGGTGAGAGATTACATTAAAATGAATGAAATTACCAATAAAATCTTATACTTTCCCCTAAATCTATTTTTTAATTTAAAGTTTCTAATGAGGTTGTTAAGACTTTGTTAAGTTGTTTTATAAGCAAACGTTTGCAATAACATGGAAAAACAATCAACTTTATACAGTAAAATATGATGACATCCGACCAATTAGTTTCCGTATTTAGGCTAATTCATATTTACCAAATATATTATTTTCGCTATTATATATATCTAGAAAATAATTAAGCATTCACACATATAAAGGGGTAATAATGAACGAATTAACAAAAGGTTTAACGAACCTTCGTAGTTTACGCGCTGCTGTACGCGATTTAACACTAGAACAAGCCGAAAACTCACTTTTAAAATTACAAGCTGCTGTTGAAGAAAAACGTGCTCAAGCAGCTGAAATTGAACAAGCTGAACAAGAACGTCGCGCACGTATCGCAAAATATAAAGAATTAATTAAACAAGAAGGCATCACGGCAGAAGAATTAACGGCAATTATTGGTATTGCACCGTCTTCAATTCGTAAAAAACGTGAACCTCGCCCAGCAAAATACAAATATACTGATGAAACGGGTCAAGAAAGAACATGGACTGGTCAAGGCCGTACACCTCGTGTGATTCAAAAGGCCTTAGATAAAGGTGCCTCTTTAGCTTCTTTCGAAATCTAATTTCATTATCAACTATGTAGAACCCATTTTTATGGGTTCTCTTTTTTTATTTATCTTGCAAAATATTCATTATGTTAGAAAAGAAAATATTACTAACCGACTGTCCTGATGATAAAGGCTTAATCGCCAAAATCACCAATATTTGTTACAAACATCAATTAAATATCCTTCATAATAATGAGTTCGTTGATTTCGAAACAAAGCATTTCTTTATGCGTACCGAATTGGAAGGCATTTTTAACGAAGAAACCTTATTAGCTGACTTAAATTATAGTTTGCCAGCGGGGACAAATTGCCGCCTAATCAGCGCTAAACGTAAACGTATCGTAATTTTAGTGACCAAAGAAGCGCACTGCATAGGTGATATTTTAATGAAAAATTACTACGGTGCGTTAGACGTAGAAATTGCGGCTGTAATTGGCAATCACGATAATTTACGTGAATTAGTTGAACGCTTCGATATTCCATTCCATTGTGTCAGTCATGAAGGGCTCACTCGTGTGGAACACGATAAATTGCTCGCTGAAAAAATTGATGAATATGCGCCTGATTACATTGTATTAGCAAAATATATGCGTGTATTAAATCCAGAATTCGTCGCTCGTTATCCAAATCGTGTGATTAATATTCACCATTCATTCTTACCCGCATTTATTGGGGCAAAACCTTATCAACAAGCCTATGAACGCGGTGTGAAAATTATTGGTGCTACGGCTCACTTTATTAATAATGAATTAGATCAAGGTCCGATCATTATGCAAAACGTGATTAACGTGGATCACACTTACTCTGCCGATGCCATGATGCGTGCAGGCCGAGATGTGGAAAAAACAGTATTAAGTCGTGCGCTTGATCTTGCCTTACATGATCGTATTTTTGTGTATAAAAATAAAACGGTGGTCTTGTAATGAAAGCAATCACTTTAGAGCCAATTTCTCGCATTGAAGGTGAGATCAACTTACCTGGCTCGAAAAGTTTATCAAACCGTGCATTATTATTAGCCGCATTAGCTAAAGGCACCACAACGGTCACTAACTTGTTAGACAGTGATGACATTCGTCATATGCTAAACGCCCTTAAAGCTTTAGGTGTAAATTACCAGCTTTCTGAAGACAAAACTTGCTGTGAAGTTGAAGGCTTAGGTGGCGCATTTCAGGTTGAAAATGGCTTGTCACTGTTTCTAGGCAATGCTGGTACAGCCATGCGTCCTTTAACGGCTGCGCTTTGTTTAAAAGGCGATACAGAAGGCGAAGTTATTTTGACTGGTGAGCCCCGTATGAAAGAGCGTCCAATCAAACATTTAGTGGATGCGCTTCTTCAAGCAGGTGCCAATGTTCGTTATTTAGAAAATGACGGTTACCCACCGCTTGCGATTCGTAATCAAGGGATTAAAGGTGGCATGATTAAAATTGACGGTTCTATTTCTTCTCAATTTTTGACCGCACTTTTAATGGCTGCACCTCTTGCTGAAGGCGATTTAGATATCCATATTGTGGGTGATTTAGTTTCAAAACCTTATATTGATATCACCCTCGCGATGATGAAAGATTTTGGTATTTCAGTTGAAAATCAACATTATCAAGTATTTAAGGTGAAAGGTAACCAATCCTATTTGTCACCAGGTAAATACATGGTAGAAGGTGATGCTTCATCCGCCTCTTATTTCCTTGCCGCCGCTGCGATTAAAGGCAACGTAAAAGTGACGGGAATTGGCAAACATTCCATTCAAGGCGACCGCCTATTTGCTGATGTGCTAGAAAAAATGGGAGCTAAAATCACTTGGGGTGAAGATTTTATTCAAGCAGAACAAGCTGAGCTCCATGGCATTGATATGGATATGAACCACATTCCTGATGCAGCCATGACAATAGCGACAACCGCTTTATTTGCAAAGGGTGAAACCGTTATTCGCAACATTTATAACTGGCGTGTGAAAGAGACCGATCGCCTTTCAGCTATGGCTGCTGAGCTACGAAAAGTCGGTGCAGAAGTTGAAGAAGGCGAGGATTTTATTCGCATTCAACCGCTTGCCCTTTCTCAATTTAAACATGCCGAAATTGAGACCTATAACGATCACCGAATGGCAATGTGCTTTGCGTTGATTGCATTATCGGATACCCCCGTCACGATTTTAGATCCAACATGTACGGCTAAAACCTTCCCAACATTCTTCGATGAATTTGAGAAATTAAGTGTTCGAAGCTAAAAACAAATAAAAAAAGCACCGAGTATTCGGTGCTTTTGCTCATTACTTCTGAATGGAAGATAAAAATTCTTTTCGAGTTTCGCGATCTTCTAAAAAGACCCCGCCATAGGCTGATGTCACGGTATAACTATGGGTATCTTTTACTCCACGAGCTTTCACACAGAAATGTGTTGCTTTCACATAAACGGCCACATCATCAGTTTCTAAAATGGTTTGAAATGCCGTTAAAAGCTGTTCGGTTAAACGCTCTTGCACTTGTGGGCGTTGCGCAAAAAACGCCACAATGCGATTGATTTTAGACAAGCCAATCACCCAATCTTTTGGATAATAGGCGACGGCAACATTACCATCAATTGTCACAAAATGATGTTCGCAAGTACTGGTCAAGGTGATGTCATTCACCTGCACCATTTCGCTCACTTTCATTTGGTTTTTGATTTTCGTCATTTTCGGGAAATTGGAATAGTCCATTCCACTGAAAATTTCATCAATAAACATTTTAGCTAAACGATTTGGCGTTTCTTCTAAGCTATCATCACGTAGATCTAACCCAATCAATTTCATCACTTCACGCATATGCGAAGCAATCGCCGCACGGCGCTCATCTTTACATTGAGTCGGATCAATCATTGGTGTTTCGATGCCTTTGGCTACCAAGGCGCGGCGGACACTTTCCGCATCAGGTGAAATAGCGTTCATTCACTTTCCATTTATAAAAAAATAATGCGTCATTCTAGCAAAAGATGAATTATTCGTAAAATGCGAAAAATCACCCTAATTTATTAATTTCCTTCATATTGTATTTCGGGCTACAATATATCCACTTTTATTTTGCTCAACCCAAAGGATTGATTATGTTGCCACTTGAAGATGCCTTGGCGCAAATGCTCAACCAACTTCCCTTCCCAACAAAAACTGAAACACTGGCTTTAACTGAAGCCACTGATCGTGTCTGTGCGGAAAATGTGATTTCTCCGATTAACGTGCCTTCTTTTGATAACTCCGCGATGGATGGCTATGCAGTTCGTTTAGCCGATTTACAGCAATCCATGACGCTTTCTGTCGCAGGAAAATCCTTTGCGGGTAATCCATTTCAAGGGGAATGGGTAGCACAAAGTGCGGTCAGAATTATGACGGGTGCGATGATTCCTGAAGGTGCTGATGCGGTGGTGATGCAAGAAGATGTCACTGTCAATGAAGATGGTTCTGTTACCTTTTCTGCCTTGCCTAAAGCCAATCAAAATATTCGCCGCATTGGTGAAGATGTGAAAAAAGGTGATGTGGTATTACATCAAGGGGATGAGTTAAATGCTGTTTCTTTACCTTTACTTGCATCATTAGGCATCGCTGAAGTGAAGGCTTTCCCACGATTAAAAGTAGCCGTGCTTTCAACCGGCGATGAATTAGTGCCTGTTGGCAAACCATTAGAAGCGGGACAAATCTACGACACCAACCGTTTCACCGTGAAGTTAATGCTAGAAAAATTAAATTGTGATGTGCTTGATTTCGGTATTCTGCCGGATAACCAAGCGGAATTTGAAGCGGCTTTTGTGAAAGCACAAGCGCAAGCAGATCTGGTTATCACAAGCGGTGGCGTTTCAGTGGGTGAAGCTGACTTCACGAAAACTGTGTTAGAAAAAGTAGGCCAAGTGAATTTCTGGAAAATAGCAATGAAACCTGGCAAACCATTTGCATTTGGTAAATTAGAAAATGCTTGGTTCTGCGGTTTACCTGGCAATCCGGTTTCTGCATTAGTGACATTCTATCAATTGGTTCAACCGGCTATTGCCAAATTAAGCGGTAAAAAACACCCGAAAAAACAACCGCACTTTCAAGCGATTGCCCAAACTAATTTGAAAAAAGCGCCTGGTCGTTTAGATTTCCAACGTGGTTTCTATCAAATTAATGAAAATGGTCAACTTGAAGTGCACCCTGTTGGTTTCCAAGGCTCGCATTTATTCAGCTCTTTTGTGAAAAGTAACTGTTTTATTCGCCTCGAAAAAGATCGTGGCAATGTCGCTGCGGGTGAAATCGTCACCATTGAACCGTTTAATCACCTATTGGGGCAATAATGGCTGAATTAAGCTACGAAGAAGAACTGCGCTATAACCGCCAAATCATCTTAAAAGCGGTTGATTTTGACGGACAAGAAAAACTCAAAGACAGCCGCATGTTAATTGTCGGTCTGGGCGGTTTAGGTTGTGCGGCAAGTCAATATCTTGCCGCCGCTGGCGTGGGTTATTTAACCTTGTTGGATTTCGACACCGTATCGCTTTCTAATTTGCAACGTCAGGTATTGCATACCGATAGTCGATTAAATATGCCTAAAGTGGAATCGGCAAAAATTGCCTTACAGCAAATTAATCCACACGTCGAAATTGAAACCATCAATGCACAACTTTCCGAAGAAAAACTCGCGGAAATCATACCGCACTTTGATGTGATATTAGATTGTACCGATAACGTGGATATTCGTAACGCACTCGATCGTAGTTGTGAGAAAGCGAAGATCCCGCTAATTTCAGGTGCGGCAATTCGTTTAGAAGGACAAGTTTCTGTCTTTACTTACGAACCCAATACTCCAACCTATCGCCAACTTAGCCAACTTTTTGGGCAAAATGTTTTAAGTTGTGTAGAAGCAGGCGTACTGGCGCCAATTGTGGGTGTTGTTGGCTCTATTCAAGCCTTAGAAGCCATCAAAGTGCGGTTAAAAATCGGTTCAAATTTATGTGGACGTTTATTGCTAATTGATGGATTAACCATGCGTGTCCGAGAAATAAAATTACCTGTCTAATAGTTGGACAGACCACAAGTCTGTCCTTCTCTCAAAATTACCCACAAATAATTATCCTTCCCCTCGTGCATTGCCCAAAAACAAATGCTATTATCTTGTTCGACAATTCATTTGTCTTATATCGCAAGTTTTGTGTATAGGAAAATGGTAGACACTTCAAAAATCTCTTCATTTTATACCACACTTGCAAATCATCATTTCATCAGTTTAAGGATTAACTCTCTCATGAAAGAGATTTTGCAACAATTTAAACAAAATTATTTGATTAAATACTGGAATCCTGTCGCGGCAGTCATTGCTGCGGGGATTATTTCAGCTTATTACTTTGGGGTAACCGGCACTTATTGGGCGGTTACGGGGGAATTTACCCGTTGGGGCGGTCATGCTTTGCAATCGCTAGGTGTCGATGTGTCCAACTGGAGCTATTATAAAATTATCGGCATGCAAGGTACGATCTTCACCCGTATTGATGGCGTGATGATTTTAGGTATGTTCGCGGGATGTATTTCTGCTGCGCTTTGGGCAAACAACGTAAAATGGCGTAATCAACCACACAAACGTCGTATTGTTCAAGCCCTCATTGGTGGTGCATTAGCCGGTTTGGGGCACGCTTAGCAATGGGCTGTAACCTTGCCTCTCTCTTCACGGGTATTCCTCAATTTTCGGTTCATGCTTGGTTCTTCACTATTGCCACTGCCATTGGTACTTACGCAGGGGTAAAAGTCACCTTACTTCCAATGTTCCGCGTGAAATTAGAATTGAAAAAAGGCGCGGCAAAATTACAAGAAACGGATCCTAAACAGGCAAATCGTCGTTTTTGGATTGGTATGGCCGTCTTTTTTGCTTACCTAATCGCTTCACTTTATGTGATGACAAGCTCTATCAAACTCGGTTTCGCGATGCTTTGTGGTTTAGCTTTCGGCTTATTAATTGAACGTGCTCAAATCTGCTTTACTTCCGCTTTCCGTGATTTATGGGTAACGGGTCGTGCTTATATGGCAAAAGCCATCATCTTCGGTATTATCGTGGGTACGCTTGGCGTATTCAGCTACATTCAATTAGGCGTACCAGCCAAAATCATGTGGGCGGGTCCAAATGCAATTATCGGTGGTTTATTATTTGGTTTCGGTATTGTGTTAGCTGGCGGGTGTGAAACCGGCTGGATGTACCGTTCAATGGAAGGTCAAGTTCACTTTATGTGGGTAGGCGTGGGTAATGTTGTTGGTTCAACCTATTTAGCCTACGCATGGGACGATCTTGCGCCTGTACTTGCGTTAGATTACGAAAAACTTAACTTATTGAAATCCTTTGGCCCAGTTGGCGGTTTATTAGTGAATTACGGCTTGCTTATTCTCTGCTTAATCGCTGTCGTTTGGTGGGAACGCCACTTCTTGAAAAAAGCCAAAGCAAAAATTGCGGCAGCGAATCCACAAGCTTGTGGTTGCTAATTAAATATTAACGAATTCATTCAAAAAAGAGGACATTATTATGGCATTTACCGTTGTTCAAAAATTAGATAAAGATCCAAAAGACATCACCCCAGATTACACGTTAGATACGCTAGGTGAGCCTTGCCCGTATCCAGCAATCGTGATGCTCGAAACCATGCCACAATTACAAAAAGGCGAAATTTTAGAGCTCTTAAGTGACTGCGCCCAATCTATCAACAACATTCCTGTTGATACTAAAAACCACGGTTACACACTATTAAGCGTAGAACAAGATGGCACCAAATTACGCTATTTGATTCAACGTTAATGTAAAAAAGTGCGGTCAATTTTGACCGCACTTTTTTTATAAAATTTTGGTATGCTATGCTAAATACAAACACATCTTAATAATTAATTTTTAAGCTAAGTGATTTTACTTTTAAACTGATTAGTCAATCTATTAAAAAGCCTTCATTATTAACTATTTTATCTACAAGATACGTCACACTCTCATCATCTTGTCTATCAAACTCATAAATGAAGTTATATAAAAAATTACTTAATGGGTAATTATATTTATATACCAATAGCGATAAATCATTTTGAATCTTGAATAAGCTATAAATAGGACTACTATCTTGGGTATTTCTTACTTCAATTATAAATTTTTGAATCTCTTCCTCATATTCAAATAAAATTCTATCAATCTGAATTCTAGAATTAGAAAAAACATCTAATAATTCAATTAAAACATCATGTTTCATACTCATATCATTTCTTACACTATTATTAAGATTTTTATACTCTGGTCATAACACTAAAAACCGCACTTTAATCTCTCAAAGTGCGGTCAGTTTTACTTCAGTTTTTTGCTTATTTGTTTAATGCAGTAAGAATGTCATCAACACGTTCTTTTGCATCACCAAAGAGCATTTGAGTATTTTCTTTGAAGAATAATGGGTTTTGAACGCCTGCGTAACCTACCGCCATAGAGCGTTTGAATACGATAACGTTTTGAGCTTTCCATACTTCTAACACCGGCATACCTGCGATTGGGCTGTTTGGATCTTCCATTGCAGCAGGGTTTACGGTGTCGTTTGCACCGATAACCAATACCACATCGGTATCTGCGAAATCATCATTGATTTCATCCATTTCAAGCACGATGTCATAAGGTACTTTTGCTTCCGCCAAAAGCACGTTCATATGACCCGGTAAACGACCTGCAACAGGGTGAATACCAAAACGCACGTTAATGCCACGTTCACGCAATTTCGCTGTAATTTCAGCCACTGGATATTGCGCTTGTGCTACCGCCATACCGTATCCTGGTGTGATGATCACAGAGTTTGCATTTTTGAGTAATTCAGCCACTTCTTCTGCCGTTGTCTCACGGTGCTCACCTTGTTCTTCATCAGAAGACACTTGAACATCATTACCAAAACCACCTGCGATAACGCTGATAAATGAGCGGTTCATCGCTTTACACATAATGTAAGAAAGAATCGCACCAGAAGAACCCACTAATGCACCGGTAACGATAAGCAAGTCATTGCTTAACATGAAACCCGCTGCAGCTGCTGCCCAACCAGAATAAGAGTTAAGCATTGAAACCACAACCGGCATATCCGCACCACCGATAGATGCCACTAAATGCCAGCCGAATGCAAGGGCAATCGCGGTCATGAGTAACACTGGGAAGATATTATCTGGGTTGTTCAAGAATGCCACCATCAAGAAAGCAGAAACCACTAATGCCGCTAAATTTAATTTATGGCGATGTGGCAACATTAATGCTTTTGAATTGATTTTGCCGCTTAATTTACCGAATGCGACGATAGAACCCGTGAATGTTACAGCACCGATGAAGATCCCTAAGAATACTTCAACGTTATGGATATTCATTAACACAGGATCAGTTTCGTGTGTTAAGCCGTAGCTGTTAAAGCCTACGAGCACTGCGGCTAAACCCACAAAGCTGTGAAGAATCGCAACAAGTTCAGGCATTTCAGTCATTTCAACTTTTAATGCACGTTGAACACCAATCACGCCACCGATGATCATCGCAATGATGATCCATAATGTGCCTTCTGATTGCGGGCCGAAAATGGTTGCAACAAGGGCAATTGTCATACCGACAATACCATACCAACAACCGGCTTTTGCCGTTTCATGTTTAGAAAGACCGGCTAAGCTCATAATGAAAAGTAATGCAGCGATAATATAGGCTGCTTGTACTAAACCTTCAGACATCGTCTTCTCCTTAACCTTTTCTAAACATCGCCAACATACGTTGGGTTACACGGAAACCACCAAAGATGTTGATGCTTGCCACCAAGATTGCCACAAAGGCTAATACATCAATAAAGAAGTTGCCTGTTGGTTGTCTAATTTGCAGTAATGCACCCACAATGATAATACCTGAAATCGCATTGGTTACCGCCATAAGTGGGGTGTGTAAAGCGTGGCTGACGTTCCAAACCACGTAGTAACCAACTACACAAGCCAATACGAATACGGTGAAGTGAGAAAGGAATGCCGCTGGCGCCACAGATGCAAGCCAGAGGAATAACACACCTACACCCGCCATCACACCGTATTTGATGCGAGGATCTGCTGGTTTTTCTTCCTCTTTTTTAACCGCACTTTGTGCCGCTTTCGCTTCTTGTTTTGGCTGTGCTGACACTTGGATTTGTGCTGGTGGAATTTCTTCCCCATCACGTACCACAGTCACACCGCGTAATACCACATCGTCAAAATCGATATTGATCTTGCCGTCTTTTTCTTTACAAAGTAGTTTTAATAAATTAACTAAGTTTGTACCGTAAAGTTGGGAAGATTGTGTTGGTAAACGACTTGGGAAATCGGTATAACCAATGATTTTCACTTGGTTTTCAGTGGTGACAACTTTACCTGCTTCAGTGTAAGCACAGTTACCGCCTGTTGCAGCCGCTAAGTCCACCACCACAGAACCTGGTTTCATGGAATCAACCATTTCTTTCGTAATTAAGCGAGGGGCTGGTTTACCTGGAATCGCTGCAGTGGTAATAATGATATCCACTTCTTTGGCTTGTTCCGCATAAAGCTCCATCGCGCGACGGTTAAATTCTTCTGACATCACTTTCGCGTAACCATCGCCGCTACCGCCTTCTTCTTTGAAATCAATTTCTAAGAAAGACGCGCCCATACTTTGTACTTGTTCTTTTACTTCTGGACGAGAGTCAAAAGCACGTACAATCGCACCAAGGCTATTAGCTGCACCAATCGCAGCAAGACCAGCTACACCCGCACCAATGACTAACACTTTTGCTGGTGGCACTTTACCTGCTGCAGTAATTTGTCCAGTGAAGAAACTACCAAATTCATGAGCGGCTTCAATCACCGCACGATAACCAGAAATATTCGCCATAGAGCTTAATGCATCAAGCGCTTGCGCACGGGAAATACGAGGCACAGAATCCATCGCTAATACATTAATTTTTTTCGACGTGAGTTTTTTCATTAAATCCGGATTTTGTGCGCGCCAAATGAAGCTCACAAGTGTTGCACCTTCCTTCATTTGATCAATTTCTGCATCCGTTGGTGGATTCACTTTAAAAATTATATCCGAATGCCACACTTCTGAACTTGAGCCAATTTTTGCGCCGGCGTCGATAAATGCTTGGTCTTCAAAACTTGCTTTAAATCCCGCATTGTGTTCTACGATGACGTCAAAGCCCAGTTTTAAGATCTGCTGAACCGTTTTTGGCGTCGCCGCCACACGATTTTCGCTCTCAAGCAGTTCTCTAGGTACACCAATTAACATAAATGTTTCCCTCTGGTTGATGAAATTTCAGACAAACTCACGCCTGTCCCTGTCTCTTAAATGACAAAAAGTCATGCAACGATAAATGTATCACTTATTATGGTTATTTGGGGAATTTTTTTAACTGGTTTTACAAGATATTGTGATAGGGATCATAAAAGAATCGAGAGAAATGTGTAGTGTGTTTAACTTTTAGCCTAACGAAATAATGATTCATCAGAAACTAATTAATCAAAAATAGATGAAAAACTGACCGCACTTAGAAAGAAGATAATAAAAAGCCCGATATGATTTATCGGGCTATATGATTAATTTGTTCCACCAACGGTGATTTCATCAATTTTCAAGGCGGGTTGCCCAACACCGACCGGTACACTTTGGCCATCTTTGCCACAAACACCGATACCAAGATCTAAGTCGGTTTCATCCGCGACCATAGAGACTTTTTGCATCACATCAATACCGCTACCAATCAACGTTGCACCTTTAACGGGTTTGGTGATTTTGCCTTTTTCAATAAGATAAGCTTCAGATGTCGAGAACACAAATTTACCTGAGGTGATATCCACTTGCCCACCACCGAAGTGCGGTGCATAAATACCGCGATCCACAGAAGCGATTAAATCGTCAAATTTGCTTTGGCCCGCCAACATATAGGTATTTGTCATTCGCGGCATTGGCAAATGCGTATAAGATTCACGACGACCATTTCCTGTCGGTTTCACGCCCATTAATCGTGCATTGAGTTTATCTTGCATATAGCCTTGCAAAATCCCATCCTTGATCAAAACGTTACATTGACTTGGCACACCTTCATCATCAATGGTTAAAGAACCTCGGCGATTTTGTAATGTGCCATCATCCACAATTGTACATAACGGCGACGTCACTAACTCACCAATTTTACCCGTAAATAGGGAGCTTTCTTTACGGTTGAAATCCCCTTCTAAACCGTGTCCCACCGCTTCATGAAGCAATACGCCAGGCCAGCCTGCCCCTAAAACCACAGGCATTAATCCTGCTGGTGCCGCAACCGCACTTAAATTCACAAGGGCTTGACGAACCGCTTCTTTTGCAAAATTAACGGCACGAATATCCCCATGTACCACTTCAAAGAACCAATCTAAGCCAAAGCGTCCACCTGAACCACAACTGCCCCGCTCACGTTTACCATCTTCTTCCACGAGAACAGAAATGGATAAGCGCACAAGCGGGCGAATATCTGCAGCAAGAGTGCCATCTGTTGCGACTACTAACACTTCTTCATAAATTGAACTTAATGCTGCAGAGACATGCGTAACACGAGGATCTTCAGCTCGCGCTGTACGATCCACGAGGTGTAATAGCTCGATCTTTTTTTCTTTACTTAAACTTTCCAACGGATTAATCGCCGCATAACGCTGAACCGTATTCACCGCATTAAATGCTTGAGGCGAGATTAAATTGCCTTCTTTAATTTGTGCAATACCTTTTACAGCTTCAGCACATTGTTGTAATGACGCTAAGTTAATTTGATCGGAATACGCAAAGCCTGTTTTCTCGCCAGAAACTGCGCGCACACCAACACCGCGATCAATATGAAAGCCACCTTCTTTAATAATGCTATCTTCTAATACCCAGCTTTCATCTTGGCTTAATTGAAAATAAAGATCCGCATAATCAATATGACGATTCGACATCACATCAAAAATATTAAGCAATGATTGATGAGATAAATTGCTTGGTGCAAGTAAGGTATCTGAAACCTGTTTTAACATTTGTTCTCCGGAATTAATCAAATTCTGTTTTCATCCCTCTTACTAAAGAGGGCTATTTCTTAAAAATTAGTCTAAATTATCTAATCCAAATTGGTACAAAGCATTTTTCTTATAACCATAAAGTTCTGCCACAATCGCCGCAGCCTTTTTTAAAGGGAGCTCTTTGGCAATTAAGGTAAGTGCTTTAATTGCTTGTGGTGAAAATTCTTCGGTATCTTCTGATTTGGGTTTGCCTTCCACGATTAACACCATCTCACCTTTCGTGCGATTCGGATCTTCACTTAACCATTGACGAAGATCTCTTAATTTATCTCCTGCAATAGTTTCCCATGTTTTCGTAATTTCACGTGCAAGTACTACATAGCGTTCACCACCTAATACATCTTGCATATCGGCAAGGGTATCTAAAATGCGGTGTGTTGATTCATAGAAGATTAAAGTGCGGTCTTCTTCCGCAACGTTTTCTAACTTATCCTTACGCGCCTTGGTTTTCGCAGGTAAAAAACCTTCAAAGCAAAAACGGTCAGATGCGATGCCCGATGCACATAATGCCGTAATTGCCGCACAAGCACCGGGTAATGGCACCACTTTAATGCCTGCCTCACGACATTGACGCACTAAATGAAAACCTGGATCGCTAATTAAAGGCGTTCCCGCATCAGAAATTAATGCGATATTGGCGCCTTGTTTTAACTTTTCGACCAACACATGGGCTTTTTCTTGTTCATTGTGATCATGTAAGGCGAAAAAAGGCTTTTTGATACCATAATGACTGAGCAATAAACCACTGTGACGCGTGTCTTCCGCGGCAATTAAATCTACTTGTGAAAAGGTCTCTAAAGCACGTTGTGTAATATCTTGTAAATTCCCGATTGGCGTGGCGACAATATATAAAATTCCGGTTAAATCATTCATTTTTGTTTGCTTTTACATTGTGAGATAAGTAAGATCGCCCATTATTGATTTATTCATTATGGAGCGAATATGTCTATTCTATTACAAGGCGGTCGTTTTAAAAAACGTTTAATGCCGATTTTATTGTCTGTTGCGTTAGCAGGTTGTTCCAACTTATTTGGCAGCAGCTTTACCCAAACATTACAACGTGATGCCAATGCAAGTTCTGAATTTTATATGAACAAATTAGGGCAAACACAGGATAAAGAAGATCAACAAACATACAAACTCTTAGCCGCTCGTGTATTAATTTCTGAAAATAAAGTACCCCAAGCGGAAGAGCTATTAACGGAGTTAGTTGACTTAAACGAAGCACAACAATTAGATCGCACGTTAATTGAAGCGCGCATCGCCGCAGCAAAAGGCAATAATGATGTTGCTGAAGGTAAATTGCGTGCACTCGATCTGACTAAATTAAGTCCATCACAAAAATCTCGTTATTACGAAACCTTTGCTCAAACAGCTGAAAATCGTAAAGACGTGATTGAAGCGGTGAAAGCGCGTATCAAAATGGATGAAAACTTAACAGACATGCAACGTCGTAAAGATAATGTTGATAAAACGTGGTCGTTACTCCGTTCTGCAAATACTGCTGTTATCAATAATGCCTCAGATGAAGGTAGCGTGGCATTAGGCGGTTGGCTCACCTTGATTAAAGCTTATAACGACAACATCCGTCAGCCAGTACAATTAAGCCAAGCGTTACAAAGTTGGAAATCCGCTTATCCAAACCACGTTGCGGCAACCTTTTTCCCTAAAGAGCTAGAAAGCTTGTTGAATTTCCAACAAACGAATTTAGCTCAAATTGGTTTAGTCTTACCTTTAAGCGGCGATGGCCAAATTTTAGGTACAACTATCCAATCAGGTTTCAATGATGCAAAAGGTGACTCAACCATTCCAGTACAAGTATTTGACTCCTCTACGACACCAATTAACGAAATTATCGCACAAGCAAAAGCATCAGGTATTAAAGCATTAGTGGGTCCATTACTTAAACAAAACGTCGATGCCATCATTGCGAATCCTAGCGCAGTACAAGGCATGGATGTGCTCACATTAAATGCGACAGCAAATACTCAAGCAATTAACCAAGTCTGTTATTACGGTTTATCTCCAGAAGATGAAGCAGAGTCTGCGGCGAACAAAATGTGGAAAGATGGTATTCGCAATCCAATCGTTGCAATGCCGCAAAATGATTTAGGGCAACGTGTTGGTAATGCTTTCAACGTACGTTGGCAACGTTTAGCAGGTACAGATGCGAATATTCGCTACTACAACTTACCGGCTGATATTACCTACTTCTTCCAAGGTGCACCGCAAGATACAAGTGCACTTTATGTCATCTCTTCACCAGATGAATTGGCTGAAATTAAAGGTTATTTAGATACCAGCAATCCGAATGTCCGTATCTATGCAAGCTCTCGTTCTAATGCGGCAAGTAATACACCAGAATACTATGCGAAAATGAATGGCGTTCAATTTAGTGATATTCCATTCTTTAAACAAAGCGATTCTTCACAATATCAAAAAGTGGCTGGCTCAACCGGTGGTGAATTCCAATTAATGCGTTTATATGCAATGGGTTCTGATGCATGGTTGCTCATCAATCACTTTAATGAATTACGCCAAGTACCAGGTTATACCTTAAGCGGTTTAACCGGTCAGCTTAGCGCGGATTCAAACTGTGATGTGGATCGCGATATGACATGGTATCAAGTACAAGATGGTAACGTGGTAGCGGTTGCGAACTAATCCATGTTTTCATTAAAACGTCAACAAGGGGCGGGCTTTGAACATCAAGCCCGCCTTTTCTTAGAGGCTAAGGGGCTTAAATTCATCGCGGCGAATCAACATTTCAAATGCGGTGAATTAGATCTCATTATGCAAGACGGACAAACTATTGTATTTGTTGAAGTTCGTCAACGATCCAGCTCAGCATTTGGATCTGCTGTTGAAAGTGTGGATTGGCAAAAGCAACAAAAATGGCTAAATGCCGCAAATTTATGGCTTGCCAAACGTAACCTAAGCCTTGAAGATGCGGATTGTCGTTTTGATCTTATCGCCTTTGGAAAAACCGCCAGTGATATCCAATGGATTCCTAATTTTCTCGATTAACCTTTTCCGATTATGTTACAAAAAGTTAAAGATATTTATAGCGAAAGTATTCAGATTCAAATCTCTGCTTCGAGTCTATTATCAGAAAACATTGCCACCGCCACACAAATGGTGATGCAATGTTTATTAAGTGGTCATAAAGTGATTGCCTGTGGTGTCGCTCGTTCTTACGCGAATGCGCAATTCTTAGTGTCAAATTTGCTTAATCGTTATGATTTTGAGCGCCCTAGCCTGCCATCCGTACATCTTAGCCTTGAAAGTGCGGTCGGTTCTTCACTGGTTTTTGATCAACCTATCGATCAGCTTTATCAACATCAATTTAACGCTATCGCTAAACCTGGCGATTTATTAATTGCCTTTGCGCCGCTTGGTACAGAAAAAGCGGTGCTGAATACGATTGCGAATGCCGTCAATAAAGAAATTCAGGTCATAGCCTTAACCGGTGCAAACAATGATGCGATTCAAGGTGTGTTAGCTGAAGCGGATTTAGAAATCTCTATTCCGGCGACGAAAGAAGCGCGCATTTTGGAAAATCATTTATTCGTCATTAATGCACTGTGTGAGCTTGTTGATAGCACGCTTTTCCCAAGAGCTTGACATTAAAGGCTTTTCCAACCAAACTATTTCTAAAATTAATTGACTAATTAATTAACTCACTCATTTATAAAAAGGAGATTAATGATGAAATTAACCCCATTTAAAAAACTCGCCTTCGTACTTGGTGCATCTATTATGTTACAAGGCTGTGTGGCTGCTGTACTTGGTGGCGCGGCTGCAGGTGCTAAAGTTGCAACAGATCCTCGCACAATGGGTACGCAAGTCGATGATGAAACCCTAGAAGTAAAAGTTGAAAATGCATTAGATAAAGATGCACAAATTAAATCAGAAGGTCGTGTACATGCCGTTTCTTATAGTGGCCGTGTATTATTAATTGGTCAAGTGCCAAGTGAAGGCGTGAAAGAAACCGCAACCAGTCTTGCAAAAGGCGTGGAGGGTGTGAATGACGTCTATAATGAATTACGTGTGGGCAATAAAATTAACTTTGGTCAAATTACCAAAGACAGTTGGATTACCACACAAATTAAATCGAAACTCTTCGTTGGCGATAATGTAAAAGCAACAGATGTGAAAGTGATCACCGAAAATGGTGAAGTATTCTTACTCGGAAACGTCACTCAATCACAAGGTGACTCAGCAGCAGAAATTGCAAGTAAAGTTACCGGTGTTCAAAAAGTCGTCAAAGTATTTAAATACTTGAATTAATTAAATTTTTAAGCTTTAAAGTGCGGTCAAAAATCATCTCGTTTTTGACCGCACTTTTTTCTTTACAAAGATTTACAAAAAAGATCCTGCCTAAAAAAACATCACTTGAAAGATAAGTCATTTATTTTAAATGACTTATCTTTTGTCAATAATATAAGTAAAAAATTTACTGCTTGAATTCAATTTTAAAACACTCTATCTTGTGCACCGTCATTTTCCACAACACTATATCTTGTGTTTTATTAAATTCATTTCTCTAGTAGGTTTATCTCCCATGAACAAAGGATTAATGGTTACAAAGCGCGATGGTACGCTTGAACAAATCAATTTAGACAAAATTCACCGTGTGATTACTTGGGCGGCTGAAGGCTTGGAAAACGTCTCTGTTTCTCAAGTTGAATTGCGTTCTCATATTCAATTTTATGAAGGCATTCGCACGTCTGATATTCACGAAACGATTATTAAAGCAGCAGCAGACCTAATCAGCAAAGATACCCCTGATTATCAATATCTTGCTGCACGCCTTGCCGTTTTCCATTTACGTAAAAAAGCGTATGGCCATTTTGATCCACCTCGTTTATACGATCATGTAAAAAAATTAGTGCGTATGGGCAAATACGATCCTGCACTTTTAGCCGACTATACTCGTGAAGAATGGGATGAAATGGATGGGTTTATTGATCACTGGCGTGATATGACCTTTTCTTATGCCGCAGTAAAACAATTAGAAGGGAAATACTTAGTTCAAAACCGTGTAACCGGTGAGATTTATGAATCTGCACAATTCCTTTATTTATTAGTTGCAGCGAGCTTATTCTCAAAATATCCACAAGAAACCCGTTTGGATTACATTCGTCGTTTCTACGATGCAACCTCAACCTTTAAGATTTCTTTACCAACGCCTATTATGGCGGGGGTTCGTACACCTACGCGTCAATTCAGCTCTTGCGTATTGATTGAATGTGGTGACAGCTTAGACTCTATCAATGCTACCTCTGCAGCAATCGTGAAATACGTTTCACAACGTGCAGGTATCGGGGTGAATGCAGGTGCAATTCGTGCGTTAGGTAGCCCGATTCGTGGTGGTGAAGCATTCCACACTGGCTGTATTCCATTCTATAAACACTTCCAAAGTGCCGTCAAATCTTGTTCTCAAGGTGGCGTACGTGGTGGTGCAGCGACAGTTTACTACCCGATTTGGCACTTAGAAGTTGAAAGCTTATTAGTATTGAAAAATAACCGTGGTGTGGAAGATAACCGTGTTCGTCACATGGACTACGGCGTACAGTTAAATAAATTAATGTATCAACGCTTAATTAAAGGCGCAGACATTACTTTATTCAGCCCTTCAGATGTACCTGGACTTTATGAAGCGTTCTTTGCTGATCAAGATAAATTTGAAGAGCTTTACGTGAAATACGAACAGGATCCAAATATCCGCAAACGTTCTGTAAAAGCCGTTGAGTTATTCTCTTTATTGATGCAAGAACGTGCATCAACCGGTCGTATTTATATCCAAAACGTGGATCACTGTAATACTCACTCACCGTTTGATCCGCTTGTTGCACCGGTACGTCAATCTAACTTATGTTTAGAAATTGCATTGCCAACTAAACCATTACAACATTTCCATGATGAAAATGGTGAAATTGCGCTTTGTACACTTTCAGCGTTTAACTTGGGTAAATTAGAGAATTTAGATGAGTTAGAGAACCTAGCCGATCTTGCAGTACGTGCATTAGATGCATTACTTGATTACCAAGACTACCCTGTTCCTGCGGCGAAACGTTCTTCATTAGGCCGTCGTTCACTTGGTATCGGTGTGATTAACTATGCGTATTATTTAGCGAAAAATGGTGTACGTTATTCTGATGGTTCAGCGAACGATTTAACTCACCGTACGTTTGAAGCGATTCAATACTATCTATTAAAAGCTTCTATGAACTTAGCAAAAGAATTAGGTGCATGCGAATACTTCAATGAAACCAATTATGCGAAAGGTATTTTACCAATCGATACTTATAAGAACGATATCGATAGCTTAACGCAAGAACCATTGCATTATGATTGGGAAACGCTACGTCACGAAATCAAAGAGTTTGGTTTACGTAACTCGACCTTAACCGCATTAATGCCATCAGAAACCTCTTCACAGATTTCTAACGCAACAAATGGTATCGAACCACCACGTGGTCATGTAAGTATTAAAGCGTCAAAAGATGGTATCTTAAAACAAGTCGTACCAGATTATGAAAACTTAAGCGACAACTACGAATTACTTTGGGATATTCCAAGCAATGATGGTTACTTACACTTAGTAGGCATTATGCAAAAATTCGTGGATCAAGCAATCTCTGCAAATACCAACTACGATCCGAAACGTTTTGAAGATGGTAAAGTGCCAATGAAAGTGTTGTTAAAAGATCTTTTAACCGCTTACAAATACGGCTTAAAAACCCTCTACTATCAAAACACTCGTGATGGTGCTGAAGACAGCCAAGAAGATTTAGATGATGGCTGTGCAGGCGGTGCTTGTAAGATTTAATTAATTTTGTGATCCTACTATTACTGTAGGATATGTAAATTAATTAGATCTACTACCTCCAGTAATATGTGGGATAGTTTATTCATCCTTAATCAAAAGGAAAAACTATTATGATGAATAATAATCATCAGAAACCACATTGTGAAAATAACACTTATGTTATTAATAAGTACTATATCCGGGGGAATTCTGTCGTAATAAATAGTGCAGAAAAAGGTAGGGTTATAGAAAAACAAGGTATTTTAAAACACCGTATACTCGCCTTAGTTATTACTATAGCTTCTTCTGTGATTAAGTATTTTTTATAGGATAAACAAAAATGGCATACACCACTTTCTCACAAACTAAAAACGACCAGTTAAAAGAGCCTATGTTCTTTGGTCAAAACGTTAACGTTGCGCGTTACGATCAACAAAAATATGAGACGTTTGAAAAGCTCATTGAAAAACAACTTTCTTTCTTCTGGCGTCCAGAAGAAGTGGATGTGTCTCAAGACCGTATCGACTATGCCGCGTTACCTGAGCATGAAAAACACATTTTCATCAGTAACTTAAAATATCAAACCTTATTAGATTCTATTCAAGGCCGTAGCCCGAACGTGGCATTATTACCGTTAGTGTCGATTCCTGAATTAGAAACTTGGATTGAAACTTGGACATTCTCTGAAACCATCCACTCTCGTTCTTACACACACATCATTCGTAACATTGTGAACGATCCCTCTATCGTGTTTGATGACATCGTGACGAACGAAGAAATCATCAAACGTGCACGTGACATTTCTTCTTATTACGATGATTTAATCCGTGATAGCCAACTTTACAGCCTGTACGGTGAAGGTACTTACACGGTAGATGGTAAAGAATGTGTGGTGACATTACGCAACTTGAAAAAACAACTTTACCTTTGCTTGATGAGTGTGAACGCACTTGAAGCGATTCGTTTCTACGTATCCTTTGCTTGTTCCTTTGCCTTTGCTGAGCGTCAATTAATGGAAGGTAATGCGAAAATCATTAAATTTATCGCACGTGATGAAGCATTACACTTAACCGGTACGCAACATATTTTAAATATTATGGCTGCAGGTCAAGACGATCCTGAAATGGCTGAAATTGCAGAAGAATGTAAACAAGAAGCCTATGATTTATTCTTAGCAGCAGCGGAACAAGAAAAAGAATGGGCAGATTACTTATTCAAAGACGGTTCAATGATTGGTTTGAACAAAGACATTTTGGTGCAATACGTGGAATATATAACCAATATCCGTATGCAAGCGGTCGGTCTTCCATTGCCATTTGGTGCGCGTTCTAACCCAATCCCATGGATTAACGCATGGCTTGTTTCTGACAACGTACAAGTAGCGCCACAAGAAGTCGAAGTGAGTTCTTATCTTGTTGGTCAAATTGACTCTAAAGTAGATACCAATGATTTCGGCGATTTCGATCTTTAATTAATCATTCTACGTAAAGAGCGGTCAGTATTTTCAGCGTTTAAAACCTTTGAAAAATTGACCGCTCTTTTTGTTTGTATGAATATCAAGACATGATGATAAACGCATTGATTAAAAAAATAGCACAATTTTGCTTTCCTGCATTTATCACCAACACTTTCCCTATAAAACAGATGACTTCATTAAAAAAGGCTTAACAAAAAACAATGCTATGGGTAGAATAGAAGAAACCTGTTTATTTTCAATAAATCACATTCTAATTACAAACTAGCGAGGTAAAGGATATGTCAGAACAAGAAGTGAAAGAATTAGATCTCAATGGCGAAATGCTCGTTCGCCGTGAAAAATTAGCCGCATTACGTAAAAAAGGTAATGCGTTCCCGAATCAATTCCGTCGTGACGCCCTTGCTCAAGATTTACATGATAAGTACGAAGCCGAAGATGGTGAAGTATTAAAAGAAAAAGCCATTGAAGTTGCCGTTGCAGGTCGTATTATGACCCGTCGCGCAATGGGTAAAGCCACCTTTATTACCTTGCAAGATATGAGTGGCAAAATTCAATTATATGTTGCTCGTGATAATCTTCCTGAAGGCGTTTATGCAGAAGATGTAGGTAGCTGGGATTTAGGCGATATTATTGGGGTGAAAGGCACACTTTTCAAAACCAAAACCAATGAATTAACCATTAAAACAACGGAAGTACAACTTTTAACCAAAGCACTTCGTCCATTACCAAACAAATTCCATGGTTTAACTGACATGGAAGCACGTTATCGTCAACGTTACTTAGATTTAATTTCTAATGAAGAATCTCGCCGCACATTTATTATTCGTTCAAAAGTGATTGCGGGTATTCGTGAATTCTTTATTTCTAAAGGTTTCATGGAAGTTGAAACCCCAATGCTACAAGTGATTCCAGGCGGTGCATCTGCTCGCCCATTTATCACTCACCACAATGCATTAGACGTTGATATGTATCTTCGTATTGCGCCAGAACTTTACTTAAAACGTTTAGTAGTTGGTGGTTTTGAACGTGTATTTGAATTAAACCGTAACTTCCGTAATGAAGGGGTTTCTGTTCGTCATAACCCTGAATTCACTATGCTTGAATACTACCAAGCTTATGCGGATTATCACGATTTAATGGATAACACCGAAGAATTATTGCGCAAACTCGCGATTGATATTCTTGGTACCACCATTGTTAAATACGGTGATTTAGAATTTGACTTCGGCAAACCATTTGAGCGTATTACATTGCATGATGCAACTATTAAATATGGTGCTGATAAAGGTATCGTAAAAGAAGATCTTTATGATTTCGATCGTGCAAAAGCAACAGCTGAACGCTTAGGTATCGAAGTACAAAAATCTTGGGGCTTAGGCTCTATCGTAAATGCGATCTTTGAAGAAGTGGCTGAACATCACTTAATTCAACCAACTTTCTTAATGGCACATCCAGCAGAGATTTCACCACTTGCACGTCGTAATGATGAAAATCCTGAAGTAACAGACCGTTTTGAATTATTCATCGGTGGACGTGAAATTGGTAACGGCTTCTCAGAATTAAACGATGCCGAAGACCAAAATGAACGTTTTGATGCACAAGTGGCTGCAAAAGAAGCGGGTGATGATGAAGCGATGTTTAAAGATGATGACTTCGTTGTTGCACTTGAACACGGTTTACCACCAACAGCAGGTGAAGGTTTAGGTATCGACCGCTTAGCAATGCTTTACGCTAACGCCCCATCTATCCGTGATGTGATCCTATTCCCGGCAATGCGTCAAAAATAATTAAGTTGAAATAACATAAAAGGAAGTCTACGGACTTCCTTTTTTATTGTTTAAAAGTGCGGTCATTTTTAACCGCGCTTTCATGAAAAAAAAGAGATAACCATCTTCATGATTATCTCTTTTACATTCCAATTTGAAATTATTTACCCCAAACTTCTTCCACGATACTACGGATAAAGTCGAGTTTCTTCCATTGTTGTTCTTCAGTCAGGATATTCCCCTCTTCCGTTGAAGCAAAACCACACTGTGGGCTTAAGCAAAGTTGATTGATATCCACATATTGTGCTGCTTCTTTAATGCGGGCAATAATTTCATCACGGTTTTCTAACTCACCCGATTTAGAGGTGATTAATCCTAACACTACTTGTTGATTTTTAATAAAGCGTAAAGGCTTGAAATCTCCTGCACGATCACTGTCGTACTCCAAGAAGAAACCGTCCACATTACAGTGGCCAAATAAGGTTTCTGCGATAGGCTCATAACCACCAGCGGAGAACCAAGTTGAACGGAAATTACCACGACAAATATGCATTGTAATCGCTAAATCAGCCGGTTTTACTGCCACAATTTTATTTAACATATATACATAATCTTTGGCAATTTGATCTAAATCTAAACCACGTTCAGTATAGGTTTTACGCTTATCTTCCGCACAGAATTCGCCCCAACTTGTATCATCCAACTGTAAGTTACGGCAGCCTAATTTATAGAAGATATTCATTGCATTAATATAAGCATCAGCAATATCATCTAATAACAATTGATTGTTATCTTTATAACGTTCAATCGGCTGATAATCTGTGGCACGTACGGTACAAATTAAATGAAGCATAGACGGAGAAGGAATTGTTAATTTAACTTCAGTCTCCCCTGCCATTTTTTGTAATGAGCGATAATGTTCAACAAACGGATGGCTCTCTGAAAAACCAATTTTATCCACAATTTTTAATGTTTTTGGACGTACATTATCATGTTTAAATTGTACTGAAAATTTTTCGGCATCCACTTCTTTCACGCCATCTAATGCGGCTAAGAAATCTAAATGCCAAAAAGTACGACGAAATTCACCATCAGTCACCGCATGTAATCCGACATTTTTTTGATGCTCTACCAATTTTGCAATTTCTGCATCTTCAACTTGCGTTAAATCAGCACAAGAAATATCACCACAACTGCATTGATGACGAGCTTGTTTTAAAGTCTCTGGACGTAAAAAACTACCAACAATATCAAAACGATATGGCGCAGAAGTACGAATAGTGGCATTGGGAAAAAGTTTACTCATTTTGCTTTCCTATATTTAATTAATTTTAAGATAGACTGAGTGTAACAAAATTAACGTCTTCATTAAAGATTTAGACGTCTAGATGGATGTGAATTTTATTGTGATTTTATATGAATGGAATTGATATAAAATTTAAAAGAAAAAGTGCAGTCATTTTTAACCGCACTTTAAGTCTATAAACTATTACAATACTTTCAATGCCTTATGGTATTATTTCGGTTGTTCTAATAAAATCCTTGCGGCTTCACGCAGTTTATCCACTTCAAATTTAAGCCAATAGAATGATGTCCCGATATTAAGTACATCATTTCTCATCTGTCTTTCCAATAATTTTTTGAACTCAATCCTTTTCTAATAAATACACATTGTCAAGGTTTTGTATCAAAAATAAAATGTGACAAAGATCTCATTCTTTACATTTTGATCTCAATCAAAAGTGCTAAATAACATATAATAAAAGGGTCTATTATTTATTTAACAATTATAAAAAAGGAATAAACATGAAAACATTGAGTGAATTTATTGTTGAACGCCAAGCGGAGTACCCAAATGCAAAAGGGGAACTTAGTGGTATTTTGTCTTCTATTCGTTTACTAGCAAAAATCATTCATCGTGATATCAACAAAGCGGGTTTAACCAATATTCTTGGTCAGTCTGGTGTCGAAAACGTGCAAGGTGAAAGCCAAATGAAATTGGATTTATTCGCCCATAACACAATGAGCGCAGCACTCATGTCACGTGAAGAAGTGGCGGGTTTTGCTTCTGAGGAAGAAGAAAGCTTTATCGCTTTTGATACTGAACGCGCTCGTAATGCCAAATATATTATTTTAACCGACCCACTTGATGGCTCATCCAATATTGATGTGAACGTTTCGGTTGGGACAATCTTCTCTATTTACCGTCGTGTATCCCCTATTGGCTCACCTGTTACCTTAGAAGATTTTATGCAACCAGGTAATAAACAAGTCGCGGCGGGTTACATCGTGTATGGTTCTTCTACCATGTTGGTTTATACCACTGGTCACGGTGTGAATGGTTTCACTTATGATCCGTCTATCGGTACATTCTGTCTTTCTCATGAAAATATGCAAATGCCAAAAGAGGGCAAAATTTATTCCATCAATGAAGGACAATATCTCAAATTCCCACAAGGGGTAAAAAAATACATTAAATACTGCCAAGAGGAAGATAAAGCAACTAACCGTCCTTATGCTTCACGCTATATCGGGTCATTAGTGGCTGACTTCCATCGTAACTTATTAAAAGGCGGTATCTATATTTACCCAAGTGCAACTAACTATCCAAATGGTAAACTTCGTTTGCTTTATGAAGGCAATCCGATTGCATTCTTAGCAGAACAAGCGGGGGGTATTGCCTCTGATGGTTACAATCGAATTTTAGATATTCAACCAACAGCGCTTCACCAACGTATACCACTTTTCGTCGGTTCTGCAGAAATGGTGAAAAAAGCAGAAGAAATGATGAGAGAATTTAAAGAAGATTAAATTCCTAAAGTGCGGTCAGTTTTGACCGCACTTTTTTAGCTAACAAAAAGGCGAACTTTATATGTTCGCCTTTTTCATTTTTTGTATTAATTAATCTCGTTTTCTTGCAAGTAGCCACCAAATAATCGCCATAAACAAGAGGCTTGGCATTAATGCGCCTAAAAAAGCTGGCGCATTAAATACCACACTCATTTGTCCAAAAATTTCATTGACGACATAGAACAAGAATCCAAAGCAAATCCCCGTTACGATTCTCGCTCCTGCAGTGACACTACGCAATGAACCAAAGATGAAAGACAATGCAAGCATCATCATTACCCCCACAGAAACCGGCTGTAAAATCTTACGCCAATAGGTTAATTCAAAACGACGAGAGTCCTGTCCTGTTTGTTTTAAGAACGCAATATATTCATACAAACCGGAAATGGATAATGATGTTGGACGTAATGAAACTGCGCCTAATTTATCTGGCGTTAAGCTCGTCGCCCAATCTTCTGTTAAACGGTTTGTCGTGGTAATTTGCTCTTTTGATACCGCTGAATTATTGACTTGACGTAACTGCCATTGATTATTTTCTGCAGAATATTGTGCTTGATTCGCATGCTTCAAATGAGTGAGATTACGTTGGTCATCAAAAGTATAAATATAAATATCTTCTAATTTCGCATCATCTTTAATTCGACGCACATAAACGAAATTATTACCGTCTTTTGCCCATACACCATTTTTCACCGAAAGCATTGAACCACCGGAAAGTGCACGAGTACGCATATCACGGGCAAACTGTTCAGTTTGTGGAATCCCCCACTCACCAATAATCATGGTAAAAAGCACCAGTGGAAGTGCCGTTTTCATGACGGCTAATCCAATTTTAAAGCGAGAAAAACCTGCAGATTGCATGACCACCAATTCACTTCGGCTGGCTAAATTACCTAACGCAATTAAGGCTCCTAACAAGGCTGCCATTGGGAAAAAAGTTTCTACATCTTTTGGCATCGTTAAACCTGTATAAGCCACGGCTTGCCAAATATCATAAGAGCCTTTACCTACGCTACGAAATTGCTCTACAAATTTGATAATTGCCGAAAGACCAACTAACGTAAATAGTGTGGCAAAAATTGCCCCTAAGATGCTTTTACCGATATAACGATCAAGAGTATTCATCAACATTGTTATTATCCTTTTCTGAATACACGACGGAGTTTATGCATAGCGGTGCTATCCCAACTATTCAGCACAATTCCTAAAATTAAAAAGGCGATATTTACCAACGGCATTAACAAACCTGCATCAAGCTTACCTGCGCCACCCGCAGATTTAAATGAGCTTTGTAATAAGAAGTAAATTAAATAAAGCAATAATGCCGGTAAGATTTTCGCAAAACGGCCTTGGCGAGGATTTACTTTACTCATTGGTACAGCAATAAGCGCCATTAAAGGCACCGCTAAAATTAAAGTAATACGCCAATGCAATTCTGCTTTGGCTGCGGGACTTTTATCTTTTAATAATTGTTCAAAAGATAATTCAGCCGCTTCATCGCTTTCTGTATTTGTCTCTTGATGACCTAAATACGCTTGGTAATCATCAAAATGTGTAATACGGAAATCAGGAAGCACGGATGTGCCTTCTACACGCAAGGTATTTTGTAAATTCAGCACTTGATCGCCATTTGGTAACGCTTTTAACTCACCTTTTTCAGCGGTAACCACTGATGGCTTCGTTTGGCCTTTGGCTTTCATTTGGAAAAGATAAACATCACTGATTTGATTACCATTGATCTTATCAATGAATAAAACGAAATTATTGTTACTTGTGGACATGAATTGCCCCGAAGTCAACGCGCCCATGGTGGGATTTGCTTTAGCATCTTCGACAATCGCCGCTTGCTTTTGAATGGCCCATGGTGAAAGCCATAAAGCGTTGTAAGCAGCCAAGCCAGCAGTGAACAAAGAAAGAATTAACGCCACACGAACAAGAATACGTTGTCCCACACCACAAGCACGCATTACCGTAATTTCACTTTCTGCGTAGAGACGACCAAAAGTTAGCAAAATGGCGATAAACAAACATAATGGCAACATTAATTGCGCCATTGTTGGCATCCCTAATCCGAGTAAAGAGAACACAAGATCGGCAGGCACTTTACCATTTGCCGCTGAACCAAGCACGCGAACAAGTTGTTGGCTGAAGAAAATTAAAAGCAAAATAAACAAAATCGCAATTTGGCTTTTAAAGACTTCTTTTGTTAAATATCGGGTTAATATCATTCTTTTTTCTAACTAAAAAACACGGGAAACTGGCTAATTTAGATGGCGTATGATACCTTATTTTCACTGATTTAAATAGCAAATTAGCAACATAAGGAAATAACATGAAATATCAAGCAAACTCAACCGCACTTTCTCAATCAACCGATTGCCTTATCATCGGCATTTATGAGAACAACGAATTTACAAAAAGTTTCAATGAAATCGATCAAATCACACAAGGTTACCTCAGCCAATTAGCTCAAAGCCAAGATCTTTCAGGCAAAATTGGTCAAGCGACTCTGCTTCATTCGTTACCAAATCTTGCCGCTAAACGCGTGTTAGTCGCGGGTTGTGGCAAAAAAGGCGAAACGACTGAGCGCCAATTTAAACAAATCATCCAGCGTGTTACCCAAACATTAAAAGAGTTAAATATTCAGCAAGCAGTGAATAATTTAACGGATGTGGAAATTAAAGATCGCGATCTATTTTGGAATGTGCGTTTTACCGTTGAAACCATCGAACATAGTCTTTATCAATTCGACGAATTTAAAAGTAAAAAAGCGGATGCTATCTCACTTCAAGAAATCATTTTTAATACCGATGACGCACAAGCTAAGCAAGCCATCGCAGAAGCACAAGCCATTGCAAATGGTGTAAAAGCTGCGCGTAATATCGCGAATATGCCGCCCAATATTTGTACCCCGGCTTATTTAGCTGAACAAGCTAAAAAATTAGCTGAAACATCAACCGTACTTTCCCTCGATGTGATTGATGAAGAAGACATGACAAAACTTGGCATGAATGCGTATTTAGCCGTATCTCGCGGTTCACAAAACCCAGCTTATATGTCTATTTTACATTTCAACAATGCGCCTGATAAAAACGCAAAACCAATCGTGTTAGTGGGTAAAGGTTTAACCTTTGATGCGGGCGGAATTTCTTTAAAACCTGCCGCAGATATGGATGAAATGAAATACGATATGTGCGGTGCAGCGTCTGTCTTTGGTACGATGAAAGCTATTGCTGAATTAAATCTGCCATTAAATGTCATCGGCGTATTAGCCGGTTGTGAAAACTTACCTGATGGCAATGCCTATCGTCCAGGTGATATTCTTACCACAATGAATGGTTTAACCGTAGAAGTATTAAATACTGACGCTGAAGGACGTTTAGTACTTTGTGATGCGCTCACCTATGTAGAACGTTTTGAACCGCAATATGTGATTGATGTCGCAACCCTAACAGGTGCTTGCGTGGTGGCGTTAGGCCAACATAACAGTGGCTTAGTTTCAACTGATGATGCCTTGGCTGAACAGTTATTACAAGCCGCACAACAAACTACTGATAAAGCTTGGCGTTTACCGTTGAGTGAAGAATATCAAGAGCAATTAAAATCTCCATTTGCTGATTTAGCCAATATTGGGGGGCGCTGGGGCGGCGCGATTACTGCAGGCGCATTCCTCTCCAACTTTACGAAAAAATATACTTGGGCGCATTTAGATATTGCGGGGACAGCTTGGCTTCAAGGCGCCAATAAAGGTGCAACGGGTCGTCCGGTGTCTTTATTAACGCAATTCTTAATTAACCAAACTAAATAATTAATACCTAGGGCTAACGTAACGTTAGCCCTAAAATTTCCCAAAAACCTGACCGCACTTTATTCTAATTCGAATTCCATCAGTAATGGATTATGATCTGATGAAGTGACCACTTCTGATGTTGCACTGACCACCTTTACGCCTCGCGTAAAAATATAATCCAGTGGATACCCTAAAAATCTAACCCGCTCATCTTGAGAGAGCACCACAGAATCTAAGCCGTATTTTTGTATCAAATTATTGACTAAATTCAGACGACGTTCATTCCACGCATTAAAATCACCAGACATGATGATAGGACCTTGATGATTTTCAACAAAGGAAAATAGCTGCTCTAACTGGGTTTGATAAGTGGAAATGCCCCATTCAAAATTAATTAAATGCACATTAATAAGTAGCAAACTATTGCCTTTTTCTAATGGAAAACTCATCACACTTGCCACTTTGGGAATTTGTATTAATGGTTCAGCTACGCCACCACCGCAATACCATTCTGGCTGTGTTTGGGTAAATGTTTTTACACCTGATAAGAGATCTTTAAAAGAAAAAGAGGACACAAAAAGTGCGGTCGAAAATGTACTTAAATTTTGATACTGCGTCGCCTCTTGTAATAACACAAAATCCGCTTGTTTAGAAAGTCGCGCTAAATCTTCTTGCCAACCTTTATCTTGCCCTTTATGTACATTCCAAGTTATCAAATTAAAACGAGAACTGGCTAATTTAGGCACTGAATAATCAGCCTTGTCACATTGCATATTTAACTTGTTTTTAAAAGGAATATAACTCACTTTTTGTGACGTTTTTAGTTGAATAAATGTATGGTCAAAAATCGTTAAATTCGTAAGAAAATATCCAACACCTAAAACCACTAACACTAAGCCAATAGCCAAAAATCGATAGATTCGCTTCATGATTATCCCCTCTCTATGCTCGAATAATAACACCTCATCAAAGCAATGCAACTTTCACTTTAATACGCATCAATACCTACCTACAACACGGTAACTTTAACTTTTAGCTTTGATTTAAATCATACTTTGCTAAAAAATCCGTTGCATTTTTCTTTTATTATCTTAGTATTTCACTCAACTTTTAACTCTACCTAATCAATAAGGAGATTCATTATGTCTTTTGGAGATAAAAAATTAAGTGAAATCGCTGTCAGCGTACCCGGCTCAACTTCTCTACTTCGTGAATACGATTTGGATTTCTGCTGTGGTGGTTCCGATACACTTGCAAATGCAGCGGCAGAAAAAGGATTAAATTTAGCAGAAATTGAAACACGTTTAACCGAGCTTCAAAATAGCAAAGCAGAAAACCCTGAAGAATATTGGGTTAATGCAACTTATCCTGAAATTATCGATCATATTTTAGTTCGCTACCATCAACGTCACCGTGAACAACTTCAAGAATTAATCGTCTTAGCGGATCGTGTAGAAAGTGTTCATGGCGATCGTGAAGATTGTCCAATGGGTGTGGCTGCTGAATTACGCAATGTCTATGAAGATTTGAGCAACCATATGATGAAAGAAGAGCATGTGCTTTTCCCAATGATCAAAGCCGGTAACTATATGATGGCGCAAATGCCAATTCGCATGATGGAAATGGAACATGCAGAACACGGCGAACATTTAGATGTATTGAAATCATTAACAAATAATATGACGCCTCCAGCAGATGCTTGCAATACATGGCGTGCGCTTTATAGTGGCATCCAAGAGTTTGCTGATGATTTAATGATGCATATTCACCGCGAAAATAATATCTTATTCCCACGTGTTATTGCTGAAAATCACTAAATTCAAATCATATAAAAAAGGGCGAAATCATTCGCCCTTTAAAATTAGCCTAAAACTGACCGCACTTTACTTCTCTTCACTGCCTTTATATAAACGGTTTTTATACAAATAGCTGCCAAGTAAAGCATGTGCCAAGGCTTCTTTTTTCATTTCTTCCGGCACTTCTTTTTCAGTTAATGTGTCTTTTTCCTTATCGTAAACATAACCTTTTGCTTTGCTATTTGGTGTTTGGATAACGACATCATGATTACCTTTCATTAACGCTTGCGTTTGATCGAATTGCATAAAGGCACGATCTGGATTCACATCTTTCGTTAAATCAAAGCCAATCATCGGATAATTACCACTTACACCCGCAATAGAAAGCAAGGTTGTCGGCATATCAATTTGACTCACTAAACGACTATCTCGGCGTGGCTCTACATGATCCCCTAAAATTAATGCCGGAATATGGAAATGCTTAATTGGCACTAAGCTTGCGCCAGCTGCACGGGAATCATGGTCTGCAATCACCAAGAACACGGTATCTTTCCAATAATTAGATTGTTTCGCTAATTTGAAGAAATAACCAATGGCATAATCCGCATATTTTGCGCTGTTATTACGGGTTGCTTTTGGTTGTTCGTAAAGCTCAATTTTACCATCCGGAAATTCAAAAGGATCGTGATTGCTCGAACTGAACACTAAGCTAAAGAATGGTTTTCCTTCATTCTGTAATTGGGTAAAGGTTTCGTTCGCTTTATCAAATAAATCCTCATCACTCACGCCCCAAGTCGCGGTAAATTTCGGATTTTGATAATCCTTTTGATCGATAATATTTTGGAAACCGTTACCATAGAAGAAGCTTGCCATGTTATCAAAGTGTTTTTCACCGCCATAAATAAAAGACGTGTTATAACCTTGTTTAGCAAGTAAATCTGCAATGGTAAAGAAACCACTTTGACTGTTATTTAATTTCACCACTGCACGTGCTGGAGTGGGTGTGAAACCTGCTGTAGTAGCTTCAATACCACGTACAGAACGCGTACCTGTCGCATAGAGATTTTCAAATAACCAACCTTCTTTGGCTAATTTATCAAATTCAGGCGAAAGTGGTTTTCCGCCTAATGTACCGACAAATTGCGCGCCAAAACTTTCTTCCAAAATAATGACAATATTTTTCGGTTTACCTTGGTAAGTAGCTTGGTTTTTCGTTAAGGTTGGAATCTTCTCTGAAATATAATCACTTTCAGGACGACCACGGCTTGCTTTGACAATACGCAACATTTCATCGGTATCCATTTTGCCATAGGCTTCAGAAGAAGCTCCTTCATCTTTAAATTGTTGGGCGGCATAAAGAACTGAATAGCCAGAATTCAACACAAGCGAATTCACTAAACCATCGGAAGAGAAAGCCACCATCGCAGGGTTAACACCGCGGTGTTGGAAACTAGAACGCGCCCCTAAAAAAGCAACTGCAATCACAAGCAATGCGACAACAGGACGCCATTTCCAGCTCATCGGACGTAAATTTTTCACTGCATAACCAGATAGCTTCCAATAACAGAAGAAAGCCGTAACGGTAAAAATAAGGCTAAAAATGACCGCAGTTAAATGGCCTTCCATCAACATTGAAAAGACTTCTTTCGGATAAATTAGATATTCGATAAACAGACGGTTTGGACGGAAATCATAGGTTTCGATAAATGCCGGTGTAGCCAATTCCATAAACAGAATAAACACACTGCCAAGGGTAAGCCAGATACGTAAAATCATTTTCCAAATACGGCTATTATGAAATAACACCGTAAATAATGCTGGCACACCAAATAAATAACACAAAGCCACGATGTCCATACGCAAGCCTTGTAAGAATAATTGTCCCCAGCCCGCTACCGCAGAAACACGGTCTGCCTGCCAAATCGCAAGCCCAAGACGAGACAAGGTGAAAATGATCAGATTAATGATAACGAAGAGAAAAATCGGATATAAAGGAGAACGTGTTTGTTTCATTTTGACACTCATAAGTCCTGAAGGTATCGCTACCCTTTGATTAATTTAAAGCACGTGAATGTGCCATTCCTTCTATAGACAGATAAAAAAACACAAAGTGCGGTTAAAAACATCATCATTTTTGACCGCACTTTGGAAGAGAAAGATTAAGCTGAAACTAATGCTTTTAATTGTTTTTCATAAGCTGCCCAATCTGTAATTGGACGTGTTGCCACACCTGTTTCCATCGCTTTTTTCGCTACCGCAGAAGACACAGTAAACAATAAGCGTGGATCAAATGGTGTTGGAATCACATAATCAGGTCCAAAAGATAACGCACCATAATTAGCAATAATTTCTAACGGAACTGGTTCTTTCGCAAGACTTGCAATTGCATGAGAAGCCGCTAATTTCATTTCCTCATTAATCGCTGTTGCCCCCACATCTAAAGCACCACGGAATAAGAATGGGAAACAAAGCACATTATTAACTTGGTTTGGAAAGTCTGAACGACCAGTACAAACAATCGCATCCGGACGTACTGCTTTCGCTTCATCTGGGGTAATTTCAGGTACAGGGTTAGCTAATGCAAGAATCAATGGATTTTCCGCCATGGTTTTCACCATTTCAGCTTTTAATGCACCTGCTTTAGAGCAACCTAAGAACACATCGGCCCCCTTAACGGCATCCGCTAATGTGCGCCAACCATTATCTTCAATCGCGTAGAATTGTTTGGTTTCATCCATATTATCGCCACGGCCTTTGAAAATCACACCTTTAGAGTCACACATGGTGATATTTTCTTTTTTGAAACCTAATGCACGAAGCAAGTTAGTACAAGCAATAGCAGAAGCACCTGCGCCATTTACTACTAAGCGAACATCTGCGATATTTTTTCCAATAATTTCTAAACCATTTAATGCAGCCGCACCGACGATAATGGCTGTACCGTGTTGGTCATCATGGAATACTGGAATTCCCATACGTTCACGCAACGCTTTTTCGATGTGGAAACATTCCGGTGCCTTGATATCTTCAAGGTTAATGCCACCAAACGTTGGCTCTAGTGAAGCGATGATATCGATTAATTTATCTGGATCATGTTCATTGATTTCAATGTCGAATACATTGATGCCGGCAAATTTTTTGAACAATACCCCTTTCCCTTCCATAACTGGTTTTGAGGCGAGTGCACCAATATTTCCTAAACCTAATACCGCTGTACCATTTGAAATCACGGCAACTAAGTTAGCGCGAGCGGTATAACGGCTTGCAGCAGAAGGATCTTTTTCAATTTCTAAGCAAGGCTCTGCAACACCGGGAGAATAAGCAAGAGCTAAATCATGTTGGGTTTCTAGCGATTTGGTTGGGGTGACCGCAATTTTTCCCGGAATTGGGAATTCATGAAAATCTAATGCGGCTTGGCGTAATTGTTCGCTCATATAAAAATACTCCATTTTCACTTAGGCTAAATAAAATTTGCGCCATTATACTCTCTTTTTTAGAGAAATTTGTGATATACCGCAAAAATTTTACAAAATGATTACAAAATATGAGTGAAATCGACCGCACTTTTTGTCTTTTCTTCACATTTTTGGCCAAAAACGTTACTATGTCGCCAAAAAACATACAGGATTTAAATAATGAGCTTGTTTTCTAAATTTAGAAGTGCCATCAATAAATTACAACGGAAAGCGATTAACAAAACCTTCCAAAAACGGTTAACCAACCAAGGCATGTCAGTGATTTCTGCAAACTGTGTCGGTGCATTTATTTTGCACGACCTCAATCAGCCTTTTAATTCTCCGTTTGTTAACCTTTATTTAGACCCTAGCGATTTTGTTCGCTATCTACAGAACATCACATTCTATCAAGCACAACCGCTTCAATTTATACAAACAGAAAAACCGTACCCAGTTGGTCTATTAGGTGATCTTAAAGTGCACTTTATGCACTACCACTCCGAACAAGAGGCTCGGGAAAAGTGGGAAGCACGCTCACAGCGTTTAGATCTCGATAATTTGTTTATTATGATGACAGATAAAGATGGTGGAAAAGGTGCAAAATATGAAGACTTGCAAGCCTTCGATAGCTTACCTTATCCAAACAAAGTCGTCTTTACCCACAAGCCATATCCCGAATTAAAATCCGCTTTCTACATTAAAGGCTTTGAAAACGAAGGAGAAGTGGGCGATTTATTTACTTTTTCCGGTTGGAATGGCGAAAAATATTATGATCAGTTTGATTACGTCAGCTGGTTCAATCAAAAATAAGAGTTTACAATGCGATTAGATAAATTTATTGCCGAGAATACAGGTTTAACCCGTTCACAAGCTACTAAAGCCATTCGCCAAAGTGCGGTCAAAATTAATGGTGAAATTGTGAAAAATGGTGCGACTAAAGTTAGCCAAGAAGATGAAATTTATTTTGAAGATGAATGGTTGCCTTGGGTGGAAGAAGGTCAATATTTTATGTTGCATAAGCCTCAAGGCTACGTTTGCTCTAATGATGACGGTGACTACCCTACTATTTATCAATTCTTTGAACCGCCACTTTCTGGTAAGTTACACAGTGCTGGTCGATTAGATGTGGATACCACAGGCCTCGTGCTATTAACGGATGATGGTCAATGGTCGCATCGTATTACTTCACCAAAACATCAATGCGAAAAAATCTATTTAGTCACTTTAGCCGATCCAGTTGAAAACCATTATGCTTCAGCCTGTGAAGAAGGCATTCTGCTACGTGGTGAAAAAGAACCAACTAAGCCGGCGAAATTAGAAGTATTAGATGATTACAACGTGAATCTGACTATCTCTGAAGGGCGCTATCATCAGGTGAAACGAATGTTTGCTGCACTGGGCAATAAAGTCGTTGCGCTACACCGTTGGAGAATAGGTAACGTTGAATTAGATGAAAGCTTAGAAGAAGGCGAATTTCGTCCACTCACTCAGGAAGAAATCGACAATTTAGTGAAATAATATGAGCCAAAATATTAAACCTACCTTTATCTTTATCGCCACGCTCGGCATCCTCTCGATGCTACCGCCTTTGGGTGTGGATATGTATATTCCGTCCTTTTTAAATATTGCTGAAGACTTAAATATCAACTCCGAGCAAGTTCAGCACACGCTGACATTCTTTGCTTACGGCATGGCAGCAGGGCAATTATTCTGGGGACCATTTGGTGATAGTTTTGGTCGCAAACCGATTATTTTATTAGGTGTCATTATTGGTGCCATTACAGCCATTATTTTAACCGGTATTCACTCTATAGGCAGTTTCACTGCACTGCGTTTCATTCAAGGTTTCTTTGGTGCAGCCCCCGTTGTGCTTTCTGGGGCGTTATTACGGGATTTATTTAGCAAGGATCAACTCTCTCGAGTCATGTCCACCATCACGCTTGTCTTTATGATTGCGCCGCTTGTTGCACCTGTGATTGGCGGATATATTGTGAAGTATTTCCACTGGCACATGATTTTTTATGTGATTGGTACGATGGGATTTCTTGCGGCATTACTCGTCTTTTTCATTATTCCTGAAACCCATAAACAAGAAAATCGTATTCCTCTTCGCCTAAATATCATTGCCCGTAACTTCATGATGCTTTCAAAACAAAAAGAAGTGTTAGGTTATATGGCGGCCGCCTCTTTTGGATTTGGCGGTTTATTTGCTTTCGTCACTGCAGGGTCTATTGTCTATATCGGTATTTATGGCATCCCTGTCGACGAATTCGGTTATTTCTTTATGATCAATATTGCCATCATGACAACGGCCTCTTACCTCAATGGGAAATTTGTATTGAAATTAGGTGCTGAAACCATGTTACGAATTGGTATTGCAGTACAATTCATATCAGGAATTTGGTTATTTTTAACCGCACTTTTTGATTTCGGTTTTTGGCCAATGGCAATTGGCGTAGCCTTTTTTGTTGGACAAAATCCATTAATATCATCCAATGCAACAGCCTCTATTCTAGAGAAATTCCCAACGATGGCGGGTACCGCCAACTCATTAATGGGAAGTGTACGTTTTGGTGTAGGTGCGGTGATGGGTTCCTTGGTAGCGAGCTTTAAAATGGAAACCGCGGCACCAATGCTCTATACAATGACAGCTTGCGTGGTCATTTCAGCCCTCTCTTATTACTTCCTGACTTATCGAAATGAACGATAAAGTGCGGTCAATTTTAAAATCAATTTAAAACAATAAAGGCGGGACTCCCCGCCTTTGTCATATTCCATCAAAATTTATTTCCAAATTCGATGATCTAATACTCGTTTTTTAATTTCAGGATAAAGGTCTATTTTAAATTCGGGCTCTTTTCCTTCTTTTAATTGGCGTTGATAATCCTTCATTAACTTCCACACAATCGGGGAAAGTAAAACGATCGCGACTAAGTTAATAATTGCCATCACAGCCATCACAGTATCCGCAAAATTCCACACAACATTACCTGATTTTACCGAACCGAAATAAACGAAGAATAATACCGATAAACGGAATGCCCATACAAACCAAGGTTTATTTTTAATAAAGCGAATGTTACTTTCTGCGTAAGCATAGTTACCGATAATAGAGGAATAAGCGAAAAGCAATAAAATGAAAGCTAAGAAGTGTACGCCAAACTCCCCAACATGATAACGCAATGCGTTTTGCGTTAAGGAAATACTTTTCAGTGTTTCACTGCCATAGTTATCAGAAAGCAGAATAATTACTGCCGTACAAGTACAAACGATCATGGTATCTACAAACACACCAAGCATTTGTACTAAACCTTGACTAACTGGATGTTTTACATGAGCGGCAGCCGCTGCATTTGGTGCAGAGCCCATCCCCGCTTCATTAGAGAATAATCCACGTTTAATCCCCATCATCATGGCTTTGGAGACTAAAGCACCAAACATACCACCTGCAGCTGATTGGAAAGTAAAAGCACTTTTATAAATATTGGCGATTACCGTCGGAATCATATCAATATGCATACCTAAGATAATTACCGCCATGATTAAATAAAAGAGTGCCATCATCGGTACTACGCTACTAGAAATGGTCGCAATACGTTTTACACCACCAAAAATAATTGCAGCAGTTAATACCACTAAAAACAGACCTACATATTCACCTTGCCAATCCCAAGCATTTTTAGTTGCTTCTACGATTGAGTTTGCTTGAACCGAATTAAATGCAAAACCAAAAGTAAAAATAAGTGATACCGCAAACGCTACCGCTAAGCAACGTGATTTTAAACCTTGTGTAATATAGTAAGCGGGGCCACCACGGAAAGAACCATCTTTATCTTGAATTTTGAATACCTGTGCTAAAGTCGATTCAGCAAAAGCACTCGACATCCCAATAAATGCCGTTACCCACATCCAGAATACTGCCCCTTCTCCACCAAGTGCAATGGCTGTTGCCACACCACTGATATTACCTACGCCAACTCGACTAGCGAGCCCAGTTGCAAACGCTTGGAATGGCGTTAAAGAATTTCCCTCTGCTGCACGTCCAAACCACATTTCACGTATACTTGTAGGGAAAAGACGTAACTGCACTAACCCTGTAGTAATGGTAAAAAATAGACCGACACCTAATAAAATAACAATGGTGATATTCCATAATGGCTCGTCAAAATGCTCGATAACCCATGTCAATCCTTGTTCAATCCAGTTCCCAAATTCTGTCAACATAAAAACCTCACTTAAAAAACCCATATCCTGATTGTAAATAGACAAAAGAAAAAATCCAGTTTTCTTAAAGAAAAACTGGATTCCCATCCTATAATATAAAATTTATTCAAATTTTCGCTGTATTTTTAGATTAAATCTATTCACAGTTTAAAAATAACGCGGCTGCTCCACGAACACCACCGGAATCACCATGTTTTGCTTTTTTGATTGGTGGTACTTTTGCACTACGCATTAAATGAGCAGGCAATGCTTTTGGTAACGCTTCATAAAGATAATCAAAATTCGATAAACCACC
The DNA here is from genome assembly GCF_001810345.1 of Haemophilus sp. HMSC061E01. Lineage (NCBI taxonomy): Bacteria > Pseudomonadati > Pseudomonadota > Gammaproteobacteria > Pasteurellales > Pasteurellaceae > Haemophilus > Haemophilus sp. HMSC061E01. Next base: position 111,175 of record NZ_KV800999.1, read on the forward strand.
GCCGAGCACAATCATATGCGGATCAAATGCAGTGATAATATTTCCGATAGAAATAGCCGCTAATTCAACAAAAATACGAACAAAATCAACCGCACTTTCCTCTTTCGCATAAAAGCGATCAATAATTTCTTTGGCTGATAACTCTTCCCCTTTTAAATCACGGTACAACATTTCAAAGCCGCGACCGGAAATATACGTATCTAAACAGGCCTGATTGCCACAACCACATTGATAAATAGGTGCTTTATCCCAGCCCAATAATTTTAAGGCATGATAATTTAATTGAAGATGACCTAACTCCCCTGCCATCCCGACTTGTCCTGAGTGAATTTTGCCATTAATTACAAAACCACCACCAAAGCCCGTCCCCAAAATAAGCCCTAATACAGAAGGATATTGGGTATTTTCGTCATCACAGGCTTCAGAGAGAGCAAAACAATTTGCATCATTTTCTGCCCGCACTTCACGATCTAAAACTCGTTCAAGATCGGCTAAAATTGGCTTATTATCTGCAACACGAATATTCGTCACTTCAGCAAGCCCAGTTGTTAAATTAACAAATCCAGGCAAACCTAAACCTACTGTGCCTTTTTCACCAAAGTGGGCATCAGCACGTTCTACTAGCGTTTTGATCGCTTGTAACCAATCTTGATAATCTGTTTGTGGCGTTGGCACGCGCTCGGTATAAAGTTTTTCTAATTTTTCATTAAAAGCAGCCAATTCAATCTTTGTGCCACCGATATCAATACCGTAATACATATTGTCTCCTTAAAAGAGCGGTCAAAATTATTGAAATTTATAGGTTGTATTTTCCTTGAAATCAAAATGAAAATCCATGACAAAAATCATATTTTCTACAAGCAATAAAAAAGACCGACTTTATCACTAAAACCGGTCTTTGATGTTATTTATTGTTAAACAAACCTTTCTTCTGTAAGAAACCAAAAATAATTAAATGAACAATCCACGCCGAAATTATCGCCACAAATAAATCGATAGGATAATGCATTCCAAGGCGCACACGACTAATTAACATTAATACGCCCCAAATGGTCATGGCACCAATCAGTAATTCCGCTTTAAAAGAACGTTTCCCTAATAATTGGCTAAATCCAACGGCTAACATTAGCCAAGTGGCGGCAAAAATAGAATGTCCTGATGGGAAAGAATAACCCGTTTCATCTTCATAATGCGCTTTTAACCAGGCTGGTGTATCGGCTTGTGTAGAATAAAATTTATCCACTAATTTTGCACGCTCTGAACGATCTTGCTGATAAAAAGCATCCGTCGTACTTTCTGTTTTTTCTGCTAAATAGACAGTGAAAGGACGCGGCTCGGCAAAAACCGTTTTTAAACCTGTTTTAATTACTTGTGTGGATAATACGGACAAGCCCATTACAATCACGCCCATAATCCATTGTTTACGATTTTCAAAAAGAAAACGGAAAAGTAAAGCAAACACACCACAGGTAATTAAAGCATAAGGCACACTACCTGTTTCGGTTAAAAGATAAAGCCAATAATCCCATTCCATTAATTGGTTGTTTCCATGCCAATGATAAGCAAAACCCCAAACAAAAAATGGTACAAGACAAAGGAATAACGTATATAATGACAGCCTTTTAAACATTGTTGCCTCTTGATAATAAAAATAAAGTGCATATTTTAGCAGAATAAAGTTGAAAAAAGGATAAGTTATGTCAAAAATCCAACTGGTTGCTCAAGCCAATTTGCCTACCGAATATGGCATATTTAAAATGGTCGGATTTGAATTTCCCGATACAAAAAAAGAACATGTTGCTTTAGTAATGGGTGATATTTCAAACCAAGACGAGCCTGTGCTCGCCCGCATTCATTCTGAATGTCTAACAGGCGATGCATTACACAGTTTAAAATGCGATTGTGGTTTCCAACTAGCAGCGGCATTACGTCAAATTAGCGAAGCGGGTCGTGGTGTTTTAATCTATCATCGTGAAGAAGGCCGTGGCATTGGGTTAATTAACAAAATTCGAGCTTATTCCTTACAAGATCAAGGCATGGATACTATTGAAGCCAATCTTGCATTAGGTTTTAAAGCCGATGAGCGTAACTTTAATGTGTGTGCCGATATGTTTGAATTATTAGGTGTAAAACAAGTTCGCTTGATGACAAACAACCCGCAAAAAGTTGAAACCATGAAAAAAGCGGGCATTAATATCGTAGAACGAGTACCGTTGAATGTGGGTGAAAATCGTTACAACACGAAATATCTTGATACCAAAGCGAAAAAAATGGGCCACTATATTGTGCATAATAATGAAGAGCATTTAATGACTTGCCCACATTGCCAAGAAGAAGTGATTTAAATAAAAAAGCCATACAACTGTATGGCTTTTCTTTTATCAAAACAATTATTGATTAACGCCCCAATGACGAGTATCTTTATCAAATTTCATGCCTGAATGGGAGCCTTCTGAACCATTAAAATAAACGTCTTTATTTGCGCAAGCTGAAATTACTAATGCACCAAGAACAATAAGAATTAATTTTTTCATTGTGTTTACCTTTTTTAAAACTAAGTTGCCCAAATTGTATCACAATTCTCTCCGTATTTTCCTGCTTAAATTAGTCCTTTTCTTGCAAAATTTATCTTTGACTTCTACAATACCGCCTCATTTTTAACTTGTAGTTCGCAAACCTCCTACATAAAAAAACTAGGTATCCTATGAATATTTCAAATCCTAATCACAATCGTAAAGCCCTCGTAATCTTCTCTGGTGGACAAGATTCCACAACCTGTTTAATTCAAGCTATTGCCGAATATGGCGTAGAAAATGTCGAAACCGTCACCTTTCAATATGGTCAACGCCATGCTATTGAATTAGAAAAAGCCCGTTGGATCGCCAAAGATCTCGGCGTAAAACAAACGTTGATTGATACGTCTGTCATCAAATCCATTACCCATAATGCCCTAATGGATGCAAATGCAGATATTGAACAAAAAGACGGTGAATTACCGAACACCTTTGTGGATGGCCGCAATGCGCTCTTCTTATTGTATGCCGCGATTTACGCAAAAGGCCAAGATATTAATGACATTATCACGGGCGTATGTGAAACAGATTTCAGTGGCTATCCCGATTGTCGCGATGTGTTTATCAAATCCATGAATGTCACCCTTAATTTAGCCATGGATTATCCGTTCAATTTAAAAACACCGTTAATGTATCTTACCAAAGCACAAACTTGGGCATTAGCTGATGAATTAGGTGCGTTAGATTATATTCGCCATCACACTCATACTTGTTACGAAGGTGTTGAAGGTGGCTGCGGGGAATGCCCAAGCTGCAAATTGAGAGATAAAGGCTTGCTGGAATATTTAGCCACAAAAGTAAAAGCTTAGTATCGAGATAATTTAACCCATAACAGATTTAATAGGTTCAAATGAATCCAAAGTGCGGTCAAAATTCACGTCAAATTTTGACCGCACTTTTACTTGATATAGTATCCTTATCTTTTCTCATCTTTGATTTTATAAACGCGTCATTTTTTGATAAAATCACGCCAATTTTTTATAAATAAGTAACTAATTTTAAAAATGACTACAAATTATTCCGCTCAAGAAATTACGGTTCTGAAAGATCTCGAACCGGTGCAAATTCGCCCCGGCATGTACACGGACACGACTCGTCCAAATCATCTTGCTCAAGAAGTTATCGATAACAGTGTGGACGAAGCCCTTGCGGGTTTTGCCACCAAAGTTGAAGTAATTTTACATGCTGATCAATCGCTTGAAGTTATTGATAATGGCCGTGGAATGCCAGTGGATATTCACCCAACTGAAGGAGTTTCTGGTGTCGAAGTGATCTTAACTAAACTTCACGCTGGCGGTAAATTCTCGAATAAAAACTATGAATTTGCCGGTGGTTTACACGGGGTGGGAATTTCTGTCGTCAATGCCCTTTCTGAACGCGTTGATATTCAAGTTAAACGTAACGGCGAAGTATATAAAATTGCTTTTGAAAATGGCGTAAAAGTAGAAGAATTAGAAGTCATCGGAACTTGTGGCAGACGTACAACCGGTACCACCGTTCACTTCAAACCAAACCCAAAATATTTTGATAGCAAGAATTTTTCTGTCAGCCGTTTACGCCACTTATTGCGTGCGAAAGCCGTGCTTTGTTCAGGCTTAGAAATTAAATTTGTCGATAAAGTGAATAACACCGAAGATGTGTGGTGCTATCAAGATGGTTTATCCGATTACTTAACCGAAGCAGTGAATGGTTTTGAAACCTTACCTGAAAAACCTTTTGTGGGTGAATTTAAAGGTTCTACTGAAGCGGTAAGCTGGGCATTATTATGGTTGCCGGAAGGTGGTGAGCTTATTGCAGAAAGCTATGTAAACTTGATTCCTACGGTACAAGGCGGAACACACGTAAATGGTCTTCGCCAAGGCTTGCTCAATGCCATGACTGAATATTGCGAATTCCGCAATAAATTACCACGTGGGGTGAAATTAACGGCAGACGACATTTGGGATCGCTGTGCTTATATTCTTTCTCTGAAAATGCAAGATGCTCAATTTGCTGGCCAAACAAAAGAACGTTTATCTTCCCGTCAAAGTGCGGTCTTTGTTTCGGGTGTTTTAAAAGATGCCTTCAGTTTATGGTTGAATCAAAATGTACAAGATGCAGATCGCTTAGCTGAAATGGCGATCAGTTCTGCACAACGTCGTCTGAATGCAGCCAAAAAAGTCGTGCGTAAAAAATTAGTGAGTGGTCCTGCTCTACCGGGTAAATTAGCCGATTGTGCATCACAAAATTTAGAAAAAACCGAATTATTTTTAGTAGAGGGTGACTCTGCGGGCGGCTCGGCCAAACAGGCGCGAGATCGTGAATATCAAGCGATCCTACCTTTACGCGGAAAAATCTTAAATACTTGGGAAGTCGCCAGTGATCAAGTGCTTGGCTCAACGGAAATTCATGATATTGCTGTGGCGCTTGGTATCGATCCTGATAATGAAGACTTATCTCAACTTCGTTACGGGAAAGTCTGTATTTTAGCCGATGCGGACTCTGATGGTTTGCATATCGCCACCCTACTCTGTGCCCTCTTTTTACGTCACTTCCCTAAATTGGTTCAAGATGGACACGTTTATGTGGCAATGCCACCACTCTATCGTATCGACTTAGGTAAAGAAGTCTTTTATGCCCTCGATGAAAACGAAAAAGAAGCAATTTTAGAACGCTTAAAAGGTAAAAAAGGCACTTTAAACGTACAACGATTCAAAGGTTTAGGTGAAATGGATCCATCACAATTACGTGAAACCACCATGGATCCGAATACACGCCGTTTAGTTCAATTAACCTATGAGCTAGGCGAAGATCAAGGCGCGGAAACATTAGAATTAATGGATATGTTACTTGCCAAAAAACGAGCGGAAGATCGCAAAAATTGGTTACAAACCAATGGCGACCAAGTGGATTTAGCTGTTTAATTATTTGAGGTCAATCATGAACGAACAACGTCGAGATTTTTTTAAAAACAGTGCACTAGGCCTAGCAACAATTACATTAGGTGCTGGTTTAAGCCTTATTCCTTCTGCTCAAGCAGAAGAAAAAGCCTCAAATACAGCAACCACTGCAGTTGAGAATTTACCAGAGATTGAAGCTGAACTGACGCTTGCGCCCAATGTGCCAAAACCGATTGAGCGTAACTATCCAGCAAAAGTCGTGGTAAAACTGACCGCACTTGAGCAAATTATGGATTTAATGGATGGTGTGCAATTTAAATTTTGGACATTAAATGGGAGCGTGCCTGCGCCGTTTATTCGTGTGCGCGAAGGCGACATGGTGGAAGTGCAACTTTCCAACTCAGCGAGTTCAATGATGCCACACAGTATCGATTTCCATGCTGCAGCCGTACCAATGGGCGGAGCACTCGCAAGTGAAACACCACCAACGCGTACATCAACCTTCCAATTTAGAGCGTTACGTTCGGGAATTTATCTATACCACTGTGGCAGTCAGCCTGTGGATATTCACCTTGCCAAAGGGATGTATGGTTTAGTTTTAGTTGAGCCCAAAGAAGGCTTACCAAAAGTGGATCGCGAATTTTACATTATGCAAAGTGAATTCTATACCAAAGGTGAATTTGGCGAGCCTGGCTTGCAACCATTCAGTATGCAAAAAGCCATTGATGAACGCCCTGAATACGTCCTCTTCAACGGTAAAGTCGGTGCAACTATGGACGGAAATGCCTTAAAAGCGAAAACCGGTGAAAGCATTCGTCTATTTGTAGGAAATGCTGGACCAAATTTATGCTCTTCTTTCCACTTAATTGGTGCTGTATTTGATAATGTGTATGTGGAAGGCGGTACGCTTGTTAATCATAATGTTCAAACTACCCTGATTCCATCCGGCAGTGCCACCATGGTGGAAACACGAATTGATGTACCGGGCACTTATGTCTTTATGGATCACTCGATTTTCCGTGCTGTAAATAAAGGCACGATGGGACAAATCGTGGTCGAAGGCGAAAAAAATCCGAATATTTATTCCGGAAAACTAAAAGACGAAGCCTTTAAAGAAGCCAATCCACAAAAACCACAACCTGTTCCTTACGAAATTGACAGTCATAAAGGAATGGATATGGGGCATTCTCATCACGAACATTCTGATGCGAGTTCCGGTGCAACCAGAAAATAGATTAGAAGAATATGAGCAATATTAATTACGAAGGCATCGAGCAGATGCCACTTCGCACCTTTACAGAAAAGGCTTATCTTAATTATTCAATGTACGTCATCATGGATCGTGCATTGCCTTTTATTGGTGATGGCTTAAAGCCTGTCCAACGTCGTATTGTTTATGCGATGTCTGAATTGGGGTTAAATGCTGCAGCGAAATTTAAAAAATCTGCACGTACCGTCGGTGATGTGTTAGGTAAATTCCATCCGCATGGTGACTCCGCCTGTTATGAAGCCATGGTTTTAATGGCTCAGCCCTTTTCTTATCGCTATCCTTTGGTGGATGGGCAAGGAAACTGGGGGGCGCCAGATGATCCTAAATCATTTGCGGCAATGCGTTATACCGAATCTCGCCTGTCCAAAATCTCTGAAATTTTATTATCTGAATTAGGCCAAGGCACTGTTGATTTCCAACCGAACTTTGATGGTACCTTAGAAGAACCTCAATATTTGCCTGCACGTTTGCCTCATATTCTGTTAAACGGCACCACCGGGATTGCCGTCGGGATGGCAACCGATATTCCACCACATAATATTAATGAAGTGGCGGATGCCGCTGTTATGCTATTAGATAATCCAAAAGCAGGATTAGATGATGTACTCAATATCATTCAAGGCCCGGATTTCCCAACTGAAGCGGAAATTATTTCACCAAAAGATGATATTCGCAAAATGTATGAAACCGGTCGTGGTTCTATCAAAATGCGTGCAACATGGCATAAAGAAGACGGTGAAATCATCATTAGCGCACTTCCTCATCAATCTTCTCCATCAAAAATCATTGCACAAATCGCTGAGCAAATGACGGCGAAAAAATTGCCAATGGTGGAAGATATTCGTGATGAAGCAGATTATGAAAACCCTGTGCGTATCGTGCTTGTGCCACGTTCAAATCGTGTTGATACTGATGCCTTGATGGCGCATTTATTTGCGACGACGGATCTTGAAAAAAGCTATCGTGTGAATATGAATATGATCGGGCTTGATCATAAACCGGCCGTGAAAGGCTTACTTCAAGTCCTCACTGAATGGCTGACATTCCGTCGCACAACAGTAACGCGTCGTTTACAACATCGTTTAGATAAAGTACTCGCTCGTTTGCATATCTTAGATGGTTTGATGATCGCCTTCCTCAATATTGACGAAGTGATTGAGATTATTCGTACTGAAGACGAACCTAAACAAGTTTTAATGGCTCGCTTTAACTTAAGTGATGAACAGGCTGAAGCCATTTTAAACTTACGTTTACGCCATTTAGCCAAATTAGAAGAACATCAATTACAAGCTGAAAAAGATAAACTCGAAGAAGAGCGGTCAAATTTAGAGTTAATTTTAGGATCTGAGCGTCGCCTAAATACTTTGATCAAAAAAGAAATTCAAGAAGATGCGAAAAAATACGCCAGCCCTAGAATGTCTCAATTAGTTGAACGTGAAGAAGCGAAAGCGATTTCTGAAAGTGAAATGACGCCAGCTGAACCTGTTACTGTCATCTTATCTGAAATGGGCTGGGTTCGCTGTGCGAAAGGTCATGATATTGATCCGGAAGGATTAAGCTATAAAGCAGGCGATAAATATCTGGCGCACGCTTATGGTAAAAGTAATCAACCGGTGATTTTTATTGATAGTACCGGTCGTAGCTATGCTTTAGATCCATTAAGCTTACCTTCTGCGCGTTCACAAGGTGAACCGCTCACCGGTAAACTTACATTACCGGCAGGTGCGACCATTGAACAAGTTATTATGGAGCCTGAAAAACAAGAATTATTGATGGCATCAGATGCAGGATACGGTTTTATTTGCAAATTTGAAGATTTAATTGCACGTAATAAAGCAGGAAAAGCCTTGATTTCTTTGCCAGAAAATGCGAAAGTCTTGAAACCTGAGACACTTTCCGAGTCGACCTCACTTCTTGTGTCCCTCACTTCAGCGGGTCGAATGCTGATTTTTCCGGTACGGGATTTACCGGCATTATCAAAAGGGAAAGGCAACAAAATCATCAGTATTCCAGCAGCGAATGCAAAAGCGCGGTCAGAATTATTGGTGAAATTGTTCTTAATTTCAGAGCAAGCCAGCCTTGAGTTCCATTCCGGTAAACGAAAAATCACATTAAAACCGGAAGATCTGCAAAAATTCCGAGCGGAACGCGGCAGAAAAGGCTCCCAATTACCACGTGGATTACATAGCAATGTTGACATTGTGGTGGTTGAACCTGAACACAACTCATAAGAATTCTCGAAACCAAACTAAATAGGAGGATATTTCGTGAATATTGTTTTTGATACCTATCAAACGCTTGCTTTAGCAAGTTTTGTATTATTACTTGGTTTTTTTCTAGTAAAACGTATTCGCGTTTTACAAACATTCAATATCCCTGAGCCTGTTGTTGGCGGCTTTATTGTGGCTATTGCATTAACCATTTTATACAAAGTAAACGGCACCTCATTTACCTTTGAGAAAAGCTTACAAACATCGATGATGTTAGTCTTCTTCTCCTCTATCGGTTTAAGTGCAAACTTTGCTCGCTTAATTAAAGGCGGAAAACCATTAGTTATCTTCCTATTTGCAGCCGCAATACTCATTGTTTGCCAAAATGTCATCGGTATTTTAGGTACTCAATTATTAGGTATTGATCCTGCTTATGGTTTACTTGCAGGTTCAGTTACCCTAACCGGTGGTCATGGTACAGGTGCGGCATGGGCAGAAACATTCACTAAAGAATTTAACCTACCTGCTGCAACAGAAATCGCCATGGCATGTGCCACATTCGGTTTAGTCTTCGGTGGTATCTTAGGTGGTCCAGTCTCTCGTTATTTATTAAATCGTCAAAAACAAGGTGAAAACCCAGAGAATGATGAAGTAGATGACGTACAAGAAGCATTTGAGCATCCAACTTACAAACGTAAAATAAATTCTCGCTCAATCATTGAAACTATCGCAATGCTTTCTTTATGTTTACTCATTGGTCAATATTTAGATGGCTTAACAAAAGGTACACACATTCAATTACCAACATTCGTATGGTGTTTATTTACAGGTGTAATCATTCGTAACAGCTTAACCCACTTATTCAAATTCCAAGTGGCTGATTCAGCAATTGACGTACTAGGTAGCGTTGGTTTATCTATCTTCTTAGCGATTGCTTTGATGTCTCTCAAACTTTGGGAATTAGCAGGTCTTGCAACAGATGTATTAATTATCTTAGCAGTTCAAGTTGTCTTCATGGCTTTCTTCGCTATCTACGTCACATACCGTATGATGGGTAAAGATTATGATGCGATTGTATTAAGTGCGGGTCACTGTGGTTTCGGTCTCGGTGCAACACCAACAGCCGTTGCTAACATGCAAGCAATTACTAGCCGTTTCGGACCTTCTCACAAAGCGTTCTTAATCGTACCAATGGTAGGGGCATTCTTTATCGACTTATTAAATGCCGGTATCTTAAAAATGTTCTTAAGCGTTGTTGAAGCGCTTCACTAATAAAAGGTAAAAAAGAAAGGCTGACATTTTGTCAGCCTTTTTATTTACTTGCTACTCAGTCAGCGTCTTCACTAAATCCATCACAAATTCTAACCGCACTTTGTTTTCTGGAAGTGCTTTCACAAACTTAAATTTTAATGGACCATCAAAGCGATAAACAATTGGATTTTGTTGAATCAGTTTAATGAATTTTTCAGGATCAACTTTTGCGGAAGGTGAAAATTCAATAAAGCCACCTTGAGCTCCTGCATCGATTTTCAATACTTTTAATGGTTTCACCATTAAACGCATTTCAGCAATTTGTAAAAGATTTTTAGTTGCCTCAGGTAACAAACCAAAACGGTCGATTAATTCAACTTTTAATTCATCTAACTCTTGTTTACTTTCCGCTGCCGCAATGCGTTTATAGAATGACAAACGCATATTCACATCGCCAAGATAATCATCTGGCAATAAAGCTGGAACACGTAGCTCAATTTCAGCTTGCTGATGTGTAATCTCTTCTAATGAAGGCTCTCTCCCCTCTTTTAAGGCTTTGACTGCTGCATCAAGCAATTCCATATAAAGCGAAAAACCGATGCTTTCAATTTGTCCACTTTGTTCATTACCTAATAATTCACCTGCACCACGAATTTCTAAATCATGTGTTGCAAGAATGAACCCCGCGCCTAAATTATCTAAACTTTCTAACGCTTCTAAACGACGTTTCGCATCTTTCGTCATTAATTTTGGCGGTGGTGTAAGCAAATAGGCATAAGCTTGGTGGTGAGAACGTCCCACTCGTCCACGCAGCTGGTGAAGCTGAGCTAAACCAAAATTATCTGCACGTTCAATAATAATCGTATTTGCCGTTGGTACATCAATCCCTGTTTCAATAATGGTGGAACAGACTAATACGTTATAACGTTGATGATAAAAATCACTCATCACGCGTTCAAGTTCACGTTCCCGCATTTGACCATGACCAATCACGACTCGAGCTTCTGGTACAAGTGCGGTCAGTTTTTCAGCCGTATTTTCAATACTCGCCACATCATTATGTAAATAATAAACTTGCCCACCACGTAAAATTTCACGCAGGATGGCCTCACGAATAATTAAATCATCCTTCTGACGAACAAACGTTTTGATACTCACTCGACGAGCCGGTGGTGTCGCAATAATAGAAAGATCGCGAATACCATTCATCGCCATATTCAAAGTACGAGGAATTGGTGTTGCGGTAAGCGTTAAAATATCAATATTCGCTCGAAGTTGTTTAATTTTCTCTTTTTGTCCCACACCAAAGCGATGTTCTTCATCGATGATAAGTAAGCCAAGATCAGAAAACTTCACATCGGATTGAATTAATTTATGGGTTCCAATTAGAATATCGACTTTTCCTTCGGCTAAATTTTCTAAGATTTGTTTTTGCTCTTTGGCTGTTTTAAAACGAGAAAGCACTTCCACATTAACCGGCAGATTAGCAAAACGATCTTTAAAATTCTCATAATGCTGTTGAGCTAACAAGGTTGTTGGAACCAATACAGCCACTTGTTTATGATTCATTACTGCCAAAAATGCGGCTCGCATCGCTACTTCCGTCTTCCCAAAGCCCACATCACCACAAACTAAACGGTCCATTGCTTTGGGCTGACACATATCTGAAATGACGGCATTAATCGCCATAGCTTGATCGTGCGTTTCTTCAAAAGGGAAGGTTGCAGCAAATTGCTGGAATTCCTCACGATCATATTTAAATTCAAAGCCTTTTTTCACTTCTCGCTGGGCATACACATCAAGTAATTCAGCAGCCACATCACGAATTTTTTCTGCGGCCTTTTGACGCGTTTTCGCCCATGATTCATTACCTAATTTATGTAATGGTGCGGTTTCATCTGAGCCCCCCACATAGCGACTAATTAAATGAAGAGAACCAACCGGCACATAAAGTTTGGACTCATTCGCATAATTGATCAGTAAATACTCTGCTTTTAAGCCCCCAGTATCGAGTGTCACTAAGCCACCATAACGCCCAACACCATGATCTAAATGTACCACAGGCTGCCCAATTTTTAATTCAGCCAGATTGCGCACTAAGGTATCCGGATTCACCGCCTTACGTTTATCACGCTGACGTTGTTGTACTCGCTCGCCTAAAATTTCATGCTCTGTAATGACGGCGAGTTTAGCCTCATCAAGAATAAAACCTTGCTCAAGACGACTTACCCACAGATTAAACTTGTCTTGATTGGCTTCAGATAAGGTTTTAATCTGTTTAGGCTTAATTTTTAATGGTGAAAGTAAATCCAGTAAGGTTTCACGTCGTCCTTCAGTTTCAACTGAAAATAGAACATTTCCTTTAAAATGCTCAATAAACTGACGAAGTTGCGATAACGGTTCTTTTTGCTGTGATTGAATGGTCACGGCTGGTAATGCGGACACCGCTAAATTTTTCTGACGAACAGATGACCGCACTTTTTCTACTTTAAAATTAATTTTAGGATAATTTTTTAATGCATGATTTACCGCATCAATGCTTAGCCACAAACGTTCTGGCGGCAAAAGAGGGCGCATTGGATCAACTTTGCGATGCTCATAACGCTGTTTGGCATCAAGATAAAAACGTTCACCTTGTGCTTGATTTGTTTCCATATCCACAAACAACGTTTTTTCTGGCAAGTAATCAAACAACGTTGCCATTTCATCAAAAAATAACGGCTGCCAATATTCAATCCCTGAGATTAGTGTGCCTTTACTGATTTGCTGATAAATATGTTCTGGATCACGACGAATTTCTCCAAAAGTTTCTCTAAATTGTGTACGGAAAAATTCAATGCCTTTCTCATCAGTTGGAAATTCGTGTGCAGGTAATAAATTAATAGATTGAATTTCATCTAACGTTCGCTGCGTATCGACATCAAAAGTACGAATCGAATCAATTTCATCATCAAAAAAATCTAAGCGAAATGGAACCGCACTTCCCATTGGGAAAAGATCTAAAAGTGATCCGCGCACAGCATATTCACCATGTTCTAGTACTTGCTCTACGGAACGATATCCTGCTGACTCTAATTGTAATCGCAATTTTTCAATGACAAGCTGGTCACCTTTTTTAATCAGAAGGACATTGTGCTGTAGATATTTCGGCGGGCACACGCGTTGCATTAATGTGCTAATCGGTAAAACAAAGATACCTTTTTTAGTATTTTGCAAATGAAATAGCGCACTTAAACGCGAAGAAATAATTTCTTGATGAGGAGAAAAAGAATCATAAGGCAACGTTTCCCAATCAGGAAAAAACTGAACGGGCTGAGAAGTTAAATCCGGTAAAACTTGTGATAAACGAACCGCACTTTTGGTATCCGGTGTCACAACCACAGTCAATCCATCGTATTGCTCTGCAATTTCACTAACAGCAAGTGCATCTGCACTCGCTAATACATTGCCAAGAATTTTATGATCATTGGGCTGAGTCGGAATATCAAAATTAAAATAGGTTGTTTTCATAAGTGCGGTCAATTTTTATCTCATTTTTGCGTGAACAGCTGATTAGTTTAACAAATCCACCCTACTTTTCAATAATTATCTGTATAAAAAAACAGGGTTATTTAACCCTGTTTCTCTTATTTTTTGAGTGGTTCTAGTGGTTTCTCTTTTTTTACCTTACCATCATCATCAAATTCAATGCGTGGCATACAACCTCGACAACTACCTTTATCTAAACCAAGCTCACTGCAAAATTTATTGTATTCATCTACCGCTTTACGGAACCAACCTTTTTTTCTTGTTCGCTCATTTTGCCTCCTTTTTTAATTTTTGTGCAATTTCCGAACGTAATAATTTTAACCCATTTTTCTTATTATAGGGTATCTGTTTTGTGATGAAATAATCTCTCATTAAAGGGCAATCTTTTTCATCTAAATTCATTAAAAATCGACGAATTGCCGGCAAAGCGGAAGCTAAAGTGCGGTAAAAATAAGCAAAATTTTTTAAACTTAACCAATCTTCATCAAGCAATTCCCAATCTACTGATGTGGTATTAAATTCCTGAGCAAGTGGATGGAAAGACAAAGGCATATTCCGTTGAAAAGATTGCGTTGCTTCTTTTTCTAATTCAATCCCTTGTGCAGAAAGCCCTTTTAGAGCGATAGTTGAATAACAGCCACTACTTGCCTCTAAATGCTCGCCTAAATAAACAAGAGAAAAACCACATTTCTGCCAAAATTGAGCCAGTTCTTTGGTATAACCAAAACTCACTGATAAATAATCCAGATCGGCATTTTGTGTGATGTATTCAATAAGTTGTGTACCAATACCATGCTGCTGCCACATAGGCTGGACCGCAATTCTCGAAATACGTAAAGAATGTAATGTACAAGCCTTTTGTAGCTGAGAATGAAAACAAAGTGCTTGCGGGACAAGATTGCCTTTAGGACGTCTAGTACCTAGCTGAATGGCTTCTATAAGCGATGAATCTTCAATCCCGCCTTCTTTTAATGCCCAAACTGCACCTAATAAATCTTGTTCATTTTCAGCGGTAAAAAAACGCTGTGAATTAGCATCAAACAATCGCCGTAGATCTAATGGTGATGTACGATAATGGGCTAATGTCATCAAGCCATAGAATTGAGACAATGAAGAAAGTATTTCCTCTTGTGAGCGTTCAGTAATTTGGCATATTTTGCTTTTATCGTATGGCGTTTGTTTAAAGTCATCCTCTACATTCAATAATAAAAGCTCATCGATAAACGCCTCTAAAGCATCATCTTTCGACCAACGCAGCGGTTCAATAAGCTCAAAATCAGAAAAAGTGCGGTTAATTTTTTGCTTAAATTTAAGCTCAAAGCCTCGCCCCGTTCCCTCATAACTATGGATGGTAGTCGTAAATAGAATATGCTTAAAATGCTGGGAAAAAGCAGTGAGTTGAGCAATCGGCAACATTGCCGCCTCATCAACAAAAAGCCAAGCATTTTCAGAAAAAGAAGGATCATTTTGCAAAGCAAGGAAAAGCGCATCTGGTGCAATAAAGATAATTTCTTTTTGTGAAAATTCAGCCAAAATATTGACCGCACTTTTATTTGGAGCTGTGAGGTAAATTTTAGTATCCAGTTGATTCGCTAATAAGCCTGCTAGAGCTGATTTCCCTCTTCCTCGTTTGGCAGTAAGAAAGTAAAGTTCAGATTCTTTTTGTAAGATTTGCTCAATGGTTTTCTGCTGATCTAAGGTCGCATTGTGGTTTACAAATAATTGCTGAAAAGTGCGGTCAAACTTTAAATCATTTTGATGATAAAGGACGGGAAAATCATATTTATGAATACAATGCTTAAAATATGCAATAAATCTTGGCGTCGTAATTGCCTCAAGCGAACCTGACCAACGAAGACTATCTTCGTCTATTTGGGAATGAAGTTTCTCCCAATTTGATAGCAAAACAATTAAGGCACCATTCATTTTTAATGTACCGGCCGCAATGGCGAGCGCCTCTAAATGGATACCTTTTCGTGCATCAAACAAGATCGTCTCAAACTCTTGCCCAAGAAGATTTTGAATTTTAGAAAACTCATTAATGATCAAGGTATTTGCCGGCAAATTAGACGGCATATTCTCACTGATCAAAATTTGAAAATGACGTGTCATGAATTATTTTTCTAAATATGCTTCTAATTCAGCTACATTTTGAGACCATTCATTACTGAGTTGCTTTATCCATAAAGCAATATCAGATGCCCAATTAGGTAATGACGTGTCTTGAGCCTGTTTTGCGATATTTTGAATATTAACAAGCCCCACTGATGCTGCAGCGCCTTTTATTTTATGTGCCACATCTGACACCATTTGTTGCATATCTGCGTTTGTAAGATAATCTTCATACGCCGTTTCTAATTCATCTAAATAAATTGGCATCCACTGTTTGAATAACTCTACATTAGCTTTAGCTTGTGATTTTCCAATTAACTCAATAAGTGAAATATTAATACCTTCTTGAACTTGAGGGAGCTCTTCTTCATCAGAGGTAGTCTCGATATCATCACCTAAAAAGGTTTTAAAACACTGACGTAATTCCGTCAAAGAAAGAGGTTTACGTAACACACCATCCATACCTTGATTTTGATATTCCTCTTCGCTGTGCATTACATTTGCCGTAAAGGCAATTAAAGGTGGAAGAAAATCGTAAATCCCTTCTTCGTAGTTTTTACGCAAATAGTATGCGATATCAAAACCTGACATATCTGGTAACTTAATATCAAGAAAAACAATATCATAAGTATTTTTCTCAAATAATTGGATAGCCTGTTCACCATTCATCGCAACATCAACATAATGCCCCTGCTTCTCAAGAATACTTTTGGCTACAACGATATTCAATTCAACGTCTTCTACTAATAAAATAGAAAGATGCTGCATGGCTTTTTCAGCATTACCATCATGAGCTTGCGCTTTTTCTGCAATGATCGTTAAGTAAAAGGTTGAACCTTTTTCCAATTCACTTTCAACCGTTAAATCCCCTTGCATTAATTGAGCTAAATTCTTAGAAATTGCAAGACCAATGCCACTTCCCGCAGAACGATGAATATTATCTTTAACCTGATAGTACATGGTAAAAATCTTATCTAATTCGCAAGGTGCAATTCCTGCCCCCGTATCAGTAACACTAAATTGATACTGATTATCTTGCATTTTCTGCACCCTTAAAATAACGTCACCTTTGTCTGTGAATTTGACGGCATTACTAATTAAATTCCAAAGAATTTGGCTAAGGCGAGCACGATCGAGATAAAGCCAATTAGGTAAATTATCATCCAGCTTTAAAGAGAATTTTAGCCCCTTTTGTTCTGCCATCAAGGTGCCAAAATTATAGAAATCATTAAGTAGTGAATGGAAATCGCAAGGCTGAATATTTAATTCAATACGCTTAGAATCGATCTTATCTAAATCAATAATATCGCTAAAAATATGACCTAAACTGACCGCACTTAGATTAATTGTATTGAGATAATTTTGTTGTTGTTCTGTTAATTTATCATCCAATAGAATTCGACTAAGACCAATGATCCCATTTAAAGGCGTACGTAACTCATGGCTAATTGTTGCCAGTAAGGTACTTTTATCACGACTATTTTTTTCTAATCGAGCAAGTGTTTTAGAGAGCTCTAGACGGGAACGTTCTAGTCGTTCAACAAGTAGTGTAAAAAAATAAATAACAAAAGGCGCAGTAAATAAACCAAAAGTGATTGAGCGAGCAATGTCACTCCAGTGAATACCATCACTAAGAAGCGTACTTAATAAGATTTGTATACAGATAGCTAAAATCGCAAGAATAGCGATACCAAGTAAAGAGAAACGAACTCGACCTAATCGAATAACCCAATCAACATAACGTTGCGCAAAATATCTAAAGTTTTTCATGGTTTATATTGAGAAATAAAAATTGAGATCATTCTATATAATTTTTAATAAAAATCCATAAACAAAAACCCCAAGCCATTCAGCTCGGGGT
>NZ_KV801000.1:0-250 GCF_001810345.1 Haemophilus sp. HMSC061E01
CAGCTTCATCTTTTGCTTCAAAAACTGCATTTTTTACTTCAGCAACTTTATCTACAACTGCATCTTTGAATTTAACTACTTTGTCTACAACTGTATCTTTTGCTTCTGAAGCCGCTTCTTTTGCTTCTACAGTTTTATCTTCAGCTGCATCTTTTAGCTCAGATGCTTTATCTGCAGCTTCATCTTTTGCTTCTGAAACTGCTTTTTTTACTTCTTTTGCTTTATCTTCAGCCGCATCTTTCACTTCAGC
>NZ_KV801001.1:0-355 GCF_001810345.1 Haemophilus sp. HMSC061E01
AAGCTTCCCAGCTTGTTCCTCTGTCTCTGTCATTATCACTAACAGGCTCCTTCGCGTTCGCTCGCCGCTACTAACGAAATCTCGGTTGATTTCTTTTCCTCGGGGTACTTAGATGTTTCAGTTCTCCCGGTTTGCCTCACTTACCTATGGATTCAGTAAGTGATAGTAGATTCTTCATCTACTGGGTTTCCCCATTCGGACATCTTGGATTAAACGCCTCTTATCGACTCATCCAAGCTTTTCGCAGATTAGCACGTCCTTCCTCGCCTCTGATTGCCAAGGCATCCACCTTGTACGCTTAGTCACTTAACTATACAACCTCAAAAATTCTTGATGTTGCGTTTTCAACTAAACA
>NZ_KV801002.1:0-1519 GCF_001810345.1 Haemophilus sp. HMSC061E01
TCAATTGAGATTGGCTTTGCGCTTGGAAATCTTTCCCTACTCGATAACCATCTAAGTACCAGTCCATCTTTATCATGACAAGCAATTGAGGTGCAGATTTTTTATGGGTAAACACTACACAATCGAATTTAAATTACAGGTTCTTCAACCTATTTTGAATGAGAAAATGAGTATTAGGGAAGCCGCGCGTTTTTACAATATTCCTTCCAACGCCCTAGTCGGGAGATGGTTGAAACGGTTTGAAAAAAGTGGCATAAAAGGACTTATTCCCCGTAAACCATCAGGACGACCGCCAATGAAACCCAAATATGCAAAAATGCCACCACCACCCAAAACTGAAGAAGACCGTTTACGCCTGAGAATTTTACAGCTTGAAGCGGAGGTGGCCTACCTAAAGGAGTTGAGAAGGCTCAGACTTCAGGACGAAGCCGAGCAACGGAGATTATCCAAAGGTTAAGAACACGCTATCCGTTAAAATGGCTTTTAGGCTTTGCACAGTTAGCGCGTAGTACGTTTTTTGCGAAACTTCAAATTAAACCGGATAAGGATGAGTTGTTGAAAAAGGCCATTAAACGCATCAAAGCCAATCATCCTGATTATGGCTACCGACGTGTTCATGCCAGCTTGCTAGGCATGAATCATAAAAAAGTCCAACGTTTAATGCAGACACTTGGGCTTCAAGTGCGGTCAAGAAAAAGCAAGAAATTTACGACCTATCGAGGCACGATAGGGGGGATTGCACCGAATCATCTTGAACGCGATTTTAGTACAACGGCCCCGAAACAAAAATGGGTAACTGATATCACCGAGTTTAAGGCGAAAGATGGGAGTAAAGTCTATTTATCTCCAATTTTAGACTTATTTAACAATGAGGTAGTCTACTATAATCTCAGCTATTCCCTAAACTGGGCGAAAGTAGAGGACATGTTAATGCAAGCCGTCAAAGGATTAAATAAAGCTTGTGGTGTCATTTTGCATTCAGACCAGGGATGGCAATATCAAATGGTAGCTTATCGTCGAATCTTGGCTGAACATGGCATCATTCAAAGTATGTCGAGAAAAGGGAATTGCTTAGATAACGCCACAATGGAAAGTTTCTTTGGGCGATTAAAAACGGAATGTTTTTATGGTCGGGAATTTAAAACAAAAGAAGAGATAGTTGATGCTGTCAGGGATTATTTGGATTACTATAATCATCGACGGATTCAACTAAAATTAAAAGGACTGAGTCCGATACAATATCGAAAACAATCCTTTAAATAACAGTCTAACTTTTTGGGGTCAGATCAATTTTAACCGCACTTTTTTATTCTTCGTCATCTTCTCTATAACGATCATCATCGTCATAATCATAGGTTAAGAGAGCATCCTCATCATAACCCTCTATATCAATCTGAACGCCATTTGAGCCTGCATCAAAACCATTAAACCATGCGGTTCTTAGCTCTTCAGGTACACGTCGGCCACAATAATTAATTCGTTTATTCAATTGAGATTGGCTTTGCGCTTGGAAATCTTT
>NZ_KV801003.1:0-9182 GCF_001810345.1 Haemophilus sp. HMSC061E01
AGCTCTTTTTGAACATCATCTTTATTAAAACGGTTCTCTAATTTGCCACTTTGACTTGGTGCACTCTCTGTAGTGATATCGGTTTTAATCGCAGCAATTTCTTCTTGTACCGTTTTGCCTGTACGTTTTAATTGCTCTGCTTCATCTTTAATAATGATATTTTGTGTATTAATACCACTTTTTGTTGTGCTAGATTGGCTATCGGAATCTTTACCATAGCCCATGCCATAGGAGAATTGGAGAGATTCCTTGCCTTCAGCCAATTTCTTGGTGTTCTCTTGTCCATCTACTCCTTTAGAATTAACAGTTGTGTTGCCATTTTTATCGGTATAAAGCAGATTACCATCTTTATCTGTGGCTTGTTTTGTACTTTGAGCTGCACCATTTTCGCCAAATGGTGTTTCAAAGTTAGCTGACACACTGCCACTTACACCAAAACTGCTGCCACTATAATTTGAGTGATTTTCAATATCTGAATGAGTCAGGCTACCAGTGCTAAAATGATTTTTACCATCTGCTTCTGCCTTTTGTGTAGAGGTAATCAATGCACCTTTAAGATCGGTATGCTTATTAACATTAATATCATAGCCTTCATCTCCGGCATAAATTCCTGCCTGTTCATTCACGCTTGCATGATCAGCATTGATTTTCGATTTATTGAAACTACCACCTGCGGCAAAACCATAGCCTACTGTCACACTACCTTGCATATTCATCTGTTTACCATGGTAGCGAGATTTATCTTGCAAACTCTCAATATTCAAGTTTTCAGCATTAAGTTCTACTCGTTTGCCTTTTACTTGGCTACCAATAATATTGGCATCACCACCTGCATGAATCACTGTTTTACTTTGGCTATCACCTACATGGCTTGCGACATAAGTGGTTTCATCACCATTGCCATAGCCTTTCCGTAATTACCACCTACTGTAATACCTGCAGCAACACCACTGCCAACTTTAATAGCAACTCCTGCATTAAAGCCAGAAGATTTATTGGTACTACGTTCTTGGTGGTTTTGTTCTGTGGCTTTGATATTGACTTGGTTATCTGCAATCAATGTTGTGCCTTGCTTACCTGAGATGTCTGAACCTTCAATATTAATGTTTGAATCCTTTCCAGCACCCGTTGCCACAATATTCACCTTGCCGCCCGCATTAACTTGAGATTGGGCTGCGGTTTTTCCTTCAGTATGAGTACGTGATTCGCTCTTTTGTTGGCCGTAAGTGATTTGCACCCCTACTACGGAATCCACATCGCTATTACTCATTGCTTTTTGAATAGAGTCGCCAGCTTTCATTACGCTATCAGCTGCCCGATAAGCATCAAAACCAGCATTAGCTGCTGCCATAGCATTCACACGACCATGCTTACTTTCACCTACTTGTCTAGTTGATTGCACTGCACCTTGTACTGCTTGAATAGCAGAAATAACAGGGGAGGTAATAGCAATAGTTAAACCTTTTTGCTCAAATTTTTGTTTGGTATTGGTTTCATATTTGTCATCTGCCGCTTTAATATCAGCTTTTTTCGCCAGAATATTCACATCGCCTTTAATGGCACTCACTGCACTCGCTGTTTGAGTATAAGTGTCTTTAGCAATCATCGTCGTATTGCCGTTTAAGCTGCCCACTTGGCTACTTTGTGCATAACGCTTCGTTTCGTCACTTTCTGCGGTTTGCTTTTGAGAACCAAAGGTAATACCAATACCACCACTAAGCGCTCCAGATCTTTTTTTGCTGTAATAATCATCGGAGTAAACTCGGTTCTCTGCCTCGTGTATATCAATATTATTTGCTTTAATAACCAATCCATTTTCAGCTACAGCATTTGAACCCTGAATATCGACATTACCATTATTCGAATGAATATAAATTTTATCTGCATCTAAGGTTGAGCCCTCTGCAATATCATAATTATGATTATGACGACGAGTTTCGCCTTTTGATTGGAATACACCATGCTTAGTCCATTTTGTTGCCTCTGATAAACGTTCTTGCTGACGACTTTCATGAATATTAATATCACCTTCTGAAAGCACGCTCATTGTGCCATTACTGACCGCAGAAGCCCCGCGCATTTCAATAGCATTTTTACCAACAAAACGAGCATCGCCTTCAATATTAAATTCTGACCCAATCTCATTATTCTGGTTGAGTTTATAATAGTTATTACTGTCTTTTACAAAATATTGTTTATTTTCAGTTTCTACCGTACCAACATTAAGCGTATTGCCAGCTTGAATATCCGCATTCCCTTTCACATTAATCTGTGCACCTTTGAAGGTAATATCTTCCGTGGCTTGTAATAACAACTGCCCTGGATTATTTTTCTCTCCTACATTAATTGCACCAACACGATTAATCGTTTTATGCTTAAAGTGTTCATTATCTGCTGTTTCAGAAAGTGTGCTGGAAATGTTGATATTTTTCGCATGACCAACCAAATTTTCTGTAGCGTTAAGTTCACCCCCTAAATTATCTAGGCGATTTTTCGCAAACAAATAAAGTTCTCTGCCTTGCAGTTTTCCACCCAAGTTTTCAATATTATTGGCACTTAAGTGGGTAAGGTTACGACCTGCAATCACACCACTATTTTTCATATCGCCTTGCGTATTGATAATCACATCATTTGCAGAAATCACTGCACCACGACTGTCAATATCCGTATTACGCCCAACAATATAAACTTGTGGTACCAATACCTCTGCTTTACTACCATCTTTGAGTGTAACTTCACGTTTAACCATCCACACCATATCAGATGTTAGTTCTTTCATCTGTTCTGATGTTAATGCTACGCCTGGAATCAAATTTAAACGCTTAGCATATTGTGCCCCATTATCCATCAGAGCTTTATATTGATCATAATCTGATAAATACCCATCAAGGAAACGTCTTCCTGTCAGCTTATTAACTTGCTCATTCACCAAGCGTTGCTCATAGAAACCATCACCTAAACGTTTAAGCAAATTTTGAGGATCATTGCGTAATTGCTTAAACATATAATCAGAACTTAGCCATTTTGATTTCTGTGTAAAACGTGGATCTGTTTCAACTAAAAACTGTCCTGATGCTGCTGGGTTAATTTTATAAAGACTTGCCTGTGGTAATGAAATATCCGGTAAGTGTGTTTTTATACCAAGATTATCTTTATTTTTTACCAAACCAGAGGTAAGCGCTGCTAAATCAACACGATTTGCATTGAGATCTGTTTTTAAAGGTGTTTTCTGTTCAAGAGATACTCCTTGAAAATCAGATTTACCATTAACAGTTGTCCCTGTTTTTTCGACAGGTTCACCAATTGTCAATAATTTCAAACCAAAACTAAAATCTTGGGTTGGATGAACATCAGTAAAATCTTTGTAATTGTGATAGTGGTAATATTTTTTTCTTTTTCTTCTGATATGTTTTTCTTGAACAAATTCACCTTGATCTGTGATATCAATATTACCGATTAAATCATCATTTTCTAACTTAGATTTTGAGCTACGCAACCGATCATTTGTCGATTGAGTAAAGACTTTATCATCCAGTAGCACTTTCTGTCCCACAAGAATTTGGCTCTGTTTATTATGAAGATCTTCTCCAGAAAGATGCAATTCCCCACCTATTAAGATTTTTGCTGGATCTTGATGTTCAATTGTAGAAGTTGTTGTTGTACGAGTATAATGCCATCTTTTCCAGCCTTCCCCCGCAATTCTCGAACCATCATTCAATTTAAGATAAGAATGGCGACTTCTGCTTCCATCATTGATATAGAAATAGCCATCTCTACCTCCACGGTAACGATGTGTATCACTTCCTAACGAATATTCATCAATTCGTTCTTTTTCTACTTTTTTACCTAATTTTAGGTGTAAATCTTGGTTTAAAAGATGATGTGTCTTAATCCAACCACTTCCTAAAGCTTCAATTGTCGCACTACCGTTATCAATACTATTTGCATAACCAGTAGCTTGATTATTTTCATTCAACTTCCCACCAATATAGATATCACCTAAACTCATAATAAGTGAATGATTACGGTTTACTAGATTACCAACACCTAAATCAAGTCTCTCGCGAGCAGCGATAGTCGCTGCTGTTCCGTCAGAGTTCTCAAGATTATTTAAATTATTTGCTTGAATGGCAAGATGACTACCATAAATACGTGCAGTACCGATATTATTGACATCATTGGCTTTAATCACTGTGGTGTCACCATCTATTAAACCAAAGTTATCCAGTTTATTGGCTTGAATGCGAGTGTTTATCGAGGAAATTTCTGCATTAGCATTATTTTGAATAGTCGCGCCTTCAACTGATGCTGAATTACCTACCACAAGGTTAGAATTATTAACAAAATCACCTTTTGTTTTAAAAGTAAGATTATTACCTACACCAAAGGCTTTATTAAGCGTAAAGCTATCATTTAACTCAATACCCAAATCACCTTTTGTTCTAATCGAACCTTCATCCGCTAATGTTTTGGCTTGTAATGTTGTGCCAATCACCGATTCAATTTTTCCTAGTGCATTATTTACAACCAAGGTTAAATCTGGATTTACAATATCAACTCGACCAGCCGATAAAATCTCACCTTGTTGGTTATCAAGAGATTGATTAACTGTAATATTTGCTGATTTTCCTGCATAAATACCACCAGATTGGTTTTCAATATGCTCTGCATTTATTACTAAATTAGTTGTTTGAATACCTTGAGTAGGGGTATCTTGTTTAGCTTTTGTATTTTTATTATTTACATTTGTAACATTTAACACTAAACGATTTGTTGCACTAACCAAAGAGCCTTTATCACCTTCAGACTGGTTATCCATCTTGGTCAAATTTAATGTTGCATTCACACTTTGAACAATGCCACCTTTGTTATTTAAATTTGTACCAGATAATGTTAAATCCTGAGATGAAATTACACCTTGTGCATTATTTATTGCAGCAGAAGAAATCGCTGCTGTTTTCGCTGAAATATCACCTTGTGTATTATTCAAATTTTGGGTTTGAATCGTTAAATCAGACTCTCCCTGAATCACTCCTTTAAGGTTATTTAAATCATTTGCAAGCAATGTCGCACGAGAAACAGATGAAATAATGCCATCTTGGTTGTGTAAATTTTCTGTCTTTAATGATAGTTCACCTTGGTTATAAACAATACCACGCTGATTATTAAATTGATTAATTGATAAATCTGCGCGATTTCCGACAATTAACTTCCCTTCCTCATTATTAACTTGCTGTGCAGCCAATAAAACCTGTCCACCTAACATTTCACCTTTTTGGTTATTCAAGGTTGAAGTACTAATATCAAGACTATTTTTTCCAAATAAATAACCAGATTGAGACTCTATATGTCCTGCATTTGTGTTAAGTTTCACACCTTGATTTGACCAAATCACACCTTGATTATTTTGAATTAATGGCGTTTGAACAGAAAGCGTACCTTCTGCGACAATTTTTCCTTCAGTATTGTCTAATCCCTTTTGTACATTTAATGCAAAAGCTTCGGCGCCACGTTGAATCCAACTGCCCTGATGATTATTAAGTTGAACACTATCCACCACAAAATGATCAGCATTCAAATGTGCATTTTCAGTTGAAATAAGATTTGGGTTGCTTAATGTTGTTTTTCCTTCGCTATATAGCGTTGTTTTATTCAGATTTAAAGCTGATTGAGCAGATTGGAGAGCGATGCGATCTCCACTTAATTGACTATCAGATAAATCAACCATTTCCGCTCTCACATTAATCTCACCACTCGCTAGATGTTTTGCTTTGGATGAAATGGTCTTTTCAGCTGAAAGAGTAAGATTTGCACCTTGTGCATGTTGAGTATCTAGAGAACGAATCTCACCTTGCGTAGTATCCTGTACCGTAACGCCAGCAGCAACTAAAGCACCACTTTTTACTTCAATATTTTTTGCCTGATACTGAATATCGCCCTTAGCAACAGTTTCACCGGTTTGAGTAACTTTATCCTTAGCTTGAACAAAGCTCCCCCCTTGATGTGAAACAATTGAACCATGCTGCTCTACTCGAGTTTGTGAGCGCAATGCAACATTCCCCTGTTTAGTTTCAACTTTACCTTTATTTTCAATAACCTTTTCTGCATTAAGATCAGCTTGGTAAGTTGCGCTAATTACCCCTTCATTAACAATACGTCCTTGACTATCAATCTTCACATCACCCGCTGATGCACCAATATGCCCTGCATTGCGTACACCAAGACCTTGGCCGTTATCCACCAAATGGATTTTCTCTGAATACATCCCACCTAATTGGCTCACATCCACGCTGTAGCTTTGGTTTTCGCCTTGGGTATCGGAAGTGTGGTCGGTTTTATCGGTGATTTTATCGCCCACATACACAACTGAATCATTGGTGCGGTCAACGTTGTTTTTACCAGTGGTAACTTTAATGCCTTTCTTCGACCAAACACCACCATTGATTTCCGCTTTCTCAGCGATAATATCGGTGTAATCAGATTGGCTGTTATCCATCCCTTTTTGGCCAACAGTCACCTTACCGCCTTTACGCGATAGCCTTTCAACTCACCATTTTCTACATCAGCTTTACCGGTTGTCAGCGTGGTACGTCCAGCATTAATCACACCACAACCATCACATTGGATACCGCTTGGGTTGGCAATCACCACATCTGCTTTTTTGCCTGCGACTTCTACATAACCTTTTAAACGGCTTGGATTCGCTGAATTGACCTCGTTAAGAATGACTTTCGCTTCACCGCGAGCAAGATTCGGGTTACCTTGCACCCATCCTGCCATTTGCGTTTGGGCTGCTTTGCGGGCATTGTTTAACACAGCGCCTTTTTCTGCCACATCAAATTGTGAATATTGGTTACGTGATACCCCACCTGCACTTGGTGTTTGAATATTTACCTGCGGTAAACCATTGCCGGTTTGAAGTACGGTAGGTTGTTGATTACCTGGTGCAGATTTATCAGCACGAATTGCCATATCTTCTGCATGAACAGAAGGCGATAAGAAGACAAAGCCTAATGCCAACATTAAGCTAAAATGAATAGGATTAAGTGAAAGTGCGGTTGAAAACAATCCTGTTTTTTCTTGTTCTGAGCTCACATTTTCACTTTGCGCTTTACCTTGAGATTTTGCCAACTCAGAGACCACCACAAGCTGGTTTAATACACGGCTAAAAATCACTTTATAATGACGTTTATTCATTTTTTAATTTCCTTTAAAGTTTTAAATTCTGTTTGGTTTTAATCAATTTATTCATCTAAAAGCGTGAGCATTAAAAACGGTAGCTCACATTAAATCCGGTTGTCACATGACTAGTTCTAAATCCTTCCGGTTTTTTAATTGGAACACCCACAAAATAATCATAGTTAATGCCCCATAATTTACCGCGAAGTCCAATTGCACCACCCATTAAGCTGTCACCAATTTGAAGCTCTTCTTGGCTAGAGTGCACCTTGCCTCGGTCTATTCCTAAATAAAGCTCATGTCCTTTATTGGCAATATTCCAACCGAGCTCATTTCGCCATAACCAACCTTTTTCACCGGAAAGTGATAGCTCACCATCAAACCCTCGCACGGTATAACGACCACCAATACTAAATTTATCTTGTTGTGTTAAAGGTGTACCGTTCCATTGTCCACTCCAGCTGGTGTTAAAGCGGAAAGGTTGATTGCCGATAGTGAAAGGATAGGTAAAATCAATGCCTGCAGTAAAAATCTGCATGCGAGAAGTGCCTTCACCAAATTCCTCTTCCGGAGCAGGTAAGGCTTTATTCCCACCCGTACCACGTTTATAGTTCGCAAACAGTTGTAACACTGTTTCGCCAATGTATTGGGTGTGATTAAGTCCCACTTCCCAACCAGCGGTACGACGACGTTGCACTTCAATTTCGGTGTCATTGATGTAGTTATGCGATTTTTTCGTCCATAACGCGGCATTCACATAGGTTTTATGAAGACTTCCACGAGTTAATAAGCGACTTAAATTCGCTTTCATTTGTTGGCTTTCACCCGAATAGGTGTAAGACTCAAATGCGCCCGCTACCGTTTGGTGATAAGAATATTTTGAACCGGAAAGCGTTAAGAGATAGTTCTTCCAAGGAATGGAATAATAGAGACTGACATTTTTACTGCCATAATCGCCTTCCGCATCATCGCTATCACGTTTAAAGCTACGTGTACCACTGATATAGAACATATCATTAAGTGTTAGCACGTTATCCCAAGAAAACGTAGCTGAACCTTGTAAACGACCCGTAGCTTTACTGCCTGAATCATCTAATCCTAAGGTTAAATGAAAAGGTAAGCTTTGCTTATAAGCAATCACCACGTCTGTTTCACCTACTGCATCCGTTGGCACAAGCTCCATATTCGCATCAGCACTCGGTACACGTTTTAAGTTTTCTAAACCTTGTTCAATATTGCGAATATTTAATATATCCCCCTGCGCCATTGGCATGGCAAACCATAAGGTACCACGGGTGGCAAACGGAATCGCACTTTGGTCTTGTAATTGAATACGACCTACTTTACCCGGAATCACAGTGAGTACGAGCATACCTGAACGTAAATCCTGTGGCTCCACCACCACGCGTGTCGTGACATAACCAAAATCAATTAAACGATTTTGAATACGGCGAAGTAATACGTTAATCCCCTCCGAGCCAATACAAGCCGGCAGCGCAAAATCACGCTCAGCATAAACTGACTTTAATGCCCAAGAGAATCGGCTTGGTTGGATTAATTTAAGAGAAGACGCTGATGAATTTTCTTCTTCAGCTTGATAATCGGTCAGTACCAATTGATTGATAGGAAAACATTGTGCTTCATTCTGTGGAAAGCCACGAGAGGCTTCTTTTTCACCCTCTAAACGCACATTCGCGGATTGCGTTTGCTGGGCTAAAATAGCCGCATCTTGTTCAGCTTGTTGCCTCTGTTGTTTGGCATCGATTTGTTTTTCTACATCTGCATTTGGTGAGCTTGGCGCCGCCAACGCGAAAGAGGAAATAAATAATAAACTAGAAAGAAAAGAGCGAGATAAGTTCTTCATTATACTTCAGAGA
Source organism: Haemophilus sp. HMSC061E01 (assembly GCF_001810345.1). Lineage (NCBI taxonomy): Bacteria > Pseudomonadati > Pseudomonadota > Gammaproteobacteria > Pasteurellales > Pasteurellaceae > Haemophilus > Haemophilus sp. HMSC061E01. Next base: position 9,057 of record NZ_KV801003.1, read on the forward strand.
TTAAGTTATTGATAAATCTGCGATATGATATCAAAACTTGTTTTAAAATTCTATAAACTCATATTCTCAATAAAAAAGTGCGGTCAGTTTTTAAGAGGTTTTAAAACTCTTTGAAAATTGACCACA
>NZ_KV801003.1:9282-27181 GCF_001810345.1 Haemophilus sp. HMSC061E01
GTTTTAAAACTCTTTGAAAATTGACCACACTTTATATCCAACGATTTATTTTATGTAAGTTTAATCTAGACATTAGAATGGAAGTATTGAATCATTTTTTGATATAAAAACTTTGTCACACTCTTTGTTTAGATATAAATAATCATATATGTTTTTTTCTATCCAATTCTTATCTAAAGAATAAATCGCATCTTTTTTAAAAGCTTCTTTAGGAAAGATGAACGCTATTTTTCCAGCCTTATAACCAGATATAGATAGCAACCCTAGCGGTCTATCAACATCCTCTGTTTCAAAGATGATAAAGTCCACGACTCGATCTGTGTAATAATTCTCCCCCTTATTCTGGATAAAAACTCTAAATATATCTCCAGACCATAACAATTCATCTTCATATTCTTCTAATAAATAAAACATTGTCATACCTTAATCATCTCATTCTTGCATCATCAGTAAGCCATTAATATTTATTATCACCTAAAGAATATATTAATAAAAATAAAACAAATAGAGAGCCCCATATTTTTAAACTAAAAAACAAATGCTCCTTACTTACAAAAAAATCACTCTGATCAACATTCCCCGTGATAAACCACGCATTTATATAAAAAATAAGTTGTAGAATGATAGTCATCAAAAAAGATCTTTTTAAAATGAGTAATAAATATCTCATGCCTACTTCTCCTTTTATTTTAATTCATCATGTGCTTTAGTAATCATCTCGTATGTAATAATCCTTAATAATGAGGATACAAGCTTTAGCATTTCTTACAAGATTCACTTGAAGTGTCTTAAAGATAAAAATCCCAACACCAAAGAATATCACAGAAGTATTGTCTAACCACATCCCATTAAGCATTATGGGATTCACTTAAAGTAAAACACCATAGATAACCTGCCGTTTTTTACAATATATTTGCTATAAAAAATAAGCGGTTATAGAATACCTATAGCAAGCTGAAATTAATGAGATTAAGTTGGTATGAATAACGTACAAAAGAAATATTTTATTGGCCTAACCCATTTTTTGGGAAATGTTCTCGGCCCTAAATACGAAGTCGTATTTCATTCTTTTGATAAGAATAAGGCTCATATGGAAGCCATTGCGAATAGCCACGTTAGCGGGAGGACCCTTTCCTCTCCACTTAGTTCTTTTGGTTCTAGTTTGTTGCAGGATAAAGTGTATTTAGATAAGGATTTTGTCTTTAACTACAAAGCGGTGGCTGATTCCGAAAAGGTCATTCGAGGTGCAACTTATTTCATTAAAAATGGGGATAAATTAGAAGGCATCCTTTGTATTAATCATGATACCTCTGAGTTGGTTGATGTGATGACCAAATTAATTTCATTAGAAAATCTTGGAAACTTCGTCAATATTTTAGGTATTGATGCGGCCTTTGCCGAAGTGGAAGAAGCTGAAATAATTAATAAAGAAAAACTCGAAAACTCCATCGAAGATATCCTTTGTGAATACCTTGATTTCACCCTATTACATTCCGATAAACCACTCAGCTTAAGACAACGGGAAAATGCCATTAAAGTCTTATTTGATAAGGGTATTTTCAATATCAAAGGCGCCATTCCGATGGTCGCCAAATATTTAAAAATCTCAGAACCTAGCGTATATCGCTATCTTAAAGCGATCAAAGGAAAAGCATAAAAAAGTGCGGTTGAAATTAACCGCACTTTTTTATCTTAATCGTGTTATTAGCCCACTACTTCAGGCAATATACCTAATTTAATTAGGAATGGGATACTCACGATAATAATCCCTAGAATTGAGACAAAGAGTAGGACCCCTGAACCACCCGGCACACGATAAGGTAAGTTTGGATGTTGATGGCGAGCTTTCCAAACCAATGCTGCTGGCAATACCACTGCATAGAAAGCAAACATTTGTCCTGCATAACCTAATGCAAGGATGAAACCTTCTGGATAGAAGAATGCAAAGAGCAATGGCGGAAGGAAGGTTAAAAAACCTAAACTTAAACGGTTTGCAGAAAAATTGAATACACGTTTTAACAAGTCGTCAATACATTCTAGTAAACCGAGTGCGACCCCTAAGAATGAGGTAATCAGTGCTAAGGCAGAGAAGATTTTCACGACAGCCGCAATAATGGTGCTGCCTGTAATCACTCGAACGGCTTCAATCAATCCATTTAATGTTGGATCTTGATTAAGGATTTCTAAGAATCGGCTTTGACTTAACACGCCATGAGTAGAAAATTGCCATAAAAGATAACCCACTAATGTGATTGCAGAGCCCACAATAATAGAAAATCTTAAGGCTTTTACATCACCTTCTAAGTATTTATTTAAGCAAGGAATTGAGCCGTGGAAACCAAAAGCGGTAAAGAAAACCGGACTAGCCGAAATCAATAGTGCTTTATCAATTGGCATGGCCATTAAGTTATCGATTTTAATTTCTGGAATCATCAATCCAAGCACAATAAATAAAGCCGCAATCATCGCGATAAATAAGAAGCGATTTAAGGCATCCACAAAGCTTGTGCCAATTGCCACGAAGATACCAAAGAAGATCGTAAATGCCAGGATAGAACCTTTCATTTTGAGATCAGGCGTCGCAAAATCAGGTAAAGTTGAAGCAAGAATTGCACCACCACCGGTTACATAGGCGGAAAGTAATGCATAAAGGAAAATCATTAATACGCTGGTTGCGACAATTCGTCCTGGTCGACCAAAATACTGTGCGGCAAGCGTGCCAATCCCGGCATCATGTTCAGCCGTTTGGTAAACCTCAACAAATAATAATGCGCTATAGGTGAGCAGAATCCATAAAAGAACAAGTAGAACAACTGTAAACGTGAAACCTATTCCTGCAGAGGTGAGAGGCATGGCAAGCATCCCTGCCCCAATCATAGTCCCTGAGGTAATCAAGGTACTTCCCAATGTTTTGTTCATAAGTTTTCTCCTTTCCGATTATCGTAGAAAGGCTAGTCACTTCCTTATTTGACAATACATCAAACTACAATGTCATTAGAATGTTTTCGCATTTTTCTCATTAACCAAATATTTTTTAGATACAAAAAGCCCTTACCCCGTTACTGAGGTAAGGGCGGTAGGCCTATTTTTGTTCAAAACGTGCAGTGAAGAAACGTAATTGTTTTGGTTCATACACGAAACGAAGCCCTTTAATATCCTCTTTATGTTTGAATAAGTGGATAATACCATCAGCAACTAAATCCATGTGTGCATAGGTGTAAACACGACGCGGAATAGTAATACGTACAGTTTCAAGTTTTGGATGATGGTTTTCGCCAGTTTTGATATCACGACCAGCTGAAATAATACCACGTTCCATTGTACGCACACCGCATTCAACATAGATTGCTGCCGCTAATGCTTGTGCTGGGAAGTCTTCTTCTTGTTTCAAATGTGGACAGAAACGACGAGCATCTAAGAACACCGCATGACCACCAATTGGTTCTACAATCGGTACACCCGCTGCTTTTAATTTTTCACCGAGGTAACGTACTTGTTTAACACGGTGTTCAATGTACTCTTCCTGAGTTGCTTCTTTCAAACCGATCGCCATCGCTTCCATATCACGACCAGCCATACCACCGTAAGACGGCATACCTTCGAACACAACAACCAATTCTTTCGCTTTCATGAACAACTCTTCATCATTCATACATAAGAAACCACCGATATTGGTTAAGCAGTCTTTTTTACCACTCATTGTACAACCATCTGCATAGCTGAACATTTCTTGAACGATAGATTTGATTGAACGATCTTGATAGCCTGGTTCTTGTTCTTTAATGAAATAAGCATTTTCAATACAACGAGTTGCATCGTAGAACACTTTAATGCCGTGTTTTGCGGTTAATTCACGAACAGCTTTCATGTTTGCGATAGAAACCGGTTGACCACCAGCTAAGTTTACTGTTACCGCCAAGCACACATAAGCAATATTTTCAGCGCCTTTTTCGTTAATTAATTTTTCTAATTTTTTAACATCAATATCGCCTTTAAATGGCACATCTAATGTCGCATCATGCGCTTCATCACGAATAATATCGTAGAAAATACCGCCATTGGCTTCTTGGTGGAAACGTGTAGTGGTGAAATACATATTACCTGGTACGTATTGACCCGGTTTAATCGCGATACGAGAAAGAATATTTTCAGCACCACGACCTTGGTGAGTTGGCACAATATGTTTGAAACCAAATAAGTCTTGAACCGTTTCTTGTAAATGATAGAAGTTGCGGCTACCTGCATAAGCTTCATCACCCATCATAATACCGGCCCATTGACGGTCACTCATTGCATTTGTACCACTATCGGTTAAAAGGTCGATATAAACATCTTTTGAATCAAGTAAGAAGGTATTGAAGCCTGCCGCTTTCATTGCTTTTTCACGTTCTGCTTTTGGTAAGATTGAAACAGGTTCAACACTTTTAATACGGAACGGTTCTGCTGGATAGTATGCCATAATAAATCTCCTATTATGTTAGGTTTAAAGTCCATGATTATTAACCCGCTACTAAAAACATCTATCATCGAGTTGCAAGCATAGTACTGAATTTTTTTCTGCAATACTGTGATCAAAGTCACAAATCAATAAAATTTTATCAAATTTATAGAAAATTATTTTTATTTGATAATTTTATATCAAAAATCATAAACATACTGATTATTAGAGCAATTAAACAAGCGAGTTGGACTAACCAGTTTTCTCAATAGGACAAGCAGATATGGGAATGGTGTTGTAGGCGGGATTGCTATGAGAGGGCAATATTTCGACAAAAGAAGCATCAAAAATACAAAAAAGTGCGGTCAGTTTTTGAGGGGTTTTAAAACTCTTTGAAAATTGACCGCACTTAAATTATCAATACTTCAATAACTTCTTCAGATGTATAGTTTTTTAGATAGATACAAGCACGCGTCAGGAGACACGCCTATCTGGGAGTGCCAATAATAAATTATTCACATACTCCACCTTACTAAAAATCCCCCTCTTCTATAACCTCAATAGCACCACATCCTATAAATAACCATCTTAATGTTCCCGATAAAAATGGATCATCTAGAACTTTAGTTGCAAATAAAAAGTGGTCTTCATCTAAAATAGTTGCTCCCCACCAAAACCAGCTTCTATCTATAGGATCCATAAGAAATATCCAGTTATCAAAAGTCCAATCGTCCTCTCTTTTTCTACAAAAAAAACCAAAAATATCAAAACGGCTTTTAACTTTTTTAAAACCATTAATAAATTTTATTGGTAATATTTTTTTCCAAGCTTCTACATCGTCCCATTTAGACTTAGTATATAAATCATATTGATAATTGACCTTTAATAACACATCTCTTGCTAATCTCATTACCTCATTGGCATTACCATTGCACCTAATAATAAAATTCATCCCTAAGCCCTCTTGATAAGTGGGAAGACCATTACTTTCAAGACGAAGCCTTTCTTCTAAGAGATGCCTAAAAAAAGCATCATTAATTCCCATTTCTTCCCCTTTTTTTCTTTATTTTATTAGCAATGTTTTTTTCTTCTTTTTTTAGATAGTTTCCAAAAGATATAACTAATATCATAGAAAAGAAGAAAAAATGGAATATATACTTTATAACAAATGAAATTTCTGCAGGATATCCTCTTAAATACATCATTATAGAAAGTAACACTGTCATAATAATTGAAGAAAAAAAAGCCTTTTTAAGAATAGCAAATATATTCATCATTACTTATTCTCCATTATTTTTGCTATCCTTCGTCGCATGAATCAAGGATTCATACATTCTATCTTGCCAAGTTAATAATATCATTGTAAAAGTCAATTATATCTTTTGTTTTTACTATCCATTCAGATATCTTAAAACCATCTTCATTTAAGACCTCTCGTTCATTTACATATTCATTGATTTTAGACGCATCAAATTCTGGGAAATCATCTACAAATATTATCTTATTTTGAACATAAGAATTTTCCCCATCATAATAAATAATCCATGCAGAAATAAAATTTAAAGATTCTGGCTTATGCATAGATGTAATAAGTACTGAATGTTTCTTTTTTTCTATCCCATCAGCTATGGATGTAGCCCAGCTCTTTTTATATTCTTCAATGCCCCAGTAGTCTATTGGAATATGCAATTCTTCTACATATTCACCCAAAGAGATCGAGGCCAAAACATGCATTCCATTTTCATTATTAATAGACACGCCTTTATCTTTAAAGAAAATACCAAACATTATTAATCCCTAACTTCAATTAGTTAAAATAGATTTTACAACATCTGACTGAATCACTAATTAAACCTCTCAACAATCATACCAAAAATTGCTCATTCTTAAACCAATTGAACAAGCCATTTGAACTAACTAATTTTCCACATAGTCAAAGCAATCGTAAAAGGAATGCTTTTACACGCCGGATTGCATAAGTGCTTAGGCAAGCAATCCCGACAAAAATAGAGGAGTAGATTTATGAAATCTAAATTGATGAAAGGGTTAGTGATTGTTGCATTAGCAGGAAGCTTAACCGCTTGTGAAATGGACAGACAACAACGTCATACTGCAACAGGTGCAGCAATCGGCGGCGTAGCCGGTGGTTTATTAGGTGGAGATATTGCCACAACACTCGGCGGCGCAGCATTAGGTGGTGTAATCGGTAGTCAAGTGAACAAAGGCGGAGACTACGATGACAGAGAATATCGCCATCATAAAAAACATAAAAGACATCATCACCACAGAAGACATCGTGATTGGGATGATGACTGGGATGATTAATTCAAAATACAGATAAAAACAACCGCACTTTTGAGATACAAATCAAAGTGCGGTCGTTTTTTAGGGATTTTTATGAATTAATAAGGATTACCACCAGCCAAGTAGTTTCATCCATAATCCACCCACACCGAACCAAATCACTAATGAGAGGATGGAAACAATAAAGCTCACGCCCCACCATTGACCGGTTGAGTTATAACCTGAACCGTATAATGCTGGGCCAGGACCACCAGCGTATTGCGTTAAACTCATGGATAATGTTGAGGTGTAACCTAAACCAATTGCAGCAATGATTGGTGGTGTACCCACTGCGATAGCCGCTGCCACGAAAGCGAGATACATTGCGGAAATATGCGCCATGGCTGAAGCAAAGAAATAGCGGGTATAGAAATACACCAGCACTAAAATAGTAAAGGCAACTGGCCAGCTGAAACCGCCCACAGATGAAGAAATGTGGGTGGAAATCCAAGTGATTGCACCGTATTTATTAAGTGCATTTGCCATCATTACCAATACCGCAAACCAGAACATCGTATCCCAAGCAGTCGTTTCTGCTACGATATTTTTCCAGCTCATAATGTTGGTTAATAATAAAATCACTAAACCGATAAATGCAGAAATCGTTGCAGGGATATGGAAGACTAAATCACCCACCGTCCAAAGGAATAAAAGAAGGATAAAATCTAAGGCAAGAATCCATTCCGCTTTGCTCATTGGACCCATGCTTTTTAATTCTTCACGTGCCATTTCTGCCATTTTAGGCGTATCTTTTAATTCTGGCGGATAAATTAAATACACGAAATAAGGTAAGACGATTAAGCTCACAATACCTGGTACGATTGCTCCTAAGAACCATGTCATCCAAGTGATTTCTACACCTTGGCTTTTCGCAAGTTCTGCAATTAACGGGTTACCCGCCATGGCGGTTAAGAACATGGTACAAATAATGGTATCGATTTGAGAGACCGCAATCGCTAAGAATGCACCTGCACGACGAGCGGTTGGACCCGGTTTGGACTCATACGCATCAGCAATAGATTGCATAATAGGGTACATAATACCGCCCCCACGCGCAGAAGCCGAAGGAATCCCTGGACCGATCACAACATCAGCCAACGCCATACCATAAGCCACGCCCATCATTTTTTTACCAAAACGACCAACGAAGTACAGCGCGATACGTTTACCTAAACCGGTTTTAATCACCGCGCGAGATAAAAACATGGCAATAGCAATCAACCAAATTGTGCCGTTTGCAAAGCCAGATAACATACCAACATCACCTTGTTTTGGCGAAATTGGTGTAAGCCCAGTTAATCCACTGATCACCAAGGCAACGAGTGTTGCAGCACCCATAGGCATTGCTTTAGCGATAATAGCGACAATGGTTGCGACAAACAGTGCCAGCATTCCCCAGGCTTTAGCGGATAAACCTTCTGGTGTCGGGATTAACCAAATCCCTAAACCAACGATGACGGCTATCAGCAGCCCCTGCCATTTAAAGCCAAGTTTGACTTCTACTGCTGGAATTTTACTTTCCATAGGATAACTCCTAGATAAATGAACAAAAAATAATTCATCACGGATAACGATCGTGACGCAATCGATTAAATAAGCGGTTATAAAGATACCACTTATTTAGTACGAGTAAAGATTTAAGCGATGTTTTTAATAAAATTTGATGAAAACTTGATGCAGATTAAAAAACAACTTTAAGAATGAAGAAATTGATTCACGCGTTCAAACACGGTTTTTCTCACGTTATCCTTTTCAAAAAGGATTTCATGTTTTGCTTGAGGTACAAGCATAGATTCGGCATGTGGAAAAAGTGCGGTCAATTTTTCAAGATTTTTGTTATCTACAATCTTTTCCTTTTCCGCTTGTAGGATAAGCACTGGTGTTTCCACTCTTGGGATGATTTTAGGGAGTGCTTTGATTGCATTTAAACATAAATGTACCCAGCGGAAAGTCGGGCCGCCTAAGTGAATAGCAGCGCGTTTTCGATTAATACGGTTCATCCATTTCATTCGCGTTTTAGAATGGCTAAGTTCATTAAGATTTAAATCTGCCGGTTTGTAATGTCCTTTGCCGAAAACATAACGATGACCTTGACCAAATGCCATCATCGTTGCAATGATGACTTCATCTCGTAACGGATGTTTCATGGGAACGCCAAAGAAAGGCGAAGAAAGCACAGCTTTTTTAATATGATGATCGTAATTGGCCAGATAATAGGTGGAAATTAGAGCGCCGAGAGAGTGCGCGAGAATATATTGGGCTTGATAAGCATAAAGTGCGGTCGTTTTTTCAATGATTTTTGCCATATCATCGGTATAAAAACGAAACTCATCTAAATGCCCTTTTTGAGGAATAATACGCTGTGAATAACCTTGTCCTCGATGATCGAAAAGCAATACATCATAACCTTGTTGGTAGAAATCATAAGCCAACTCAGTCCATTTCAGCATATTTTCTGCTCGACCATTCACCAAAATCATCAATTTTCTGACCACACTTTCAGGCTGAACCAAATGACGATAAGCCAATTTGATATTTCGTTCGCCAGAAAGATATTGCGTCGGAAATTGCTCAAAAAAAGGCAATAACTCCGCAAGAGCAAATTGATGAAAATGAGGTTCTCTGATCATAATTTTCCAATGAAAAGGGCGTAGTGAATACGCCCTTTGTAATGAAAGTAAAAATTATGCCACCAATTGTTTTAAGATACGGCGAACTGGCTCTGCAGCACCCCATAATAATTGGTCACCTACAGTGAATGCCGCTAAGTATTCTGGACCCATTGCCAATTTACGTAAACGACCAACCGGTACGCTTAATGTACCTGTTACTTTAGCTGGGGTTAATTCACGTAATGTGATTTCTTTGTCATTTGGAATCACTTTCACCCATTCGTTGTGAGACGCTAAAATTTGTTCGATTTCTTCTAACGGTAAGTCTTTTTTCAGTTTGATAGTGAATGCTTGGCTGTGGCAGCGTAATGCACCGATACGCACACATAAACCATCAACAGGAATTGGATTATCGCTTAAACCTAAGATTTTGTTGGTTTCTGCATAGCCTTTCCATTCTTCTTTAGTTTGTCCTGTTTCTGGGAGAAGTTTGTCAATCCAAGGGATTAAGCTACCACCTAATGCCGCACCGAAGTTATCAGTTGGGAAACTATCAGAACGCATTTCTGCAGTCACTTTACGTTCAATATCTAAAATTGACGAAGCAGGGTCTTTTAATTCACTTGAAACCGCTTGTTCTAATAAACCCATTTGTGAAAGCAATTCACGCATATTTTTTGCGCCTGCACCTGAAGCCGCTTGGTAAGTTGCAACAGATACCCATTCCACTAAATCTTTTTCAAATAAACCACCAATAGCCATCAACATTAAGCTCACGGTACAGTTACCGCCCACGAAAGTTTTAATGCCTTTTTTCAAGCCTTCAGAAATCACGTGTTGGTTTACTGGATCAAGTACGATAATTGCATCATCTTTCATACGTAGTGCAGACGCTGCATCAACCCAATAACCATCCCAACCTGTTGCTTTTAATTTTGGATAAACTTCATTGGTATAGTCACCACCTTGGCAGGTCACGATAATGTCTAATTTTTTAAGTTCTTCAATGTCGAATGCATTTTTAAGCTCGCCCGCCTCTTTTCCTGCGAATACAGGGGCTTTTTGACCTGCTTGAGAAGTGGTGAAGAAAACTGGATTAATATTGGCAAAATCTTGCTCTTGCACCATACGATCCATTAATACGGAACCGACCATTCCGCGCCAACCGATAAAACCGACGTTTTTCATGAGTTTTTCCTTATTTTATGTTGTGTTGAATGGGTCTATTAATTACAGGCTTTATGCCACAAAATCAAGTTTTTTTAAAAAAAATGAGACTTTGTTTAATTTTTCTCAATAAAAAATCCCCTTTCGGGGATTTATTGATTATTTATCTGCTTTTTTCGTGGTTTTCTTTACCGTTTTTTTCGGCTCAGATTTACCTTCAGATTTGACCGCACTTTTCTTTGTCGTGGTAGACTTTGTTGGCTTCTCTTTTGTCGTTGCAGATTTAGTTGATTTTTTCTTTGGCTTTTCAGCTAAATTTTCCGCTTTCCATTCCTCAAATTTTTCAAGTAACACTCTACCCATTGGGCTTGGATCACCAGTAAATAAGGTTTGTAAACCATTATTCTCAATGATATGACGACGAAGCTCTAAACGTTCTTGATGGTTTTCAGCTAAACGAATTGCACGTTCAACATATTCATCCACCGTATTTGCAATTAACCATTCTGGTAAACCTAAACGTTTAAATAACCCTTCATCAATATGTTCATGGACTTCTGCACCGGTTTTACATATACCTACTAAACCTAATGTCACCATATCAATAATGCCATTCGTATTCCCGAATGGGAATGGATTCACCATCATATCGCAGTTATGCAAAATACGAAGATATTGATCATAAGGTGCATGTGGATAAGCTGTTGCATCATTGCCTAAATAAGATTTAATAAAACGCTCAACGTAAGGATGGGTCACACCACTGGATTGACCTAAAGCAAAGTGGAAATGAACCTTAACATTCGCACGATCACGAATAGCCTTTAATGCAGCCAAGAAATAGGGATTAAGCTTCATTGTGGTAGAAGCAATACCAATATTAACCACTTCAGGATTTTCACGTAAGCGATATTCTACGTGTTGCGGTGCAAGCGCTGAAGGCACATAAGGTAAGGCATCTTTAGGTAAACGCAATAATTGCTCACTAAAGCATTTTTCAGAACCAACGTAGTCATCTTCTACAATTACATATTCAATAAAATCAGAATGTGTCGTCGCTGGATGGCCTAAAGCAATCACTTGAACCGGTGCAAGACGCGTATTACTTGCAAAAATGGTGGTTAAATCCATCCCAATACTTGGCATATAAAGAACGGCTGCACCATTTTTTTCACAAATCTCTTTTAATTCATTCAATTTACTAAAAATATTATCGCCTTTTAATAAATGGAATTCATCAAACACCGCTTGGCCTGCTGCATCTACAGCTTCATTACCCACACCAATTAAATGAAAACGCTCACGTGCAGCAATCATTGAAGTGGAATGCGTACGGTAAATTGAATGAGATGAATGGAAATGCTCCAATAATACGACCATGACAGGTTTGCCATCACGTTCACCTAATTTAGTGACATCGCGATCTGTCCATCCACCTTCCAATAAATGACGACGGATGACTTGGTTTAATGCTTTTTTCACCCAGTGTTTATTTTCGGCAATATCGTAGCTACAATGCATATACACATCGTGTGAAATTGCACTCGGCACATTATTTAAATTTTCAATTGTCGCTAATTTTTCAGGAAACCATTGTAAAAGCGTACCACGCTTAGAGAACGCTTGATCAGTACCGATAAAACGTGGTGATTGCAATGCAAAACAAAGGGATGCGCATAATTCTGGATCTAAATTCCATAAAGCATCAAGATTCACGTTTATATTTGATTCCGGCAAGTACAAAATATAGAATTTAATTAATGATGATCTTGCATTATCTAAATGAAAATCAGATAAATTAGTCTTATCTGGATTGCGGTTATAAGTCTGCAACACATGATCCGCATTCACAAAAGGTGATGATGCAAAAATCATGTTAATCCAACGTTGTAAGGTAAAGAAACGTTGAGCTCCGCCTTCAGAAATATCTAATTTAGGATCAGAAAATAGCTCGCTCATAGCCACTGCTACGCGGGTACAAAAATGCTTAATTTTATCTTGTCCTAATTCATCATTTAATTGGCTAGGATAATCAATTTCAATGCTTTCAACGCCACCAAAATTACTATCTAATTTACTTAAAATATCGAGCAATTCCACACAAGCTGCTTCATAATTTTTTGCTGCAACTTCTTGTTCAAAACGGATAACACTTGGTTGTTTTTGTGTTTCTGCCATTTTTTAATTCCTTTGGTAAAAAATAAATAAGATTAATAATTAACAGGTTCCCCACAGATCGTATTCATCTGAATGAGTAATGGTTACTTTAATAAATTCACCTACTTTCACAGGCGAGCCACTTAGATTTTCAATATAAACTAAGCCATCAACTTCGGGTGCATCAGCTTTTGTACGACCGATAATACCTTCGTCATCAATTTCATCCACAATTACATCAAGTGTTTGGCCAATTTTTTGTTTTAATCGTTCAGCCGAAATTTCTTGTTGTAACTGCATAAAGCGGTGGAAACGTTCTTCTTTTACATCTTCAGGCACTTGGTCGGTCATTTCAGTTGCAGGTGCGCCTTCTACCGGGCTAAATTTGAAACAGCCTACACGATCAAGTTGTGCTTCTTTTAAGAAATCCAATAACATTTGGAAATCTTCTTCTGTTTCACCTGGGAAACCTACAATGAAAGTTGAACGCAAGGTTAAATCAGGACAAATCTCACGCCATTGCTTGATACGCTCTAAAGTGCGGTCAATTTTTCCTGGTCTTTTCATTGCTTTTAAAATTTTCGGACTCGCATGTTGTAATGGAATATCCAAATAAGGCAACAATAAACCTTCCGCCATTAATGGAATTAAATCATCCACATGAGGATAAGGATAAACGTAATGTAAACGCACCCAAATACCTAATTTACCAAGCTGTTTACACAAGGTCATTAAGTCATTTTTAATTGGCATACCATTCCAGAAAGCGGTTTTCACGCCACCTTCTTTGCGTTGTGTATCCATCGCATAAGCAGAAGTATCTTGTGAAACGACCAATAACTCTTTCACGCCCGCATCAGCAAGACGTTTTGCTTCATCCAATACTTGCGTGATAGAGCGGCTTTCTAAATCCCCACGTAATGAAGGGATTATACAGAATGTGCAACGATGATCACAACCTTCTGAGATTTTCAAATAAGCGTAGTGTTTTGGTGTTAATTTCACCCCTTGTTTTGGTACAAGGCTAGTGTATGGATTATGTTCTGGTTTTGGTACATATTTATGTACTTGTGCCATGACTGTTTCATAACTGTGCGGGCCGCTCACTTCCAATACTTTCGGGTGAACTTGGCGAATTTGATCTTCTTTCGCACCCAAACAACCCGTCACAATCACGCGTCCGTTTTCTTCCAACGCCTCTCCAATGGCTTCAAGGGATTCCTGTACAGCGCTATCAATAAAGCCACAAGTATTCACAATAACCAAGTCCACATTTTCATAACTTGGTACAATGTTATATCCGTCAGTACGTAATTCAGTCAGAATACGTTCAGAATCCACTAAATTTTTAGGACAACCTAAACTTACAAAGCCAATATTCGGCGTTGATTTTTGCATAAATTTATTCTCAGCTATCATCATCTTTCAAAACTTGAGATTTTACTCAATTTCAAGCCGAAAGGCGATAAATTAAAGGTAAATTGATTGTAAATTTGCCCATTAAAGTCCTTTTTTCAGGTAGAATAACGCCCGTTTTTTATTTACTCATATTCATTATTAACATGGAAAATTCTTTTATTTTTTCGACCGCTCTTGAACAGACGGCTTACTTACTTATCCTAGGGAAAATGCTGCTCGCACTTGTACTTGGCGGGATTATTGGTTTAGAACGTGAACTTAAACATAAACCGGTTGGGGTCAAAACCTGTGCCATTATTGCGGTGACAACTTGTGTACTGACGATTGTCTCCATTCAAGCTGCAGAACATTATGCGCAAGTTTCAGATAACATTCGAACTGACCCTATGCGACTTGCCGCACAGGTAATCAGTGGCATAGGTTTCTTAGGTGCAGGGGTTATTTTGCACAAGAAAAATGATGCTATTTCAGGCTTAACCACTGCAGCAATCATCTGGGCGGCAGCGGCTATCGGTGTGGCAACAGGTGCAGGCTTTATTTTTGATGCGATTATTGCCACTTTAATGATTTTAATCGCTATCCGTATCAGCCCGATTGTGCAGCGTTATGTTCGTCGTAAAACCTATAAAAAACGTACTCGTTTAGCTATTCAACTGAGTTCTGCTAACGGCATCAGTAAAGTGACCGATTTATTGTTAAAACATGATTACCGCATTGAAAATATCTCAGTAAAAGACCAAGCTAGCGGCGAGGTTCGCTTGCAAGTAAGATGCTACAATATTGATAATGAAATGCTAAAAGATGTCTATACACTGTTAAAAACAGAAGATGAAGTACTGAGTGTGGATGTAGAAAATTAAAATCAGCTAAAAATAACACATCACTTCTATCGTAAAACCTATATTTGCTAGACAAAAAGTTAAATACCTAAACTGGATAACGTCATGAATTTACAAGATAATTTCGAGCAGCATACGCCGATGATGCAGCAATATCTCAAGTTAAAAGCAGAAAATCCTGACATTTTATTATTTTATCGAATGGGGGATTTTTACGAGCTTTTTTATGATGATGCAAAAAAAGCGGCAGCGTTGTTAGATATTTCTTTAACGAAACGTGGGCAATCAGCAGGTAATCCAATACCTATGGCGGGCGTGCCTTATCATGCGGTAGAAGGCTATTTAGCAAAATTAGTGCAATTAGGTGAACCTGTGGCCATTTGTGAGCAAGTGGGTGATCCCGCCACATCAAAAGGGCCGGTTGAACGCAAAATTGTACGAATTGTGACACCAGGTACGGTAAGTGATGAAGCACTTTTACCAGAACGCCAAGATAACTTAATTGTGGCGGTTTATCAGGAAAAAGAAAAATTTGGTCTAGCCACATTAGACATAACATCTGGACGCTTCCAGCTTTGTGAACCTCATTCAAAAGAAGCCTTACAAGCTGAATTACAGCGCATTAATCCGGTAGAATTACTTTATTGTGAAGATTTTGCCGAAATGGCTATTATCGAACCTTATAAGGGTCTACGTCGTCGTCCTATTTGGGAATTTGAGCTCAGTACGGCGATTTCAGAACTTAATCGCCAATTTGGTACAAAAGATTTACGTGCATTTGGTGTAGAAAAATCACCTCTTGGCTTGGCAGCAGCAGGCTGTTTATTACAATATGCAAAAGAAACACAACGTGCTTCTCTTCCACATATTCAAAGCATCAGTGTTATTCAAAATAACGATAATATTCAATTAGATGCTGCAACACGCCGAAATTTAGAACTCACTCAAAATCTTGCGGGTGGCACAGAAAATACGCTGGCTTCGGTATTAGATAAATGTGTTACGCCAATGGGTAGTCGTTTGTTAAAACGTTGGATTCATCAACCTATCCGTCAAACAGACATTCTATTAAAACGCCAAAAAACGATTGGTGAAATTATTGAGCAAGATTTGTATCACGAATTGCAGCCTTATTTGCAACAAGTGGGGGATATGGAACGTATTCTTGCCCGTGTAGCACTGCGTTCTGCACGTCCTCGAGATCTCACGCGTTTACGTACTGCATTAGAACAAATTGAACCGATAAAATCACTGATTCATACAAAAATATCGTCAAATTTGACCGCACTTTCTGCACAAATTGGTGATTTTTCCTCACAAATCGAGCTACTTCAAAAAGCAATTATTGAAACGCCTCCATTATTAATTCGCGATGGTGGCGTTATTGCTGAAGGCTATAATGCCGAATTAGATGAATGGCGAACCCTTTCCGCTGGCGCAACACAATATTTAGAAAATTTAGAACAACGCGAACGAGAAAGTACGGGTATTGATACTTTAAAAATTGGCTTTAATGCGGTGCATGGCTATTACATTCAAATTAGCCAAGGACAAGCTCATAAAGCACCGATTCATTATGTTCGTCGTCAAACCTTAAAAAATGCCGAACGCTACATTATTCCTGAATTAAAAGAATATGAAGACAAGGTTTTAAAATCAAAAGGCGCGGCGCTTGCTTTAGAAAAGCAACTTTATGATGAATTATTTGATTTATTATTGCCACATTTAGGTCAATTGCAGTTAGCTAGCTTGGCATTATCTGAATTGGATGTGTTAGTTAACCTCGCAGAACGAGCAGAAACCTTAAATTATGTTGCACCACAATTTAGTGATGAAATTGGCGTAAAAATTGAAAATGGTCGCCATCCTGTAGTGGAACAAGTCTTAAAAGACCCCTTTATTGCTAACCCTGTGAATCTCAATCAGCAACGTCATTTATTGATTATTACTGGCCCCAATATGGGCGGTAAAAGTACCTATATGCGTCAAACAGCTTTAATTACGTTGATGGCTTATATAGGCAGTTTTGTACCGGCTGATAGCGCGGTTATTGGGCAAATTGATCGTATTTTTACTCGAATTGGTGCCTCTGATGATTTAGCATCCGGTCGTTCTACATTTATGGTGGAAATGACTGAAATGGCCAATATTCTTCATCAAGCCACTTCACAAAGTTTAGTTCTGATTGATGAAATTGGACGGGGGACGTCTACCTATGATGGGCTTTCTTTAGCTTGGGCTTGTGCTGAATGGTTAGCGAAGAAAACTCGTTCACTTACGTTATTTGCGACCCATTATTTTGAACTCACCGCGCTGCCAGAACAAATTGAAGGCATTGCCAATATTCATTTAGATGCATTAGAACACAATAATACCATTGCCTTTATGCACGCTGTTCAAGACGGTGCGGCAAGTAAAAGTTATGGTCTTGCTGTTGCAGCGCTGGCAGGTGTACCTCAATCTGTCATTAAACTGGCGAAGCAAAAATTACATCAGTTAGAAAAATTGTCGGCACAAAATGGTGATCAACAAATTCAACATTTAAGAGCATTAAATCAACATCAAGGTGAATTGGCTTTTGAGGCGGAACCTGATGCTTTACGTGAAGCCATTGAGCAGCTTGATCCAGATGAATTAAGTCCAAAACAAGCCTTAGCTTATCTGTATCAATTGAAGAAAATGCTGTAAGAAATAAAAAGAGCGGTCAAAAAATTCATTGTTTTTTATGACCGCTCTTTTATTTTCACTAATTTCTTAAAATCTCATAGATTTCAGAATCTTTTCTATCGAGATAATGGATGGATTGGATTTTACGAATGGTGCGTGATTTACCACGGATTAATAAGGTTTCTGTGGTGGCCAAGTTGCCACGGCGAGAAATCCCTTTAAGTAATTCACCGTGCGTAATTCCCGTTGCGGCAAAA
>NZ_KV801003.1:27281-85427 GCF_001810345.1 Haemophilus sp. HMSC061E01
AAAACAAGGTTATCATCACGTACTAAATCTTCTAATTTTAAGATTTCATTGACCTTCACACCTAAGGCTTCACAACGTTGGACTTCTTCAGCGGCAATTTTACGGTTTTCTTCTGTATCGCCTTTCACTTCATTGCGTGGAATAAGACGAGCTTGCATATCTCCACCTAATGCGCGAATTGCAGCGGCAGCTGCCACACCTTCAGGTGCACCGCCAATACCATAAACCATATCCACTTCAGCATCCGGTAAACAACATAAAACCGAAGCCGCAACATCACCATCTGGAATAGCCATCACACGAATACCTAGATTATGCATTTGCTTAATCACTTCATCATGGCGCGGTTTAGCAAGCACCATCACGGTTAAATCCGATAAGGATTTACCTAAACGAGAAGCCACACGGCGAAGGTTTTGTTCAATCGGTAAACTTAAATCGATCATACCTTTCACTTCAGGGCCGACGACCAATTTTTCCATATACATATCGGGCGCTTTTAAGAAAGTACGTTTACCACCAGCAGCCAATACTGAAATGGCATTTGATTGACCCATTGCAGTCATTCTTGTGCCATCAATCGGATCAACCGCAATAGAAACAAGCTCACCATTACCAGAGCCCACTTTTTCGCCAATATAAAGCATTGGTGCTTCGTCAATTTCCCCTTCACCAATCACAATTTCACCGTCCATATGGATTAAATTCAGCATATAACGCATGGCTTTGACTGCCGCCTCATCCGCCGCATTTTTATTACCACGTCCAAGCCAAGTATAAGCTGCTAATGCTGCCGCTTCGGTTACTCTTGAAAATTCAATAGCTAATGCACGATTCATTTTTCTCTCCCAATGCAAAAAGTCTCGTTATTTTATCACTAAGCAAACGTTTGCATAATAAATTTTGACAAGAGGCTTTTAAAAATAGGATTAAGTCGGTAGAATAAAGCCGTTTCGGACTTATTTTAAAAAAGGAAATCACTATGTCTTTAGAAATTTTAGATCAGCTTGAAGAAAAAATTAGACAAGCAGTAGAAACCATTCAATTACTTCAACTTGAAGTAGAAGAATTAAAAGAACAAAAAAATCAATCTCAACAAGCGGTAGAAGCGTTGCAACATGAAAACGAGCAACTTAAAAATGAACACCGCAACTGGCAAGAACATATTCGTTCATTGTTGGGTAAATTCGACAACGTATAATGACTATAAAGGCTTAGAAAATCTAAGCCTTTTTTCTTATTAGGAAACAATATGAATATTTGCGTGATTTCAGGCAGCACATTAGGTGGCGCTGAATATGTGGCGGAACATTTAGAAGATGTGCTAAAAACACAAAATTTTTCTACCGCACTTTTCCACGGACCAGAACTTGATGATGTGATTGATGAAAATATTTGGTTGATTGTCACTTCAACACATGGTGCAGGTGAATTGCCTGATAATTTAAAACCACTCTTTGAACAAATTGCGGCATCAGATAAAGATTTATCTTCTCTCCGCTTTGCCGTTGTAGGCTTAGGCAATTCAGATTACGATACATTCTGTCATGCCGTGAATAAAGTTGAAACACAATTAAGTGAAAAAAATGCGGTCAAAATTTGCGACAGTTTAAAAATCGATGTCTTGCATGTTGATGATCAAGAACAATTTGCTGAAGATTGGCTACCACAATTTATAAATGCACTTTAGTCATAATAAAGCGATAATTTGAGTTATCGCTTTTTCTTTATCCATTATCCAAAAAAATCACCTGTGGATAACTTTAATAAAACCTGTCAAAAACTTGTTCTTTTCCACTGAGTAAATATGATGATTGTTTTAACTGTGGATAAAATTAAAGGTTATCCACAAGAAAAAGCCTTCAAACTGACGACATTTCAACACAGTCTAAAATGATCTAACTTCTTCATTTAAAAAAGGAAAAGGATCTTATGCACAAGGTAAAAGGATCCTAATAGTAACAATAATAAGATCTTTATATATAAATAGATCTTATTTTTATTACCTCTCGATCTTCTCTTATCACAAATTGAATTCTTGCTTTCAAGCACACGTAATTTTCAGTAGAATAGCGCCTATTTTTAGATCGAAGATCAAATTGAAGACGAAGAGAGAGATATGTTTTACACCGAAAATTATGATGTGATCGTTGTGGGTGGCGGTCATGCTGGTACCGAAGCCGCGTTGGCTCCGGCACGCATGGGATTAAAAACCCTATTATTGACACATAATGTTGATACCCTTGGACAAATGTCATGTAACCCCGCTATTGGTGGGATTGGTAAAGGCCATTTAGTGAAAGAAGTAGATGCCATGGGCGGGTTAATGGCGCATGCTGCAGATAAAGCGGGGATTCAATTTCGTACTTTAAACAGCAGTAAAGGGCCTGCTGTACGTGCAACTCGTGCTCAAGCTGACCGCGTGTTATATCGCCAAGCCGTACGCATCGCACTTGAAAACCAACCAAATTTAGATATTTTCCAACAAGAAGTAACCGATATTTTAATTGAGCAAGATCGCGTTTGTGGTGTGGAAACCAAAATGGGGCTTAAATTCCGTGCTAAATCGGTCATTTTAACTGCCGGTACTTTCTTAGCGGGTAAGATCCATATTGGTTTAGAACATTATGAAGGTGGCCGAGCTGGTGATCCTGCATCTGTTACACTTTCTCATCGTTTACGTGATCTGAATTTACGTGTTGATCGTTTAAAAACGGGTACGCCACCGCGTATTGATGCACGCACGATCAATTTTGATATATTGGCTAAACAACATGGTGATGCTGTATTACCTGTATTTTCTTTTATGGGATCGATATCTGATCACCCGCAACAAATTCCTTGTTATATCACCCATACCAATGAGCAAACCCATGAAGTGATCCGTAATAACTTGGATCGCAGTCCAATGTATACCGGAGTAATTGAAGGGATTGGTCCACGTTATTGCCCATCCATTGAAGATAAAGTGATGCGTTTTGCGGATCGTAATTCACATCAAATTTATTTGGAACCAGAAGGCTTAACCAGCAATGAAGTGTATCCAAATGGAATTTCTACCAGTTTGCCGTTTGACGTACAAATGGGCATTGTAAATTCCATGAAAGGTTTGGAAAAGGCTCGCATCATTAAACCAGGTTATGCCATTGAATATGATTATTTTGATCCACGTGACTTAAAACCAACGTTAGAAACTAAATCGATTTCAGGTTTATTCTTTGCGGGTCAAATTAACGGTACAACCGGTTATGAAGAAGCGGCGGCACAAGGCTTATTGGCGGGAATTAACGCAGGTCTTTACGTACAAGATAAAGAGGCATGGTATCCACGTCGCGATCAATCTTATACTGGCGTATTGGTGGATGACCTTTGTACACTTGGTACCAAAGAACCATATCGCGTATTTACTTCTCGTGCAGAATACCGTTTGTTATTACGTGAAGATAATGCGGATATTCGTTTAACGCCAATTGCCCATGAATTAGGTTTGATTGATGAGGCTCGTTGGGCGCGCTTTAATCAAAAAATGGAAAATATTGAACAGGAACGCCAACGCTTACGCAGTATTTGGTTGCATCCACGTTCTGAATATTTAGAAGAAGCGAATAAAGTACTTGGCAGCCCACTTGTGCGTGAAGCCAATGGTGAAGATTTATTACGCCGTCCGGAAATGACTTACGATATTTTGACTTCTTTAACGCCGTATAAACCGGCAATGGAAGATAGAGAAGCCGTAGAACAAGTGGAAATTGCTATTAAGTATCAAGGTTATATTGAGCATCAACAAGAAGAAATTGAAAAACAAAAACGCCACGAAAATACGGCTATCCCGGCTAACTTTGATTACAGCAAAGTGTCTGGTTTATCTAATGAAGTACGTGCGAAGTTAGAACAGCACCGTCCGGTTTCTATTGGTCAAGCAAGCCGAATTTCAGGTATCACCCCTGCAGCAATTTCAATTATTCTGGTGAATTTGAAAAAACAAGGAATGTTGAAACGTGGGGAATAAGATTTTCTGTGTTTGAAAGTAAAAGTGCGGTGAATTTTCACCGCACTTTTTTATATTACAAATTAAAAAGATGTAATTAGTAGGCTAAATTTTTGCTGAAATAAAAACACTAAGGATTTTAACCGCACTTTCAAGTAGAATGACGACAAACAGACAAGATAGATAGAAAAATGAAAGCAAAACTCGAAAATTTACTGGCTCAAGCAGAAATTCAATTAACAGATCGACAAAAAGATCAACTTATCCAGTTAGTGCAATTACTCAATAAATGGAATAAAGCCTATAACTTAACCTCTGTGCGTGATCCACAGGAAATGTTAGTAAAACATATCTTGGATAGTATTGTTGTTAGTCCTTATTTACAAGGGGATAGTTTTATTGATGTAGGAACGGGTCCAGGCTTGCCAGGCCTGCCTTTAGCCATTATTAACCCTACCAAACAATTTGTCTTGTTAGATAGTTTAGGTAAGCGTATTAGCTTCATTCGAAATGCAGTACGTGAGTTAGGACTAACAAATGTAGAACCTGTTCTTAGCCGCGTCGAGGAATACCAACCTGCACAAAAATTCGACGGTGTATTAAGTCGTGCATTTGCTTCGTTAAAAGATATGACAGATTGGTGTACTCATTTGCCAAAACAAGATGGATATTTTTATGCTTTAAAAGGCATTTATCACGAAGATGAAGTTCAAGAATTAGACAAAAAATTCGAAGTAAAAGACGTGATAACTTTACATGTCCCTGAGCTTGTTGGTGAACGACATTTAATTGTTTTACGATAAAACACACTTTTTTTACGGCTATTTTGTTAATTATTTTTTAAAAGTGTGATTTGTTTAACATTTTTTAGTGGTTTAAAAGTTGAAACTCTTTGTAGCACGGGTATAATTAGATAGTTTTTGTATTTTAAAAAAATAAGATAATGTCTAAGGTTTTAACACAGGCTAAAAATCGATATCAAAAGGCGATAATCATTGAGTCGGTTTGTCTTGTTGTTTTGGGATTATTCCTTGCAATTTGGCAAGGTGAAAGTGCGGTAGATTTTAGTTTAGGATTTATCAGTGCTTTTGTGCCATTTTGTGCTTTTGCTTATATTGTTTTTTTTCGCAAACAAGATTTTTCAACAAAATTAACGGCATTTTATCGTGGTGAAGCGTTAAAGTTTATACTAACGATTGTGCTTGTGGGGGGGGCCTTTAAATGGCTTGCTATCTCACATTTTATTTTGTTTTTTGTTGGTTTTTTTACAGCATTAGCGTTGAATAATTTTATTCCGTTTTTGTTAAATAGATCTTAATTTTTTCTACAAAGGGTTGACTATGTCTGGACAAACAACTTCCGAATATATTAGCCACCACTTGTCTTTCTTGAAGACAGGTGATGGTTTCTGGAACGTTCACTTCGATACGCTTTTTTTCTCAATTGTATCGGCAGTGATTTT
Organism: Haemophilus sp. HMSC061E01; assembly: GCF_001810345.1. Taxonomy (NCBI): domain Bacteria; kingdom Pseudomonadati; phylum Pseudomonadota; class Gammaproteobacteria; order Pasteurellales; family Pasteurellaceae; genus Haemophilus; species Haemophilus sp. HMSC061E01. The sequence goes on from NZ_KV801003.1 coordinate 32,732, forward strand.
CTTGTTTATCTTTTCTCGTGTTGCAAAAAATGCCACGACAGGCGTACCAGGCAAAATGCAATGTTTGGTTGAAATTGTTGTAGGTTGGGTTGATGGCATTGTGAAAGAAAACTTTCATGGTCCGCGTAATGTGGTCGCACCAATTGCTTTAACCATTTTCTGCTGGGTATCCATTATGAATGCTATTGACTTAATTCCAGTTGATTTTCTTCCTCAATTTGCAGGTCTTTTTGGTATTCATTATTTAAGAGCAGTACCAACAGCAGATATCAGTGCAACATTAGGTATGTCAATCTGTGTATTCTTCCTTATTCTTTTCTATACAATTAAATCAAAAGGTTTTGGTGGTTTAGTTAAAGAATATACACTCCACCCTTTTAATCATTGGGCATTTATTCCTGTAAACTTTATTCTTGAAACAGTAACTTTATTAGCTAAACCTATTTCTCTTGCTTTCCGTCTTTTCGGTAATATGTATGCAGGGGAATTAATCTTTATTCTTATCGCTGTGATGTACTCTGCAAATGTGGCTATTGCAGCATTGGGAATTCCATTACACCTAGCTTGGGCTATTTTCCATATTTTGGTTATTACGTTACAAGCATTCATCTTTATGATGTTAACGGTGGTTTATTTAAGTATTGCTTATAACAAAGCAGAACATTAATTTTTTATTAACCGGCTCTAGGGCTAAACTTAACTTCTATCTATTGGAGAACATTATGGAAACTGTAATTACAGCGACAATCATTGGTGCATCAATTCTTCTTGCATTTGCTGCATTAGGTACTGCAATCGGCTTTGCGATCTTAGGTGGTAAATTCTTAGAATCATCTGCTCGCCAACCTGAATTAGCATCTAGCCTACAAACTAAAATGTTTATCGTGGCTGGTCTTTTGGATGCGATTGCAATGATTGCTGTTGGTATTTCATTACTTTTCATTTTCGCAAACCCATTCATCGGTTTATTACAATAATCACCTTATTTGCTTATCAACGTAAAACAAGCATAGTAAGGAGGACGTTGTGAATTTAAATGCAACATTGATTGGTCAACTTATTGCGTTCGCACTTTTCGTGTGGTTCTGCATGAAGTTTGTTTGGCCACCAATTATTAATGCGATTGAAACACGTCAAAGCCAAATTGCGAACGCCTTAGCGTCAGCTGAAGCAGCGAAAAAAGAGCAAGCAGATACTAAAAATCTTGTTGAACAAGAACTTCTATCTGCCAAAGTACAAGCTCAAGAAATTTTAGATGCTGCAAATAAACGTCGCAATGAAGTGTTAGACGAAGTGAAGGCAGAAGCTGAAGAACTAAAAGCAAAAATTATTGCTCAAGGTTATGCTGAAGTAGAAGCAGAACGTAAACGTGTTCAAGAAGAATTACGTGTTAAAGTAGCTTCATTAGCAGTGGCTGGTGCTGAGAAAATTGTGGGTCGTTCTATTGATGAAGCGGCAAACAATGACATTATTGATAAATTAGTTGCAGAGTTATAAGAGGCTTAGCTTATGTCAGAATTAACTACAATAGCTCGCCCTTATGCAAAAGCTGCATTCGACTTTGCCATTGAACAAAGTGCGGTTGAAAAATGGACTGAAATGTTAGGTTTTGCTGCAGCCGTAGCTGAAGATGAAACGGTAAAAGCTTACTTAAGTAGTTCTCTTTCTGCACAGAAATTAGCTGATACAGTAATTTCTATTTGTGGCGAACAATTGGATCAATATGGGCAAAATCTTATTCGGTTAATGGCTGAAAATAAGCGTTTGAGTGCGATTCCTACCGTGTTTGAAGAATTTAAACATTATGTGGAAGAACATCAAGCTATTGCAGAAGTTGAAGTAACTTCTGCACAACCATTGAATGCAACACAAATCGAAAAAATTGCAGCTGCAATGGAAAAAAGATTAGCTCGCAAAGTGAAATTAAATTGCAATGTAGATAGCTCACTGATTGCCGGTGTAGTGATTCGTACAGAAGATTTTGTGATTGACGGAAGTAGTCGTGGACAACTTGCTCGTCTCGCAAATGAGTTGCAATTATAAGAGGAATACAAGATGCAACTAAATTCAACTGAAATTAGTGAATTGATTAAAAAACGCATCGCTCAATTTGACGTGGTGAGCGAAGCCCGTAACACAGGGACAATTGTTTCTGTAAGTGACGGGATTATTCGTATTCATGGCTTAAGCGATGTGATGCAAGGCGAAATGATCGCCTTACCAGGCAACCGTTACGCAATGGCACTTAACCTTGAACGTGATTCTGTTGGTGCGGTAGTAATGGGTCCTTACGCAGATTTAGCGGAAGGTATGGAAGTACAATGTACTGGCCGTATTCTTGAAGTACCAGTTGGCCGTGGTTTATTAGGTCGTGTGGTAAATACGCTTGGTCAACCAATCGATGGTAAAGGTGAAATTGAAAACGATGGTTTCTCTCCTGTTGAAGTCATTGCACCAGGTGTTATCGATCGTAAATCGGTTGATCAGCCTGTACAAACCGGTTATAAAGCGGTTGACTCCATGGTTCCAATCGGTCGTGGTCAACGTGAGTTAATCATCGGTGACCGTCAAACTGGTAAAACAGCATTAGCAATCGACGCAATCATTAACCAACGTGATTCAGGTATTAAATGTATCTATGTAGCGATCGGCCAAAAAGCGTCGACTATTGCAAACGTAGTACGTAAATTAGAAGAGCACGGTGCGCTTGAAAACACTATCGTTGTTGCGGCATCTGCATCTGAATCAGCTGCTTTACAATATTTAGCGCCTTATGCTGGTTGTGCAATGGGTGAATATTTCCGTGATCGCGGTGAAGATGCGTTAATCGTTTACGATGACTTATCAAAACAAGCCGTTGCTTATCGTCAAATTTCATTATTATTACGTCGTCCACCAGGTCGTGAAGCCTATCCAGGTGACGTATTCTATCTACACTCACGTTTACTTGAACGTGCAGCACGTGTAAATGAAGAATACGTAGAAAAATTTACTCAAGGTGCAGTAAAAGGAAAAACTGGTTCTTTAACCGCTCTTCCAATTATTGAAACTCAAGCAGGTGACGTTTCAGCATTCGTTCCAACCAACGTAATTTCGATTACCGATGGTCAGATTTTCTTAGAATCTAACTTGTTTAACTCTGGTATTCGTCCAGCGGTAAACCCTGGTATTTCGGTATCTCGTGTGGGTGGTTCTGCACAAACTAAAGTAGTGAAAAAATTAGCTGGTGGTATCCGTACCGCATTAGCTCAATATCGTGAATTAGCGGCGTTTGCTCAGTTCGCATCTGACCTTGATGATGCTACCCGCAAACAACTTTCTCATGGTGAAAAAGTCACTGAATTATTGAAACAAAAACAATATGTACCGCTTAGCGTAGCAGACCAATCTGTGTTGCTTTTCGCGGTTGAGTTTGGCTATTTAGAAGATGTGGAATTGCAAAAAATTGCAAGTTTTGAAGCCGCACTTTTAGATTATGCTCGCCGTAACCACAGCGAGTTTATGGCTGAATTGACCAAAACCGGTAATTACAATGATGAAGTTAAAGCATCATTGAAATCGATTTTGGATAACTTTAAAGCCAACAGCGCGTGGTAAAAGTAACGGAGAAATAAGATGGCAGGTGCAAAAGAGATAAAAACCAAAATTGCCAGTGTACAAAGTACACAAAAAATTACTAAGGCAATGGAAATGGTGGCAACCTCGAAAATGCGTAAAACGCAAGATCGTATGGCTGCTTCTCGTCCGTATTCTGAAACAATACGAAATGTTATCAGCCACGTCTCTAAAGCAACTGTTGGTTATAAACACCCATTTTTAATTCAACGCGAAGTAAAAAGAGTCGGGATCTTAGTGGTCTCGACTGACCGCGGAATGTGTGGCGGTTTGAACATTAACTTGTTTAAAACTGTGATGACAGAAATCAAACAATGGAAAGATAAAGGTGTTACTGTTGAATTGGGCTTAATTGGCTCAAAAGGTATCAGCTTTTTCCGCTCATTAGGATTACCTGTTCGTGCACAACTTTCCGGTTTGGGTGATAATCCGGCAATGGAAGATTTAATCGGGGTCGCAAACGACATTTTTGATGTCTATAAAGACGGCGAAGTAGATGCAGTTTATATTGCCTACAATAAATTCGTTAATACAATGGCACAAAAACCCGTTTATCAACAATTAATACCATTACCGGCATTAGAAACTGATAATTTAGAGCAAAGACAAAGCACCTGGGATTACCTTTACGAGCCAGAGCCAAAAGTCTTATTAGACAGTTTGCTTACTCGTTATTTGGAATCACAAGTGTATCAATCTGTGGTAGATAACCTTGCTTCCGAGCAAGCTGCTAGAATGGTAGCAATGAAAGCGGCAACTGATAATGCAGGTAATTTAATCAATGACTTGCGATTAGTTTACAATAAAGCCCGTCAAGCAAGTATTACAAATGAATTAAACGAAATCGTCGCCGGCGCGGCAGCGATTTAATAAAAGAGGAACGGTAATGTCAGCAGGAAAAATTGTACAAATCATCGGTGCGGTGATTGACGTTGAATTCCCACAAGATGCAGTACCAAAAGTTTACGATGCATTAAAAGTTGAATCAGGTTTAACCCTTGAAGTTCAACAACAATTAGGTGGCGGTGTAGTTCGCTGTATCGCATTAGGTACATCTGACGGCTTAAAACGTGGCTTAAAAGTAGAAAATACGGGTAACCCGATTCAAGTTCCAGTAGGAACTAAAACGTTAGGCCGTATTATGAACGTATTAGGTGAACCAATCGATGAGCAAGGTGAAATTGGCGCGGAAGAAAATTGGTCTATTCACCGTCCAGCACCAAGCTACGAAGAACAATCTAACAGTACGGAATTATTAGAAACTGGTATCAAAGTTATCGACTTAATTTGTCCATTCGCAAAAGGTGGTAAAGTAGGTCTATTCGGTGGTGCGGGTGTAGGTAAAACCGTTAACATGATGGAATTAATCCGTAATATCGCGATTGAGCACTCAGGTTACTCCGTATTTGCGGGTGTAGGTGAACGTACTCGTGAAGGTAACGACTTCTATCATGAAATGAAAGATTCTAACGTATTAGATAAAGTATCATTAGTTTACGGACAAATGAATGAGCCACCAGGTAACCGTTTACGTGTTGCGTTAACCGGTTTAACTATGGCAGAGAAATTCCGTGACGAAGGTCGTGATGTATTATTCTTCGTGGATAATATCTATCGTTATACCCTTGCTGGTACTGAAGTATCTGCGTTATTAGGTCGTATGCCATCTGCGGTAGGTTACCAACCAACATTAGCAGAAGAAATGGGTGTGTTACAAGAACGTATCACTTCAACCAAAACAGGTTCTATCACCTCTGTTCAAGCGGTATACGTACCTGCGGATGACTTAACTGACCCATCTCCGGCAACAACTTTCGCGCACTTAGACTCAACAGTTGTATTAAGTCGTCAAATTGCGTCTTTAGGTATTTATCCTGCGGTTGACCCATTAGATTCAACTTCACGTCAATTAGACCCACTCGTTGTTGGTCAAGAGCATTATGATGTAGCGCGTGGCGTACAAGGTATCTTACAACGTTATAAAGAATTAAAAGATATTATCGCAATTCTTGGTATGGACGAGTTATCTGAAGATGACAAACTTGTGGTAGCACGTGCACGTAAAATTGAACGTTTCTTATCACAACCGTTCTTCGTTGCTGAGGTATTTAACGGTACTCCAGGTAAATACGTTTCTTTAAAAGAAACTATCCGCGGCTTTAAAGGTATTTTAAACGGCGAATACGACCATATTCCAGAACAAGCGTTCTACATGGTCGGTACAATCGACGAAGCGCTAGAAAAAGCCAAAAATATGTAATCACTTCAAGTCATTTGAAGGAGAACAAAAATGGCGACATTTAACCTAATAATAGTCAGCGCAGAGCGAAAAATCTTTGAAGGTGCTGTGAAACAAATCCAAGCAACAGGTGTGGAAGGTGAACTAGGTATTTTACCAAACCACACCCCTTTGATGACGGCGATTAAGCCAGGGATTGTTAAATTTACTCTCGAAGATGGCAACGAAGAAGTTATCTATGTTTCAGGCGGCTTCTTAGAAGTTCAACCTAAAGTAGTAACGGTACTTGCCGATGTTGCAATTCGCGGTAGCGAGTTAGATGCAGATCGTATTCGTGAAGCAAAACGTAAAGCGGAAGAAAATATTGTGAATCACGCTGTTGATGTGGATCATGATTTACTTGTAGCTAAACTTTCTAAAGAGTTAGCGAAACTTCGTGCTTACGAACTTACTGAAAAACTCGTTAAATCAAAACGATAAGTTAATGATAATAAAAAAGAGCGGTTATTTTGACCGCTCTTTTTGTTTTTCTATCGTAAGAAATATCGATACGCTTTACTTTCACTCACATCTTCATAAACATAGCCGAGTTCAGCTAAAGCTTTTTCAAATTCTGCGTTATCTTTTTCGCCTAATTGGAAAGCTGCAAGAATATTACCGTAATCAGCTCCATGAGCACGGTAATGGAATAATGAAATATTCCAACGTTTACCCAAAATTTCTAAGAATTTAAGTAAAGCGCCTTTTTGTTCTGGAAATTCAAAGCTATAAAGTCGTTCATGATGATTAGAAACTCGTCCACCCATTAAATAACGCACGTGAGTTTTCGCAATATCATCATCAGACATATCTTCTACATCAAAGCCGTTTTTCGTTAAATCAGCAATAATTTCCGATTTTTCAGCTTCATTAGCCGTGCGCACACCAACGAAAATACAGGCTTTTTGATTATCTGCATAACGATAACTGAATTCTGTTACTGCACGATTACCGATGACATGGGCAAATTTTAAGAAACTGCCTGGTTGTTCAGGCATGGTTACAGCCAGTAAAGCTTCACGGTTTTCACCAATTTCGCAACGCTCTGAAACATAACGTAATGTATGGAAGTTCAGGTTGGCACCAGATAAAATCGCTGCCATATTTTTGCCTTCTAGATTGTTTTGTTTCACGTATTTTTTTAAACCAGCTAGACCTAGTGCACCAGATGGTTCAGCAATTGCCCGCACATTTTCGAATAAATCTTTCATTGCCGCACAAACTTCATCGCTATCTACTAGCACCATACCGTCTAAATATTTTTGACACAAACGGAATGTTTCGTCACCAATACGTTTTACTGCTACGCCATCGGCAAATAGCCCAACATGTGCTAGATCTGTAGGTTCACCTTTTTCTAAGGCGGCATTCAAACAGGCTGAATCTTTGGACTCGACACCAATGACTTTGATTTCCGGCATAAATTGCTTGAGCAAAATGGCTACGCCAGCGGCGAGACCACCGCCTCCGACTTGCACAAAGACATAATCCAAATCAGCCACCTGTTGTAGCATTTCCATCGCCAATGTGCCTTGACCTGCGATAACCAATGGATGATCAAATGGCGGGATAAATGTCATATGTTTAGATTTTGAAAGCTCAATGGCTTTGGCTTTGGCTTCATCAAAATTGGCTCCGTGTAACAGCACTTCGCCACCAAAACCACGAACGGCATCCACTTTAATGCTCGGTGTATTTTGTGGCATAACAATTAACGCTTTTAAGCCAAGCTGTTTAGCAGATAAAGCAACACCCTGTGCATGGTTACCTGCAGAAGCCGCAATGACACCTGCTTGTTTTTGTTCATCAGAAAGGCTGGAAATCATTGCATAAGCACCACGAAGCTTAAAGCTATTTACTGGCTGGCGGTCTTCACGCTTAATCCAAATATTATTATGTAGGCGATCAGACAATTTGCCCATTTTTTGTAGTGGAGTTACGGTAGCGGCTTCATATACTCTGGAGCCAAGTTTGACAATCGCGTTAATGTAATCCGATTGAGAGGGTTGAGGATTGGTGAGTAGGTTTTTCATGGTATTTGTTGTTTATGATGAAGTGCGGGTAATTTTTTCTTTGTTTTATTTCTCCCTCTCATAAAAGAGAGGGAGAATCAGACACTATTTTAAAAGTGTTTTATCACGAACGGCACCTTTATCCGCAGAAGTAGCGAAGTGACCAAATACTTTTAATGCAAAAGACACTTCACGTTCACGGTTAGCTGGTTGCCAGCCTTTGGTATCTTGCTCGGTACGGCGTTTTGCTAATTCTTCATCGCTGATTTTTAGATTAATCGCGCGATTTGGAATATCGATTTCGATAATATCATCATCATGTACTAAGCCGATCGCACCGCCAGAAGCGGCTTCAGGAGAAGCGTGACCAATAGATAAACCAGATGTACCGCCAGAGAAACGACCATCTGTTAATAAAGCACATTTTTTACCTAAGCCCATAGATTTTAAATAGCTGGTTGGGTATAACATTTCTTGCATACCTGGGCCACCTTTTGGACCTTCGTAGCGAATGACTACCACATGGCCTTCTTTCACTTTGCCACCTAAAATACCGGCTACCGCATCTTCTTGGCTTTCAAATACGATTGCTCGACCGGTAAATTTCCAAATAGACTCATCCACACCCGCCGTTTTTACGATACAACCGTCTTTAGCTATGTTACCGAATAATACGGCTAAGCCGCCTTCTTGAGAAATCGCATTTTCTTTATTACGAATACAGCCGCCTACACGGTCATCATCTACGCTATCCCAGCGACAATCTTGTGAGAAGGCTTGCGTGGTGCGAATGCCTGCCGGACCTGCACGGAAGAATTTGTGTAATTCTTCGTCTTTATTGCGGATGATATCGTATTGGTTTAATTGCTCTTCTAAAGTCATACCTAATACGGTTTTGGTGTTACGGTGGATTAAACCTGCACGATCTAGTTCGCCCAATAAACCCATAATCCCACCTGCACGATGTACATCTTCCATGTGGTATTTATTGGTATTTGGCGCGATTTTGCTTAAGCAAGGCACAACGCGTGATAAGCGGTCAATATCTGCCATTTTGAAATCTACACCCGCTTCTTGAGCAGCTGCTAATAAGTGTAAAACGGTATTACTTGAACCACCCATCGCAATATCTAAACTCATTGCATTTTCAAAGGCTTCAAAGGTGCCAATTGAACGAGGCAATACGCTTTCATCATCTTGTTCATAATAGCGTTTGCAAAGTTCAACAATTTGACGACCAGCTTTTAAGAATAATTCTTTGCGGTCAGCGTGGGTTGCCAACATAGAACCATTGCCCGGTAAAGATAAACCTAGCGCTTCAGTTAAGCAGTTCATGGAGTTTGCGGTGAACATGCCTGAGCAAGAACCACAGGTTGGGCAAGCGCTGCGTTCAATGGCATCAACATCTTTATCGCTGACATTCACATCGGCGCTTTGGATCATTGCATCAATTAAGTCTAATTTGATGAGCTGATCGGAAAGTTTGGTTTTACCCGCTTCCATCGGACCGCCTGAAACGAAGATGGTTGGAATGTTCAAACGCATTGCCGCCATTAACATTCCCGGGGTGATTTTGTCACAGTTGGAAATACATACCATTGCATCAGCACAGTGAGCATTAACCATATATTCCACGCTGTCTGCGATTAAATCACGGCTTGGTAAGGAATAAAGCATCCCGCCGTGGCCCATCGCGATACCGTCATCTACTGCGATAGTATTGAATTCTTTTGCCACGCCGCCAGCTTTTTCAATTTCAGCCGCGACTAGTTGCCCCATATCTTTTAAATGAACATGCCCTGGTACAAATTGGGTGAATGAGTTCACCACCGCAATAATCGGTTTACCAAAGTCATTTTCTTTCATCCCTGTTGCACGCCATAAGGCACGTGCACCCGCCATATTACGACCTTGTGTACTGGTCGCTGAACGTAGTTTTGGCATAAATAATCTCTCCAAGTAAATTTTTGTTAAAGTTTGTTATGTTATTTAATTTCTTCGTTAATTGATACTGCCAAATCTCCCCTACCCCTCTTTGCTAAAGAGGGGGAAATCTTTAGTTAATCGGCAACAATTTTGTCACTTTCATTTTAGCGGTACTAAATTATTAACGCTAATATCAAATTTTATCTCATTTCAATCCCCTCTTTAGCAAAGAGGGGTAGGGGAGATTTGGCAGAAGATAATACGAAGAAATTATTCGATAAAATTAAGTTTATAAATGCAATTATTTAGATAAAGAGCCTATCGATTAAAATTTTTTAACCATATTTAAATTAAATTGATCCATTAGCTATATCTACACACTTGTAAACCATTTGTTTTGTATCGTATTGTCCTTCAAATTCTTTTTAAATAATATTTAAAACATCTGGCAATTTCGCCAATTGATTCACCAACAAATCAAAAGTGCGGTCAGATTTTACAGTGATTTTTAACTGCACTTGGGTGTCTACCAATGCCATATCCATATTAGTCACGGTAAAGCCACGTAAACGAATAACACGTAATACTCGTTCTAAAACCTCTGGGCGATGTTGAGCAGTCAATTCAAAAGTATATTGGTTCATCTTAAATTTCCTCCAACATATCGGCATTACACGCACCTGGTGGGACTAATGGCCACACACATTCTTCAGGTGGAATGCATACTTGTAATAAATAGGCTGTTTCACTATTTAATAAGCGATTAAGTGCCGCATCTACATCATCAGCACGCTCAATGCGTTCAGCTGGAATATCAAAGGCTTTCGCTAGCATCACGAAATCAGGGTTATCTTCTAAAATGGTTTCTGAACGGCGTTTGTTCCAGAAAAGGTCTTGCCATTGACGCACCATACCAAGGCGTTGGTTATCTAACAGCAAAATTTTCACTGGTAATTTGCCGCGTTTGATTGAGCCTAATTCTTGAATGTTCATCATCAATGAACCATCACCCGTCACTAAAATCACTTCATCATGAGGGCGTGCTTTTTTCGCGCCTACCGCTGCTGGTAAACCAAATCCCATGGTGCCGAAACCCGCGGAGGTAATATAGTTTTCTGGTGCGAAATGACGCATATGTTGTGCAGACCACATTTGATGTTGACCCACATCGGTGCAAATCACCGCATTTTGAGGTTTACGCTGAGAAAGCGTGTTGAGCAACGACCAAGGGTCAATAGGTCGGTTGCCTGCATTGTCAATATAAGTGAAATCGAGTTTGGCTTTCAATGCTTGAATGTGTGCTCGCCAATCATCAATCGCAAGCGGGATACTTAAAGCTTCTAAAGCTTGAATTAAATCACCTTGAAGGGCGACATTTGCCACACGGAGTTTGTTGATTTCTGCTGCATCAATATCACAATGAATGACTTTCGCATGTGGTGCAAAACTGTCTAATTTACCGGTCACACGGTCATCAAAACGTGCACCGCACACTAACAATAAATCACATTCTTGTACGGCAATATTTGCGGCTCTTGTGCCATGCATACCAATCATGCCCATATAAACGGGATCGGTTGGGTCAATTGAGCCTAAACCTTTCAATGTTGAAACGGATGGCATTTTGGTTATTTGTAGGAATTTTTTGACCGCTTGTGTAGCTTTTGCCATACCTACACCACCACCTACATAAAGCACGGGTTTTTTCGCTTGTGCCAATAATGCTTTTGCTTCAGTTAATTTTAATTCTGAAAGTGCGGTTGGTTTTACGGTTGGTTTGACAATAGGTTTTACATGTTCAGGTACATCGCTCACTTGGATGTTGCGAGGCACATCAATGAGAACGGGGCCAGGTCTGCCACTTTGTGCAATTTGGAAAGCAGAGGCAATAATTTCGGGGAGTTCTTCGATGGATTGCACAATGTAGCTGTGCTTGGTGCAAGCAAGAGATAAACCTAAAACATCGGCTTCTTGGAAAGCATCGGTACCGATAAGAGGGGCGGCCACTTGGCCAGTAAATGCCACGATTGGTACAGAGTCAGCAAAGGCATCGCCTAAACCGGTAATTAAATTGGTTGCACCCGGACCAGAGGTTGCCACGCAAACGCCGACTTTGCCAGTAGAGCGCGCATAACCAATCGCAGCTATTGCGGCACCTTGTTCGTTACGACAAAGGAGATGGTCAAGACCTGAGTCATAGATGGCATCATAGGTTGGCATGATTGCCCCGCCTGGGTAGCCGAAAAGATCGGTTACACCGTGCGCTTTTAAACATTCGATAATGAGTTGTGCGCCTGTCATGTTGCTTCCCGTTTTTATGATTATTAAATAATTTTATGAATATTGAAGTTTTGCATTGTAGCGGAATTTTTCGCCTTTGGTTAGGTTTTCGCGAAAAAACAAATGAAAAAAACACGATAACTAAGATTATCGTGTTTTTTAATGAAAAGTGCAGTCAGAAAACGCGATGTTTTCTACACAAAATTAGAAGCCTGCTTGTTTTTCTAATTGTTCAACAAGCGCATCATCTAAACCTAACGCTTGAGCTAAATCTGCTAAGAAAATGATTTCTTTGCGAGATAAATCTTTGCTTACTAAACGTGCAGCTAAGTATACATTGCTTGCAAGTGCAGTATCGTTACCTACAAGACGTGCAATTTCATTGATAGAAATTGGATTTTGGATTTCTTGTTCAAGCCATTGCGCTAATTCAGGGTTGTTACCTGCTTCATTTGCGATAGTTTGTTTTTCATCTTCAGTGATTTCACCATCTGCAGCTGCTGCAGCAATCATAGTACGTAAAATTAATTCACCCGCATTGACATGGCTTGATGAATTTAATACATCAAACGCATTTTCTGAAATGTTTGGTTGGCTATTTTGTTGGGATTTTTGATAATTTTGGTACGCTTGGTAAGCAAGGTTACCTAAAACGGCAAGTGAACCTAATTTTGCTAAACTTGCACCACCACTGCGGCCTAAAATCATTGATAAAATACCGCCTAATGCTGCACCACCGCCTACTTTGGTGAGAGAGTCGATTGTTTGGTTGCCGGTTTCAAGTTTGCTTGCAGAGTTTTTAGCGACATCTAAAACTTGATTTAAAATGCTGTTGAGATCCATAAATGTTTCCTTTTGGTTGTTAATAGAGATTAAATTTGGCCTTTAGACAGTGATTTTTATAAAAAATTCATTATTTTTAACCGCACTTTAGATCAAATTCTTGACTAGGTTTTAGAATTCATTATATTGAAACCTTTCTTCATTCAAAAGGAACTTAATATGACGCAGTCAAACGCAAAGCGTGAGACCTTTTCTGGTCGGAAGGCATTTATTATGGCGGCGATTGGATCCGCTGTTGGCTTAGGAAACATCTGGCGTTTCCCTTATACCACTTATGAAAACGGTGGCGGTGCATTTATTATCCCTTACCTTATTGCACTTTTAACCGCCGGTATTCCATTGCTTTTCTTAGATTATGCAATTGGTCATCGCCATCGTGGTGGTGCACCGCTTTCTTATCGTCGCTTTAACCCACACTTTGAAGTGTTTGGTTGGTGGCAAGTAATGGTGAATGTGATCATCGGTCTTTACTACGCGGTAGTATTAGGTTGGGCGGCAAGCTATACCTATTTCTCACTTAATTCTGCTTGGGGCAACCAACCGATTGATTTCTTCCTACACGAATTCTTAAAAATGGGTGATATCAGTAACGGCGTGAGCTTCGAGTTTGTCGGCATGGTAACTGGCCCATTAATTGCTGTATGGTTAGTGGCGTTAGGCGTGCTTTCTTTAGGTATTCAAAAAGGGATTTCTAAATCTTCAGATATCTTAATGCCTGTTTTAGTGGTGATGTTTGTCGCGTTGGTAGTTTATTCTTTATTCTTACCAGGTGCAGAAAAAGGCTTAAACGCACTATTTACACCAGACTGGTCAAAACTCTCTAATCCGAGCGTGTGGATTGCGGCTTACGGTCAAATCTTCTTCTCTCTTTCCATCTGTTTCGGGATTATGATTACGTATGCATCGTACTTGAAAAAAGATTCAGATTTAACAGGTAGCGGTTTAGTTGTTGGTTTTGCGAACTCAAGTTTTGAAGTGCTTGCTGGTATCGGTGTATTTGCGGCATTAGGTTTCATCGCAACCGCGCAAGGTGTAGAAGTGAGCGAAGTGGCAAAAGGTGGTATTGGTTTAGCCTTCTTTGCATTCCCAACGATTATTAACAAAGCACCATTCGGTGAAGTGTTAGGGGTATTATTCTTCGGTTCATTAACCTTTGCGGCATTAACCTCATTTATCTCTGTTATTGAAGTAATCATTTCAGCGATTCAAGATAAACTCCGTTTACGTCGAGCAAAAGCGACCTTTGTTGTTGGTTTACCAATGATGGTGGTTTCGGTGATTTTATTCGGTACAACAACCGGCTTACCAATGCTTGATGTATTCGATAAATTTGTGAACTACTTCGGTATTGTAGCAGTGGCATTTGTTTCATTAATTGTGATTGTAGCAAATGAAAAACTAGGCTTATTAGGCAACCACTTAAATCAAAGCTCTTCATTCAAAGTGGGATTCCTATGGCGTTTATGTATTGTCATCACAACTGGTATTCTTGCCTTTATGTTATTCAGTGAAGGCGCGAAAGTATTTACAGAAGGTTATGAAGGCTATCCAAGCTGGTTTGTAAATATCTTTGGTTGGGGTATGGCAATTTCGCTAGTGGTCGTTTCATTCATTCTTTCTCGTTTAAAATGGAAAAATGAAGATAACTTCAAGCTTGAAGAAAAAGGAGAATAAAGATGACAAGTATTGCAATTACAATGATGATTGTGGCGCTTTTTGTGATTTGGGGCGGCTTGATCTTTTCCTTAATCAGACTTCCAAAAGAAGAAAAATAAGGTCAAAATTGACCGCACTTTGAAGTAAGTAGGGCGTGCTGAGCACGCCCTTTTTTGTTATTTCGATAAATCGATTTGATATACCGCAAATCCCACTTCATCGGTGCCGACTTTCTTCATTGGGTATTGCGCATTGTCTTGAATAAATTTCGCTGCTTGTTCGCTTGGCGAGGTTTCAAAACGCACATCTAATTTATCGTTACCTTTAATCGGTGCAAAACGCCAGTTTTTATCCGCACTAGGGTTTACATGGCCATTTTTTTCGCTTTCTGCTTTGATGTAATCTGCAAGAATTTGGCGGTTTTCATCAGGAGAAGCGTAAACAATGTGCGCATCGCCAGTGCCTGGGAATTTATTACCGTAAGCACGATAGTTGTTAGTCGCAATTAAGAATTCTGCTTTTGGATCAACTGGTTTACCTTGGTAAGTTAAATTCACTACACGGTGTGAGTTCGGGTTAATCAATTTACATTCGCCGTCATAACGCGGTGGTTGAGTCAGGTCGAATTCATAATTTATGCCGTCAATCACATCGTAGTTATAAGTACGGAAACCGTCCCAATCAAGTAAAGATTGTGGTTTGTCGCTGGTAGGATCGATTTGTTTAAACATACCTGCGCTACATTCTAACCACTCTTTCAGTTCTTCACCGGTTGCTTTCACCACAACTAATGTGTTTGGATAGAGGTATAAGTCTGCTGCGTTACGGAACGTTAATTCACCTTTGTTCACTTCAGTATAGCCTGTTGGGTCATTTTTGCGTCCGCCTGCTTTAAATGGTGCGCCTGCACTTAAAATTGGTAAGCCCGCCATTGCTGCAACACTTGGTGCTACTTTTTCAACGTAAGCTTTTTGTGCTTGGTTCACAATTTGAATGGTTGGGTCATCTTGCACTAGGGCTAAGTAGCTATACATGTTATCGGTCGCTTTACCGATTGGCTGTGCCACAAATTCACGGGTGGCTTCATGCACAGGTTTTAAAAGTGCGGTCAATTCGGCATCACTTTCTGTGGTCGCTTTTTTGTTTTCTGCATCGTAAATTGGACGAAGTACCGCTTTACCATCAGCCACTAACCATTTGCCGTTGTGTTGAGCAAGGGTTAAGTCAATCACGCTGATGTTGTTTGCCCAGTAGCCTGCCATACTTTCAGGTACGCCTTTTACGGTACCTTTAGCAATATCTGCATTTGGTGATTTGGCGAACTCTTTGTTTGGGAATAAACGGTGAGAGTGACCGAAAACAATCGCGTCAATGTGTGGTACATCAGCAAGGTAGAATGCTGAGTTTTCTGCACCTTCTTGATATGGCTCATCTGATGGGCCAGTGTGCGCAAGTGCCACAATAATATCGGCGCCTTTTTGTTTCATTTCTGGCACATATTTTTGTGCAGTTTTTACGATATCGCGCGTTTCAACTTTGCCTTGTAAATTTGCTTTATCCCACACCATAATTTGTGGTGGTACAAAACCGATATAACCAATGTTTAGTTTGTGCTTTTTACCTTGGCTATCTACCACTTCTTTGGTTTGAATCACATAAGGTGTGAAATAGGGCTCTTCGGTACCAACTTTCACTACGTTGGCATTGATGATAGGGAATTTCGCTTGTTTAATCGCATCGGCTAAATAGTCTAAGCCATAGTTAAATTCGTGGTTACCTAATGTGCCCACTTCATAGTGCATCGCATTTAAGCAATCTACAGCAGGGTTTGGTTTGCCTTCTTTATAACCTTTAGCCGCTTGATAGTCAGCGATTGGGTTACCTTGGATTAAGTCACCGTTATCAACTAAAACGCTGTTTTTCACCTCTTTACGTGCTTGACGAATCAAGCTTGCTGCACGGGTAAAACCGAATTTCTCAGTAGGTGCATCTTTGTAGTAATCGAAGTCAGTCAAAAAACTGTGAATATCGGTCGTTGCTACGATACGTAAATCGACTTGTGTGTCGCTTTTCGCAAAAGCAAAACGGCTCGCACTTAACGCTAAAATGCTGCTTGCGCCAAGTTGGATGAAATCTCTTCTGTTGATCATATGTGCTCCTGTTGTGTGAGAATCGACGGGATTTTAAATCTCTTTTATATATAAAGAAAGCGCAATATAAAGTTCTGGAATGAAGTGTGATGAGCATCACAAAATAAAGGATTGAATTTTGTTGCAAAACTCCGCATTTGGGACAAAAATAGGCTATCCAATCCACTAGAAATTAAGTCATTCATAGTAAGGTAGCCTGCATTTATTGATGGCATCCGATAAGGAGATCGCTATGGCTTTTAATCTTAAAAATAGACACCTATTGAGTCTTGTTCATCATTCAGAACGCGAAATTAATTATTTGTTAGATTTATCACGTGATTTGAAACGTGCTAAATATGCTGGAACTGAACAACCTAAGCTTCAAGGTAAAAATATCGCACTTATTTTTGAAAAGACCTCAACGCGTACTCGTTGTGCTTTTGAAGTTGCAGCTTATGATCAAGGTGCTCGAGTGACTTACATTGATCCAAATTCCTCTCAGATTGGACATAAAGAAAGCATGAAAGATACTGCGAGAGTTCTCGGGCGGATGTATGATGCGATTGAGTATCGAGGTTTTAAACAAAGTACCGTGCAAGAACTTGCGGATTATGCTGGAGTGCCGGTGTTTAATGGTTTAACGGATGAGTTTCATCCTACACAAATGCTCGCGGATGTTCTCACGATGATTGAGCATTGTGACAAGCCACTTCATCAAATAAGTTATGTGTATATTGGTGACGCACGCAATAACATGGGGAATTCTCTTTTACTAATTGGATCAAAACTAGGGATGGATGTGCGAATTTGTGGCCCTAAGGCTCTATTACCTGAAGCCAGTTTTATTGAAATGTGTAAAGGTTTTGCTAAAGAAAGCGGTGCGCGGATTACTGTAACGGAAGATATCGATAAAGCTGTAAGCGGCGTTGATTTTGTGCATACTGATGTTTGGGTTTCAATGGGTGAACCATTAGAAGCTTGGGGAGAACGTATTAAGTTATTACTTCCTTATCAAGTAACGCCTGAACTCATGAAGCGTACAGGTAATCCAAAAGTAAAATTCATGCACTGTTTACCTGCATTCCATAATAGCGAAACCAAAGTGGGTCGCCAAATTGCTGAAAAGTATCCTGAATTAGCAAACGGCATTGAAGTGACTGAAGAGGTATTTGAGTCGCCGATGAATATTGCATTTGACCAGGCAGAAAACCGTATGCATACGATTAAAGCAGTCATGGTAGCGAGTTTAGCTTAGTAAAGATCTCGATAAATGAGTACATTTATTAATCATCTATTTTAAGAATAATTTATTTCCATACTTTTTGTGGTTTTATTTTTTATGTGAAAAATTCAATTTATTTTTTGATAATGATCACATTTTTTGAAAAATATTATTGACATGATATTTACACAAGCAGAGAATATACCCAACTAAGGTTAGTTTAGATAGAAAGAGGAAATTTTTCTATGCTACTTCGTACATATATACACAGATACGTCCATACGAAAGTATTGAGACTTTTACGGTTTAATCCGATAAAAGGTCGTTCTTTGATGGCGCATATCCGTCGTACACGTCATATTATGATGCCATCGCATCGTTCTTGCTTCTCATATTCAGTATTTGCTTCTCAAAACAAACCATCCAACACGGCTCTCTAAACAGAGTTGTTCTCTCTGTTTAGAGAGTCTCCACAGATTAATTTCTGAATATTTTTGTATTGTCTAGAACAGGCAAGAAATATTTTGTGAAATTAACTTAATCTTATTTAATTTAAAATAAAAAATTCTTACTTTAGTTTTTTTATATAAAAATCTAGAGTGGGTTGTTTTATTCTAAATAAATCTATTGTGTTATTAAAATTAATAATGCAGGGTAACTTTACGTCAAAAAAATAAATAAAAGGAGTTTATTATGCCAAACTTAAAAATTGCATATAGTCCAAAAGTTGAACAATATTTCTCTACAAATAGAGAATTAGTTGAAATTACCAAAACAGACTTTACTGATGTTGCCGCTATTGTGTTGACATCAGGGGATGTAGGTGAATACCTTGAACGTATTCAAGCAACAAATTTTGGTATCCCAGTATTTGTTGTTCAAACTGAAGAAGAACAAGTTGATCCGAAATTCTATGATGCTATTTATCATATTCAAGATTTAAATGGTTATGACATTAAGCTTTATAGCCGTCAAATCGAAACTGCTGCAAGACTTTATGAGGAAAAAATGTTACCTCCATTCTTCAAAATGTTAAGTGAATATGTAGAAATGGGTAATATTGCTTTTGACTGTCCGGGACACCAAGGTGGTCAATACTATCGTAAACATCCGGCAGGTCGTTTCCTTTATGATTTCTACGGTGAAAACATTTTCCGTTCAGATATTTGTAATGCGGACGTGAAATTAGGTGACTTGTTAATTCACGAAGGTGCAGCTTGTGATGCTCAAAAATATGCGGCTCAAGTATTCAATGCAGATAAAACGTACTTCGTATTAAATGGTACATCTTCTTCAAACAAAGTTGCATTAAATGCAGTACTTGCTCCGGGCGATTTAGTATTATTTGACCGTAATAACCATAAATCAAACCACCATGGTGCATTAATTCAAGCGGGTGCAACCCCAATTTACTTAGAAACAGCACGTAACCCATTTGGTTTCATTGGTGGTATTGATAGTCACTGCTTCGAAGAAGATTATTTGAAATCATTAATTAAAGAAGTCGCACCTGAAAAATTAAATCAAAAACGTCCATTCCGTTTAGCGGTTATCCAATTAGGTACTTATGACGGTACAATTTATAACGCACGCCAAGTGGTAGATAAAATCGGTCATCTTTGTGACTATATTTTATTCGACTCTGCATGGGTAGGTTATGAACAATTCATTCCAATGATGAAAGACTGCTCGCCATTATTGCTTGAATTAAATGAAAATGACCCGGGGATTTTAGTAACGCAATCTGTTCATAAACAACAAGCAGGTTTCTCACAAACTTCACAAATTCACAAAAAAGATAAACACATTAAAGGTCAAGATCGTTATGTAAACCATAAACGTTTCAATAACGCCTTCATGTTACATGCTTCAACCAGTCCGTTCTATCCGTTATTTGCTGCATTAGATGTGAATGCGAAAATTCAAGGTAGTGAAGCAGGTCGTCGTTTATGGCATGAATGTGTGAAAGTCGGTATCGAAGCACGTAAATTAGTATTAAATCACTGTGAATTAATTCGTCCATTTATTCCAACCACAATTAAAGGTAAAAAATGGCAAGATTATGACACAGAAGAAATTGTAACTAATCTCGAATTCTTCAAATTCCACCCAACAGATACATGGCATAAATTTGAAGGCTATGCTGATGAACAATACTTCGTTGACCCATGTAAATTCTTGCTTACCACTCCAGGTATCAGCTTAGAAACCGGCGAATATGAAAAATTTGGTGTACCAGCAACTATTCTTGCAAACTACTTACGTGAAAACGGTATTATTCCGGAAAAATGTGACTTGAACTCAATCTTATTCTTGCTCACTCCGGCAGAAACCCTCACCAAAATGCAAACTTTGGTTGCTCAAATCGCCTTGTTTGAAAAACACATTAAACAAGACTCTTTATTAAAAGATGTATTGCCAACTGTGTATAAAAACAACGAAGACCGTTACAAAGGCTATACCATCCGTCAATTATGCCAAGAAATGCATGACCTTTATGTAAGCCGTAATGTAAAACAACTTCAAAAAGACCTATTCCGCAAAGCAACATTACCGGAATATGCATTAAATCCACACGATGCGAATATTGAATTCGTTCGTAACAAAGTTGAACTTGTTCCATTAACAGACATTGTTGGTCGTGTGGCTGCGGAAGGTGCGTTACCTTATCCTCCAGGTGTGTTATGTGTGGTTCCAGGAGAAAGATGGAGTTCAACTGCACAAAAATACTTCCTTGCATTAGAAGAAGGTATTAACACATTACCTGGCTTTGCACCTGAAATCCAAGGGGTTTACTTACAAAAAGACCCTGATGGACGTACTCGTGCATATGGCTATGTTTTAACTGACTATTAATAAAGTGAGGTTATGAGGTTTTTCCTTATAACCCTCTCAGCACAAACAAAAAAAGTGCGGTTAAAAACATCTGATTTTTTGACCGCACTTGTAGGAGTATAAATTATGAGTGCTAAAAGTAATAAAATTGGTGTGGTACAACTCACCATTCTTACCATGGTTAATATGATGGGTTCCGGTATTATTATGTTACCGACCAAATTAGCCGAAATTGGGACTATTTCCATCGTTTCTTGGCTTGTAACAGCCGTTGGTTCAACAGCCTTAGCTTATGCATTCGCACAATGCGGTATGTTCAGTAAAAAATCTGGTGGTATGGGTGGTTATGCGGAATACTCTTTCGGTAAAGCTGGTAACTTCATGGCAAACTACACTTACGGTGTATCATTAGTTATTGCGAATACTGCGATTGCGATTTCTGCTGTAGGTTATGGTTCAGAGTTCCTCGGTGCAACCCTTTCTCCACTTTCTATCGCATTATGGACAATCTTCACTCTTTGGCTTGCGACTATTCTTAACTTCGGTGGCGCAAGAATTACGGGTAACATCAGTTCATTCACCATTTGGGGTGTAATTATTCCTGTGGTGGGTATTTCAATCATCGGTTGGAAATGGTTTGATGGTACAATGTATGTAAATTCTTGGAACCCACACAATGTACCTACTTTTGAAGCGATCGGTGTATCTATTTCAATGACATTATGGGCATTCTTAGGGTTAGAGTCTGCTTGTGCGAACTCTGATGCGGTTGAAAATCCAGAGAAGAACGTACCAATTGCGGTACTTGGTGGTACTTTAGGGGCTGCGGTAATTTATATCGTTTCTACTAACGTTATCGCAGGTATTGTTCCTAATCTTGAACTTGCTAATTCAACCGCACCGTTCGGTTTAGCCTTTGCTCATATGTTTGATGAAACAATCGGTAAAGTCATCATGGGTTTAATGGTGATGTCTTGTTTCGGCTCATTATTAGGTTGGCAGTTCACTATTGCTCAAGTATTCAAATCTTCAGCAGAAGAAGGTTATTTCCCAGCATTCTTCAAAAAAGTTACTAGCAAAGATGCACCTATCGTTGGTATGGTAACTATCACTTCGTTACAAACATTACTCTCATTAATGACAATCAGCCCATCATTAAATAAACAATTCAATGTGCTGGTTGACCTAGCGGTAGTAACAAACGTTATTCCATACTTGCTCTCAATGGCTGCACTTCCCGTATTGTTGAAAACTGAAAACGTTCCTTACCAAAAATACAAAAAAACTGTTCTTGTTGCCTTTATTGGTTCAGTCTATAGTATCTATGCGCTTTATGCTGCGGGTGAACAAGCGATGCTATACGGTTCAATTGTGACCTTTATCGGTTGGACATTGTATGGTTTTGTTTCTTACAAATTTGACCTTAAAAAATCTCAAGCTTAATTAAAAAAGAAAAGCCTACATCTTAATGTAGGCTCTTTCGAGTAGTAATAAGCTAAGTACAAAAGAGCGGTTGAAAATTAACTTGTTTTCAACCGCTCTTTTTATTTAGGACAATACTCTCAACAAAACAGGCTGAAATTCTGTTTGTTGGCCGAGTTTTAGGGTGTAACGTTTAACCATCACAAAGGAAAGTGCGGTCAACATAAAGATTAAAATCGCACGGATGAGCTCATTTTCACTGATATAGCTAGAAAGCAACGTTGCAATCAATAAAGTCAAAAGCGGCACGATATACATTAACAATGCAGAAAATAACATGGATTTTTCTTCTAGACCGATTTCCACCATTTGACCTGTGCGCAGTGGCGTAATGGTTTCGAGTGTGAAGATATGCTCACCTCGTTTTCCATTGAGTTCAGACAGGGAGGCTGTCCCACAGGCTTCTCTAGCCGAACAAGCCCCGCAGGCGCTTTGTGATTGACATTTCACTTTAGCAAGACCGGTTTCCGCATCATAGCTCATCACAACGGCACTTTCTTTTAGCATTGCGCTTCTCCCATATAAATATCAAAGCGGTGATTTTTGGTTTCACGAGTGACATGGGGCGCTTTTTGCGCTAAGAATTCCGCATAATCAGGGCGTTTTACCACCACGCGTTTACGGGCTAATTGTAGCGCAGGTGTCAAGAGCTCATCGGCATCCAAATCCGCACCAACCAAATGTTGGAATACACGCATTTCTTTTTTGACTAGGGCAGATTTTTGTTTGTGTGGATACATTGGATCCAAATACACCACATCGGCACTCTCGGTTTGTGGATTAAGTTCGGCAATATGATGAACATTTAGTAAACGCATATTTTGTTGCATCATTTCACCTATTTCTGCATCCTGATAGGCTCGGTTGAGTCCATCCTGTAATAGCAAATATACCACCGGATGGCGTTCTACTAAACGCACTTGGCAACCAATAGAAGCTAAAACAAAAGCATCTCGACCAAGTCCTGCGGTGGCATCAATCACGCTCGGCAATTCTGTGCCCTTAATGCCTACAGCTTTGGCAATAGCCTCTCCACGTCCACCGCCAAATTTACGACGATGAGCCATTGCGCCGGCTACGAAATCTACAAACACATCGCCTAATTTGGGCTCATCGAGTTTACGCAAGGCGAGATGACTTTCAGTTTTCACCAATGCAAGCGGACTTTCAGTACAATGCTCGATACCAAGAGGGGCGCAAAGTGCGGTCAATTCTGACAATGTTCCCACTTCGGCAAGCAGTTGAATTTTTATTTTCTCACCAGCCATACGCCGCTTTCCATATGATCCGTGTAAGGGAATTGATCAAACAGTGCCGCTTTTTCAATGCGGTGGGTTTGGCTTAGGGTTTGCAAATTCTCACAAAGGGTATGTGGATTGCAGGAAATATACAAAATACGATCGTAATTCTGCACCAGCTTTACGGTGTCAGGGTCAAGCCCTGCTCGTGGAGGATCAACAAAAATCGTATTGCATTGATAGGCTTTTAAATCAATGCCTTTTAAGCGATTAAACTCACGTACACCATTCATTGCTTGGGTAAACTCTTCTGCCGACATACGGATAATTTGCAGATTATCGATCGCATTTTCCGCAATATTAAATTGTGCGGCAGCCACGGATGGCTTGGCGATTTCAGTAGCAAGTACTTTGCGGAAGTTTTGTGCAAGGGCAATAGAGAAATTGCCGTTACCACAATACAGCTCTAATAAATCACCTTGAGAACCTTGAGTGCAATCAATCGCCCATTCCAACATCTTGCAATTTACAGCTGCATTAGGCTGGGTAAAGCTGTTTTCCACTTGGCGATAAACATAATTGTGACCTTTTACTGGTAATACTTCATCAACAAAATCTTGCTCTAAACAGATTTTTTGTTTACTCGCACGACCAATCAGTTGCACATCAAAACCAAGTTGTTGTAATTCACCTTTTAGGTTTGCTGCAGCGCTTTGCCATTCTTCCGTGAGTTGCTTGTGGTAAAGCAGGCTTACAATAATTTTATTGCTGAGTGTGCTCAAATAATCAATTTGAAACAGTTTTTTATGAAGCACTTCCTGCGTTTTTAACAACGGCAATAAGGCTTTCATCATGCGATTGATCAGTTCGCTGGCAATTGGAAACTCGTCCACTCGATAGCGCTGCAAGGTACTTTGATCAAACATGATGTGATAAAAATCGCCTTTATCATGCCAAATACGAAATTCTGCACGCATCCGATAATGGCTGGTTGGCGAATCAAACACGGCTATTTCTGGGGCGTTAAAAGGCTGCAAAAGTGCGGTCAGTTTTTCAGTCTTTTTTTGCAGGAGTTCGGTATATTGGGAAACGGGTAGTTGCATTGATGTTTACGTTTGAATGATAAATATTCCCCAGCCCTTGGCAAGCATGGGGATTGAGTAAAAAAACAAAAGGCAAGCTTCTGCCTGCCTTTTAAAATGTATTATTCGCCAGAATAATCTTCGCCGCCAGAAGCCGCTTCGCTCACATCACCTGATAAGGTGTAAACACGTTTTGTTGTGTTAATGCGAGTACGATATTTATTCCAGGTTTTTTCGAAGAAAGTTTCCGGTGCACGTTCACCACGGCAAAAAGCAACAAATTCTTTTTCTTCTTTTGTCGCTGGCTTGCGCTCGCCTGAATCTAATGCTTTAAACGCTTGACCATATTGCTCTAATACTTGGGATTCTTTGATTGTATAATCACCGTGACGGGAAAATCCGCGTGGGTAGTTTTTGTCGTCAAAAAAACGACGAGTAACACTGAAACTAGCAGCCATAATCATCTCTCTTCTTTATATTTAAAAACGGCAGGCATTAAACCAATTTTTTTTTATTTTTGCAATAAACCTTTCACGGTTTCTACATAATCTTTGACGAAATCATCGTAATTTAAGCCTTCAGGGTTCACACGATATTTGCCATTTACATAGAAATCAGGTACGCCATGTACTTTAAACTGCTCAGCCGCATTCACTTGTTTATTCACTAAACCGTTTACAGCAAAGCTGTTGATGTTGTTATCAAATTGTTCAGCAGTCACGCCGTTATCAATGAAGATTTTACGAATATCGTCCATTGAGCTTAATTTATCTTGCTGTGCGGCTTCAAATAAAGGCGCTTTTACCTTGCTTTCTGCGCCAAGTGCCATCGCTAATGCCCATGCACGAGTGAGATTTTCAGATTGACGACCTAAGAAGTTAACGTGATATTGTTTAAATTCAGTGCCTTTTGGTAAGCTTTCTGCAACTTGTTTTGGAATGTGGTATTCCATTTCAAAGGCATAGCAATGCGGGCAGTAGAAAGAGAAAAATTCAATCACTTCAGGCTGTGCAGAAGCGGTTTGACCCACTTGAACGTATTGTTTACCTTCTTCTAGATTAGCTGCGAATGCGTTAAATGAAAATAAAGCACTGAGTAAAAATAAAAATTTTTTCATTTGTTTTCCTTATTTAATAATTCCGCGCGCTTTTAACAATGCGGTTTTAAAATCTTCTTCATAATCTTTTTTGATGCCAGGAATTGGCTCAAACTTATCTGTGCCATGCATTTTTAAATGATAAATAATCACTTCATCAGATAATTCTGCCACGGGCTTATCGAAACCTGCTTCATCAGCAATTTTTTGCAAAATTTGTAGCAAGCTAAGATCTGGGTCTTTAGACCAGTAAGGTTGTAAAAGTTCCAAAACTTCATTTAAACGCTTACATTTCATTGCTATTTCCTTTTAAATGGAGAAAAATAAGGCTAGATCATACTTCAAATAAGGCAATAAGAAAATATGGAATACACAATAAGTGCGGTTATTTTGGCTGGCGGAAAAGCACGGAGAATGAATGGGGCGGATAAAGGCTTGCAGCTTTTACAAAATAAACCATTAATTAGCCATGTAATTGAACGCTTACAACCTCAAGTGATTGATATTTCAATTAATGCTAATCGCCACCATACGGAATATGCACAATGGGGTTTTCCCGTATTTTCAGATGAATTGCCTGATTTTCAGGGCCCGTTGAGCGGTATGCTGACAGCACTCGAACAAGCTAAAACGGATTTTGTACTTTTTGTGCCTTGTGATAGTCCGTATTTTCCACAAAACTTATTAGAAAAACTAAAAAGCGCGGTTAAAAATGACCGCACTTTAATGGCTTATGCAAAAGATAAAGAGCGTGAACACCCGACATTTTGTTTGATGTCCGTTCAGCTTAAAGAGAAGTTACGTGCTTATTTAAATGAAGGCGAACGTCGTTTATTACAATTTATGAACAAAAATGGCGCGGTTGCTGTCCAATTTGACGAACAAGAAGGACGATTTGTAAATTTTAATACCTTAGAAGATTTACAATAAATTATTTGTTTAACCTTGAATTTTGTAAAAAATTCTCCATTATTGCAGTGTTTACTTTCTATTTTATTGAGGAACTTTATTATGATGCGAATCCTTTTATTTTTAGCCACTAACTTTGCTGTGATGCTTGTGTTAGGGATTATTTTAAATGTGACCGGTATTGCAGGAAATAGTACAGGTGGCATTTTAATTATGGCGATGCTTTTCGGTTTTGCCGGATCGTTGATTTCATTATTTTTATCAAAAACCATGGCATTGCGCTCTGTGGGGGCAGAAGTGATTACCGAACCACGTAATCAAGCGGAACGTTGGTTGGTTGAAACGGTACGTCGTCAAGCACAGCAAGCTGGTATCCCAATGCCAGATGTGGCGATCTACCATTCTAATGATGCGAATGCTTTTGCTACGGGTGCGACTAAAAACAATTCTTTAGTGGCGATTAGTACAGGCTTATTAAACTCCATGACGGAAGAGGAAGCTGAAGCAGTATTGGCTCATGAGGTCTCACACATCGCGAACGGTGATATGGTGACCATGACTTTATTGCAGGGCGTATTGAATACCTTCGTGATTTTCTTATCTCGCGTAATTGCTAATGTGGTGGCGAGCTCCCGTAATGGTGATGAAGAAAGCCGTAGTTCAGGTATTTACTTCTTAGTCTCAATGGTGTTAGAAATCTTGTTTGGTATTTTAGCGAGCATTATCGCGATGTGGTTCTCACGCTATCGCGAATATCGCGCAGATGCAGGTTCTGCACAACTTGTTGGTAAAGAAAAAATGATTGCGGCATTACAACGTTTACAACAAATTCATGAGCCGCAAGAGATGGAAGGTTCACTTAATGCTTTTATGATTAACGGCAAACGTAGCGAACTCTTTATGAGCCATCCTCCGCTTGAAAAACGTATCGAAGCATTACGTAGTTTATAAAAGATAAAAAATAAAGGGCTAAATGTAATATTTAGCCCTTTTTATTTGTAGATTATTTAATATCCGCTAAGACTTTAGTGAGTAATTCCCAGTACGTTTGTACTGTTGAAATTTGGACTTTTTCATCTGGCGAATGCGCATTGCGAATAGTTGGCCCCACAGAAATCATATCAATATTTGGATAATGTTCTTTCAATAAGCCACATTCAAGCCCTGCATGAATCACTTTAATAACCGGCTCTTTGCCAAGCACTTCTGCATAATGTTTTTTCATTAAGGCTAAAATTGCCGTGTCGTTTACCGGTTTCCAACCAGGGTAAGAACCTGAGAATTCAACCGTTGCACCAGTGAGTTCAGCGAGTGAAGTTAAGGTTTCTTCTACATACTCTTTACCACTTTCAATAAGCGAGCGAATAAGAATCGTACCTTTGATTTTGTCTTCAAGAGTTTTTAATACACCAATGCTCAATGAGCTTTCCACGACATTTTTGATGACATCACTGTTACGAATAACACCGTTTGGTAACACATTCAGTAAATTAATCACTTTTTTGGTGGTTTCAAGCGTGAAAGTTTGTTGTGGATTTTCAACTTGCTCAGCGGTTAAGGTTAAGTTAGGTTCAGCAATAGCGAGCTCTTCTTTCAATAAAACTTCAAAATTTTTAACCGCACTTTTTACGCTTTCTACATCATGATTGAAGCAAATGGTTGCAGCGGCTTCACGTGGAATCGCATTACGAATTGAGCCACCACGAATTTCTGCAAGGGCAAAGTGCGGTTGATTTTGTGTAAGTTTTGCTAATAAGCGTGCTAATACTTTAATTGCATTCGCACGTGTGGTGTGAATATCACAACCAGAGTGACCGCCTCGTAAACCTTTTAAGTTAATTTGCAAACTATGGCTGAATGAATTGCTTTCACGGTGAACAGGTAGTTCAACATTAGCATTCACCCCACCAGCACAACCAATATAGATTTCACCGATTTCTTCGGTATCGGTATTAATTAAGATTTCCGATTTTAACCAGTTACGACGAAGGTGTACGGCACCATCCATGCCGGTTTCTTCAGTCATGGTGAGTAACACTTCAAGCGGAGGATGTGCAATATCGGTGCTTTCCAATACCGCTAAGGTTGAGGATAAACCAATACCGTTATCCGCGCCAAGTGTCGTACCTTGTGCTTTTACCCAATCACCGTCGATATAAGGACGAATTGGGTCTTGGGTAAAATTATGAGGATTGCCTTCATTCGCTTGCGGCACCATATCTAAATGTGCTTGTAAGACAACAGGTTGGCTGTTTTCCATTCCTGCAGTAGCGGGTTTACGAATTAATACATTGCCGGCTTCATCACGTTCTGCAAAGAATTGTTTTTCTTTTGCCCAGTTGACAATAAAAGTGGCGAGCGCATCTTCATGATGTGAAGGATGTGGTATAGCACAAATTTGATCAAACCATTTCCAAAGTAATTGCGGTTGTAATGTGGTAATTTCTGACATAATGAACTCCTTTTTTTCATTAAAATTTTTGCGGAAATCATAGCATAAAACGCCATTTCGGGTTAAAATTCTGCAATTTTTTATTTAGCGACAAAGTTTAAGGTATTTGTTATGAGCGAAAAATATGTTGTAACTTGGGATATGTTCCAAATGCACGCCCGCAAATTAGCGGAACGTTTACTTCCTGCCACTCAGTGGAAAGGTATTATTGCAGTAAGCCGCGGTGGTTTATTCCCTGCAGCGGTACTCGCTCGCGAATTAAATATTCGTTTCGTAGAAACTGTGTGTATCGCCAGTTATGACCACGATGAACAAGGTTCATTAAAAGTATTACACCGCGCAGGTGGTGATGGCGAAGGAATGATTGTGGTAGACGATTTAGTAGATACCGGCAATACCGCTCGTGCAATTCGTGAGATGTATCCAAAAGCGAAATTTGTTACGGTATTCGCAAAACCTGCAGGTGCTGAGTTAGTGGATGATTATGTGATTGATATTCCACAAAACACTTGGATTGAACAACCTTGGGATTTAGGTTTAACTTTCGTGCCACCATTGGCAAGAAAATAATAAAACCTGAATAGAAAATTTCGTTACGCCGGTGCTTTTATAGTTCCGGCGTAATAATTATGACCAATTTATTTTGATTATGAATAATATCGACACACAAAAAGCGCTAGAGCGATCTTACGTTTCCTCACTTGAAAATAAAGAATATGATGAAGCAGTCAAGCTGGCTGAAACGCTTTGCTTACTTGATCCTAATAATCCCGAATACTCTCATAAAATTGCTTATGTTTATTTGCAACAATTAAAATGGGAAGAGGCAATTGAGGCAGAATTAAAAACATTAAAAGTAGATGCGCAATATATTCCGGCTTTAGATTTATTGGCACATGCTTATGGTGCAGTAGATGATTGGGAACGTTCAGGCTTTTATGGCAGTTTAGCCCTTGAGTTGAAAGATAAAGCTATTCCCGTCCCGACACAGGAAATGCTCCCTGCTCCAGCACCTAAAAATGGTAAACGAATTATTGCATTTTCTTTATTTGGTAATAACTCTAAATATATTGAGCCGGCTGTATTAAATACACAGGTTTCTCCGATGTTATTCCCTGGTTGGGTATGCCGTTTTTATGTGGATGATTCGGTCTCATCTGAAACGATTCAACGATTAAAAAATAATGATGCAGAAGTGGTTTATGTCACTTCATCTGTGAATAAATGGCCTGGCGCAATGTGGCGTTTTCTTGCAATTAATGATCCCGAAGCTGAGTATGTGATCTTCCGTGATGCTGACTCCGTGGTCTCTCACCGAGAAGCTGAAGCTGTGGCCGAATGGATTGAAAGTGGTCATTCCTTCCATACGATGCGTGATTCTGGCTCCCATACCGCACTTATTTTAGCGGGGATGTGGGGGGCTAAAGCTGGCGCAGTGCCAGATATGGAAGCAAGAATTCAACGTTTTGTGGATAAGGGTTATGACTCTCGTCATTTTGCTGATAAGGATTTCCTTGCTGAAGACTTGTGGGGCTATATTCGCCAAGATGTATTCTCACATGATAGGGTATTTAATTTCTGTAATGCAAAACCTTTCCCTGGAGAGTTTTACCCTAATTATCAAATTGCGCATTGCGAAGGAGCAAGTAGTTTTGATGCGAAAACCTCTTTTGAAGAAGGGTGCAAAGTAAGATGGACGTTATATTCAAAAATATCGCCTATGGTCAATGTCGATTATTCCTTTATTCGTGTGCCTGAATTTAAAGTTTGCAGCTATGAAACCACAGTAGAGAATGGTAGATTTGAAGCATCAATACCAAGACGTTATGGATACGCTTTTAAAGAAGGCTTAGCTAGAATAGATATTAAAAAAGCCTAAGTTATCTGTTTTAACTATCAACATAAGGATTATTCATGTCAACTCAACCGCGTTTTGTACATCTTCGTACACACACCGATTTTTCAATGATCGATGGTATTGTGAAAGTGAAACCATTGGTCAAAGCGTGTGCTGCAAACAATATGGTTGCGTTGGCATTAACGGATTTTACCAATTTCTGTGGTGTAGTGCGTTTTTATGGTGAAACCCTTTCTTCGGGGATTAAACCGATTATTGGCGCAGATGTTCATGTTAAAAGCGAGCTATGTGGTGAGGAATTATTCACCCTCACTTTACTTGCCAAGAACAATGAAGGCTATAAAAACATCACATTATTACTTTCAAAAGCCTATCAACGCGGCTATGTGGACTTGCCTTATATCGACCAGGAATGGTTGATTGAACACCGTGAGGGTGTAATTGTTTTATCAGGTGGCACACAAGGCGATATCGCGAAAAAACTCCTTAAAGAAAATATTTCCGAAGCGGAAAGTGCGGTCAGTTTTTATCAAGAATTTTTTCCTGACCATTTTTACCTTTCGCTGTCTAGAACGGGTCGTCCGGATGAAGAGCGTTATATTCAAGCCGCATTAAAATTGGCTGAGGAACATGATTTACCGCTTGTTGCAACCAACGATGTTGTCTTTCTCGCACCTGATGATTTTGAGGCACACGAAATTCGAGTTGCTATTCATGATGGCTATACCCTTGACGATCCGAAGCGTCCAAAACGTTATACCGAGCAACAATATTTTCGCTCAGAAGAAGAGATGTGCGACTTATTTGCGGACATTCCTTCTGCACTTGAAAATACGGTATTAATAGCACAACGCTGTAATGTGACTTTGCGTTTGGGGCAATATTTCCTCCCTCAATTTCCAACTGGCGAGCTGAGCACGGAAGATTATTTGGTGATGAAAGCCAAAGAAGGCTTGGAAGAGCGTTTAGCGTTTTTATTCCCCGATGAAAAAGTGCGGGCAGAAAGACGACCAGAATATGATGAGCGCCTTCAAGTCGAACTCGATGTGATTAACCAAATGGGTTTTCCGGGTTACTTCTTAATCGTCATGGAGTTTATCCAATGGTCAAAAGACAATGATATTCCTGTAGGACCAGGGCGTGGCTCTGGTGCGGGTTCATTGGTGGCTTATGCACTAAAAATTACCGATTTGGATCCCCTTGAATTCGATCTTCTTTTTGAGCGTTTCTTAAACCCAGAACGTGTTTCCATGCCCGATTTCGACGTCGACTTCTGTATGGATGGACGCGATCGTGTTATCGATCATGTGGCAGAAACTTATGGTCGTGGTGCGGTATCACAAATTATTACTTTTGGTACCATGGCGGCCAAAGCAGTAATTCGAGATGTGGGTCGCGTATTAGGCCATCCTTATGGCTTTGTGGATCGTATCTCGAAAATGATTCCCCCTGATCCCGGCATGACTTTAGCCAAGGCTTTTGAGGCTGAACCACAGTTACAAGTGGCATATGATTCAGATGAAGAAGTCAAAGCCCTAATTGATATGGCGCGTAAGCTAGAGGGGGTCACGCGAAATGCGGGTAAACACGCGGGTGGCGTGGTAATTTCCCCTTCTTTGATTACAGACTTTGCACCACTTTATTGTGACAATGAGGGCCTTCATCCGGTTACTCACTTCGATAAAAATGATGTGGAATATGCAGGTTTAGTGAAGTTTGACTTCTTAGGTTTGCGTACACTCACCATTATCAAATGGGCTTTGGATATGATTAACGCTCGCCTTGCTCGTGAAGGCAAACCGCCAGTCGATATTGCTGCTATTCCATTGGATGATCCCGAATCCTTTGATTTACTGAAACGGTCTGAAACGACCGCTGTATTCCAGTTGGAATCTCGCGGGATGAAAGATTTGATTAAACGCCTGCAGCCAGACTGTTTTGAAGATATTATCGCATTGGTGGCATTATTCCGACCAGGTCCATTACAATCGGGCATGGTGGATAACTTTATTGACCGTAAACATGGTCGTGAGGAAGTGTCTTATCCTGATGCAAACTACCAACATGAAAGCCTTAAACCGATTCTAGAGCCAACTTACGGTATTATTTTGTATCAAGAGCAAGTTATGCAGATTGCTCAGGTGTTAGCAGGTTATACTCTTGGTGGTGCGGACTTATTACGCCGTGCGATGGGTAAGAAAAAACCGGAAGAAATGGCGAAACAGCGCTCAGTGTTTAAAGAAGGCGCTGAAAAAAATGGTGTTGATGGCGAACTTTCCATGAAGATTTTCGACTTAGTGGAAAAATTTGCCGGCTATGGTTTCAATAAATCGCACTCTGCCGCTTACGCATTAGTATCTTACCAAACCCTTTGGCTGAAAACCCATTTCCCTGCTGAGTTTATGGCAGCAGTAATGACCTCGGAAATGGATAATACGGATAAAATTGTCGGCTTATACGATGAATGTTTACGTATGGGCTTAAAAGTTACCCCACCGGATATTAACGTAGGAAAACATCATTTCAGCGTGAATGAAAATGGTGAAATTGTTTATGGCATCGGCGCCATTAAAGGTGTGGGTGAAGGTCCGATTGAGGCACTGATTACCGCTCGTAATGAAGGTGGGATTTTCAGAGATTTATTTGATTTATGTGCTCGCGTTGATTTGAAGAAAATTAACCGTCGTACTTTTGAAAGTCTGATTATGTCGGGCGCATTTGATAAGTTAGGGCCACATCGTGCGGCGTTATCTAAGAATCTAGAAGATGCACTCAAAGCCTCTGATCAGCATGCAAAAGATGAGGCCATGGGACAAGCCGATATGTTCGGTGTGCTGACAGAAACACATGAAGAAGTGGAAAATGCTTACGCTCATACGCCACCTTACACAGAAAAACAAATTTTAGATGGTGAGCGCGAAACCCTTGGTTTGTATTTAAGCAGCCACCCGGTGAGTCGTTATTTAAAAGAGCTCTCTCATTATAGTTCTACGCGATTAAAAGATCTCACGCCAAACCGCCGTGGGCAAATTAGTACGGCAGCCGGTTTGTTGGTGTCAACTCGCTTTGCGACAACGAAAAAAGGTAATCGAATTGGTATCGCAACCATAGATGACCGTTCGGGACGTTTAGATTTAACCATATTCGGTGAAAGCTTAGACCAATTTGGTGAGAAACTGCAAAAAGACACGGTTGTAGTGGTATCTGGCCAAGTGAGTTTTGATGATTTTTCAGGTGGATTAAAAATGTCGGTACGGGATTTGATGACCTTGGATGAGGCGCGTTCCCGTTATGCGAAATCTTTGGCTATCAGTTTGTCTGAGGAGCAGATTAGCCCAAGTTTTATCAAGAAACTGAAAGAAATGTTAGAACCTGTTAGTGGCGGCACTTTACCGATTAACGTATATTATCAAAGCGCAAAAGGTCGTGCGTTATTGCGTTTAGGGATTCAATGGTCGATTACACCAACGGATGACATTCTAACAGAATTGGTGAATTTGCTCGGCGAAAATGCAGTAGAGCTAGAATTCGGTTAATATTCCAGTCAAAGTGCGGTCAAAAAATCCGTGTTTTTTAACCGCACTTTAGGTGAGATAAACAAAGCGAGAGATAAAATGGAAAAAATCATTATTGATGCAGACAGATTTTTACGTACCATTTCACGTATTTCCCACGAAATTATTGAAAAGCACCAAGATTTCGATAATGTGATTTTAGTTGGGGTGAAACGCCGTGGTGCTGAAATTGCCGAATTGATTCAACGTCGTATTGAAGAGTTGAATGGAGTAAGTCTTCCAATGATGGAATTGGATATCACATTTTACCGCGATGACTTAGAGTACGTTGAACCTGAAAATCCAACCCCTGTGTATAGCGGGGCCTCAAGTTATATGAATATTCAGGGTAAAGAAGTCATTTTGATCGATGACGTGCTCTTTACCGGTAGAACTATTCGTGCCGCGATGGATGCGTTAACAGATTTTGGTCGAGCTGCTAAAATTGAATTGGTGATTTTAGTGGATCGCGGACATCGTGAATTACCAATTCGGGCAGACTATGTAGGTAAAAATGTGCCTACTTCCCGTGATGAACAAGTTCAGGTGCGTACATTAAAATACGATGGTTGTTATGAAGTGGCATTATTGCCTAAATAACGATCAGCCTATTGTGAACCTTTGATAAAATTGATAATCTAACGAGCATTATCCTATTATTTTTTAAGACAACTAAAATGAAAAAATCAATGTTAAAATCTCTTTTATTTGCCATGATCGGTCTGTTTACTTTTTCTCAAGTTCAAGCAGAAGAACGCGTTGTGGCGACTGTGAATGGTACACCAATTTTACAAAGCCAAGTGAATGCTGTAATGGGTAAGAAAGGTAGCCAACGTGCAGCATTAGATAAGATTATTGATGATATGCTGACTGATAAGGCTATCAAAGAATCAGGCGTAAAAGTAAACCAAGCGGAAGTAAACCGTATCGTAGAAGATATTGCAGCGAAAAATGGTTTAACTTATGGTCAATTCTTAGATGCGTTGGATTATCAAGGCATTTCCTTAAACGCATTTAAACAACAAATCTCTCGTCAAATGTTAATGGCGGGTGTGCGTAACCATGCCATTCAAAACAGCGTAGATGTGACTCGTGAGCAAGTGGATGCATTGGGTAAACAAATGTTCGATGAAGCGAAAGCAAAAGGTACTGCACAAAAAGTGATGGGTAAAGAGTATGAAGTTCGTCATATTTTATTAAAATTAAACCCATTACTGAACGATGCACAAGCTAAAGCAGAATTAGAACGTATTCGTAGCGAGATTATTTCTGGCAAAATGACATTTGCTGATGCGGCATTAAAATATTCTAAAGATTATTTATCAGGTGCGAATGGCGGAAGCTTAGGCTATGCTTTCCCAGAAGCTTATGTAGGTCCATTTGCAAAAATGGTTGAAACAACCCCACAAGGTACTATTTCTGCTCCATTTAAATCTGAATTTGGTTGGCATATTCTCGAAGTAACCGGTAGTCGTGATGGCGATAAAACAGAAGATGCCTATCGTCAAAAAGCTTACGAACAAATCGTGAATAGCCAATTACAAGATGCAACCAAAGACTGGGTGAAAGCATTACGTAAAAATGCTGATATTCAATATTTCGATA
Source organism: Haemophilus sp. HMSC061E01 (assembly GCF_001810345.1). NCBI lineage: Bacteria > Pseudomonadati > Pseudomonadota > Gammaproteobacteria > Pasteurellales > Pasteurellaceae > Haemophilus > Haemophilus sp. HMSC061E01. The sequence goes on from NZ_KV801003.1 coordinate 68,807, forward strand.
AGTAACAGAAACCGTTAGAATAAGGGGGCATTTTTGCCCCTTTTGTCGTTTTTATAAAATGAGTGACGCATGAAAAAATTTTTTGTCTTTTTACTGATTCTCTTGCTAATTCTTGGTGGTGTTGGTTTTTGGGGTTATCAAAAATTAACTGAGTTTGTTCATACGCCGGTGAATGTCACGCAGGATCAATTGCTTACAATTGAGCGAGGCACTACTGGCAGTAAACTCGCCGCTTTATTAGAGCAAGAAAAAATTCTTGAACATGCCGATTTATTGCCTTGGTTATTGAAATTACAACCGCAGCTCAACAAAGTGAAAGCGGGGACTTATTCTTTAACGGGCGTGAAAACGTTGCAAGATTTATTGGATATGCTCAATTCCGGCAAGGAAGCGCAATTTAGCGTGAAGTTTATTGAAGGTAAAACGTTCAAGGAATGGCGTAAAAACCTTGAAAGCGCACCTCACTTAAAACAAACCTTGCAAGGTAAAACGGATAAAGAGATCATGGTGTTATTGGATATTCCAGCCGTTGCAAAAGCCGTTTACGAATGGAATAACATGGATGGGTGGTTGTATCCAGATACCTATAATTACACGCCTAACTCGACGGATCTTGAATTATTAAAACGTTCAGCTACTCGCTTACAAAAAGCTTTAGATAAAGCGTGGAGTGAACGGGATGAAAATCTCCCATTAGCAGATCCATATCAGATGCTAATTTTAGCTTCTATTGTGGAGAAAGAAACAGGAATTGCGGCGGAGCGCCCACAAGTGGCTTCAGTATTTATTAATCGTTTAAAAGCCAATATGAAACTGCAAACTGACCCAACCGTGATTTATGGAATGGGTGAGAGTTATACCGGCAATATTCGTAAGAAAGATTTGGAAACGATGACCCCGTACAATACCTATATGATTGAGGGTTTACCACCAACACCAATTGCGATGGTGAGTGAGAGCGCTTTACAGGCTGTGGCGCATCCAGCGAAAACGGACTTTTATTATTTTGTTGCTGATGGAAGTGGCGGTCATAAATTTACTCGCAATCTGAACGAGCATAATAAAGCGGTGCAAGAATATTTACGTTGGTATCGTAACCAACAAAAAGGAGCCAACTAATGCAAGGCAAATTTATCGTCATTGAAGGGCTGGAAGGTGCAGGTAAAAGTACCGCCATGCAAACGGTGGTGGATACATTAAAATCTCTTGGTGTAAATGATATCGTGTTTACTCGTGAGCCAGGCGGTACACCGTTAGCAGAGAAATTACGCCATTTAATCAAACATGAAACAGAAGAGCCTGTTACCGATAAAGCGGAATTATTAATGCTTTATGCGGCACGAATTCAATTGGTAGAAAATGTGATTAAGCCAGCATTGGCAGAAGGAAAAATTGTGCTTGGCGATCGTCACGATATGTCTTCTCAGGCCTATCAAGGTGGTGGGCGTCAGTTTGACCAAACGCTGATGGCAAATTTAAAAAATATGGTGTTAGGTGATTTTGAACCCGATTTTGTACTGTATTTAGATATTGATCCTGCAGAGGGGCTTGCACGTGCTAGAGGACGAGGCGAATTAGACCGTATTGAACAACAAGGGCTTGATTTCTTCCATCGTACTCGCCAACGTTATTTGGAATTGGTGCAAAACAATCCGAAAGCCGCCATTATTAATGCTGGCCAGCCTTTGGCACAAGTACAAGCGGACATTCAAAGTGCGATCAAAAATTGGTGGGTTTCACAAGCAAAATGAGCGAACTTTATCCTTGGTTAGTGCCTACTTATAACAAGATTAGCCAAACTTTTAGCGAAGGTTTGGGGCATCATGCGTTGTTAATTAAAGCCGATCAAGGGCTAGGGGCAGAACGTTTATTTGATGCTTTGACAAAACTCATTATGTGTCAAACGCCAGATAATGCACCTTGTGGCCATTGTCATGCTTGCCACTTAATGGTTGCGCAAAGTCACCCCGATTTTCATGTTTTAGCCTCTCAAGAAGGCAAAGACATTGGCGTTGATCAGGTACGGGCGATTAATGAAGTTGTCAGCCAACACGCGCAACAAAACGGCAATAAATTAGTGTATATCCAAGATGCAGAACGTCTTACGGAAGCGGCAGCGAATGCATTGCTCAAAACTTTGGAAGAGCCGCGTCCGAACACGTATTTCTTATTGCAAACAGAGCCTTCCTCTTCGTTGTTAGCGACTATTTACAGCCGTTGCCAAGTGTGGAATGTTCCTTTGCCAACGGAAGCAGAAGCCTTAACTTGGCTTTCTTCTCAATTTCAGGCAGAAACATCTGAATTATTGACCGCACTTGCGATGAATTTGGGTCGTCCACTGTTAGCATTAGAAACACTCCGGCAAGGATTAATTGAACAGAGAAAAAATTTCCTACGTCAATTTTGGCTGTTTTATCGTCGTCGTTCACCTTTGGAAATTTTGCCTTTCTTTGAAAAAGAACGCACCGTACAGCAAGTGGATTGGATTTTAGCGTTTTTAAGTGATGCCATTAAATACAAACTCGAAATACAAAATGGCTGGCAAACACTTGATCTTAAAACAGGTGTAACTCAATTTGCAGACGAGCAAACAGCGCTTGGGTTATTAACCGCAAATAAAATTATGCAAAAAGTGCGCTCGGATTTACTCACTATCAACGGCGTTAACACGGAATTAATGTTACTAGATGGTTTGACAAAGTTAATTACCGACGTATTTAAGGACTAAATAAATTATGTTTATCGTAGATTCCCATTGCCATTTAGATGCATTGGATTATGAAAATTTACACAAAGATATTGCTGATGTTGTGGCCAAAGCCCAAGCACGAGATGTGAAGCATTTATTGGCGATTGGCGTAACATTAAGCCGTTTTGAAAAAGCTTACCCTGAGTTAGCAAAATTTCCGAATGTGTCTTTGGCTTGCGGTGTACATCCACTAGATCTTGAAGAAGAACCTTACGATGCCGATCGTTTATTACGTTTATCCCAAGATAAAAAAGTGATCGCAATTGGCGAAATTGGTTTGGATTATTATTACAGTGCAGATAATAAGGCATTGCAGCAAACGGTTTTTGCGGATCAAATCAGAATTGCTAATGAAGTGGATAAACCCGTGATTATTCATACTCGTTCAGCGCCAGAAGATACCATTGCCATGTTGCGTGAGCACCAGGCAGAAAAGTGTGGTGGATTAATTCATTGTTTTACGGAAACCTTGGATTTTGCGAAAAAGGCACTTGATTTAGGGTTTTATATTTCTTGTTCAGGCATTATAACCTTTAAAAATGCGGAAAGTATTCGTGAAGCTATTCGTTATGTGCCGGCAGATCGTTTGTTAGTTGAAACGGATTCGCCTTATTTAGCACCTGTACCTTATCGTGGTAAAGAGAACCAACCTGCCTATACACGTGAAGTGTGTGAGTATGTGGCAGCGTTAAAAGGGTTGTCTATGGAAGAATTTGCACAAATTAGTACACAAAACTTCGAGCGTTTATTTAAAATTAATGTACAATAAATCATCGATTTAAATGAGGGAGTTTTATGCGTAAGTTTTTTAAGTACTTTTTATTTTTAGTAGTCTTTGTTTTCCACGGCTTTATGTTCGCGGTGGTAGACTACGTTTTCCCACACTATGATGTAACGCGAGTAACCGGTGTGGAAGTGAAACGTGTGGATAAAGATGGCCCGATTACAAAATCGAATCCGGCTGATGGTCCAACGCGCGATGTGTATTTTATCAATACACAAAATGATGATGGCAAAATCATGGTGTATCGTAATGAAGATACCCGTTGGGGTTTTCCATTCTACTTTAAATTTGGTTCAGCGAACTTACAGGCTCAAGTTCAAGCCTTGGGTAATGAAAACAAATTAGTGCAAATCAAGTATTACGGTTGGCGGATGACGATGTTCGATGAATATCGCAATGCCGTTGCAGTGAAAGAAATCAGTGGCGATGTGACACCAAGCCATCCGATTTTATCTTGGGTATTCTATGCTTTCTTATTAATTACTCTTTTCCTTTCTATCCAATTTGTACGTGGCTGGTTCGACAGCGAAAATTAGCGTTTCTCAAATATGGGGCGTCATAGAACGCCCTCACAATTTAATAATAACATTTCTAGCTTAAAAACCAGCGGTAAATTGACCGCACTTTAAAGCCAATAAAGAGAACATTATGAGTTTATCTGCAGCGATTTTTATTTTAATCGTATTAATTATTGTCAGTGCAATCTTGTCATCAGCTGAGATTTCTCTCGCGGGTGCAAGACGCATTAAACTACAAACGTTGGCCAATGAAGGCAATATCAAAGCGGAGAAAGTTTTAAAATTACAGGAACAGCCAGGGCGTTTCATTACTGTAGTACAAATTGGACTTAATATGGTTGCCGTACTCGGTGGTGTGATTGGTGAAGCAACCATTAGTCTTCACTTACAGAGTTTTTTACATGAATACACTATGGCAGAATGGGTTGAGCCAGCCTCCTCTTGGATTGCTTTTTTCATGGTAACCACAACATTTGTTTTATTAGCCGATTTAATTCCGAAACGTCTCGCATTGATTAATCCTGAAGGTGTGGCGTTACGGACTATTGGCATTATGCAAGTCTTCATTTTCTTCTTAAAACCTATTGTATGGTTTTTTGATGGTCTTTCTAATATCTTCTTCCATTTAATGGGGATATCCACTAAGCGCGAAGATAATATGACTCCAGAAGACATTGTGGCGATTGTGGAGGCTGGTGCCGAAGCGGGCGTACTAAAAACACAAGAACATTATTTGATTGAAAACATCTTTGAAATGCAAGAGCGTACCGTGTCTTCAACCATGACGACTCGTGAAAACATCGTGTTTTTAGACCGCACTTTTACTCGTCAGGAAGTGTTGAATACCTTATCGGCTGACTCTCATTCTAAATTAGTGATCTGTGATAATGGTTTGGACAAGATTTTAGGTTATGTGGAATCCCATACTTTGTTGACGCTTTATCTTCAACAAGAAGTAGTAGATTTAACAGATAGCCGTTTATTACGCAAAGCGTTATTTATCCCAGATACGCTGTCGTTATACGAAGTATTGGAGTTGTTTAAATCTACGGGGGAAGATTTTGCGATTATCGTCAATGAATATGCGCTTGTAATGGGCTTAATTACCTTGAACGATGTGATGAGTATTGTGATGGGAGAATTGGTTTCTAACGAAGAAGAGCAAATCGTTAGCCGCGATGAAAACTCTTGGTTGATTGATGGGGCAACGCCGCTTGAAGATGTGATGCGCGTTTTGGATATTGAATCTTTCCCTGATTCAGAAAATTACGAGACTATTAGTGGCTTTATGATGTATATGTTACGCAAAATTCCGAAAAAAACCGATTTTGTTGTATACGATAAATATAAATTTGAAGTCATTGATACCGAAAACTTCAAAATTGATCAAATTTTAGTTTCGATTGTCAAAGACAGCGGAGTGAGCAAAGAATCAGCGTAGTACTAGGTGTTACCTTGCTTAACTCCCCATTCTAAGTATAATTAACAGCGGTTTTAACCGCCTATAAATAAGGAAAATTTAATGTTTAAAAAAATCTCGATATTCTTTTTTGCAGTCATGCTTGCGGGTTGTTCTTCGATTTCAGATATGACCTCTTATATTCCGTTTATGGGTAAAGACAAAAAGGTCATTGATTTAGATAAAGATAAAATCGACCAAAAATCTTATGCCGCCGCTTATGAAGCCACTGTGGCAACGTATAAAGATCGTGTAACAAAAAATTTCTTTGTGGATAATTTTGCAAGTGGTGCGAATGACTGGTATCTCGGTCGTATTGTTGTACCAATCAAGCAAATTCAAGATAAACTCTACACAGGTGGTCATGATTCTGATGTGTATGCTTACTATAGCGGTGTGTTACATGCAGAAGCATTACAAACTAACTTCAGCCGTTTAAGTGCAAATTGTTGGCAAAAAGTGGATTCGCCAAGTGTGACGCAAGGGATCTACGATGCAATGCGTGATTTGCAAAAAGGCAAAGAGCGCGGTGAAAATGACGCCTACATTTCCCAAGGTAGCGAAATGCTACTCAAAGCCTGTACCGGCCAATAATCAATTTGAGCTGTTGATGAGAGACCTCATCAGCAGCTTTTCTTTTTTTAAATCATCAATGTGAAGGAGCAAGAATGTTAGAACTTTCGGAAAGCAACATTCATTTAAATGCTACGGCAACAAATAAGCTGCAAGCTATTGAAATGGCTGCAAGCGTGTTAGAGCAAGCTGGCAATGTTGAACAAGGCTATTTGCAAGGTATGCTTGGACGTGAACAACAAACTTCCACTTTTTTAGGCAATGGGATTGCAATTCCACACGGTACATTAGAAACCCGTTCAATGGTGAAAAAAACCGGTGTACAAGTTTTCCAATTTCCACAAGGTATTGAGTGGGGAGAAGGCAATATTGCTTATGTTGTGATTGGTATTGCTGCCCGTTCCGATGAGCATCTTGCTTTGCTTCGTCAATTAACGCATGTTTTAGGTGATGAAGATACGGCGGCACAGTTAGCGACATTAACAAATGTTGAAAAATTCCGTGCGATTTTGTTAGGTGAAAGCGATGCTTTTAGCATTGCTGAAGAAACATTAAGTTTAGATATTGAAACGCAAAGTTTGCTCACCCTTACCGCCATCAATGCAGGTAAATTACAACAGCAAAGTGCGGTTGAAAATAGCTTTGTTTCTGAAGTGGTATCCAATTCTGCTCTGCCGCTTGGTAAAGGGTTATGGGTAACCGATGCCGTATCAGGTAATGTGAAAAATGCCTTAGCATTCAGTCGTGCGAAAACCATTTTTAATCATAATGGCAAAGCGGTGAAAGGCGTGTTGACGATTTCGGCGGTTAACGATCAAATCAATGAGACATTAGCGCGTTTATTGGATGATGAAGTCCAAAATATTTTATTAAGTGGTAATACGCAGCAAATTTTGACCGTACTTAATGGCGGTAAAGTGCCAGTTGCAGCAACTCAATCTGAAGACCAAATCGCTACAGGTGCAGTGATTGGCACCTTTACTGTTCGTAATGAACATGGCTTGCATGCTCGCCCAAGTGCGGTGCTTGTCAATGAGGTGAAAAAATTCACCTCCAAAATTACGGTACAAAATCTTACTCGAGAAACCGCACCAGTTAGTGCAAAAAGTTTAATGAAAATCGTGGCATTAGGTGTGACTCAAGGTCATCGCTTACGTTTTGTTGCGGAAGGTGATGATGCGAAACAAGCCATTGAAGCCTTAGGTAAGATTATTGCGAGTGGGCTTGGCGAAAGCGTATCTGTCGTACCACCGACTGAACCAGATACTATTGAAGTAAGCAGCGAGCATGCACCACAAATCCACGAAGAAAACACGGGCTTACCAGCCGATGCCATTGAAGCTGTATTTATGATTCGTAATGAACACGGTTTGCACGCTCGTCCAAGTGCGGTGCTTGTTAATGAAGTGAAAAAATATAATGCGTCGGTTGCGGTACAAAACTTAGATCGTAACACCCAATTAGTCAGCGCGAAAAGTTTGATGAAAATTGTGGCACTCGGTGTCGTGAAAGGTCACCGCCTACGTTTTGTGGCGAGCGGTGAAGAAGCTCAGCAAGCGATTGAGGGTATTGGTGCAGTCATTGAAAGTGGTTTAGGCGAAGGTCGGGGGTAAGTGATGGCAAAAGTAGCAACAATTACCTTAAACGCCGCTTATGATTTAGTTGGGCGTTTGCCTCGTATTGAAATCGGCGAAGTGAACACCGTTGAAACGCTCGGTATTTTCCCTGCAGGCAAAGGCATTAATGTCGCTAAGGTATTAAAAGATTTGGGCGTAGAGGTGGCCGTTGGTGGCTTCTTAGGGGAAGATAACGTCGGTGATTTCGAAACACTATTTAAAAAACAAGGATTAGAAGACAAATTCCATCGTGTTGCAGGCAAAACCCGTATTAATGTAAAAATTACAGAAACCGAAGCGGATGTAACAGATTTAAATTTCTTAGGTTATCAAATCACTCCAGAAGCTTGGCAGCAATTTACAGCAGATTCATTAGCGTATTGTCAGAACTTTGACATCGTTGCGGTATGTGGCAGTTTACCGCGGGGTGTGAGTCCTGAATTATTTGCGGATTGGCTTAATCAGTTGCATCAAGCTGGTGTGAAAGTCGTATTAGATAGCAGTAATGCGGCACTTACAGCAGGGTTAAAAGCTAGCCCTTGGTTGGTGAAACCAAATCATCGCGAATTGGAAGCTTGGATTGGTCATCCGTTAAATTCTCTTGATGAAATTATTGCAGCGGCCAAAAAACTTAAAGCAGAAGGCATTGCTAACGTCATTATTTCGATGGGTGCGAACGGTTCTTTATGGCTGAGCGATCAAGCTGTGATTCAAGCTCAACCACCTAAATGTGAAAATGTGGTGAGCACTGTAGGCGCAGGCGATTCTATGGTGGCTGGCTTAATTTATGGTATCGAAAAAGGCTTGTCTCAAGCGGAAACCTTAGCGTTTGCGAGTGCTGTTTCTGCTTTTGCCGTTTCACAAAGCAATGTGGGCGTGAGTGATATCGCCTTGCTTGAGCCAATTCTGGCGAATGTCAAAATTTCTGTGATTGAAGGATAATGTAATGAATTTGTTTTTAACTCAATCTCCGCAAATTGGTGCGGCAAAAGCCTATTTACTTCGCCAAGCATTGAGCGTGGTAGCGAAAAAAGCCAATCATATTGTGGTTGAACAAGCCAAAGAGGCGGATTTAGTGATTGTTTTCGGATCTAGTTTGCCAAACTCTGCTGAACTTGTGGGCAAAAAAGTCTTTTTAGCCAATGAAGATGCGGCGATTGCTTCACCTGAAGTCACGCTGACGAATGCACTTAATCAAGCAGTAGACTATGTTCAACCAGTTCAAAGTGCGGTTGGATTTGGTAGCGTTTCTGGCGTTAAAAATATCGTCGCGGTTACAGCTTGTCCGACAGGAGTTGCGCATACCTTTATGTCTGCTGAAGCCATCGAAACCTATGCTAAAAAACAAGGTTGGCAGGTAAAAGTCGAAACGCGTGGCCAAGTGGGCGCAGGTAATGAAATTACCCCTGAAGAAGTCGCCGCAGCAGATTTAGTCTTTGTTGCAGCCGATATTGATGTACCGCTAGATAAATTCCAAGGAAAACCGATGTATCGTACGTCGACCGGTTTGGCTTTAAAGAAAACAGCACAGGAATTCGATAAGGCATTTAAAGAAGCGAAAATTTACGAAGGTGGCTCAGCAAAATCTTCTGAGAAATCAGAAGAAAGTGGTGAGAAAAAAGGTGTTTACAAACATTTGATGACCGGTGTATCGCATATGTTGCCATTGGTGGTTGCCGGTGGCTTATTAATCGCGATTTCCTTTATGTTTGGTATCGAAGCCTTCAAAGATGAAACAATTTTTCATGGTATTCCAAAAGCCTTAATGGATATCGGCGGTGGCGCCGCATTCCATCTGATGATTGCGGTATTTGCCGGCTATGTGGCCTTTTCTATCGCAGATCGTCCGGGGCTTGCAGTAGGTCTTATTGGCGGTATGTTAGCCACCACGGCGGGCGCAGGGATTTTAGGTGGTATTATCGCGGGTTTCTTAGCGGGTTATGTAGTGAAAGGATTAAATGCAACCATTAAATTGCCGGCAAGTTTAACTTCCTTAAAACCGATTCTAATTCTCCCGCTCTTTGGTACCTTGATTGTTGGTCTTGCCATGATTTATGTGATTAACCCTCCGGTTTCACAAATAATGACCACCTTAAGCGATTGGTTAAAATCCATGGGTGAAGTCAATGCGATGGTGTTAGGTGCGATTATCGGTGCCATGATGTGTATTGATATGGGCGGTCCAGTAAACAAAGCAGCTTATACGTTCTCTGTGGGAATGTTGGCCTCTCAAGTTCACACCCCAATGGCCGCCGCAATGGCAGCTGGTATGGTGCCGCCAATTGGGATGGCGATTGCAACTTGGATTGCTCGCAGTAAATTTACCCGTAATCAACGTGATGCAGGTAAAGCTTCTTTTGTCTTAGGCTTGTGCTTTATCTCTGAAGGAGCATTACCGTTTGTAGCTGCTGATCCATTACGTGTGATTATTAGCTCGGTGATCGGTGGAGCAACTGCAGGTGCGATTTCAATGGCATTAAATATTTCTCTGCAAGCACCACATGGTGGTTTATTTGTGATTCCGTTTGTTTCAGAACCATTACTCTACTTAGGTGCAATTGCAACGGGGGCATTATTAACCGGTGTGGTTTACGCGGTGATTAAACCAAAGGCGACAGAATAGCCAATTCTTTGATTAAAAAAGTGCGGTAATTTTTAACCGCACTTTTCATTTATCAGGTATAATTACAATGATTTAGGGAGAAATTATGGATAAATACAATAAACTCCGCATTGAATGGGATTGTCGTCGAGGTATGCTTGAGTTGGATAAAATCATCATGCCTTTTTATAAAGCGCATTTTGACCAACTGACTGACGACAAAAAAGATATTTTTATTCGTTTACTTGCCGCCACGGATTTACAACTTTTTTCGTGGTTTTTTAATGGCAGTCAATCAGACGATGCCGAAGTGCAAGCGATGGTTGAATATATCCAAGATGTGCAGAAAACGAATGTCCGTTAATTTTTTTGAAATTTTTTATACATAAGGAACTTTTCAATTTTAACTCTGTCTGATAAAGCAACAATAGCTTGCTGTCTTGAATATATGAAGGCGTGTTAGACGTAGCATAGGAGATATATGGCTGAACAGCTAACAGATCAGGCTTTGGTAGAAAGAGTGCAGCAAGGCGATAAAAAAGCCTTTAATTTATTGGTTTCTCGTTATCAAAATAAAGTAGCCGGACTTTTAACCCGCTACATTTCTCATAACGACATTCCAGATGTTGTACAAGAATCCTTTATTAAGGCCTATCGTTCCATTGAATCCTTTCGGGGCGATAGTGCATTCTACACTTGGCTATATCGAATTGCCGTTAATACGGCAAAGAATTACTTAACGGCACAGGGGCGCCGTCCACCGAGCGAAGATATTTTGGCTGAAGATGCCGAAAGCTACGATGTGGGAACCCATCTACGTGATGTAGATACCCCTGAAAATGAAATGTTATCTAGCGAATTAGAAAAAGTGGTATTCGATACCATTCACAGTTTGCCAGAAGATTTAAGAACCGCGATTACCTTGCGTGAGCTTGAAGGGTTAAGCTATGAAGAAATCGCAGAAATAATGGATTGCCCAGTAGGCACTGTACGTTCTCGCATTTTCCGTGCTCGGGAAGTGATTGAGAACAAAATACAACCGCTTATGCAACGTTAAAATAAAGTCGGAGTTTATAAAATGCAAAAAGAGTTACTTTCAGCCTATATGGATGGAGAAGAAGTCAGTGCCGAGTTGACAGAACAACTTTGTCAGGATAAAGATTCACAAGAGTCTTGGGCGGCGTATCACACAGTAAGAGCAGTTATGCGTAAAGAGTCACCAGTATTATTAGGTGCTGATTTTACCGCGAAAATGGCTGATTTAATTGAATTAGAAGAAGTAAAACACGTTGAGATTACTGTTTCTCAACCAACACCAGAAGAAGCAGACAGCTTACCATTCGTGCAAAAATTAAAAGCATTCTTTGCACCAATGACACAAATTGCGGTGGCTGCAGGTGTGTGTTTAGTGGCAGTAGTAGGTGTGCAATCATTTAATGCGAAAAGCACGTCGGTTACACCAGAAAACCCTGTTTTACAAACCTTACCATTTAACAGTTCAGTTCAAGAAGTAAGTTACAACGCTCCGACCAAAGATGTAGCCACTTCGGAACAGGTTGAACAAAAAAATCGCCGTATTGGTACGATGTTACAAAACTATGAATTACAGCGTCGTATGCATGCAGATAGCTTAAATGTGGGTAGCAACCAAGCGAAATAATTACAGCAATTAATCGATAATTCACCACCTTAGGCGTGGTGAATTTTTTTATGGATCAATTGATTTATTTATGAAAAAAACGTCTCTCAAATTAACCGCTCTTTTAGGCTTATTCTTATTGCCTTTTACGGCATTTGCAGAAGAGCCAATCCAGTCATTAAATAAAATGTCGCAAGCGATGCGAGATTTAAACTATGAGCTTGCTTTTGTGCAAACTACGCCAACAAATATGGACTCATTCCGTTATCGTCATATTAAGCAAGGGCAAAAAGTGTATGCGCAGTTGGTGACATTAGATGGTGAACAGCAAGAAATCATCCAACGCGGTAATTTAGTCAGCTATTTCCAGCCAGGTTCACGTGCTTTCACGATTAACAGTGGTGAGATTGTGGATGCGCTTCCAGCAGTGATTCGTACTGATTTTAGCAAGCTGAGTCAGAATTATGATTTTATTAAGCTTGGAAAAGACCGAATTGCAGGCCGATTCGTTGATACTATTCGTATTGTGCCCAAAGACGATTTTCGCTATCAATACCTCGTTTTCTTAGATGAAGAAAATGGTTTGTTATTGCGTAGCGATATGCTTGATCGTGAAGGCAAGTTATTGGATCAGTTCCGTGTGGTGACGTTATATATCGATGATCGTCTACGTGGTTTAACCGATTACCTTAATAAGGTATCAGTGCCGCCACTTTTAAATGAAGGAAAACAAGAATCATCGCTTTCAATCAATTGGAAAACAGATTGGTTACCGCAAGGGTTTGATTTAATTCGTCAAAATCAAGATGTGATAGACGGTGAAGTGATTGAAAATGCGTTATTTAGTGACGGTCTTTTCACTTTCACACTTTATATCAATAAAGCGGATAGCACCGCTGCAAAAGAAAACACGTGGAAACAAGGGGCTTACACGATTTACAGTGAAGTCATAGGCGATAAAGAAATTACCTTTATCGGACAGCTTCCAATTGCCGCAGCGAAACGAATTGTACAAGGTGTAACATTCCTAAAATAATTCAGTAGCAGTGAGAAAGTTGCTATTTTGTTTCCCCTTGCTATACTTTCTTCACCTAATGGATTTTGATAGCTAAACCCCGTCCTGCGGGGTTTTGTTTTATCAAGTGCGGTCATTTTTCTTAAGGTTTTTACAATGAATAATCCCCTTCCTCTTCTTGGCATCACAGGTTACAGCGGTAGTGGCAAAACCACATTGCTGGAAAAATTGCTTCCTCAATTAATTAAAAAAGGCCTACGTGTTTCAGTGATTAAACACAGCCATCACAACGCTCATGTGGATAAAGAAGGAAAAGACAGTTGGCGAATGAAAGAGGCGGGGTCTGCGCAAGTTATTATGGCTTGTGATACTCGCTGGGCGTTGATGACAGAAACCCCTCAAGAACCAGTTTCATTAGCCTATTTAAGTCAACAATTTGATCGTCATTTAACGGATTTAGTTTTGGTGGAAGGATTTAAACAAGAACCCATTCCAAAGATTCTATTGCATCGACAAGAGATGACAAAACCATTGCCGGAATTAGATGAAAACGTGTTGGCTTTAGCAACAGATTATTCGCTTGAAACTGACCGCACTTTATTAGATATTAATCACATTGAACAGATCGCAGAGTTTATTTATCAATGGTGGAAAAAGACGCAGTAATAGAACGTCAGCATTATAAAGGGCTGGCTTGGGTGGCTTCCATGGCTTTGTTTATGCAAAGTTTGGACGCGACTATTTTAAATACTGCCTTACCAACCATTGCTACAGATCTGCAAACTCCTGTCTTTGAAATGCAAATGGCGATTATCGCCTATTCTCTTGCCGTTGCCTTATTTATTCCTTTAACCGCTTGGGCGGCAGCGAAATTTGGTACGCTTACGGTTTTCCGCTCTGCTGTTTTTACCTTTGTATTCGGCTCGGTGGCTTGTGCGATGGCAACGTCTCTCGAGACCCTTGTGCTTGCACGGATTCTCCAAGGTATTGGCGGAGCATTTATGATGCCCGTCGCTCGCCTTGCGATTATTCAAACCGTACCGAAAAATCAATTAATTAATGCCTGGAATTTAATGGCTACAGCAGGACTTATCGGCCCGATTCTTGGCCCGATTTTAGGTGGTTGGCTTGTAGTGCATACGTCATGGCATTGGATTTTCTTAATCAATATTCCTATTGGCATGTTAGGCTTCTGGGCTGCCGCTAAAGTGATGGGAAATCATAAGGGTAATGCGAGTAAGTTAGACTGGACAGGATTTTTACTCTTTGCATTTGGTTTAGTCGGTTTAACGCTCGGACTTGATTTACTGGGCGAAAGTCACCGTGACAATATGACTACATATAGTGCATTGTCGATTGGTATTGCATTATTGGTGGCCTATTATTTTTATGCAAAAGGTAATGATCGTGCTATTTTGCCGTTATCTCTTTTCAATACAAGAACATTCCGATTAGGCATTGCAGCCAATATTTTTATCCGTCTTTCTGGATCGGCTGTGCCATTCTTATTGCCATTAATGTTCCAACTTTCCTTTGGCTATTCAGCTGAAGTATCAGGCTGGTTACTTGCACCTATTGCGCTAATGTCCGTCGTATTTAAACGCTTTATTGGGCATATTTTAAATATGCTAGGTTATAAAACCACGTTAATTTTATCGTCAGTTTTAATGGCTGGCTCAACGGTTTCTATGTCATGGCTTGATTCCTCATCATCAACAATGTGGATTATATGTAATTTGATGTGGTATGGTGCCTGTATGTCGATGATTTTTACGTCGATTAATACTCTTACAGTCGGCGATTTATCCCAAGAACAAGGAGGCGTGGGTTCCACAGTGTTGAGCATCGTACAACAAGTCGGTATTGGTTTTGGTATTGCGGTGGCATCTATTATTTTAACATTATACCGTCAATTCATTGGTAACGAAGGCGAAGCATTACAACATGCTTTCAGTTACACATTTCTGACTACTTCTGTTTTTGCGATCGCATTAGTTTGGATATTGAGCTATTTGCACAAAACAGACGGGGATCATTTGCGGAAAAAACGCTGATATTGAATACCTTAGTTTAATTTGTTATAAGAAAGATCATTTTCTTATTTTGTAAAAGTTTGATTTGCTTATATCTTAAGTAAAATTTTAGATACAGGGTGGATTTGAATCTACCACAATTGATGGTTGGGTAAGCGAGAAACTTACCTTACAAAGAAAGGACAACTTATGAAACTAAAAGCGACGTTAACACTTGTTGCAGCGAGTTTGTTTTTAGCTGCTTGTGATCAATCTGGTTCTGCTGCAAAAGAAACTGCGAAAGCAGAAACAGCAAAACCTTCGGGCAATAACACATTTGTGTACTGTACGGCAAAAGCACCACTTGGCTTTAGCCCGGCATTGGTAATGGAAGGCACATCTTACAATGCGAGTTCACAACAAGTGTATAACCGTTTGGTTGAATTCAAAAAAGGTTCAACTGACCTTGAGCCAGCCTTGGCTGAAAGCTGGGGAATCAGTGATGATGGTTTAACTTATACGTTCCATCTACGTAAAGGGGTGAAATTCCATACGACAAAAGAATTTACGCCAACACGTGATTTTAATGCGGATGATGTGGTTTTTTCTTTCCAACGTCAGTTAGATCCTAACCATCCTTATCACAATGTATCGAAAGGGACTTATCCGTATTTCAAAGCGATGAAATTCCCAGATTTATTAAAATCAGTTGAGAAAGTGGATGACAACACCGTTCGTATCACCTTGAATAAAAAAGATGCGACTTTCTTAGCAAGCTTGGGAATGGACTTTATCTCTATTTATTCCGCTGAATATGCAGATGCGATGCTGAAAGCGGGTAAACCAGAAACGATCGATAACAAACCGGTAGGTACAGGTCCGTTTATTTTTGTGGATTACAAAACTGACCAAGCGGCACAATACGTAGCGAATGAAACCTATTGGAAAGGTCGTACACCGCTTGATCGCTTGGTCATCAGCATCGTGCCAGATGCGACGACGCGTTATGCGAAGTTACAAGCGGGTTCTTGTGATTTAATTCTCTTCCCGAATGTGGCGGATTTAGCCAAAATGAAAACTGATCCGAAAGTACAGCTTTTGGAACAAAAAGGTTTGAACGTGGCATATATCGCATTCAATACAGAGAAAGCGCCATTTGATAACGTGAAAGTACGCCAAGCATTGAACTATGCGGTGGACAAAAAAGCAATTATTGAAGCGGTTTATCAAGGTGCAGGTACTGCAGCGAAAAACCCACTACCGCCAACAATTTGGAGTTATAACGATGAAATCCAAGATTATCCGTATGATCCAGAGAAAGCGAAACAGCTTTTAGCAGAAGCTGGTTATCCAAACGGTTTTGAAACGGACTTCTGGATTCAACCAGTGGTACGTGCGTCTAACCCAAATCCAAAACGTATGGCTGAACTTGTGATGGCAGACTGGGCGAAAGTGGGCGTAAAAGCAAATCCAGTCACGTTTGAATGGGCTGACTATCAAAAACGTGCTAAAGCAGGTGAATTAACGGCGGGTATCTTTGGTTGGTCAGGCGATAACGGTGATCCGGATAACTTCCTTTCTCCGTTACTTGCAAGTGCTAACGCTGGCAACTCAAACTTTGCTCGTTTCAAAAATGCAGAATTTGATGCCTTAT